>NZ_AP025493.1:1345670-2018505 GCF_024347515.1 Vibrio gigantis
CGTAATTTAGGTTAATCGAATATTCTAAACGAAAACGCCATTTCGTCTGCAGCTACTTTTTATAACTATCAACAAAATGGCGAGTATTCATTCAGCTTTGTGAAACAGGCACGGCTATTTCAATCTCAACGGGCTTAGCTGTTTATATCAGATTCAATACCCGACTTAGCTTTGCTTACTAGGAAGAAGCTTAACCCAAATTGTGTCGCTGCCGTTGATGGTAACTGTGCGGTTGTAAGACTCGTAACCTGGTTTTGAAATGGTTACTTGGTGACGACCACTTGGTAGTGCAACCTCAAGAGGTGTGCTGCCATACTTAATGCCGTTGATAGTTACTGAGTCATTGTACTGATCAGAACGCACCGTCACGTTAGCCCACTGTTTATCACTCTTCTTAACGACCGCTGCGTCACTGCCCGTTAAACAGTAGCGAGTTGAAACATTCAATAGGTTACATGCTGCGACAGCTTCCGGTTTTGCTTGAAGCTGAGCTTGCATCTGCATGAAGTAAGAGTTGTTGCCAGAGAAACCACTCTTGATCGCTTGGCTGTCTTGAACATGGATATTCAGCTGAACACCTTGTAAGTTTTGCTTCGCTAGTGTGCTTTCTGTGAGCTGCTCAAGTAATTGGCTCTTGAACGTTTGTACGGCTTTTTGATTGGTCAGGTATTTACCCTGAGCAGTACACTCACCTAGTGTCATTGTTGATGAACATGTGGTGGTGTAGCTGGTTTCTAGAACCGCACTTTCACGCAGTTCTGTTGCGATACGTTTTACGCGAGCTTCAACTTTTGACTCTCTCAAGTTTGCTAGCTCATTATTAAGACGAGCTTGCTTTTGTTTGATTTGAGAAAGGTGAATTTCGCTCTCGTTTATCGCTTGTTCGTTATCTAGCTGAGACGATTGATTCTCTTTAACTGCAGCCCAAGCGTCTTGGTAACTTTTTTGGAAAGAGACCAAATCCGTTTCTGGATCTTCAAGTAAACGACTGTACTGTTTATCGAGTACAGACTTAGCTCTGTTACGTTTTGCCTTAAGTTCTTCACCTTCGCGTAACAACTTGCTGTTCTTATTTTGAAGTTGTTTTAGGTTTTCAGTCGCCGATACTTTGGTTGCTGAAATACGCTCAATATCTGAGTTTTTCTCTGTTAGCTTTGCATCGATGGCTGAAACGGGATCGACTTGATTCAGTTCTTCAGCGGATACCGATGCAGATACCCAAAGTGGGGATAGCGCGAGTAAAAGCGCTGAAATTCGAAAGTTAGTCATAGGTCCCTGCAACTTGTAGATTGAAATTGGCTCGTTAATAAAGTGTCTACTTCCTAGTTGTGAGTCACTAGTTATTAGCAATTAACACAGTACCCGTCTTTATACCGTTTTATTGCTATCCAATCTACTCAAAAGCCAAGTTTCGGTACTTCGGATACACTTTTTACAGGTTTATAGCCAATTATTTGAGCTATATAAGAAAATTTATTCATTATGTTGGGGCGATGAAGCATTTATTGACGACATGGTTTTTCGTGTTTGTGTGATTGCTTGTGAAGTCCCTAAACTCGCCGGAACGATTGGTTTTACAATGCCCGTAGTTTATACACTCTTGATCATCTTTCCGGAGGCATGATCAAGATGATCGCCGTGATGATCTTTCCTTTGGGGGCAGGAAATGACTCTCATGATCATTTACAAATTCATCTTATGCAGATTTCAGAGTATTATTCTTACTATGTCGATCTGAGTACTTTGCTGTCATGCCAAAACCTTTACCCTTTCCAAACCTAGACTTGTCCCCGCTAGGCCTTACTGGCCCTCGACCTGCGGAGATCATTACTTTGCCTTCGCATATGGATTGTCACGATCACCACTATTCGCAGGTAGTGATTGGTTTGAAAGGTCAGGCGGAATTTGAAGTTTGTGGTAAAGGTAATCTTATCGGGCCGGGTCAAGGTTGTGTGGTAACGGCGAGCTCTGATCATGCTTTCGGTGGTGTGGTCGGTCAGTCGGATATCCTAGTGCTCAACATGCCTGTGCCAACTGATGATGACCCTCTAATGCTAGAGAAGATTAACCAGTTAGAATCATCGAGCGTCTACTTCCAATTAGATGCGCAAATTCAAAAGCTTATCCATATGTTGGTGCAAGAGATGCAGGCCAGCCCTGATGATCTATTGCTAAGCCGTGCCTGTAATGACACGGTGATCGCGTTAATGCAAAGACACATCTCGGCATTTGAAACCTCGATTAAAGACTCGCGTTTTGATCTTGAAGCATTGGATCGCTACATCGAGCAACACCTCGCGAATAAGATCTCGGTCGCGCAGCTTGCTGGCAGTGTGTTCTTGGGGGAAAGCCAGTTTCATATGCTGTTCAAAGAACAAATGGGTATTACACCTCACCAGTATGTTCTTGGTAAGCGTATCGATCGCTCTCGCCGCTTAATTGAACAAGGTAATCTTAGCCTTGGTCAGGTCGCAGAGCTTGCTGGTTTCTCCGGTCAATCCTCCTTTACTCACACCTTTTCACGCCTTCAAGGTATGTCTCCATCTCAATACAAAAAGAAAATTTCTGTTAAATAGTGAAACAAAACGGCATATTATTTTAAAGTTTCATATGTGACGTTGTGTTTGTTTTGTTAATAAAGCGAGTTTTTAGCAAAAAACTCGGAGTTTTTGACAAGTAATCCTTATATACTCTAAATACACTGCAGCCATTGTAGAGATCCCCGGGCTAATTCCGGGTGTGAGATTAAGGAAAACGCATGTTTACAGCTACTGATGTGTTAAAGCCAGAATTCAATGAGCAGTCGCTTGCTGATCTATGGTCGCTTATCTCACCATTATATATGGTGGATGAAACCCAATGGCTAGAGCAACTTCTGCCACTAGCTACCCCTTCTGAGTCTGAAAAGCAGCAAATCACAGACAAAACGACTTCTTTGATCGAAGCTATCCGTGCGGATAAAACTTCTATCCAGATGATCGATGCGCTGTTGCTTGAATACAGCTTAGATACTCAAGAGGGCATCTTGCTGATGTGTCTGGCGGAAGCCTTGATGCGTATTCCTGATTCAGCAACCGCTGATGCACTGATTCGCGACAAGTTAAGTGTTGCGGATTGGAAATCTCATCTAAAGAATTCTGACTCAGTGTTTGTTAACGCATCCACTTGGGGCTTAATGCTCACAGGTAAGGTGGTTGGGCTTTCATCTAAAGAGCAGAGTGCCGGTCAAGCCGTGAACCGCTTAGTGAACAAGCTTTCTGAGCCGGTGATTCGTAAAGCGATGCACCAAGCCATGAAGGTGATGGGTCACCAATTCGTTCTTGGCCGCAGTATTGCTGAAGCGCAAAAGAACGGTAAGTCTATGCGTGACAAAGGCTTTACCTACTCATACGACATGCTCGGTGAAGCAGCATTAACCACAGCTGACGCAAACAAGTACTTTAAAGATTACCTAATGGCGATTGAAGCCGTAGGTCGAGACACGTATGTCTCTTCAAAATCGAGCCCAGCTCCATCGGTATCGATTAAGCTTTCTGCGCTTCACCCTCGTTATGAAGTGGCGAACGAAGACCGCGTACTGACTGAACTTTGTGGCACGCTAGAGCAGCTATTGCGCCGTGCTGTCGAGCTTGATGTTGCGATTACGATTGATGCTGAAGAAGCGGATCGCCTTGAGTTATCTCTTAAATTATTCGAAAAACTGTACCGCACTGACCTTGTGAAAGGTTGGGGTAAGTTTGGTCTGGTTATTCAGGCTTACTCAAAGCGTGCATTACCGGTTCTAGTATGGCTAAACCGTCTAGCAAAAGAGCAGGGTGATTTAATCCCGCTTCGCTTGGTGAAAGGCGCGTACTGGGACAGCGAGATCAAATGGTCGCAACAAGCGGGCTTTACTGATTACCCAGTTTACACACGTAAAGAAGCGACTGATGTGGCTTACCTTGCTTGTGCACGCTACCTATTGAGCCCAAGTGTTCGTGGCAATATCTTCCCGCAGTTTGCGAGCCATAATGCTCACACCGTTTCTGCTATTGCAGTGATGACTGACCATAAAGACTTTGAATTCCAACGCTTACACGGCATGGGTGATTCTCTTTATAACCATGCAATGGAAGCTTACCAACAGTCGGTACGTATTTACGCACCTGTTGGCAGCCATAAAGATCTACTGCCATACCTAGTACGTCGCTTGTTAGAAAATGGCGCAAACAGCTCGTTTGTACACCGTCTAGTTGATGCACGTTGCCCAGTGGCAGAGCTGACTCAACACCCTGTCGATATGCTTCTGGCATTCGATACATTACATAACACCAAGATTCCATTACCACCGGCAGTATTCCCTGAGCGTAAAAACTCTTACGGTGTGAACATTGATATCGAAAGCGAAGCGCATCAGTTTGAAGAGCAAGTAAAAGGCTTCTTAAACAATCAATGGACTGCTGGCCCTGTGATCAACGGTGAATCTCTTGCCGAAAGCATGATCAAGGCTGATCAGAATATTGAGCAAGTGACGGCACCTTACGATCGTCGAATTAACGTGGGTCAGGTGGCTTTCGCTAACCTTGATCATGTTTCCGCAGCGATCACTGGCGCAGACGCGGCATTCGCTGATTGGAACGCAACTTCGGTAGAAACCAAAGCGGCTGCACTTGAGAAGCTGGCTGACCTAATGGAAGACAACCTAGCTGAGCTGGTGGCGATTTGTCATCAAGAAGCGGGTAAGACAATTCACGATAGCATTGATGAAGTACGTGAAGCAGTCGACTTCTGTCGTTACTACGCAAAACAAGCGGACAACCTACAAGGTTTCGAACTAAAAGGTTTTGACGGTCAAACTCGAATCGCTTCACGACAAGGTCGTGGTGTGTTCGTTTGTATCAGCCCTTGGAACTTCCCTCTCGCTATCTTCCTTGGCCAAATTACAGCGGCACTAGTCGCAGGTAACACGGTTGTGGCGAAACCTGCAGAGCAAACAAGCTTGATTGCAGCTCGTGCGGTTGAACTGATGAATGAAGCAGGCTTCCCTGCTGGCACGATTCAGTTACTACCGGGTCGTGGCGCTGAGATCGGCAGTGCACTAACCAGCCATGATGCAATTGCTGGTGTTGCCTTTACGGGTTCAACACCAACAGCACAACGTATCAACGTGTCATTGGCGAGTCGTAACGCTAAGCCTGTTCCGTTTATCGCGGAAACCGGTGGTCAGAATGCAATGATCGTCGACAGTACCGCACTGCCAGAACAGGTGGTTCGTGATGTTATTCGTTCTGCATTCGCTTCAGCAGGTCAACGTTGTTCTGCACTGCGTGTGCTTTACATCCAAGAAGACATCGCAGACCGTGTGATTGCATTGATTCATGGTGCAATGGACGAATTGAGTGTTGGCATTCCACATCTTCATAAAACCGATGTTGGCCCTGTTATCGACCAAAACGCGAAACAGAAGTTGTTGGCTCACTTAGAAAACATGACCAATACCCAGAAGAAGGTGGCTCAACTTTCTCTAGGTACGGATTGTGAACATGGTGACTTTGTCCCACCAAGTGCGTTTGAAATTGATGACATCAGTTGCTTGAAAGAAGAACAGTTTGGCCCTGTGCTGCACATTGTTCGCTTCAAAGCGAGTGAACTGGCGCAAGTGGTTGATCAAATTAACCAAACTGGTTTTGGTTTAACCATGGGTATCCACAGCCGTAACGAAACAACTTACCGTTGGATCGAAAAACACGTTCGTGTGGGTAACTGCTACATCAACCGTGACCAAGTGGGCGCTGTTGTTGGTGTACAACCATTTGGTGGTCAAGGTTTGTCGGGTACAGGCCCTAAAGCGGGCGGTCCTCACTACCTATATCGCTTTACTGATGTTCATTTTTCTCAATCACAAGACAAGGCATAAGGAGCAGTATCATGGTTCATCAAGTGACAGGTTTTTCTGATGCTTTGTTAGCGTGGGAACAATGGAATCTTACCGACTTTGATCATAAGAGTGCTCAGGTACTTTCATTTAAATCAGAGATCGAGAGTCAATCTAAGCCTTTGGCGGCGGTGGCGACTTATCACCTAGAGCAAGCGTCTGCGCTGCTTTCTGAACAACATCTAATGGCTGGCCCTACGGGCGAAACCAATGAGCTGTATGCCGCAGGTCGTGGTGTGGCTTTAGTGATTGTTGATGATTGTGAAGAGAAAGTGCCGGCACTGCAAACCGCAATGGCAATGATTACCGCTGCACTATTGGCTGGTAACAGCGTTCAATTGTGCAGTGATGACGTGCAGTTCAACACCTTAATTTCTGAGGCTGCGAAACAAGCGAATTTGCCAACTAACTTGGTACAGGTTGCCTCGTATGACGCCGCTCAACAGTTGCTGTCTTACGATGTACGAAGTGCAGGTTATGTGGGTAATTCACAAACGGCACAAGCTATCAATTTACAGCTTGCTAAGCGTGACGGTGCAATCGTCGGTTTAGTCGCTGAAACGGATCTGACGGCAATGAATGTTGCTAATGATCCACACCTATCGCTGCGCTTCATTACCGAGCGCACGCGAACTATAAATATAACAGCCGTGGGCGGTAACGCGACCTTGCTCGAACTTGGAAGCGAAGCTCACTAACCTTCAGTAAAATTGGCTCTAATCACTTTTGGTTTTTTCCACTTTTGGATTTAACCCATAGTGCTTTGGAGCCTGAATACCTAACTCAATGCACTCGCTTGCCTTTACGGTGAGTGTCTTGCATTGAATTAGGCATGGAAGGCTTTCTACAAAATGAGGACTATCAAATGATAGAAAACAGTTTTGCAATAACGACGACGTTCATTGCGTATCTAATTATGATGCTAGCGATCGGTGTTATTGCTTACAAACGTACATCTAACTCAACTGACTACTTCCTAGGTGGTCGTTCGTTAGGCCCATGGCCTGCTGCACTTTCTGCTGGTGCATCAGACATGAGTGGTTGGTTGCTACTTGGCCTGCCTGGTTACGCTTACGCCGCTGGCTTTGAAGCATTTTGGCTTGCTGGTGGCCTACTTGTTGGTACTTGGGCAAACTGGTTAATCAGTGCTAAACGCCTACGTACTTACAGTATTACGACAGAATCACTGACGCTGCCTGAGTTCCTATCTCGTCGCTTCAACGATAACTCTAAGCTGATCCAAACAATTTCTGCTTTCTTTATCCTTTTATTCTTCCTTTTCTACACAAGTTCAGGCTTGGTAGCTGGTGGTAAATTGTTTGAAACGGTATTCGGCCTAGATTACACAACGGCGGTAATTATCGGTACGGTATGTGTGGTTTCGTACACCCTGTTTGGTGGTTTCCTTGCGGTATCTTGGACTGACTTGGTTCAAGGTTTACTAATGTCTGCTGCGCTATTGATTGTACCAATCGCAGCAATGAACGGCGGCCTTGGTCAGCTATCTAGCGACCTACACAACATCAACCCAGAGCTACTAACGCTATGGAATGATGCGAAAGGTGAGCCGCTTTCTGCTATCGCGATCATCTCGCTAGCGGCATGGGGTCTAGGTTACTTCGGTCAACCACACATCCTTGCTCGTTTCAAAGCAACACGTACTAATAAAGACTTAACAACAGCGCGTCGTATCGCGGTGGTATGGACTGCACTGTCTATGATTGGTGCAATGCTTGTGGGTCTTGTTGGTCTAATCTACGTGACGAACTCTGGTGCACCTAAGTTAGACGATGGCGAGAAGATCTTCATGCTTCTTGTGAACGCGATGTTCCACCCAGTAATCGCAGGTATCCTACTTGCTGCAATCCTAGCGGCAATCATGAGTACTGCGGATTCACAACTTCTTGTTTCTTCATCTGCAATGGCAGAAGACTTGTACAAGCAAGTGCTTAAGAAAGATGCGACGTCTGAAGAGATCGTTCGTGTAGGCCGCTTCGCGGTTATCCTAATCTCTCTGATTGCTCTTGTGTTAGCGATGACGCCAGACAGTTCAGTACTTGGCCTTGTATCTTACGCATGGGCTGGTTTTGGTGCTGCATTCGGTCCAGCTATCGTATTGAGCCTGTACTGGTCTCGTATGAACCGTAACGGCGCTCTAGCCGGCATCGTGGTTGGTGGTGTTACGATTGTACTTTGGAAGCAGTTCACGGGCGGTTGGTTCGATGTGTATGAAATCGTACCAGGAATCATCCTATCAACGATTTCTATCGTTGTAGTTAGCTTGATTACTGGTGAGCCAGAAGATGAAGTTAAGAAGCAACACGCTGAGTTCGAGAAGAACCTAGTTGAGCTAGACTAGTTCCGTTGGAGTTCGTCTAGGTGAAAAACTAGACGAATTTACATTGTAAAATTCTGATGAATTAGCAAACATATTAACTATAAAAATAGAGTCACTTCGGTGGCTCTATTTTTTTGACCACTCCCTAATGCTCTTGACCTCATCTTGGTTGATATTCAAAGACTCTAAAAACTCTTGGTGAGCGGTTGGCTCCATCTTCTCAAACTGCTTATGCCAGTTTTTCATGTCCTCTTCGTCGAACCCGGCGTTCTCCATCACCCGCACCCAGCGCTCTTTTGTCAGTATCTTCTGTTCTAGCAACTCTGGTTGTTCCAATAACATCACAATTGCTTTCTGCTGTTGGCGAAGGTTCTGAATCTCCTTTTCTAAAGCGTTGAACTGGTTCACTAGTGTCTGCTCTTGTTTCACATCGTCCTTGCGATCGATTAGTGCGGCAATTTCTTGGATGGACAGGCCAAAGGATCGGTAAGAGATGATACTCTCTAAACGAGTCTGTTCTTTGTCGCCATACCAACGATAACCGTTGTCTGAGCGGCTATGAGGCAGAAGCAACCCTGCTCGCTCATAGTACAAAATGGTGGTGCGAGATATGTTATATGCCTTGGCAATTTGAGTGACGGTGAGCATTTCTACCTCATTGGTTGCGAGAGCGTGAACTAAACAGGCATGTTTGATTGATAGCCGAGTATTCTAATCGCGTCATACAAAGGTGTATAGGTTATGAGTTTTGATTCGGCAATTTGAATAACCGATTTATATCTGCACTTTGGTTATGGGGGTGCGACGTTTGTCGTATTTAAGATCAGGTTGAAATCAGGCGTGAACGAGCGGTTGTTGGGGTTTTACAATGTAAATCGAAGCGGCCGGATCTTGCGTGAGAACTGAAAGATCAACTTACTCAATGGCGTGTGATGTCAAAAAATGAAATAGAAAAGTGGCTATTTTTTGAACTTGGCGCTCACTTTTGTTATTAGCTCGGTGAATTGTGGAACCGAATTGGACATGATGTGTCAATTGTCAGTAACCACTAAAGACCTATAGGACAAAGGTATGCCTGATCTCTATTGCAAAGGATGTAAAAAAACAACACTACATAAGTCTATAATGAAACGTTGTGAATCAGAGCCCGAGACAGCCTCTGGCCGTATGATGCAATGGACCTCAAAGCTATTTAGTGGCAACTTATATTATGATATGGAAACGCAGCACTTTTGCCGAACGTGTAATTGCCGTTGCGAAACAGGAAGTACTGTACCCCAAGTTGGTTTAGCTTAACTTATAGTAAGTGCTTGCTAACTTAGATCGATAAACCTCCGCTTTAGGAGGTTTTTGCGTTTCTATGCGGCTTTGAGTGCTAGCTCAGCGTCAATGGCGTCGCCATCAATCTTCACATCCCAACCATAGCTTGAGTACTCATTTGCTAGTGCCTGAGCCACATCTTTTGATACCGTTACGTGTGTCCATGAACCAATACCGTAAGGCTTATATGCGAGTTCTTGTGTTTTCATAATAGAGTCATCCTTTCTCTTTGATAATTCTATTATTCACTTTGCCATATATCCTTTCTTTCGTTTCTGGCTCAACTTATTTGTTTATCGGGTCATTCCTATAATAATTTGTTAATAACCAGGGTTTGATTTATAAGGCGTGTTATCGGTTTGTATTGATTTATATTTGATATGAATGTCACTTGTGCGTTTAGTTTTTAAATGTGTGAGCGGGGTTTTCTTCGATTGCTCTAGGTATGGAATATACTGAGCAGAATTTAGAATGTTTAAGGAATGTTATGTCTCAGCATCAACTTGATCGTATCGATAAAGAGATACTAAGAATTCTGCACATGAAAGGGCGTTTACCCGTGGTTGAGTTGGCCAAGCAGGTCAACCTAACCACGTCTCCTTGCTCTGATAGACTCAAGCGATTGGAAAAAGAGGGCTACATAACGGGTTACCATGCTGAGCTGTGCTCAGAGAAGTTGGGACTCGATGTTCAAGTCTTCATTCATATTCGTCTTGACCAAACCAGTTTTTCAATCTTTGATAAGTTTGCTCAAGCCGTGGAAATGATGCCCGAAGTAGAAGAGTGCTATTCACTATCGGGAGACTTCGACACCATGATTAAGGTTCGAGTGAAAGACATGAAGGCGTACCAAGCATTTATGGCCACTAAGTTGGGTACCTTACCTGGTGTGATTCAGACACGTAGTGAAGTGGTGATTGAAGAGCATAAGAAGGGCTTTGGTGTTAACCCTGAGTTATTGGCAACCTTAAAATAGGGCTGGCTTTTACTTCAATCATGCTTGTCTAGATATAAAAAATGGAAGCTGATGAGCTTCCATTTTTTGTGACTGCCAGAAAGGACAATCAGATAAGCGCAGTCATAGGCGCTTTACAGTGTAATCGCCGCTGAAATAAGACCAATAACACCGCCGAATACACCGCCCCAGACGACCAACCAGCCAAGGTGTTTCTTGATCATGGTCTGAACCATCTCTTTCACCAGTTTAGGTGTCAGTTCATTCAAACGTTGATCAATGATAGCTTCGATGTTCTCTTTGATTTCATCCATCATTGCTGGCGATTCCAGCTCTTCCTTGATGGCATTCTTCACTGAATCGCTCTTGCTGATTTCAATCACAGATTCTTGCATCTTCTCCACAAATGGCGCTTTCATAGGCTCTAGTGCTTCTGTGCCACCAAACATTGCCAACATGCCACCAAACTGTGAATTCTCGATAACGTTTACTAACGAGTCGAATGCTGGATTAAAGTCGATCTTCTGAATTACAGGCTCTAGATTGAGCGACTTTCCTGTCATCTCGCTGCTTAGGAAACGGTCGATGTTACTTTCAGTAAAGAACTGTTCCATCATGAGTTGCTTGATGGCAGCCTTGAACTCTTCAAAGCGTGCTGGAATAACGCCAGAACCGTATAGACCGGGTACTTTCTCGAACAACATGTGAATCGCAAGCCAGTTGGTGATGGCACCAGAAAATGCGAATAGACCTGCATAAAGCAAATATTGGTTTGCTGTCGCATAGCCGCCAGCAAGCAGTGCTAACGCAATAACGTTAGTTAAGACACTTTTGTTCATGGTTAATCTCTAGAAAGAATATTGCGCGCATTTTAAGAAAAAAACGCCAAGAAAAAAACAAAAGGATCGATGAAGTTTATTGGACAGGTAGTAAAGAGGGCCAAATAACAGGCATAAAAAAGGCTAGCCTCCCCCCGAAGTCTAGCCTTATTCCAGAACGCGCAAGCGAGGCGTCTTTGGTATTAATGTCATTATATAATTACGACATAACATTCTGCCACGTGTAATTTACCGCTAATTAACAAATTGGTGTGAATCACGCCGCACTTTTAAAATAGCACAAAAATTAAGTGCTCGTAGCTTGCTCAAGATCATCGGCAATGAAGCCACCTGTTTGGTGATTCCATAGTTGTGCATAGATGCCATTTTGATTAACTAGCTCTTGGTGCGTGCCTTCTTCTACGATATTGCCTGCATCAAGCACGATCAGGCGGTCCATCGCAGCAATGGTCGACAGGCGGTGTGCAATCGCGATAACCGTTTTGCCTTCCATTAGCTCAATCAAGCTCTCTTGAATGGCCGCTTCTACCTCAGAATCGAGTGCAGAAGTTGCTTCATCGAGAACAAGTAACGGAGCATTTTTCAGAAGAACACGTGATATAGCGACGCGTTGACGCTGACCACCAGATAGCTTAACGCCACGTTCACCTACTTGAGCATCGTAGCCCACGTTGCCAAACGGGTCGGTTAGAGTTTCGATAAACTCATGTGCGTGAGCCTGTTTGGTGGCTGCGTAAACTTCTTCATCTGATGCTTCAGGTCGACCGTAAAGAATGTTGTCTTTGATCGAACGATGCAATAGTGAAGTATCTTGGGTCACCATACCGATGTTGCTGCGTAGCGAATCTTGCGTCACTGTTGAGATCTCTTGACCGTCAATCAGGATGCGACCACTCTCTACATCGTGGAAACGCAGCAGTAAGTTCACTAGGGTAGACTTACCCGCACCTGAACGGCCCACTAAGCCCACTTTTTCACCCGGCTTAATGTTGAGGTTAAGGTTGTTGATCACGCCCTTATTCTCACCGTAGTTAAAGCTCACGTTGTCGAAATGGATACCACCTTGTGGAACGTCCAAAGGCTTTGCGTCTTTCTTGTCTTCGATAGCGATGGGCTTAGACAGGGTTTTAATACCATCAATCACAGTGCCTAGGTTTTCAAACAGACCACCGATTTCCCACATGATCCATTTCGACATGCCGTTAATACGCAGAGCCAAACTGACCGCAATCGCGATCGCACCCACGGTGATTGCGTTATCTAACCATAAGTAGATAGAGATACCTGCAATGCTGAACACCAACAGATAGTTAGCGAATTCAACGCAGATATTGAAGCCAGTAACTAAGCGCATTTGACGATGTACCGTATCTAAGAAACCTTCCATGCCTTCTTCGGCGTATTCAGTTTCTCTTTTACTGTGTGAGAACAGTTTCACGGTTGCGATATTGGTGTAGCTATCAACAATACGACCTGTCATCAATGAGCGCGCATCCGCTTGCTCTGAAGAAACGTCTTTTAGCTTTGGTACAAAGTGCAGTTGGATTCCGATGTAAACGAATAGCCAAATCAGCATCGGAGCCATTAAGCGCCAATCTGATTCAGCCAGCATGAACAGCATCGCGGTGAAGTAAACCGTCACGTAGACAAACACATCAACCATCTTGGTCACAGTTTCACGTACTGCGAGCGATGTTTGCATTACTTTGGTGGCGACGCGGCCAGCAAAATCATCTTGATAGAATGACAAGCTCTGCTTCAAAAGATAGCGGTGCGCTAACCAACGAATCGACATTGGGTAGTTGCCCAGCAAAGTTTGGTGAAGCAAAAGCGAGTAAACACTGATCAAGATTGGCATCACGACCAACAGCAGCACACCAAGACCCATAAGAGTGGACTGGTTATCTGCTAAGAAGGTTTCTGGGTTACTGGTTGATAGCCAATCAACCAGTTGACCCATGTAACCGAACAGCGCGACTTCGATGATCGCGATGGTCATGCTCATTAGGCCGAGCAAGATTAACGGCTTTTCAAAACCACGAGTGTAATGGCGGCAAAATGCCAGTATTCCAGTAGGAGGTTGTATCGGCTCTCCCTTTGGAAAGGCTTCAGTAAAGCCTTCAAATTTTTTGTACATAGATTTCCCTTTATAAACGAATGCATCTATTAGCAACTGCATCGTCTGTGTAGCTTTGTTTTTATAGGTTTGATTTGAAATTTTACAGTCTTAGTTTGAAATTATATAAGTGCCAATTCGTTCTTATAAGCATTAAGTCATTCGATGGATTTTGGTTTAAGCGATGCCGCAGGAAAGGTCCAAAGAGTGTCTTTCATGACGCCTATTTTAGAGTGAATCGGACAGGAAAAGTTAAGCTTATTTCAAACGTAATTGATTGTTATGCAACGGTGATAATCCTAACGCTAAATGGATTAAATTGTAACCTAAACCCGCAGCAAGCTAGAGAATGAAACTCGGATATTTATTCAACAAATTCTGTATCTAATATGCAAACAGTTGGTTCTTTCTGATGTGCTGTTATCTTGCAGTAAAATTTACCGAATAAACTGAGTTTTGCAGTAATTGTTTGGGATAAATATTCAAATCATTATTCTTTTCAGTGAATCTTATCGTAACAAGTTGTTTACAATTCTGAGGTAAATAAAAGATAGGGACGGTTGAGATGTTAAACCTACACAAAAAATCACTTCACATTACTAATGTTCAAAACGCCAATTGCGTTGTTATGGTGCCGCCAAAAGAATTTAAATTTAATGAAGAAACGGCACAAGATAATGAGTTTCAGCACAGAGTTAATCTGACTGAAGCTGAGGTAAAATTAGAAACCATGGCCGAATTTAAGGCGATGGTCGCTTCGTTGCGTAAAGAAGGTGTGCAAGTTGTAGAGTTTGACTACCCAGAACTTGGTGTGGAAACCCCAGATGCGGTATTCCCTAACAACTGGTTCAGCACCTGTGGTGACGGAAGCTTATTTACGTTCCCTATGGCGTGTGAAAACCGCCAAAATGAAGTGAAGCCAAGTGCCCTTATTGAAGCGCTTGAAGCATCTGGTCGCATTGTTAACCACAGCGAGTCTCTAGAGTCTTACATCGCTCAAGGTTCTTACCTAGAGAGCACTGGCGTGATGGTGATCGACCATATCAATAAGACCATTTACGCAGCGCTTTCTCAGCGTTGTGACCGTGAAGTGTTAGAAGACTATGCGAAGCGTATTGGTTACTCTCGCGTGGTTTCATTCCAAACCGCACTGCCGTCTGGTCAGCCGATTTACCACACCAATGTGATGATGGCGATTGGTGATAATTTCTGCGTGATCTGTGATGAAGTGATCCCAGAGTTTGAGCGCCGTTTTGTAGTGAAGTCGCTTGCTAAAGATAAGCAGGTTATCTCTATCTCAATTGATCAGATGAACCGATTCTGTGGCAACATCCTACAACTTGAAACCGTAAATGGTGACAAGGTGATTGCCATGTCTCAGTCGGCTTACGATGCGTTTTCTCCAGCTCAATTAGCTCAGCTTTCTACACACGGCAAGTTGCTACCATTTAACGTGAAAACGATTGAAGACATTGGTGGTGGTTCGGTGCGATGCATGTTGGGGGAGGTGTTCTTACCAACGCGAGTGAACCGTCTGTAACAAGCACTCACTTCCAGTAATGAACTTTTGAATACCACTCGATCGCAGAGTGGTATTTTTGTTTTTATCCATCACAAATAAGAGAACAAGAGCTCGATACAGGAGTAAACGCGTAAAAGCTAACTGAAATAAGCTATGAAGCGTTCTTAAAAGCCCTGTGTTCGATGAACTGAGTTGAGAGTGCGACTACTTCCTTAGAGTACACAAGCGCGGTGTGGTTTAGGTTGAGCGCGCAGGTGTCTGTTGCGCCTCGCAGGTTGGCATCTTCAAGCGTAACGGTACCATCCCCCGGGTTTCTGCCCAATACAATGCGGCCTACACCAGCGTCGTAGGTGCCGGTGATGACACCAATTGGCACATCAATATCGTAGTCACCCAGGCCATCGCTTAAGATCATCTTGCTTGAACCAAAGATAAATCCGAGGCCATGATTCGACAGCGTTTTAGCGATAGTCGCGCCATTGTGTGGAGTCCCCGCGGTAATGATGCAGGTGTCGGCAAAGTCGGGCTGGTAGAACTTAAAGTAGTGGCGAATCAGCAAGCCACCGAGCGAGTGACCAAAGAAGTAGACCTCATCGTGTTCATCAAAGCGTGCATTCACGAAGCGGTTGAGGCGTTTAGCGGCAGAAGGGAAGCGCAGTGAGTTGTAAGCAAACTTGTGAGTTGTAAAGCCGCGTTTTTTGAAGTTTCTATCCAGATATTGCATGATCAACGCAGGCATATATAGACCATGAATTAAAACTATATGTTTGTTTTTATTATTCATTTTTGCCCTCCGTCTGATGGTGTCTCCAGTATATTTAGTCGCAAATCTAAACTCAATAAAACTTGCAGCTAATGGGACACAACAGGCAGAGTATTCACTGTAGAAAGAATGTGCGTTATAGATAAAGAATGAGTTATTCCGATCTCACTCCACCATACACATCAATGGTTAAGCCACCTTGTTTGGCATAAGTGTTCGGCGTTAAGCCAATAGTTTTCTTAAGGTAACGAATCAGGTGTGGCTGGTCGCTAAATCCAAACTGGTAGGCGACGTCTATCCAATCAATGTCTTCAAAATTTCGTTTATACAAGTATTCGAGCATCGCCTCGAGGTTGTTCATCGATTGACACTGTTTCAACGTTAATCCGGTAACCTTGTTGAAGCTTCTCTCCAAGGTGCGTTGCGAGCAAAACAGTTTGTCGCCGAGCTCTGCAATTGGTGTTGTACCAAGTACTTCTAACACCTTGCGGGTGATTTCGCTGTGTCTGTCTATTTTACCTGTCGATAACCAAGGTAGCAGCAATTCATCCAATTGGTGGCAACAATCTTCAAAGTCGGTTTGAGCGAGCTTGATTAGTGATGCTGCACCGGTGTTTGGATTGTTTAGCAGATCTGCAAGGTCGATGGTGTTGACGCGATCTAAGCTTGGATGCGGGCAGTCAGGGATAGTTAGCGAGTACAAAGATCCAACGTGGAACTTGATACCTAAGTGGATAAACGGCTTCGAGTGATCCAGCTCGATGGCTTTATGGTGTGGCAGCAGTAAATGACAGCCAACGCCTTGATCGACCTGTTGCTCTATCGTGTAGTGATAAGGCTGGCCGTTTGGAGATAGAATCAAATGCGCTGAAGGATCAGGGTTGAGCTTAGGAAATTGATGAGTTTGGGCGTCGGGCTTCTTCTCGATCAGCCAGTAGCAATCAATGAACTGAGCGACTTCAGGGGATTTTGGAGACTGTAACCAATTGATCATTAGACCTTCTATTTCAGATGACTGCCACCCACAACTATATGTGTATATCGCTGCAGGTGACAGTTTTTATCTGTATCTACTCTCAGAACTTAGTATTGATGTTTGGTAATCCGAATCTAGGTTAATCCGTTTCCTTTAACTCACTAAAATCGAATTGTAGGATTCGGTTTTTCGATGACAAACCTGCACGAGCGATCGCTTTCTGCGCGCCGATGTTGCTGCTTTCTGTTGAACACATCGCTTCCAAACCTTGGCTGTTGGCGTGCTGTGTTAGAAAGTTTAGGATGCGTGTTGCTAAGCCTTTTCCTCGTTCTGCTTGCGCGACAATCATACCCAAGTCAGCAAACTGCGTCTGATGCTCGTCAAACTTGCGGCACTCTCCAGTAGCGAGAATACGGTCATTTTCCCAGTAGCCCCACAGCTCTTGCCGAGCAATCAAGTTGCAGTAGTAACCAGTTAGCCACTCTTTAGGTGCCCCAATCGCTGATGAAGTAAATTCCACTAATTGCTCTAGTTGTTCTTCCGTCGCGAGAGTCATCTCGATGTCTTCAATACGACCCGAATTACGACTAGAGTTAGCTTCTTGGTCTTGGCGATACATCAATGAATTCACCTTAAATGAACCGGTGTTATCCATGCATAGTGATAAGTATTGCGGCTCTGCCGTGCTCACGAATGCGCCTTTCACCTCATCAATCACAGAGCTGTTGTTCTCCACGATTAAGGTGAATAAGTCTTCGCTATTGGTGTTGCCGGTTGATGCTAGATAGAACTGAAGTAAGTAGCCTTCACCATTCAACACGCAGTAGCCCACAAGTATGTTGTTTTCGTAAAAGCCGTAATGGTCTGACATTGGCACAAAGCCGAAGTGCCACATCCCATCGAGTGGGGCTGTTGAATCAGCAAAGTAAGCCGTTTTAAGTTCGCTTAAGTCGTTAAGTGTTGTGATTTTTTTTATGTCTAACATCGCGTTAATTCCTGTTGTTTCAATAGCAGCAAGTGTAGGCGAGTGCTTTAGGCAGGTATTGAACAAAAACGACAACTTTTTCTGGATCAAAAAAGGAGCTCATAAATGAGCCCCATTGGTTGGAATATGTACGAATTACTATTTCAAACTAGCGACAGGAAGCGAAGATATCTTGGTTCTCTCGGTATTCTTTGGTTTGCACGTCCATCAAGCCGAGTAAAGAGTCGAACAGGTTGTCTTGCGAGAAACTCTGCTCTTTACCTGCCTTTCTCAAGCAGGTTTGGTTTATTCCTTTCTGTTCGGCAAAGCCATCAGACATCCACATGATCATAGGAACGTGGGTTTGCTCTTTCGGTGCCAATGAATAAGGCATGCCGTGCAAGTAGACGCCGTTTTCCCCTAAAGATTCACCGTGGTCGGAAATATACATCAGCGCAACGTTGTACTTATCAGTAAGTTTCTCTAGCTTCTGAATAGCCTCTGATAGAAAGAAATCCGTGTACAGAATGGTATTGTCGTAGGTGTTAACCACTTCTGCTTTGGTGCAGTTTTCAATATCTGCACGAGCGCAGTCTGGCGTGAATTTCTTATGTTCATCTGGGTAACGCTCAAAGTACGTTGGGCCGTGAGAACCCGAAATATGATAGAAAATGATGCTATCTTGCTTAAGATCTTGAGTATCTTGTTCAAAGTTCTCTAGCATCGCCGTGTCGTAACACACATCTTTATTACACAATGGGTCGCTGTCTTTGGCGACGAGCGTCAACTCTTTGATTTTGTGTGCGACCGCCTTGTCTCCACCATCGTGTTCTCGCCAGATAGAGTGAATTCCCGCGCGATTCATAATATCGACCACGTTGTCTTGGTTGTAGGCTTTGTCTCGGTCGTAGTTGCTTCGATTCATGTTCGAGAACATACACGGCACGGAAACCGCGGTGGCTGTTCCGCACGACTGAACATCAGAGAAAAATATCGGGTTGTAAGGCTTAGTGTGAGCGTTGGTTTCTCTCTCATAGCCATAATACTGGTAGTTATACACGCGAGCAGTCTCGCCAAGTACAAACACCAATAAGGTCGGCTTGCTTGCCGTTTTCGCTTGTGGTTTGAGTTGAGCATCTAAGCCCAGTTCTTGATATGGGATGGGTTGTTTGATGTAGGTGTTATTGATGTATTTCACCGTTGATGCCACATACTCGGTCGGAATGATCATCTTTTTGATGTGCGAGTTATTGCGGCCAAACGATACGTAATCTTTGTAGAAAAGCCCGGCAATAATCGCAATGACGATCAAAGAAGAAAGTAAGCCAATCGATTTCCAGACAAAGAAATCCTTCCAAGACTCTTTATCAAGTTTGGTAAATAACAGGATGAATGACGGAATACCACCCATAGCAAGTAGCCATAAGATCGAGTGACCACTGATATAGCTTGCTGCTTCACCGCTATTGGTCTCAAACACATTCTCTATCATGCCGTAGTCGACGAATATACCGTAATTAAACATGCTGTAACTGACTAAGGTTGACGTGATCAGCAATAAGATGAAAAACGGCTTAGAGAAGATAGGCCAGTTGAAAACTTGGAAGATGAAATTAAAGGCAGCAAGGAAAAAGATAGGAATGGAGATAAGAAAGGCAATGCTTTCAGACTTCGATGCTTGAACAATACTAAACAGTTCTTGGGAGAGCGGTAGGTTGATGACAAGCAGGTAATACACGGCCAACACAAAAGGCAGCTTGTTTATCGACATGTTTAAGTTTGGTAGATTCATAGGTCTTGTTTTCCCGCGTCTCTTATCCCTTCATTTTAGCCTCGCTACCAAGAAAGCTCTAATATTAACGTATACAGTTCAAATAGATGATGGTGAGCGATAAACCGGCTAAAGTGAAATGACGCGATAGGGTGTGTATAAACAAAAAATTCACTTTACTGAGTGACCTTCATGACAAGGTGGAACAGCAAAGTGAATTAGTATGTTCAGCTTATTCTACATGGTTCAATCACATTAGAAGTTGTATGAACCACCGAAGCTAATGCTGTTGAATGCCAGTGTGTTATCGCTTTTATACGAACCGAAGTCGTTCTCTACGCTGACAGCATCTGCTTGCGAGATTAGGCGTAGTGTTAGGTGTTCGATTGGCGTGTATTCAACACCAACACCAAAGTGGAAACCGGTACCGCTATCGTCATCATACATAGCAGCACTATTCGCATGTAGATCAACAGAGCTTAAACCAGCCAATACGAATGGGCGGATTGTATTGTCGAATGTGTAACCTAGGTTTGCTGATACAGAAATAGACGTCGGCGACAGCTTTTGGCCAGCATTTTTGTAGTCTGCGTAATCCGTGTAACCTAGCTCTACACCAACGATACGGTTGAACTGGTAACCGCCGTACAGGTTGTAGCCCATGCCATCTGAATCTAGGCTAGGAGCACCATCCGTATCTGAGTCTTGATAGATGCTAAGTCCGCCACCAATGTAAGCGCCGCCGTCAGTACCTGCTGCTAATGCTGGAAGAGAAACCGCGCTGATTAAGCCCAGTGCTAATGCTGATTTCGCTAATTTGTTCATCGTTCTTACTCACTCTTTAATGTCATGCCGGTATCAATTTTTGTTTTGCGGTCTTTCGACCGTTGGTGAGTATTATTCCGTAGTCTTATACCTATTACTGTATGGCTTTGTAAGCTAAATCGTTACATAGTAGAAAACGTACCCATCAGATTGCGTAGTGAGTTAGGCTGCCAAAAACAAGGAATACACATGCTAATGAGGCAAAAGACAGGCTTGGTGGTTGTGGACGTTCAGGGCAAGCTTGCACGCCTTGTTGATGAGAGCGAGGTTCTGATTACTAACTGTGAAAGGTTGATCGAAGGCGCACAGGTATTGGGTCTACCAACGATTAGTTTGGAGCAGAACCCAGAGAAGTTGGGGCCGACAGTTAGCGAACTAAATGGCTTATTGAACGATATTAAGCCGATACCTAAATTCACGTTCAACGCGTGCGACGAACCTAAATTTGTTGAGGCGGTGCAACAAGCTAAGGATGTAGAGACTTGGTTAGTGTGTGGCATTGAGGCTCATATTTGTGTCTATCAAACCGCAATGGGGCTGTTGGACCTTGGCTATAAGGTTGAAGTCGTTAGCGACTGTATTAGTTCTAGAACGGTGCTCAACAAGGACCTGGCTATTTGCCGAATGCGGGAAGCAGGCGTCCAAATCACAGGGCTGGAAATGAGTTTATACGAACTAGTGAAAGATTGCCGCGAACCAGAATTCAAGTCCATTCTATCTTTGATTCGTTAACTTTCCCCTATGAAGAGGTCTATTTGAATAATCTAATCGTATTTACCGGTGGGCCGGGATCTGGCAAAACCTCGGTCATCGACGCGTTGAAAAATCAGGGTTATCGTTGTGCACCAGAAGTCGGCCGTAAAGTGATTCAACAACAAGTCGAGCAACAAGGGAGTGCTTTGCCTTGGTCAGATAAAGTGGCCTTTCGTGATGAGATGGTGCGAGAAGAATTAGCCAATTATCAGGCGTTTCAGGCGAGTAACCTGCCCGTTTTCTTTGATAGATGCATTGTCGATTCATACGGCTACAGCCTGTTAGAAGCACTGCCTATTCCAGATTCCTTGTTAGATCTCTGCAATGAACTTGAATACAGCACCACGGTGTTTATTTTCCCACCTTGGGAGGCGATTTTCGTCAATGACCAAGAGCGTAAACAGGATTTTGAAGAGGCTGTCGTTACCCATGAAAAGATGGTGGAAGCTTATACCCGATTTGGTTATCAGCTGGTGGAAGTGCCGAAGAGCTCTGTTGAAGAACGAGTTGAGTTCATTTTAAATTCCATTAACTCAGATGAGTGATTTCAGGAAACATCCAAACTAAAAAAGCCCAACAGTATCAACTCGATTGAGTGATTAATGCGGGGCTTTTCTATCTAGATTCAATTTTTACTGACCTGTGGGAAGCTTAGTCTCGGTAACGTTTAATCACCGAGAGGTTGTCGGTCGCCGCCACCTCGGTAGGAGTCTAAAGCAACCTTCAAGCGGCGTAGTTTGTCGCGAGATCGATTCTTATGATTGACTGCTATCCCCATAGAAAGCACATCCACTAAGGCTAACATTGCGTAGCGAGACGCCGACGGTTTGTAGATGAAGTCTGTTTCCATATGCTTGATAGGTAACAATATGTCGGCAATCTTTGCCAGCGGTGTATCTTGTGGGGTAATTGCAATGATCTTAAGGCCATACTGCTTGGCCAGTTCTGCCGTTTCAGTGATTACTGGCGTAAAACCGGTTGCTGAGATCATCACCATCACATCATTGGCATCTGCTGTAGCGGCAACCATACGTGACATCAATCCATCGTTATAAGAGACCACCGGGTAGCCCAGTCGGAACAGTCGATGTTGCAGCTCTTGAGAAGCGATGGTCGAGCCACCACCCATGCCGATAGCAATGATCTGTCTGGCGTTATGCAGCCAGCTGACAGCGGTTTCAACGTCTTGCTCTTTGAACAAGGTGCGGTTGATGTCTAGGCTCTGCTTGATCGATTCGTAGATACCTTGATAACCCGTTTGGTCAACAGGTTCGAGAATAAAACGCTGGCCGACTGTCAGTGTTTGAGCAAGCTTTATCTTCATATCACGTACGTTGCTGCAGCCGATAGCCTTAGCAAAACGCGTAATGGTGGCTTCACTCACTTGAGCACTTTCAGCAAGCTCTGTGATGCTGGCATTGGCAGCAAAATCAATGTCGTCCATGATCAGCTTAGCCACTTTCTTCTCTGCATCACGAAGAGCGGGAAAACGCTCTGTTATCTGTGAAATGATATCTACTTCTAAACTCAAGAATCCTGATCCTTTGTTGATGGGGCTAACCGTTATGGCTTAGTTTTTAATAACCTAACTCGTAATAACCTAGCTATTTAGCATTAAGCCATTGAGCACTAACCTATATAAAACTCAGCCTTAGCCCCGTTAGTATATCTGATTGCTTCGCTGATTCTAGCTTATCGAAAAATCGAACTAGAAGCAGGTTTCTACCCAGTGGGTCACCTGATGTTCGTCATCGCTGATGGCAATGTAGCGCCATTTGTCGAAGGTTAAACACGGGTGCGAGGTTGAGAACGCAATCATGTCGCCCACTTCAATCTCTGAAGAACCGTCCGTTTCCACAAAAGTATGTTGATCCATCACGGCTGTAGCCGTTAACCCTTTTACAGGGATAGATTCGCCGTTGCGATAACCACGTTCTGCAATCGGTAAACCCGCATCAAAGGCCACATCACGCTTGCCTAGCCCAACCACTAGCTTGGTAGGCTCTGGGCGAGAGATTACATATGCCCACACCTCAAGCGCCGATTCTAAATCACCACCCAATTCACACGCATAGCCTTGATTAACTTGGGCGCGTTGCAACACCTTGCTTTGGGCATCTAGGTAGATCCCAGTATCGTGAATGGCGTAACAACCAGGACGGATGATTGCCAAGTAATTGGTTAGGTTCGCCAAACATTCCGCAACCACGTCATACCAAGCGGAACCTGCACCTGTGATAATCGGTTGCCCTGCAATCAGTCCATCTGATGTGAGGCTTTCGACAGATGCTAGTGCCTGATTTAAGAAGGTACGAATATCTTGCTCTGCGTTATCACCGTGAATTACCCCCTCATACACCTCAATTCCTGCTAGCGAAAGAGATGGTGAGTTCTGGATGGTTTGAGCCAGTTCTAGAACCTCTTGCGGTGAACGACAACCACAACGACCACCCGGAACACCAAACTCGATTAGAACTTTTAGCGTTTGCTTTTTGTTGGAGAAATATTGGCTGAGTTGCTGCACGTTGACTGATGAATCCACGCAACAATAGAAATCGACATCAAACTCGCGAATAAGTTGTTCGATGATCGCCATGTTGGTTTTACCCACCAATTGATTGGCCATAATGATTCGTTTTGCCCTAGCCATCGCCGCAATTTCTGCTTGTGCTGGTGTCGCGACAGTAATTCCCCAAGCGCCATTTTCTAACTGTTGGCGGAAAAAGTCAGGAGTCATCGATGTTTTGCCGTGTGGTGATAATTTCACCTGATGGTGCTCGGCGAATGATTGCATCCAATTTAGGTTATTGGTTAATGCCGATTGTTTGATAACCGCAACAGGAAGCGAGATATCTTCATCAACCAGTCGATAAACATCGTTCTCAGGTTGTGACATTGCTCTCCCTTTTTGGCCTTTTTCAGTCAAGATAAAACCTTCTTTTTGATACTTTCTAACATTTTCTTGTTCAGGGGTATGTTTCATTGTTGATTCCTAACACGATTTAAGTTGTTGTTATTTAATGTTTAAATATATCTGCAATCTGTTTTCTGATAGAAACTATCACACAAATTAAAATATTCTGTGTGTTTTGTCACTGAAAATAATCGGCTGGATTCTTAATATAGCTCCATCAACACAGTGGATTGAGAGAGTGAAAAATGTTGTTCGATACGATAATCAAAAATGTAGAGGTGTTTGACGGCACCGGCGAACAATCGTTTTGTGCCGATGTAGCAATCCGCGATGGAAAAATCGCCGAAATTGGTCAGATCGATCACGAAGATTGTGGCCAATTGGTTGAGGGAGCAGGCTTAGCATTGGCTCCTGGATTTATCGATGTACATACACATGACGATACCAACGTAATTCGTTACCCAGACTGCCTACCTAAGATCAGCCAAGGTGTCACAACCGTAATTGTTGGCAACTGCGGTATCAGTGCATCGCCAACGGTTTTGGCTGGCGACCCGCCTGATCCTATGAACCTTTTAGGCGCACAGGCTGATTTTAAATACCCAACCTTTGCGGCGTATGCACAAGCGGTAGAGCAAGCTCAACCCGCAGTAAACGTAGCAGCGTTAGTGGGTCACACCACACTGCGTAACCAAGTGATGGACGATCTGCAACGCACTGCAAGCGAAGAAGAAATCGCAGAGATGCAAACCAACCTTGATTTAGCGATGGAGCAAGGCGCATTAGGTTTGAGCTCTGGCCTGGCTTACGCAAGTGCGAAACAAGCGAACGCCAACGAAGTGATGCAGTTAGCCAAAGTGCTGTCTAGCCATGGCGGCATCTATACCACGCATATGCGTACCGAATTTGAAGAGATCTTAAGCGCGATGGAAGAAGCGTTTGAGACAGGACAATACGCGAAAGTTCCAGTGGTTATCTCCCACCTTAAATGTGCAGGTGCGGGCAACTGGGGAAGAACGGTTGAAGTACTCGACTTAATGGACAAGGTTTCTGAGCATCAAGATGTGTCCTGCGACTGCTACCCATATTCAGCGAGTTCTTCGACATTAGACTTGAAACAAGTGACCGACGATTTCGACATCTTCATTACTTGGTCTGAAGCAAAACCAGAACATGCAGGCAAAACGCTGAAGCAAATTGCTGATGAAATGAACCTACCCTTGATGGATGCAGCAAAAGCGCTTCAACCTGCGGGTGCGGTTTACCACTGCATGGATGAGAACGACGTAAAGCGCGTATTGAAATATAAACTGACTATGGTTGGTTCAGACGGTTTACCTAATGACCCGCATCCACACCCAAGGTTGTGGGGCACTTTCCCGAAAGTGTTAGGTCACTACTGCCGAGATGAAAAACTGTTCTCGTTGCCAGAAGCGATTCACAAAATGACCGGAATGTCCGCTCAGCGTTACAACTTAGCGGGCCGAGGTGAAGTTCGCTGTGGTGCTTTTGCTGATTTAGTTTTATTTGATCCAAAGAATATTAAAGATACAGCAACATTTGAAAATCCTATTTCAGTTGCTGCGGGAATAGAAAGCGTATTTGTAAATGGTGAGTTAACTTACCAGCAAGGAAAAGTAAAAGATAATCGTTCAGGCGTTTTTATTTACCGAAACTAAAGTTTAATTATCAAATTAAATTTACGGTAAATATAAAAATGACGAATTAATTTAAATATGTTGGAACAGAACCAATATTATCTATAAAGAAGTGGAGTTAAAAAATGACTATTAAACGTTACGGTGTTGAAGGCGGTACAGGTACAGGCGGACAACATTTACCATTTGCACGCGCAACTGAAGCGGGTGGTTTCCTGTACGTTTCTGGCCAGACACCGATGACAGATGGTGAAGTGGTTGAGGGTGGCATTGTTGACCAGTCTCGCCTAGCGATCCAAAACTGTGTCGATATCATGACTGAAGCGGGCTACGGCCTAGAAGACGTAGTACACGTAAAGGTTGTGCTAACGGATTCTCGTTACTTCCAATCTTTTAATAAGGTATTCAAAGAGTTCTTCGGTGCTAACCCACCAGCTCGTATTTGCATGGTCTGTGACCTAGTCGTAGACGTGAAAGTTGAAGTAGATGTGACTTGCTACCGCGCTGATCGCGTTTAGTTATAACCTAATCACAATAACCTACTTAGAGAGTATTAGAGGGTAGTCATCCCTGTTATTATCTTTTAATACTCTCACCCTACATTTATAAAAATTACTTTAATTAAAATATACAAAACAAATAAAGTAATTATATGAAATATAAAATGAATGAATCATAAATAAAAGTTCAGGAATGAGCTTAATATTTCACTGAGAGGTGTCAAATGAACAGCACACTTTTTCTTACAGGCTTCGGCGTGTACGTATTATTTTTAATTTGGTTAGGCTGGTTTGTCTCGCGTAACCAAAAATCTGGCGAAGATTTCTTATTGGGCGGTCGCGGCCTGCCATTATTCTTAGTACTCGGTACAACCGTTGCGACGATGGTCGGTACGGGTTCAAGTATGGGTGCGGTAGGTTTCGGCTACGCGAATGGCTGGGCTGGCGCTCTGTACGGCATTGGTGGTGCGATAGGCATCCTATTGCTAGCCCTTTGGTTTGCTCCGGTTCGTAAACTGAACTTCATGACCATGAGTGAAGAGCTAGCTTACTATGTAGGCGCTAACCGAATCGTTAAAAACGTGGTTGGTCTGCTTATCTTTATCGCGTCAATCGGTTGGTTGGGTGCGCACATTCTAGGCGGTGGCATGTACCTAGCGTGGATTGCTGACATCGACCTTAACCTTGCGAAAATCATTATTGCTGCGGCATTCACTATTTACGTAGTGATCGGTGGTTACACAGCGGTTGTGTGGACCGATACTATCCAAGCTATCATCCTTTTTGCTGGCTTCATCCTAATGGCGGTCATGTCTGTAGACCACATCGGTGGCATGGATAACCTTTACGCTGCGATGGACCCTGCTGCTACGAGCTTTTTAGCAATCGATAAACTGGGTCTTCTGCCTGCGGTTTCTTTGGCTGTGGTTATCGGCGTGGGTGTACTTGCAACGCCTTCATTCCGCCAACGTATCTATTCAGGCAAAGACGTTAAAACCATTCGTCGTTCTTTCGTTGCATCGGGTGTGTTGTACCTTTTCTTCTCAATCATCCCTGCAATCATTGGTATGGCTGCGCACGCAATCGACCCATCATTGGATAACCCGAACTACTCATTCCCTTACGTAGCTGCAACGGTTCTTCCGGTTGGCGTTGGCATGATTGTTCTTATCGCCGGTCTTTCTGCAACGATGTCGAGTGCAAGCTCTGATGCGATTGCGGGCGTGTCTATCCTACTGCGTGACGTTTACGTGATGTTCACAGGCCGTGTACCAAACAAAGAGTCGATGCTGAACTACTCTCGCTTAGCTCTGGTTGTGGTGATTGGTTTTGCATTGCTGTTCGCCCTTACGTCAAACGACATCATTGGCTACATCACTAAGATGATTTCAACGGTAATGTCGGGCATGTTCGTGTGCGGTATGTTGGGTAAATTCTGGAAACGCTACAACTGGCAAGGTGCGCTTGCGACGCTAGCGGGTGCTTCTGTGGCTTCATTCGTAGTAATGCTAAACGCTGACTACACAGCATTCTGGGGCAACCCTGTGATTCCTTCATGTCTGTTTGCTCTAGCAGCAGGTGTCGCAGTGAGCCTATGTACTCCGGCTAACCAAGTAACACCAGAAATGGCAAAAGCGATTCTTGATGATGAGCGCGCTCTGATGGAGATGGAAATGTCTGAATCAGGTGTACTTGAAGAAGAAGCGGCACCACAACGTCCTGCAAATCAAACAAGCTAAACCTAGTCTCCACAACTGGTTTGCTTAATTCAGGCCCTGCTTAGCAGTAGGGCCTTTTCTAAAGTTAATTACCTCTATTTTTAGGAGCGGCTATGTCGGCATCTTCTCTCTTCAATATTGCTTTCTTTGGCGAATGTATGGTCGAAATCAGCGGCTCTCCATTAACCAAAAAGTTTGGCGGTGACACGCTAAATACCGCACTTTACCTTTCTCGCTTAACTCAAAATAAAGACCTATCAGTGCATTACGCGACAGGTCTTGGTGGCGATGAACTGTCTCAAAATATGATTGATAGCTGGCAGTTAGAAGGTATTCAAACCAATTTCGTAGAGCGCATCCCAAACAAGCTGCCCGGCTTGTACATGGTCGAAACCGACGAGACTGGTGAACGACACTTTCACTACTGGCGTAACGACGCGGCAGTCAAATCTTATTTCCAAGCGAATGATCTGAATAAGCTTGAAATCGCGCTGACAGAGAAACAAGTTGATGCGGTTTATATCAGCGGTATTAGTATCGCGATTCTGGATAACGCTTCTCGTGAGCGCTTGCTTAAAGCTATTAGCGTTTTCTCAAACCAAGGCGGTAAGGTGATTTTTGATAATAACTATCGCCCACAGCTTTGGACAACCGAACAAGCACAACATTGGTATGCCAAGCTACTGCCGTTGGTGGATATCGCATTGATTACCGAAGACGATGACCTGCTTGTATGGGGGAGCTCAGAGAGCGTTCAACAACGCTGCCTTCGTTTGGGTTGCCAAGAGATCGTCATCAAACGTGGCTGCGAACCATGCAAGGTTGTTCAAGTTGACCAGGGCAACATTGTTGAGAATTATGTCTCAGCGGCTCGTGTTTCTAACGTGGTCGACACCTGCGCTGCTGGCGATTCATTTGCAGCGGGCTATTTAGCCGCGCGCTTCACTGGCGAGAGTGCTACCGAAGCCGCTGAACTCGGCCACCAACTGGCTTCAATCGTTATTCAATACTCAGGCGCGATCATCCCTATGAGCGCTATGAGCCAACTGATTAAAAAATAAAATAAAAAGCGGAATTATTATGTCTCAAGAAATGATCAACACACTTAAGCAATTTAAAGTTATCCCTGTTATTCAAATCAACAAGGTAGAACACGCGATTCCACTAGCAAAAGTGTTAGTAGAAAATGGCCTGCCAGTTGCTGAGGTGACTTTCCGTACTGAAGCGGCAGCGGATTCAATTCATGCGATGCGTGACGCCTACCCAGAGATGTGTATCGGTGCAGGCACAGTACTGACACCAGAACAGATCGACCTTGCAAAAGAAGCGGGCAGTGAGTTTATCGTAGCGCCGGGCCTAAACCCAAACACGGTTAAGCGTTGCCAAGAGATCGGTATGCCAATCGTTCCTGGCGTAAACAACCCAAGCCAAGTAGAGCAAGCGCTTGAGCTTGGTCTTAATTTCTTGAAGTTCTTCCCAGCGGAAGCCTCTGGTGGCATCAACATGGTGAAATCTTTGCTAGCGCCTTACGTTGATGTGTCACTAATGCCTACAGGTGGTATCGGCAAGCATAACGTGAATGATTACTTAGCGGTGGATCGCGTGGTGTGTTGTGGTGGCACGTGGATGGTTTCTCCGAAGATGATTGAGAACGAGCAGTGGGATGAGATCGCAGTGTTGGTTCGTGAAGCCGTTGAATTGGTGAAATAGCTAAATTAAGCATTTATTAAAATAAATAATAGCTACTGAATATGAGCAGTAGCTATAAATACACTTTATACAATCAAAATAATTAATAAGAAATCAAAAGGTAGTCTCCGAATTTACACTTTTCTGCATATATCAATGTGCGGTGGGTTTTTATAATCATAATATCGGTGAACTATGAAAAAATTACTTCCATTAACACTACTAGCATTATTACCAATGACCTCAACTGCCGGGGGTTATGTCGATTTAAGGGCAGAGTATCGAAGTACGACAGATCAGTATCGAAGTCGTTTTATTGTTGGTCACCATTTTGATAATGGGTATGGTTTAGAAACACTGACGAATGTTCGACATGCAGCGGGAGCGTATGACGAAACGAAGGTGATTAATACCGAGTTTACCCATTATTACACCTATGCCATCAATGACAGTTTTATGCTGAACCCTGGCGTAGTGATGAATTTTCAAGGCTCAAATACCTTCTTGATGCCTTATCTAAAGCTTAATTACAACTTTGACAATGGGCTCTTTGTACATGGCCGTTATCGTTATGACTTTTCGACCGAAGCTTTAGTGAATGACTATGGCGATGAAGAGACAGCAAAGCGAAACCGTTATGATATTTGGACGGGATACAATACAGATAAATACATGATTTCGTATGCCTTTACGTATTTTGACCAGATTACGCATCATACGACAGAGCTTGCAACCGGCGATCTAAATGCCCGCGAGCATACCGTCAAAGCAGTTTACAAATGGAAACCAACAGTGAGGCCATACGCTGAAGTAGTTGATGCGGATACGGTGCAATCAGAAAACGATAAAACGGATTGGCGTTTCCGAGTTGGTGTTAATTTCTCATTCTAAAACAACATAGCCTAGTTATTTTTGTGAATAGGCTCTGATAAATAAAATACAATGAAAGTTATATAGGAAAATTAATAATGAAAAAAACTATATTGTCACTATTGATATCCGGTTCAGTAGTTTCTCCAATGGCTTTAGCAATGGCTCCAAATACAGACTTGAATTTAATGCCTTATCCACAAACTGTGGAATTAAAATCTGGCCAAGTGAAAGTAGATGGTAATTTTAAAGTTTATATCAAAGGCTTTAACTCTGACCGTGTCGAATATACAGCGAAACGCTTTATTGATCGCCTTGAGCGTCAGACGGGTGTGCCGATTCTAAATTGGCAGGGTGATAGCGCGGATGAAGCGAACCTGATCATTGATATCGATGCGGCGCCAAAGTCTGAAGTACAGAACATCGATTCTGTTGAGTCCTACAAAATTACCACTCAGGGTGATCAAATCACGCTGAGCTCACCAAGCCCATACGGCACAATTCACGGCATTGAAACCCTTTTACAGCTCGTCGAAACGACAGCGACTGGCTACCATATTCCTGCCGTAACAATTGTCGATGAGCCTCGTTTCCGTTGGCGTGGTGTCTCTTATGATACCTCGCGTCATTTCATTGAATTCGATGTGCTGATTCGTCAGTTAGATGCGATGGCATCGGCGAAGATGAACGTTTTTCATTGGCACTTCTGGGACGACCAAGGTATCCGTATTCAAACGGAATCTTGGCCGCGTCTATGGTCAGAAACCGCTGATGGTAATTACTACACCAAAGACCAAGTTCGTTACCTAGTTGAGTATGCACGTAACCTTGGTATTCGTGTGATTCCTGAAGTTTCTCTGCCGGGTCACTCTTCTGCAGTGGCGCACGCTTACCCACGCTTGATGTCGGGTGGTGAAGGTCAAAGCTACGAACAAGAACGTGGCTGGGGTGTATTTGAGCCATTGATGGACCCACTTAACCCAGAGCTCTATGAAATGCTGGGCGACGTGTTCGACGAAGTGACAGAACTATTCCCAGATGAGTATTTCCACATTGGTGGAGATGAGCCGAACTATGCGCAGTGGAAAAACAGCGAAAAGCACCAACAGTTCATCGAAGAGAACAATATCGATGGCGAGCGCGGTTTGCAGTCTTACCTCAACGTAAAAGTTGAAAAGATGCTGGAAGAACGCGGCAAGAAGATGACCGGTTGGGATGAGATTTGGCATAAAGATCTGCCAACTTCTATCGTGATTCAAAGCTGGCAAGGACACGACAGTATTGGTCGTGCGGCAAAAGAAGGTTACCCAGGTATTCTTTCTACGGGTTACTACTTAGATCAGCCTCAGCCAACCAGCTACCATTACCGCAATGATCCAATGCCAAGTGGTATCACGGTTGACGATAAGCTGCACAGTGGTGAGAAGTTTGTGACTTACCAATGGCAAAAGCCTCGCTCTAAAGGCAGCCCACGTAAGGGAACACTGACTATCATTGAAGCGAAAGACGGTACTTTCCGCGCGTTCAGTGATTACAACGGTAAGTCTCGTGAAGAGATCTACATCCTTGATTATGTGCCGGGTAAAACCTTTGTCGGCCACTTCGATAACTTCATGTCGTACACCGAGTTCAATCTGAACCTAAATCCAAATGGGTTTGCGGAAGGCAGCTATCAGTTAATTGGTAACGTGCGCTGGCCAACCACAGGTGAAGTGATTGCGAGCAGCGATGTAGAAGGCAGCGTGATTCCTGAACCGAATGGTGGTTACCCTGCGGAATTAACAGATAAAGAAAAAGAGCTTATCTTGGGCGGCGAGATCACCATGTGGCTAGAGAACAAAGACAGCCTCACGGTTGAAAACTACCTATGGCCTCGTAGCTACGCGATTGCAGAACGTTTCTGGTCGGATGCAGAACTGACGGACGAACGCAGCATGTACAAGCGAATGAAAGCGATGGATACATGGTCTGAAGTGTCTGTTGGACTTCGTCATCATGCGGATGCCGACATGCTGTTAAAACGTATTGCGAAAGGTCAAGATATTCACGACCTGCGCGTGCTTGCGAAGTACACCGAACCAGCACAGTACTACGCACGTAACTGGGAGAAGTGGAACTCAACAGAGCCTAAAGGCACTTTGTACAGTCAATATGAGCGCCTAAACCGCTTTGTTGATGCTCTGCCGGTAGAAAGCTACGCGGTGTATGAGATGCAAGATTTGGTCAATGAAGTAGCGACAGGCAATCAACAGGCATTGGAGCAACTTGCTGAGCATTATCAGCAAGCAAAATCGGCTGCACTAGTGGCTAAAACTGTCTTTGCTGGCAACGTATCTTCGGTAGAGACTGTGGTGGTTGCAGAGAAAACCGTTGAAGTCGCAGATTTAGCGTTAACCTTGATTGCTAAAGCGCAAGCAGGCGAAAAGGTGAGAGAAGCAGACGTGAATGCTTACCAAGCGATACTGTCTGACTCAGCGAAAATCTACGACGAATCGATTATCGCGATTGTTCGCCCTACAGAGTTATTGTTGAAGCAGTTGGCTGAGTAAGCCGTTAACTGATTAGCTAACAAGTCATACGCTAAAAAGTGAATCAAAACCGCCCCTGTGGGCGGTTTTTAGTTTTAGCATCTCAATTGGATGTGAATTCTAAGCTCTATGTAAGTGACTACTTACTATCAATGTTCTGTAGCGTTAATGAGAATGTCATGCCTTGGTCTGGGTTGTTCTTTGCTATCAAGGTGCCTTGCATATCCCGTACATTGTTGGCTGTAATCGCTAGCCCTAACCCCAAGCCTTCGCCCATTTTTTTGTTGGTGTGGAAGGGTTCGAAAATGGTTTCGAGTTGGTCTTCGGATACGCCACAACCGTTATCTTGCACCTTGATGATCACACGTTGTTGTTCGGTATGAGCGCTGATAACAATGGTCGCTGGCGTCTGATTTTCCGTGGCATCGATGGCATTTCTTAAGAGATTACCAAGTACCTGTCTTAGCCGCGCTTCTTCTCCCATTATCATCGAAATATTAGAGGCGACACGCACGCGGATATCGACGCTTTCTAATTGTGCTTGGTGAATACGCAGGGTTTCTTGCAGTGCGTCTGTTAGTGAAACTGGGTAAGGTTTTTCTAGTCTTTGGAAGGCGAACGACTTCAACTGGCTGGTCATGTTAGCCATTCTGTCGATGAGGGTCATTACCAAGTCCATGTTCGCTTTCAACATCTTAGTCTCGCCTCTCTCCATCAGTAACTGGTTACTTGAAAGCAGGGTTTTTAGGCCAGTAAGAGGCTGATTAAGCTCGTGAGTAATCGCACTCGACATGCGACCTAGTGCGGCAAGCTTGCTTGATTCGACCAACTCTTGCTGTGCATCTTTGAGGTCTTGTGTTCGCTCTTCTACTCGTAGTTGCAGCGTTTTATTGGCTTCCTGAACTGCGATCTCCGCTTTCTTACGTTTACTGATATCAATCACGGTACACAAGTAATAGGTCGTGGCATGCCAAGGAAAGGCACTAATAGAGAACAACACCGGGAAGTAGCTGCCATCGCTGCGTCTTGCCATGGTTTCGACGCTGGTGATCTCGGCTAGCTCCTGATGTTGTTCCAAGTTCTTTAGCAACTGCAAAGTGGTTGAGTTCGGGTTACCGGCCTCAAAAAGCTGCCATGCCTTGATATTATTAATCATCGAATCGGATAGGCAGAAGTAGTTCTTCGCCATCAGATTAATGTCGTGGATGTGACCGTGTTTATCGATCAGCACAAGTCCAACGTGGGTCTTGTTGATCATTCCGGACAACCGTTTTTCAGACTCTTCAATCAGCTTTTGGATTCGTAGGTTGCTGAGTTTCTTCTGGCGTCTTTGGTAGAGAATGACCAGCAATAGCATGATGAAAAGACAGCCTACCGCGACGCTCCAGCTGATCCAGTTAGTGGTTTGATTGAGGCTAGTTAATGGGGTGAGGTAGGTTAAACGCCAATTGAGGTCGTCTAACTTGATCGACTGAATTAGATAGTCTTTACCTTGCAGTCGCCACACGCGAATGTGGGTTTGGTCATACAACTCGCGCTTTGTCGCTGTCGGCTGAGAATTGAAGGTGTCATTGAACCAATCGGCACTTAGCTTGTTGTCACTGGAGAGAAAGAACTGATCTCGAGGGTTTTGGAACAATATCGCTTCACCATCGGCAAACCATTGATCGGTTAACAATGACAAATCGATTTGTACTGCGACAATGCCAACCACATCTGACGCTCGATAAACGGGTGCGGCTATGAAGTAATCGGGCGTCACGCCTTTGTTTTTTGTCACCACTGAAATCGCACCACCTTGCTGGTGGATTTTAGAAACAATCGTGCTGGCGTTTTTATTGCTCAGTTTGCTTCTTTCGACACTCGATACCAACAAGTCCCCTTCGCCAGAAAGCAGATACCAACCCTTGGTATTAGCGGCTTTATCCAATTGAATCAGCTGTTTCTTGATGCGTTTTTCAAGGCTGTCTTCACCATCGATATAACGCACCGTGGTTTCATCATTGGTTACCAGATAGGGCAGATAATAGAAACGCTTCAGGGTTCGCCTTGCCTCAGCAATGTAACCAAGGAAGCGCTGTTCGGCATAGCGTTGGGCTTGTTCAAGCTTCCACTGGCTGATGCCATTCTTGGTGGTGACCTGAACCAAACCAATCAATAAACAGGCACACAGGAATAACCAATATCGATTGTTGTTAATCATACTTGATTAAATCCTTTTAAAATTAGTGAGTTGCCTATCCAAATTAATGAGATGCGAAGCTTCACTGTTTTATTGCTTGGAAGGTGGAGAGTGGGACAAATCGAAGCTAACAAACATTATTAAACTGTTAAAGGAGTGTTATTCAAAGTGGGAGCTAGCTCCTTTTCGTCTGCGCCTTTTTTACATACCGTGGGCGACATTATCCAGATGTAAGCGACGGAACCAAACTATGCAACGTATTGCTTTAATTGAAGATGACGCGATTGTGCGTCAAGCAACCAGCCAATGGTTACAGTTGGCGGGCTTTGATGTCACCGCATTTGAAGTAGGGCAAGATGCTTTAAATGCCGTAGAGTTGGGGGACTTCCAAACCATCATCACCGATGTTCGCTTACCTGATATTGATGGTGTTGAACTGCTAAGACGCTTTAAAAGCCTTGTGCCAGATGTGCCCGTTATCTTGATTACAGGTCACGGTGATGTTGATATGGCGGTGAAAGCGCTACAGCAAGGCGCGTATGATTTCATTGAAAAGCCATTCGACCCAGAGCGCCTATCTCAAACGGTATCGGAAGCGGTTGAAAAACATCAAAGTGGCCAAGATAGAAACAGTCGTCAGAACTATCTGGATAACCTTAAGGGCATTGAACAGGTGCTGATTGGTCGCAGTAAGGTGATGTGTGAACTACGCGAGCAAATTCAGAAAGTCGCTTCCATAGACACCAACGTGATCATTTATGGTGAGACCGGCTGTGGTAAAGAGCTGGTTGCTTCTTGTTTGCATGAGTTTAGCGAGCGAAAAAGACACCCTTTTGTACCGCTCAATTGTGGCGCGATCCCAGAAAACCTCTTTGAAAGCGAGTTATTTGGGCATGAAGCTGGTGCGTTTACTGGTGCCGCCAAGCGACGCATTGGTAAGCTTGAATTTGCCGACAAAGGCACGGTGTTTCTTGATGAAATAGAGAGTATGCCGCTGTCGATGCAGGTAAAAGTGCTGCGAACCTTGCAAGATAATGTTGTAGAACGCGTGGGTGGTAATCAGCAACAACATGTTGATCTACGAGTGGTCTCTGCTTCGAAAAGCGATCTACTTAATCATCCTGATTTTCGCCAAGATCTTTTCTATCGTTTGAACGTTGCCCAACTGCATTTACCTCCCCTTAGTGAACGAGAAGACGATGCTTTGATTCTTTTCGAACACTTCACTCAAGAAGCGAACAGTGAAACCCGAGTTGCCAGTGAGGCCGATCGTTATGCCTTGTTGTCGTATGCATGGCCGGGCAATGTACGTGAGCTGCGTAATGTGGCGATTCGTTTTGCACTGGATGAAAGCCTCACTGTTGGCGATATTTTGTCGTGTCGACCTAACTCAGTAACAGAATCAACTACGGCAGGCATCCCATTGGCGGTTCAGGTTCAGAGCTTTGAGCGAAAAGTGATTCATGATGCGCTAGTGCGTTATCAAGGGCGCATCAATGATGTGATGCAAGACTTGGATTTACCCCGCCGAACATTGAATCAAAAAATGGTGCGCTATGCGTTGAACCGAAGCGATTATGTCGATTCGTAAGTGATGAGGAGATGAGAGGTGCTGTCATAAATCAATGAGCAAAAAATGGCTCACCTCATATTTGTTACTTTATAAACATTGATCACATAAATACGACGCAGTGTGACTTAGCTATCTTTAAATAGATGTTAAAGCTTACTTTGAATAAGCAAAAAATAGCTCATTGATTCGTGGTCAAATAAGCAAGAAATAGCTCATTTTAAATGAGTCTTGGAATTAAATTCAATTAAAACAGTGATTTAAAAACTGGCATTGCGCTTGCTATCTAACGATTGTTGTTAACAAAAATATAACGTGAATAACTCTACATGGAGAGTAACAATGAAATACAACAAGCTAGTTAAAACTTTAGCAATCGCAATGGCCTCTATTGGCCTTATCAGCAACGCCTCAGCTCAAGAAGATCGCAGCTACATTTTAGCGACGGCCTCAACGGGTGGTACTTACTATCCAGTGGGGGTGGCTTTAGCGACATTGAGTAAAGTTAAGCTTGCGCCAAAGCAGCACTTTTCTTTAGCGGCTATCAGCTCTGCGGGATCGGGCGAGAACGTGAAACTTCTCAATGAGAACGAAGCGCAGTTTGCCATTCTGCAAGGTTTGTATGGCGCGTGGGCGTGGCAAGGGCTTGGTCCATATGAGAAGTCAGGCAGTCAAAAACAACTGCGTTCAGTCTCTATGCTATGGCAAAACGTTGAACACTTTATTGTGCGCTCTGATCTGACAGAAACGGGCACCATGAGTGATTTAGAAAATCTAAACGGCAAAAAATTCTCTATCGGTAAGAAGAACTCAGGTACAGAGAATTCAGGACGCCAGATCATGCAAGGCCTGTCGGTTAACCCAGAACAATTTAAACTCGCCTTTATGGGTTACGGCGGCAGTGCAAGTGCACTACAAAATGGCACCATTGATGGCATGAATACGCCTGCTGGTGTGCCTGTTGGTGCGGTAACTCAAGCCTTTGCAGCCTTGGGTGAAGACATTCAAATCCTGTCATTTACCGATGCACAAATCAAACAAGCGAACGGCGATTACAACATCTGGACCAAGTACGAGATCCCAGCGAACACTTACCCTGGTGTTGATAAGCCGATCACCACTATCGCACAACCTAACTTCCTAGCGGTTCGTGAAGACATCTCTGAAGAAGATGTTTATCAGCTGACTAAAGCTATCTATGAAAACCTACCTTTCCTACAAGGTATCCACAAAGCAACCAAAGCAATGGCTCTCGAGAAAGGGATCGCAGGTCTGCCTGTTCCACTTCACCCGGGCGCTGCACGTTACTACCAAGAAGTGGGCATCGATGTCCCTTCTGAGTTGATCGTTAACTAGCTTACCTGTTGTCAGGTAACTATTGGTTATGAGCTATTAGTTCGTGAACTCACGGTTTGTCGCGAACTAGCTGTTTGCCATCAACTACCCCCTTCGTGACTTAATTGCTTGGTGCACGTTCGCTCAAGAATGTGTTCGTGCACCTCCTTACTTTATGGATTTTCTCTTCGTGTTTGCTGCGGAGAGCAGGAGTTTTCTATGAGCGATTCGCTGCAGCAGGAACTGAAAAAATTTGAACTGCCGACCCGAACGGATTTTCCTTGGGTAGGCAAAGCGATAACAACAATGGGAGTGATACTCTCTCTATTACACATTTGGTTTAACACCTTATCTACCTTGCCAGAACTTTGGATCTCGGCGACCCACTTCGCCGGTTTCGCGATCATTTGTGCGCTTTGGTATCCCGCCCATATTTCATTGAAAAGAAGCAAAATTGCTTTGGCTGTGGACATCGGGATCGCCTTGGCGGCTCTGGCTTGTCTTATCTACATTCCTTTTGCTGAAGATGCACTTTATGAGCGAGGCGTGAAGTTTATCGCCAGTGATTGGTTCTTCTCTATCTTGGCAATTGCCATTGTTATTGAGCTGATTCGTCGCACCATGGGTTGGTTTATTCCGGTGCTTATCTTGGTGTGTTTGAGCTATGTGGTGCTGTGGGGGCAATGGACCAGCGGCATCTTCCATTTCCCGGGTTTGAGCCTTGAAACTCTGCTTTATCGAAGCTTTTACTCATCAGAAGGGATGTTTGGTTCTATCTCAAGAATCAGCTGGACCTTTGTATTCATGTTCATCTTATTTGGCGCATTCTTAGTGCGTTCGGGTGTCGGTGATTACATCATTGATGTGTCTCGCGCAGCGGCTGGAAAAGTGATTGGTGGCCCCGGTTTCATCGCGGTAATTGGCTCAGGCTTAATGGGTTCAGTGTCTGGTTCTAGCGTGGCAAACACAGTATCGACGGGCGTGATCAGTATCCCTTTGATGCAAAAGGCAGGCTTCCCTTCGCGTTTCGCGGCAGGTGTTGAAGCGGCTGCATCGACGGGCGGGCAGTTGATGCCACCAGTGATGGGGGCGGGTGCGTTTATCATGGCGTCTTACACGCAGATCCCTTATGTAGATATCATTGCGGTTTCCTTCTTACCGGCGCTTATCTACTTCTTGTCGGTAGCGTTCTTCGTGCGTATTGAAGCCAAACGTAGTGGCGTGCAAAAAGTCACTTCTGGCTGTGAACCTCTATTGAAGGTATTGCTGTCGGGCTGGCACAACCTGATCCCACTAGCGGTGTTGGTGACTCTGTTGGTGAAGGGCTTCACACCGACTTACGCAGCGGGTATCTCGATTCTGTCTGTCGTAGTGGCTTCATGGTTCTCTAAAAATCACAAAATGGGACCAAAGGCGATCATCGAAGCGCTTTCTCAAGGTGCGAAAAATATGGCGACCACGGCGGTACTGCTAGTAGGTATTGGCCTCGTTATCAACGTGATCAGCACTACCGGGATTGGTAACACCTTCTCGTTGATGATCAACAGTTGGGCGAACGGTGATTTGTTGGTGATGATAGCCTTAATCGCGCTGGCATCTTTGATTTTGGGTATGGGCTTACCAGTAACCGCGGCTTATATCGTGTTGGGTACTCTGTCTGCTCCAGCCTTGTACAAACTGATTGCTGAAAGCCAGTTGCTCGACTTGTTGGTTTCGGGTCAGTTACCCGAACAGGCGAAAGCGATCTTCATGTTGGCGGCACCCGAAAAATTAGATTTATTGAATGCGCCAATGGCACTCGAAACAGCCAAAGAGATGATTGCGTTAGTACCTGCTGATTTTGTGGAAACCCTGCTTGAGCAAAGCTTGGGCTTGGAAGCGATCAGCCTTGCGCTGCTTTCTGCACACTTGATCATCTTCTGGTTATCGCAAGACAGCAACGTAACACCACCAGTTTGCTTAACCGCATTTGCAGCCGCGACTATTGCTAAAACACCGCCAATGAGAACCGGTTTAATGGCGTGGAAGATTGCCAAAGGCTTGTACTTGGTGCCACTGCTTATCGCTTACACCAACTTAGTAAGTTGGGATGTGACCTCGGTTTTGGTCACAGGTGGCTTTGCTATCATTGGTACTTACGCGTTTGTTGCCGCGATTGAGGGTTACTTAGAGAGTGAAATTAATCTCGCGCTTCGTGCCGTGTTGATTGCACTGGGTGTGGCTTTGGTTTGGCCTGATGTGTCAATCGTGATTCGCTTGGTGTGTGTGGCTCTGTTTATCGCTATCTTCATCTACAGCGGTCGTAAGTACGATATCAATCAAGTGAAAAAAGAATCGGACGATGAGCAAGAATCGTTGCCTCAAACCGAACCTGACACTGTCGCGTCTTCCCTATAATTTAAAGGACTGAATGTAGGAATATTATGAACTCAATATACGACTATATTATCGTTGGTGGTGGCATTGTTGGTGTGTCGACGGCATGGCAACTTCAACAAGCTCATCCAGATAAAAGCATCCTTTTAGTCGAGAAGGAACGTGGCTTTGCGCAGCACCAAACCGGTCACAACAGTGGTGTGATTCACGCTGGCGTTTACTACGCTCCGGGCAGTTTAAAGGCGGATTTTTGTAAGCGTGGCGTCGAGCGCACCATCGCCTTTTGCAGCCAACACGATATCCCCGTCGAAAACTGCGGTAAGCTGTTGGTCGCGACCAATCAGCAGGAAGTGGAGCGCATGAACGCGCTCTATCAACGTTGTCATGATAACGACATTGATGTCGATCTCTTGGATCAGGCGCAACTGAAACTTGCTGAGCCAAATATCACGGGCTTGGGCGCGATTTATGTCAAAACCACCAGTATCGTCGACTACAAAAAAGTCACCGAAGTAATGGCTCAAGAGTTTGTTGAAGCGGGTGGCAAACTTAGCCTTGGCACTGAAGTGATTATGGCAGATGAGCAAGAAGATGAGGTGCAGCTAACGTGTAAAGTAGATGGTCAAACTCTACAACTGAACAGCCGATTTTTGATCACTTGTTCTGGTTTGATGGCCGATAGAATGACTAGCATGCTGGGCATTGAAACCGACTTCCAAATCGTGCCTTATCGCGGTGAGTATTATCAGTTGGACGCCAAACACAACCAAGTGGTGAATCATCTTATCTATCCGATCCCTGACCCTGAACTGCCATTCTTGGGCGTGCATTTAACACGTATGATTGATGGCTCCGTAACAGTAGGGCCAAATGCAGTTCAAGGCTGGAAGCGAGAAGGTTATGGCAAGCTTAATTTTAGTTTCAAGGACACGCTGCAGATGCTCAGTTTTGCGGGTTTTTGGAAGGTGACTGCGAATCACCTGAAAACCGGTTTGGTCGAGTTTAAGAACTCGTGGTGGAAGCCGGGCTATCTAAAGTTGGTTAATAAGTACTGCCCAAGTATTACGGTGTCAGATTTCAAACCATATCCAGCAGGCATTCGTGCCCAAGCGGTACTCAAAGATGGCACCCTGGTTCATGACTTCCTGTTTGCGGAAAGCCCAAGAAGCCTGCACGTGTGTAATGCTCCATCGCCTGCGGCAACTTCTGCGATGCCGATTGGTGAGTATATCTGTACTAAGGTGATGAAGAAAACGTCTTAATAGCCATGCGAATGGACTACTAGCTGGTTGTGCTAGTGGTTATTAAGACACAGTAGATAATAAAATCCGCGAGATCTCGTTTTTAATCCAATTAGGAATGAGGTCTTGCGGATTTTTGGTTCTAGCTCGATCGGATTAATTTAGCTAGTCAGCCCTAGAGAGAATCAGGAACAAAGTTAGCTACGATAGAGACATCGCTGAAGTTGCGATAGCCGCGCACCATGATGCTAAATTCACCCGCAGGTTTGTTCAATACACATTGTTCGTTGCTGCTGTTCTGGTATGGGCGGCAGTCAAAGTTTGCTTTTGATACCACACCGTTATATTTGACGTATAAGTCAGCATCGCCACTGCGAGGGCCTGTTAATGTTATCGTTAACTGACCAGCACTTTGAGTCGTAAAGGTGAAGAACTGCTCTTCACCATATCCTGCAGCAAGTCCTTCAACAGGCACGTCATTTTGCAGCTCTTTAGGGCCTGCAACGGGCGAATCAAGGCTAGTTTCGACAAGGTAGGCAATCGCCAGTTTGGCGAACTTGGTCGCATGTGTCGCGGTTGGATCGGAGTTCTCAAGCGTGTCGTGCTCTGTATGAATACTTGGATTGTAGTCGTTAAACATGCTCTCGAATGGCATGGCGGCTGGGTAGCCAACATTGTGCCAAGAGGCGTGATCAGAACAGGCGTAGCCACAATCATCGAAACCGTAACTGATGTCGCTGGCATAGGTGTCTATCAGCTCGCTGAGGTAGGCGGTGAGGTTACTGTCGGTATAGTCTGTAATGAAGGTGATATCGTGCGCTGAACCGTTGTAGTTGGTCATGTCTAATTGCAGTACTGACACAACGTTAGCTTGCTCATCCCTTAATGCATTGGCGAGATCTTGTGAACCGCGCAGCCCCACTTCTTCCGCTGCATAGCCGTAGAATTTGATAGTTTTGTCTGGCTGAATACCGCTGGCGATCATCAGACGCAGTGCTTCAGTAACGGTTGCAATGCCAGACGCATCATCATCGGCTCCCGGTGAGATGGTGCCTTCGCTTGTCCAAGACCCAACAGTCGAATCAAGGTGTCCGCCAACAACGACGATCTCTTCAGGGTATTTCGCGCCTAGCAGTGTCACTTCAACGGATTTTTGTGGATACTCGGCATGCGTGATTTGGCGGGCAGACGCATAAGGCACATCCTTAATTTCCGTTTTCCAACGCTCTAAAAGCCAATCTGAAGCAGCGACACCAGTAGAAGTAGTATAAAAACGGTTGGTGAAGTTGGTTAGATTTTCAATGGTCGTGACCATGTTGTTTGGCTCGACCTGAGCGAGGAGGTCATTAACCGTGTCTTGATGGCTGATCACCGGTTTTTCGAAGGTGCTCATGGTCAGTGGCATCGCTGCGGCTTTGAGCGCACTTGCTTTGTCTTCGTGTACCATGTAGCCACCACAACGGTGGGTTTCTTCATGCATGTGGCTAGAGAGTTTAGCTAGCTGTTTTGCGTTGATTTTCGCGACGATGGAATGCTTGTTTCTCGTCACGCTTGGGTAAACCGTTGCGCCATGCTGAGTCATTATATGTTGTGCGTCAGCATCGGTGGTGATCCAAACCTCTTCGTTCGCTGGTGGTGTGATGCCTAGGGATGCGTAAGCCGAAGTACTGTTGATTAAGGCTAGAGAACCTCCGAGTACAGCTAAAGCTAGCATGCTTTTTTGAATAGCCATTTGTCGTCCTTTTTATGGTGAGTATTGTTATGTTGATGGGTGTGATTTTTGTGTAATGCGTGGATGTTTTTGTGTAGATGTTTCATGCGATAAACAGACAATAGAGAAAAGGGCCCCTTGCGGAGCCCTGAATTTGCTATCGATTACTGTGCTTTAATGAAACGGTAGTGCTTGGTTTCTGAACAGATATCGCTTGAGGTACACACTTGGTACTCCACATCTACTGTGCCGTTGTGACGGAACTTGTCGACGTATGAGTTGAAGTCTGTCGCACCAACATTCTTGCCATTACGCTTAATCACAAAGTAGTCGTTGGTGTCGTAATCCCATGCCAGTTTAACGCGAGCCTTGCCGTTCGGGTTTTTGTTACCAAACTTCAATTTTAGTGGGAAGCCTTCCGCTGAATCACCTTCAATCGTGATCGACTTGCTTGTTGAGGTCGCAACACCTGCATCGTCAGTCACGGTTAGGGTTACCACGTAGTCGCCAGCTTCAGCATAGGTATAACGAGTCACTTCACCTGTTTGCGTGTTGCCATCGCCTAGGTTCCATTGGTAAGAAACGATTTGGCCATCGCTATCCGAACTTGTGCTGCGCAGCTCTACTTCTTTGCCTACGACCGTGTGCTCGAAAGAAGAAACTGGCGGTACGTTAGCGTTGCCTGATTCGTACGATGCTTTTAGATTTGCACCTGCGTAATCTGAGTATCCTAGAATGTTCACTGTGTAGCGACCTGAGGTTGGGTTTTCAATCACACACACTTCATCGGTCACGGTTTCACTCTTACAGATGTTCTCTTGAGAGCTTGGTGCGTAATCTAGGCCGACATACATATCCGGGTCACCGGTAGAGACAGCAAGGTTAATCGTCAGCTTATCTTGACCTTCTGGCACTTCGATATCGAAGTAAGTTTTTGAGCCTGTTTCACCAGCAACTGCAGCTTCAACACCATTCTCAAGACGTTGATATTCCGGCTCTGGCGGAAGTGGCGGCTCGCCACAAGGTGATACGCCCACTAAGTTGAATGCAGAAATCACGTCATCGGCACTGTAGCCAAGATCGGTTGCTGAGTTCTTCACGCCACAAGCGCCTTGCCAGAAATCACTGTTTTCAGACCAATAGATTTGGTTGGCTAACACGAACAGTTCGAACGCTTTCTTGGTGTCCCAACCTTGTGTGGTTGCTAGATGGTAGAACGCTTTGTTGAACACGCCCGAGCTGTAGTGTACGTTCAAGCCATCGTAGTATTCAGATGCGTTGTTGATTGAAGAACCATCACGAGATGGATCGTCCATATAACGTAGAGCGCCTTCGCCTTTGAAGATATTGCGGCCGACCATCCAGTCGTTGGCACCCTTCATGTAGTATTCAGCCGCTTCACCAGCCATGTCAGAGAAAGCTTCGTTCATGCCGCCCGATTGGTTTGCGTAGATCAAACCTGAGTTTTGCTCTGTGAAACCGTGACTCACTTCGTGCGCAGATACATCTAGGCTAACAAGCGGGTAGAAGAAGCTTTCACCATCGCCAAAGGTCATTGCTTTGCCATCCCAAAACGCATTCTCGTAGTTGTTACCGTAGTGAACACGCATCATGAGTTTGAAAGAGAGTGGCGCTGTGTCGAACCAGTTTTTATACATGTCGAACACAATGTTACCGAAGTAGTGCGCATCGTTCAGTGGGGAGAATGCGCCGTTCACGGCTTTGTGTTCGTTACGAGGACATTCATAGCTATAAGTGGTATCGCCATCTGTCGCGCCATTTAGGTCAACGGTAACGACATTTTCCGACTCCATAACACACTCTGTGCCATTTTCTTGAACATCAAGGTAGTGATAGTCGGTACCGTATTCGTACATGCCTGTTTTTTCGTTACCACCAGGGCCTGTACCGATCTGAGCGTGGGCAATACCTTCCCAGCGGTCGATAACTTCGCCTGTGTGTGCGTCTAGCATGGTGAACGGTCGAGTCGGTTGCTCACTGCCTTCTACTAGGTACGAGACAACGTATACTAGTCGTGTTTTATCTACGCTTTGTTGCCCGACGCCTTGCTTCACTGAACCTTGATAGATAAATAGCTGATGTTGGACATTGTCTAGAGATTTGCTGGTTAAGCCTTGAATCTTAAGATCTTTACTCGCAAGCTCAACGGCTTGGGAGCTATTGATTGATGGTTTAACAAAAGAACGCTCTAGGGTTGTTGTTTTAAGGTAGCGACCTTGAACGGACTTAAGCGCGCCACCTTGCACGCTTTGGGTTGCATTCAGGTAGTGCCCCCATACTGGCGTACCCCAAATATTCTGTTGGATCTTAACTTTGTAGATACCACGCTTTTTCAGGTTCACTTCTTTAACCATCTTGAAGCTAGAAGCATTGCTAACACCTAACTGGGCGTTCAACCCAGAAAAGTTAGTAAAGTTGATGGGTTGATCAATCTGAACCGATTCATTTGCATGCACTGACAAAGACATAGCACTGGCTATAGCAACGGCAACTAAACGCTTTCTTATTTTCATTGTTATTTTCTCTTTCCATGTAAAATCAAAGAAAACGTAACAAAATTCTCACGGCTAATTTACATCATTCGATCAGATTAATTAGTAGCATGGCAACGATCTCTTTTATTCATGAAACTTATATCTTTCGTATTTACAGATAGTTATCGTTTCTGTTTATTTTTGAACGCACCTACCTGTTTTTTTATAAAATCGTGACACTTTTATTAAGTGTTAATTTTTCTTGGAAATTAAGGTTTTTGTGTAAATTGATCTGTGCCTCAATTAAAGGCTTGTGGGTTGATAGAAGGATCAACGATTTGGGAGTGTCAGTTTGAGTTGAAGGTTATTCGGTGAATTTGAGTGCAATTTAGATGAGAAATTGGAGATTTTTAGGCTAATTTTTCGAATTGTTAGTTAAAAGTGGGAGTGTCATTGGGTGCTTCTTTGGCACAGAGCACAAAATTTTCTGGATCAAAAAAGCCAGCGACGGGGTCACTGGCTCAGATTTACTTAGTGTGCGCAGGCTACTGATTAAAGGCACGTAACTCAAGTATTTATCTAGGTATATACTTGAGTTACTGCTTTTTACCGCCAACTTGAACGTAGTCGATACCGATAATACGGTTGATGATTCCCAGAACTGAGCTCGTATCAGAGTTTGTTGAACGAATCGTATCAACTGTTGCACCTTCAGGTACTAATTCCATTGCGCGGTCTTGAGTATTACCCGGAACTTGGAATCCTACAATGTTGAAGCTCTCTGCGTGTGCTGTGTAAACTTCTTCATTGTGGCTAATACCAGAACAACCAGCTAGAGAAACAATACCTAAAACAACTAATAACTTTTTCATATAAACACCTTAAGAATGATTGGAACCTAGATGGCAAGTCACAAAGGCAGTGTCATGTTTATCTAGACTCATTAAGTTCATTGGAAGACAGTATCTCCCGACCGATGTTGAACATTATTTCAGAGGTGTTTTGTCGTTACTGTATGGGTTTGTCAGCTGAATCATTACATAGCTGAATGGTTATGGTGAATACCGCACCCTTTAAGGTTTGGCTCTGACCAACCTCTACGCTAGCGCCGTGTTGAGCACAGATTTTCTCAACGATAGAAAGCCCTAACCCATGGCCACTCTTAGCTTTATTACGTGCTTTGTCGCCAACATAAAAGGGATCGAACAGATGTGCTCGGTGCTCCTCTGCAACGCCATCACCGTCGTCATGTACCGCAATTTTCAGTTGATCTTGGTGCACGCTTGCTTCTATCGACACTTGCGAGCGTGCGAACTTCATTGCGTTACGCACGAGGTTATCTAGTGCTCGGTTGAGTAGTGTTTCATCCGCAAGTATTGAGCTAGGTTGCGCTGGTAGTGAAAGGTCGATGTTGAGTTGAGTGTCTTTACTCCAACGCGTCATTGCGTGGTCGAGAAAGTCTCGAATCTCTAATGGCTTTTTTAGGTTCTCTAGGTCAGTGCTATCGAGTTTGGCGTAATACAATAGTTCATCGACCATCTTTTCCATCTCTTCAGTGTCTTCGACAATACTCTCTATCGTACGCTCCTGCTCTTCGTTTAGCTGAGTGTCTTTCAACATTTCAGCTTGCCACTGAATACGGAATATTGGCGTACGCAGTTCATGAGCGACAGCATTAGTGAGTGAGCGATTACTTTCAACTAAGCGGTGAATTCTGTCGGCCATCAGGTTGAAGGATTTGTTCAGTGAACCAATCGCAACACCACTTGAAGTCTCGGCTCGTGTGGAGAGATCCCCTTCAGCAAAACGCAGAGTGGCAGACTCAAGCTTTTTGACTCGACGGAAGATAATAAATAGATGACACAAGCCATATAAGATAAAGCTCGCTAAAAAGAACAACCAAATGAGGTCATCCTCCAGCTCTATTTTTTGCCTAACGAACGCTTCACTGTTGGGAAGGTAGTGATAGGTATTGTCGCTGCTTGCTAAGCGAAACCATAGGTCACGCTCATCATCGTGAAAGATAAAGGTATTCGGATTGGTACTGAAGAACTCTGAAACGGGGCCTGGTATTTCATCGTCTGGGCTGAACGTAACCAGTTTATTTCGTGTAGTTTCTACAAATTGGTTTATCGCTTGATGAGCAGCTTCAAGCCCCTGATTCTTTGCGATATTTTCGATCAATTGCTGGTGGGCACTCGCTTCGTAATCTTCCAGTACATATTCGTAGTCAGTATTGAGCTGATAGACGCTAATCTCGTAGGCGACAAGGCCGGCCATAAAGCAAACTAACAGCCCTGTTAAGGACTCCAAAAAGATACGTCGCATAATCGCTCTCTCTATTACGCTCGTATTGAGCGAGGTTAACGCCAGGCGGTCGAAACAAATAAGTAACCTTTCCCGCGAATGGTCTGAATTTTTTCTGCTGGTGTGTGGTCGTCGCCAAGAATTTTTCTTAGGCGCACTATTTTATTATCAATTGTTCGATCGATTCCGTCGTACTCAATACCACGCAGCGTTTGCGTCAGATAGTCACGTGATAGCGGAGTATCAGGGTTACTTGCTAATAACCACAATAGGTCAAACTCGCTGTCAGTGAGTGACAAAACCTTTCCTGCAAGTTCGCACTTCTTGTAGGTGTTTTTCAGAACCAGATGGTCGAAATGAAGGTTATCTGAGTCATCAGCTAAAGGAGTACTGATTTCTTGACGTCGTAGCAGCGAGCGAACCCTTGCCAGTAGAACTCTTGGCTTGATTGGCTTGGTGACATAGTCATCTGCGCCTGTCTCTAAGCCTGCGACGTGGTCGAAATCATCATCGCTGGCGGTGAGCATTAAAATCTTACCTTTAAAGAGGCTGCGCGTCTGTCGGCATATTGTCAGTCCATCGGTTACAGGGAGCATTAAATCTAACAACACGATATCAGGCTGTTCGGCAAGGATGGTTTGCGTAGCATCACTACCATCATCTAATGTGGAGACATCAAAATCCTGCGTAACAAAGTAATCCTTTAGCATTCGCTGAAGTTTTAAATCGTCTTCTACGATGATCATTTTAGGTTTTGTCATTCCATTATCAGCCTTATCGTGCGTTTCATTTATTGAGATTACGTGAGGGAGCCTTGTGGTATTGCTAGCTATTACTAGATATCCAATTTCCATACTTTACGTAAAATACCTGACGTGAATGATTAAACACTTTCTACGCCAGTTCAATGATGATTTTGACTTTTTGGGAAAATAAAAAACAACGTTCAAAAAGAATTACATTCTCATACATTCATGAGACAGATGTGTATGTCTTTAAATAATAGAATCATTCCCATCAAAACATGATGGGAATAATTCAATGAACCACTATCGAAAGGCATTACTGGCGTTACCTTTGATTCTTTTAGCGGGCTGCAATTCAAGTTCCAGTTCGAATAAGCCTGCTACTAAAGCGCAAGCGAAACCTAAGGCGGATTACGTATTTTCATCGGCTAAGCTTGGTGAGTTGTATCAAGAGCGACAGGAGCTCCAAGAGGCAATGAAGCTGACCTATGATGGGGTTCAGTATGAAAAAATTCTGTTTGCTGAAGATATTAGTGATGAACAAAAAGTGGTTAGGCTTGCGGATAGCCTAGGTCAAAGTGTGGATCTGTACCTCCCTGATGCTGGCGCCGATGACTGTGCTATTTACCGCGAGGGTGATTTGTTTGATTCATTTGATTGTGGCACGGCTCAACGTTCAATTGGGAATGACAGCACGTTAATTAACACGACGACGAATACTAATAAACAAGTCGAGCTTGAGTATCACAATGAACTGATCCAATACGTGACTAGCCTAGGGTCTACAATCCTGAGTAAAACTAAAAGTGGGAACAAGGTTACGATCACCACGTCGTTTGCTTTCAATGCTTTTTACCGCGATGTGCTCAATGAGACTGGCGCTGTTGATCGAATTCAGTCGACTCTGGGTGCATCAACTTATTCTCAGCTGTTTGATATTGTGAAATTGTATCAAGGCAGTGAGATGACGCTGAAGTTTACCAACCATATTGGTGGTAGTGCCGACGATGATATTAATATGTATACCGGTCGCATGATCCACAATAACAACATGACGACGATCGTAACGCCTACGGGTTCGGTGTTCTCTGGCGGCACGGACCTGTTTGCTGCAGGTAATCCACGAGTTTTGCAACGCGCTGATACCACCAAAGCTATTGAGCTTAATAAGCAGGTTGGTGTGCACAGTTGGGCTGAGGGTGATAAAACAGCCAAAGAGTTCCCATACACCAATGAAAGCCATCGTAAGCAAGCGACCTACTTTAAAAAGGTGATGGGAGACAAAGGAATTGATTTCTATATCTTCACTTTAGACTCTGCGCCTGCTTCGGGTGAGCACTGGGTGACTAAGGCCGATTCAGATAAATATGGTTTCATCACTCGTATTGAGTAGCTTTGACTCGCATTAAAAATTAGGTGTGTATGTTGAAAGGTTGGTTGTGCTTTGTCATTACCAACCTTTTTTTGTTCTGGAATGGAAGGTGGTACCGCTTGTAATGCTCATAAATTCAACGAGAGAACATGGATGTGAGTAAAAACCGCATTTACTCGCTAAGTAACAACTAATTTCTGCAGATTTGGTTTTTAGAAAGCACAATCACAGCACTTTGATGCCGATAAACTTTAATATCCGCAAGCCTTACAAGCCGAAGACGATTATGCTTGGTGATGTAAGGAGCAATGTGAATGACTAATAAGGACGATCATTTATGCAGTTACTGGCTGGCACTCTGACACACTATGCTAACCCTCAAGCACGCCCTGAATTGGAGTACTCAAGTGAGCAACTTGATATTCTAAGTGTTGCGAGTTCTGAGCAGGCAATTAAGGACATTTCACAATGGCCGGGTTATTCCGTCACCCCTTTGCATGAATTGAATCGTATTTCTGCTGAGATCGGCGTAAACAAGTTTTGGTACAAAGATGAATCGCAGCGATTTGGCCTAAAGAGTTTTAAAGCACTCGGTGGCGCTTATGCGGTTGCGCGTCAGCTTCAGATTGAGATCGCCAACCGTTATGGGAAGAATCCAACCATCAGTGAGCTGCTCAACGGGGAATGGAAATCAGAAGTTGCTGAAATTGTTGTCAGCTGTGCGACAGACGGAAACCATGGGCGCTCGGTAGCATGGGGAGCGCAAATGTTCGGCTGTGGCTGTGTGATTTACATTCATCGCGATGTGTCGGAAGGGCGTAAGCAAGCGATGGAAGCGTTTGGCGCAGAAGTGGTTCGCATCACCGGTAACTACGATGAATCGGTTCGTTTGGCCGATTCAGAAGCGCGAGCGAAAAATCGCGTGATCGTGTCGGACACCTCTTACGAAGGCTACATGGAAATACCTAAAGACGTTGCTCTGGGATATACCGTGATGTTGGCTGAAATTGTCGAGCAATTGGATGGTGAAATCCCCACTCATGTTTTCGTACAAGGCGGTGTGGGCGGTTTGGCATCCGCTGTTTGTGGTTACTTCTGGGATCTGTGGGGCGCTGAGCGTCCACGTTTTGTCATCGTCGAACCTGAACAGGCAAACTGTCTTCAGAAGAGTGCTCAAGCGGGCAAGCCCGTGGTAGTTACAGGCGATCTAGAGACTCTGATGGCAGGGCTCGCATGCGGTGAGGTTTCAAGCTTGGCGTGGACAATTCTACAAAATGGCGCGGATGACTTTATGACGCTGAGCGAAGAGGCCATTCCGCAAGCGATGCGTATGTTGGCGAGTGGCGAACACGCGGAAGTGGCGATTGAAGGTGGTGAGTCTGCGGTTCCTGGTTTTGCTGCTGCGATCATCGCTAAACAAGAACCGAAATTCGCTGACAAATTGAATTTAACTGAAGACAGTCGAGTGTTGGTTATTGGTACTGAAGGAGCAACTGACCCGGATCTCTACCAACAAATCATCGACAACAAAATCTAATAGCTAGAAGTACATAGTTAACAGTTAATCGCTAACAACTCATAATAATGTAAGCCCCAAAGTTGGCGGTATGTAAGGTTTCTTCATACCGTCTTTTTTATTTCTGTATTTCTGTATTTCTGTATTTCTGTTTCGTTTTCCGAGGTGTTGCGTTATCTAATCACGTTGCTCATCAATCGGAATGGTCAGGCCGACTTTGACGTTATCCATCACCACATTGGTTTGAAAGCTTTTGATGTTGGCATTATCGAAGAAAGCCTCACGAGTAAAATTGTCGTACCCTTCCATATCTGCTGCAGTGACGATCAAGATAAAGTCAGAACTGCCCGTCACGTAATAGCACTGCTGTACAGATCGATTGGCACTCATCTCTTTTTTGAAGTTATGCATCAAATCAACACGTTCACGCTCCAAGGTCACTTGGACGATAAAAGTCATCGCATGCCCTACCGCTTTTGGATTGATGACCGAGACATCCGCTTGAATGACCCCTTGAGTTCGCATGCGTTTTAAACGGCGCTGAACAGCCGCGGGAGAGAGCCCCACTTTTTCTGCGATGTTGTCCGAAGTTGCTCGATTTGAGTCTTGTACGATGTTGAGGATCTTTCTGTCAAAACTGTCGACCGTCATTTCCGGTTGCTGTGCCATACCAACGCTTCCCAATATTTGCTTGTAAGTGAATTGTTACTTTTAGATCATTGTGTGATCAAGATTAAGGTATTTTTCCTTAGCAATGAGTGAGCCACCTATGAGAACAAAAAATCACTATAACGTAATAAAAATGCGGAATTTCTGCACAATAAATACGTTATTTGATGATAATCCTTAAACTTATCGAGGCATTATTAACCTTGTAAACAAAATGTAAAGAGTCAATTGGCAAAGATGTTAGTTGTGAATGCACATTTTATTAACACTTAATGAGTTCAAGGAATCGGTAAGTATGAGATCTGGAATCGCTACTTTACAGTCTGAATTAGAAGCATTAGCACCAGCAGGACGCGTCGGTGTGATCGCGTTAGCAACTGACTTTAATATTGAGCGAGATCTCGCCCAACTGTACCCAAGTGATGTGCAATCTTTTACTAGCCGTGTTCGAAATTACAATCCTTTGACCATTGATAATTTACGCAGAATGGAGCCGGGAATTGCCGATTGTGCCGATACTATCTTACCGGGCACAGAGTTGGATGTTGTGATTTATGCATGTACCTCTGGCACGGTGGTTATCGGAAGCGAGCGAATTACCCAGCTTATTCATCAGTCTCGCCCAAACGCTGCGATAACGAATCCTGTGACCGCTGCCTTAGCGGCTTTCGATAGCTTTAAAGCTAAGCGCATCTCGGTATTAACGCCTTATACCGAAGCTGTGAATCAAGACGTGGCCGCATTTTTTGAGTCGCAAGGCATTGAGGTTTTGAGCATTGCTGGCTTCGGCTTTGAAGATGACACCGCGATGACGTTCATTTCACCACAGGACATTAAACAAGCCGCGATTGAAGTCTGTGATCCGAACGCCGATTTACTGTTTATCTCTTGTACTGCATTACGAGCTGCATCAGTCATCGAGACCATTGAAGCGGAATTAGATAAGCCCGTTGTTAGCAGCAATCAGGTATTGGCTTGGCACTCGCTTCAGTTGATGAATTACCCCACGCCTATCAAAGGCTTCGGTATGTTGTTAGAGCATCACTTTCAACCACCCTCAGATAATTGCCGAAGGTCACAGTCGTTGTAACGACCTTTGATTAAAGCTGCTTGCTTCACGTTTACATTCAGCAGCCAAGCTAACTCTACATTTAACGTTAATACAAAGAATTACACTTTGGGATCACTACTATGTCGTCTACTTTCTCGATAAAACCAGACCAACTGTCTTCGCAGCTTATTCAAAGCATGACGGAATGGCGTCAACACTTACATCGCTTTCCTGAATGCGGCTTTGACGTGAATCTCACCTCTGATTTCATCGCCAATCAACTACACAGTTTTGGAATAGAGGTGGTGCGTAACATCGGTAAAACAGGATTAGTGGGGATACTTCGTTCGGGATCAAATGAAGCAAGTATTGGCCTAAGAGCTGATATGGATGCTCTGCATATTCATGAACAAAACAGCTTCGCACATTGCTCACAACACGATGGAAAGATGCACGCTTGTGGCCACGATGGACACTCTGCAATGCTGCTTGGCGCAGCAAGTTATTTAGCCGAAAACCTATTGGCAGGGAACCCAACCTTCGATGGCACGGTGTATTTCATTTTTCAACCCGATGAAGAGCATGGCTGCGGCGCACAAGCGATGATTGATGATGGCCTGTTTGAGCGATTTTCGATTGATGAAGTGTATGGCGTACATAACTTTCCCGGTTTAGCGGAAGGTGAATTGATGGTTCGTCCTGGATCATTAATGGCCAGTGAGAGCAGCTTTGAGATCACGATCAACGGTGTGGGTGGGCATGCCGCTCTGCCGCATCAAGGTGTCGATCCTCTAGTCGTTGGCTCGCAAGTAATCCTTGGTCTGCAAACCATTGTCTCTCGCAATCTTAGCGCGATTCACGATACCGCTGTGGTTTCAGCAACTGAGTTTATTACAGACGGTACGGTTAACGTTATCCCAACCCAAGTGATTATTAAGGGAGATTGCCGTTGTTTTACTGAATCTTCTCTCGACCGAATCAAGCAAAGTATGGAGCGAATCGTGGCGGGCATTTGTCAGGCTGCAGGTGCGACCTACGAATTTGAGTTTATTAATACCTTCTACCCAACCATCAATAGTGAGCAACAAACCCAATATTCGGTTGCCGCCGCGCAGAAGGTGCTTGGTGTCGAGAACGTTAATGACGCCTGCGATCCACTGACAATTTCGGAAGATTTCTCAAGCATGTTACGCGTTAAACCGGGCTGTTATGTGCTGTTGGGTAATGGCACGGAATCGGTCGGTGGCTGCGCATTGCATAACCCAAAATACGACTTTAACGACGGCATCTTAAAGCTCGGTGCGAGCTACTGGATTCAGTTGGTGAACGACCGTTTAGCAAGATCAATTTAGAAACGGCTCAATTAGAAGCAACAAGTAGAGAAACAGATTCAGCAGTGACGCATTTGGCACTGCAAGATGGCTGACTTTAAACGGAGTTTATTGTCGATACAGCCAATACTGAAGCGCGTGAATTGGCCAAAGTCATCAGCGTGAAATTAGGATAATAAAAGGAAAGACAGGATGAAACGATTAGGCGTAGCACTGCTAAGTTTGAGCATGGTTTTTGGCGTTCATGCCGAAACATGGAAGTTTGCTTCAGAAGAGGACAAAACAGACGTTCAAGACATCTATGCGCAAAAATTTGCGGAAGTGATTAAGAAGGAATCTGATGGCGATATCCGTGTTCGCATCTATTACTACGGACAATTGGGTACAGAGAACGACATCGTAGAATTGGCCGCTAAAGGCACCATTCAATTCGTGTCTGTAGGTGCGGGTCACTTAGGGTCTTATGTTCCCGAGGTTCAGGCAGTGAGCTTACCTTATGTGCTGGGTACTAACGAAGCGATTACGCATAAGGTCTTAACGGAAAGCCCAACCATTTACAACAAGTTGGCACCCAAGTTTGAGAGCGTAAACCTAAAGCTATTGTCGATGATGTCGGAAGGCGAAATGGTGTGGGGTGGTAACAAACCTATCCGTACACCTGAGGACTTTGCTAACCAGAAAATCCGTACTTTCACTTCAACCATTCCTGTTGAAACCTACAAAGCGTTTGGTGCAACACCTACTCCTCTTTCTTGGGGTGAAGTGTACGGTTCACTGCAACTTAAGACTATCGATAGCATGGTTAACCCTATCTACTTCATCTACAACGCGAAGTGGCATGAAGTTCAAGACTACTTGATGTTCCCAGGTCAGCAACCTTATGTGAGCACCGTTTCGACCAACAGCAAGTGGTACAACGGTTTGTCAGAGGAGAAGCAAGCGATGGTCGACAAAGCGATCAAAGCCGCAGATCAAGCTGCTTATGACTACCAGATCCGCATCAACAAAGAGAACATGGACAAGATCCTGAAAGAGCGTCCAAGCATGCAAGTGGTTGTGTTGACGGATGAAGAGCGTGAGCGTTTTAAAACACTCAGCCAAAAACTGCACACCACCTACTATGACGTAGTGGCAAATGCCTACCCAGCAGGTCAGCAGAGTGAAGCTCGTGAGGGTGCGAAAAACATTCTCGAAGAAATCCTAGGTGAAGTGAAGGCTGCTTCAGCAACGCAATAAAAAGCGTTAGTAAGGATGAATGCTATCCGCTGTTCATTGGCGGCGGGTAGCTTATTCCCACCTTCTCCAATTTGTGGCACTGGACCCCTGTCACTGAACGAAGTATGGAGCACTGCCTGTTATGAAAGAACTGCTACATAAAATCAGTGTTGTGACGGAAAAGCTAGAGCGCTTTTTGATCATGACCGCCATTCTTACGATGATGATTAACTCTACGGCCAATGCGATTGGTCGGTATGCTTTTAACAAAAGCCTGTTTTTTTCAGAAGAGCTCAATCAATTTCTGATTGTGTCTGTGACCTTTATTGGCTTCGCTTATGCAGTGCGCCAAGGGCGAAATATACGCATGACTGCGGTCTACGATTCACTAAGCACAAAAGCTCAAAAAGTTCTCACAACCATTATTGCGCTACTCACTGCCATGTTGATGTTCTATCTCACCTACCACGCGTTCTTCTACGTCAAAGAGTTGAAAGACATCAATCGATTAAGCCCAGCTCTTCAATTCCCTGTGTTTTGGGTATACGCAATCATCCCTATCGGCTTTTTCATCGCCGGATTGCAATACAGCATGAGTTTCTTGATGAACCTGCTGCACAAAGATATCTACGTGTCATTTGACGTGATTGAAAATAGAAATACAAAAGTAGGTGAGTTCGAATGAGCGATGTTGCACAGTTTTTCTCGGACATTATTGCGGGCGAATTAGATATTTATGTCATTACATTTACCCTTGTCTCTGTGATGGTGATTCTACTGTTTTTGAGCTTCCCTATGATTGTGCCGTTAGCGGTTGGGGCTTTGATTGGCTTGATTCATTTCTCTCAGGTTGAGCCCGGCGTATTGATTCAGCAGATGGTGACAGGTATCTCACCTAACGCACTGATTGCGGTGCCGATGTTCATCTTGGCTGCGGATATTATGACGCGTGGTCACACAGCGTATAACTTACTGGGTCTGATTCAAGCGTTTGTAGGGCATCTGCGTGGCGGGCTGCCGATTACCACCTGCATTAGCTGTACTCTATTTGGATCTGTTTCTGGTTCGACCCAAGCCACCGTGGTGTCGGTTGGTCAAATCATGCGTCCGAAATTGTTGCAAGCAGGGTACAAAGACAGTTTTGTGATGGCTCTGATCATCAATGCCAGTGACATCGCGTTTCTTATCCCACCTAGTATCGGTCTGATTCTTTACGGCACCTTAGCCAATGCCAGTGTAGGTGAGCTATTCATTGCAGGTATCGGCCCAGGTTTAGTGCTCGCGACCTTGTTCTCCCTATACAGCTATGCCTATAGCGTGAAACACAGTGACACCATCTCTTTGGTTGAAAAAGCCAATACTGTAGAACGCATTGAAGCGATTAAGAAAGCGATTCTTCCTCTTGGTTTCCCCGCTTTGATCATCGGTGGTATCTATTCTGGCGTAGTCACACCTACCGAAGCAGCCTCATTTGCAGTGTTGTATGCAATCATCGTTGAGTGCATTTTCTATCGCAAACTTGGCGTAAAAGACATCTGTGATGCAGCGTTAAATACCGGCTTGATTACCGCGGTTGTGTTTGTGCTGGTGGGTGTCGGTCAGGCGTTCTCTTGGTATATCTCGTTTGAACAAATTCCTCAGGAATTATTGGCTCCTCTTAATTTAGAAGATGCTTCACCTGAATTCATTCTGTTTGTCATCGCACTGACTTTCTTTGTCGGCTGCATGTTTGTGGACTCTTTGGTGGTTTTGCTAATTTTAACGCCGATCTTTATGCCGATTGTTGATGCAGCAGGTATCGACCCAATCTTGGTCGGTGTGATGGTGACGTTACAAATGGCGATAGGTTCTGCAACGCCGCCATTCGGTTGTGACATCTTTACCGCAATTGCGATTTTCGAGCGACCTTATATGGAAGTCATCCGCGGAACACTGCCGTTTTTCCTTATCTTGATATTGATGTCTGCATTGCTAATTTTCTTCCCAAGTATCGCTCTGTTACCAAGAGACATTTTATTCAATTAATACGCCTAGCTACCCGTTATTCAATCAAGGATAGAGATATGAGTATATTGCCGCTAACACCTCCACAGAGAGGGTTTGAATCAGCAGAATTAGAGCTGCGCACCGTTGAGTTGCAAAAACGGCTTCGTGCTCAAAACATCGATGCCGCATTTTTTACTACTGAGCCTGAATTTCGCTACTTCAGTGGCTTCAAATCGCAGTTTTGGGAAAGCCCAACTCGACCTTGGTTTTTGGTTGTGCCTGCGTTTGGTAAGCCTATCGCTGTGGTGCCAGAGATTGGTGTCGCTGGCTTTGATGATACATGGATTGACGATGTGCGCAGTTGGCCATCACCAAGGCCAGAAGACGACGGTATCTCTTTGCTAGCGGCTACGCTATCTGAAGTCTCCAAAGGTTCTCGTCGAATCGGTTCGATGATCGGCCCAGAAACACATCTGCGTATGCCAGCCACTAACTATGCATTGTTACAGCAGAAACTAAGCCAACATAGTGTGGTGGATGTGTCGCTGATGATTCGCGATCTGCGCAGTGTTAAATCTCAAGCCGAAATCGATAAAGTACGCTTTGCGTGCCAAGTCACGGCGGCGGGTTTTGAGTATCTTCGCCAAAATTTAACAATAGGCATGACAGAGCGACAGGCGTGTAAAGCAATGCATTTAGAGGTGCTACGCTTGGGCGCTGATGCATGTCCTTATCTGATCTCGGCATCCGGCCAAGGTGGTTATGACAACATCATCATGGGACCAACCGATCGCGTGCTCTCTGAAGGAGATGTTTTGATCATCGATACGGGTGCTAACTTTGATGGCTACTTTAGCGACTTTGACCGGAACTATGCGTTTGGATATGCGCAGCCAGATACAATAGCGGCTTATGACGCGGTATATCAGTCGACAGAAGCAGGGCTAGCGATTGCTGAACCGGGACGAACAACCGGAGACGTGTGGCAAGCCATGTGGTCGGTGCTTGAAAAGAATGGTGCACTCGGCAACGATGTGGGTCGTATGGGGCACGGGTTGGGTATGCAGTTAACCGAATGGCCATCACATGTCCCTAACGGTGATGTGATCTTAAAACCCGGTATGGTGCTAACGCTTGAGCCGGGCATGGCATTTGCGAAAAATCGTATGATGGTGCACGAGGAGAACATCGTTATTACTGAATCTGGGTGTGAAATGTTGCACCAAAGGACATGGCAATCGATGCCGGTTATTAGCTAACAAAATCATTAGCTAAAAGCTATAAGGTAACAAGTCGCTTTAAATTGCTCTCTTGAAGCTTTTGTCCATCTAAAGATTAAGCCGTTATATAAATAGCGGCTTTTATATCAACTTCATTCTCAATATGAGAAAGGCTTTTTAGATTCACCTAACTGACTGTTAAATAATAATTAATTTTCGGCACTATATTTGCTCTATTCCTTTCTACTCGCTTATGGCTAGTTAAAAGAGGGAATATAATGAGAAATTGGAATTCAGTCATACTACCTAGTTGCCTAATCCCCTGTGCTGCGATGGCACTGACTACCGCTGATCTTACCTTTGAATCTGGTGCGGATGCCTCCAATTATTCAGCGAAAGGTAAACCCAACATTACTTATTCGATAGCTGATTCACTCCCACAAGATGTCTTAAGCAATGTGTATTCGATGCTCCCTGAAGGAAGTACGGTGAACAGCGCATTTATTGCGCCCGAGCGTTATTCGAGTATTGATATTGACGATGAGTTGAACGGTGCGGAGTACGCATTGGCGAAAATCACTTTCTTGAATGAAGGGGCTGGTTATCGAAACTCCCTTGGTTACTTCGTATTTGATACAAACAATCCACCGGTCACCAAAGATGACATTAATGCACATGTGATTGTGTTTCCTAATACTTCAGTTGCGAGTGCAGGTGAGATGCAAGAGGGCGACACCATCGATTTAAGTGTTGAACTTACCGCTGGCCAAACACTGGCCTTCTTCATCATTTCTAATGGTTGGGGGTGGTCGGGGTCTTATAACAATATTGACAGCCTTAGTAGTTGGGGGACGCCTTTTTATAGCTACCCTGCAATTAACCCTGAAGCAACCGCTGAGAATAGAAGGCACAATGTTGCGTTTCTCGATACAGAGAATGAATTCCTAGTGATTGGCTTTGAGGATATTTACCGACCTAGCGGAGACAATGATTTTAATGATCTGATCTTTACGGTAGAGGTGACACCATTCGAAGCTATTGATGGTGTTAATGAAGATGGCACAACAGACTCTAAGTACGAAGTGCTTGTTCAAGAAAACAATGATGATGTGACGGTGACATCGGTTTATCCAAGTTCAGACACTTTTGCTACTCTCGCATTCGAGGATAATTGGCCTCTTAAAGGCGATTACGATTTTAATGACGTTGTATGGCGCTACCGAGTGACAGAGCTTTTAAATGGTCAAAGAGAACTGAAAACTATCACGATTGATTACACGTTACAGGCAATGGGGGCTGGGTACTCGAACGGTTACGCTGTACAGCTACCCAATGTGCTTCCTGGTAATGTTGCCTCTACTACGCTAACGAGAAACGGCGTTGCTGTTGAACACACCATATTGAAAGCTGACGACAGTGAAACAGTTCTAATTGTCTCAGAAAATTTGAAACTCGATTTAGAAACCTTGGGTGAAATTGATGAGAGCTGCGAATTTTATCGAACTCAAAGCGCTTGTGCAGCACAGCAAAATGCTGGAGCTTTGAGCTATCAACTGTCTGTTGAATTTACTAATCCTGTCTCTCGAGATGGCATCGGATACCCACCTTACGATTCATTTATTTTTGCTTCTGAGCATACATATCACGGTGATTTCGTTGGTACTCCTCCTGGTATGACGTGGCAAACTCATCTCAAGCCGTTTTCTGGTACCAGTGATATGAATAACGCCTTGTTTAACATTCATGACGATAACTCATCAGGCTCTGAATCTTTCAAAACAAGCAACAACATGCCTTGGGTCATTAACATTCGTGACGAATGGGATCACCCCATCGAGTATATTGATATTAGTGATGCTTATCTGTCGTTTCCTACATGGGTAACCAGCAGTGGTGAGACGGATGGTGAATGGTACAAGGCATCAGTCACCAATAAAGTTATTTCAGCAACGGATGAGTAGGAGAGCCCCATGAATAATATAAACAAATTAATTACCCTAACATCTCTCTCATTAGTCATCAGTGCCTGTGGCGGTGGAGGAGGTGGCGGTGGCGGCGGTGGTAACTCGAGTGCTTCGCCAGCGGTCGCAGCGATAACCAGTACAGCAGATATCGTCGCCCAAGAGGGATTTTCGTTTGATGTCGGTGAGAAGATCAGTTTGTCGATGGACTATACCGGAACAACTTCGGGGGCACTGCATTTGTACGCCAAAGCTGCGCATGTGATGAGCAACGGTGATGTGGTGGCTGATCCTCTTTCTAGAATTACAACCGTGTACCCAACGCACACTGATGTGGTGGAGTTAGAGGTGAATGGTAATTGGGAACAAATTTATGCGCGTTGGGTGCCAATGAGTAGCAGTGAATTTGAGCAAAATTGGGTCATCAAACTCGATCAGTCGAGCAACAGTTACCACTTGGCTTTTTAGTTGAACTAACCACGTTTTATTATCTCAAAATTGGCAATAAAAATGAGAGCACCTAACTTGATTATGGTGCTCTCGTTATATCTGATTTTCATTTTTACGCTTCATCAACTCTACCTTCTTCTAGACAAATAAAGGTGCTTGTTAGTTGTGTATCTCCTTGTTTCGGTACATAAGATGATTGGTTGATATTTGTTCTAATCAATAAAAAACATTTGACCAATAACTATCACACCTCAAATCTTTAATTGTTTTCGTTAGTGCTCTAAATGATATTTAACTTATTGTTTTTGATGGGTTTTGACCTTTTGAATGGTGTGTTGTTACGAATTTGTTTTAAATAATCATTTGAACCCTAACTAAATTTCTGTCATTTTATATTTAACTGAACGTTCAATAAAAAATAAAAGGACTAAGAAATGCCGAAGGTTGGGATGCCTGACATACGTAAACCACAGCTTGTTCAAGCCACCATGACGGTGATTGATCGAGTGGGTTTGCATGCCGCGAGTATTGCGTTGATCAGCAAAGAAGCGGGAGTCTCCACTGGCATTATTAATCACTATTTTGGTGGCAAGCACGGCCTGCTTGAAGAGACCATGCGTGAAATCCTTCGCCAACTCTCCAATACCATTACCACTGCTCTCAAAGCGCTCCCTGCTGATGCTCACCAGCAGAGAATTAATGCGATCATTGATGGTAACTTTGAAGGTTATCAAGCAGAAAATAAGGTCGCGAAGACGTGGTTGGCATTTTGGTCATATTCCATGCATGACCAGAAACTAAAAAGACTCCAGCGCGTGAATGAAAAACGTTTGCTTTCACACTTACGCCTTGAGTTGAAAGGCATTTTGAATCATGAACAAGCGGATCTCGTTGCTCACGGGATCGCATCTCTAATCGATGGTTTGTGGCTCAGAGGCACACTAAACCCTGATGGTATCGATGCTAAAAAGGCGCGTGCCATCATCAATGATTATCTAGATAAACAACTTACGTTCTATTCGTGTCACAGCAGATAGATCGCAGTGGTAGCGCTAGACCTAGAACGACCACTATCTACACCCAATACTCACATATAGACCAGTAGAGTCTAATAACAATAATTAAGTCAGAATCTCAAATGGAAATGAACTCGTTATACATCGATGGCGCAGCGGTTAAAGCAACCTCTGGTGAAACCTTTGATAGCATTAACCCTGCAAACGGTGAACCTATCGCGACGTTAGGCCAAGCATCTTCAGCGGATGTCGACAATGCTATTGAATCTGCGAAGCGCGGGTTTGCGGTATGGTCAGCAATGACAGCTGTGGAACGCAGCCGTATTCTTTTGAAGGCAGTAGAAATACTTAGAGCTCGAAATGAAGACCTTGCAAAGCTTGAGGTTGTTGATACGGGCAAGCCGTTACAAGAAGCGATTGAAGTGGATGTGGCATCTGGCGCTGATGTTATTGAATACTTTGCTGGCTTGGCTCCAACGCTGCAAGGTGACCAACAGCCGCTCAGCGAATCTCAATTCTTCTACACACGTCGTGAACCACTTGGCATCTGTGCAGGCATTGGCGCGTGGAACTACCCAATTCAAATCGCGATGTGGAAATCGGCTCCGGCACTTGCCGCGGGTAACTCGATGATCTTCAAACCGTCTGAAGAAACCCCTCTCACAGCTCTAAAGCTTGCTGAAATCTTTACCGAAGCTGGCCTTCCAGATGGCGTGTTCAACGTAGTTCAAGGTGACTACCGTGTGGGCCAAATGCTAACGGCTCATCCAGATATCGCGAAAGTCTCGTTTACGGGTGAAACCGGTACCGGTAAAGCCGTGATGGCTGACAGCGCTAAAACGCTGAAATCAGTCACTATGGAGCTAGGTGGCAAGTCACCGATGATCGTGTTTGATGACGCTAAATTGGATGATGCAGTTTCCGCTTCGATGGTCGCGAACTTCTACACTCAAGGCGAAGTGTGTACCAATGGTACTCGTGTTTATGTACACGAAAATATTTATGACGCATTCATTGACCAACTTAAAACACGCACTGAGAAACTGATCATTGGTAACCCAATGGATATGGAAACTCAGATCGGAGCGTTGATTTCTAAAGAACACCTTTCAAAAGTCCTTGAAGCGATTGAGCTAGCTAAACAGTCAGGTGCAACCCTGCTGACGGGCGGTTATCAAGTGACAGACAACGGTCTTGAAAACGGCAACTTTGTTATCCCAACCGTGTTTGTGGAATGCGAAGACCACATGCCTCATGTTCAACAAGAGATCTTTGGCCCTGTGATGTCGGTAATGAAGTTTACTGACGAAGACGATGTGATTCGTCGTGCTAATGACACCAAATACGGCCTTGCTGCTGGTGTATTCACGCAAAACCTCTCTCGCGCTCACCGTGTAATTCATCAAATGCAGGCGGGTATTTGCTGGGTGAACACGTGGGGTGACTCACCAGCAGAAATGCCTGTTGGTGGCTACAAACTTTCGGGTATTGGCCGTGAAAATGGACCAGAGACTCTACTCCACTATACGCAGACTAAGAGCATTCTCATTGAACTTGGCGACTACGCCAGCCCTTATGCCTAACGCGTAACATTCAATTTAATGGGCTAGCTTAAAGTAGCTAGCCCCACTGACTCATCTCAGGGAATAGATAACATGGAACAACGCTACGATTATATTATCGTCGGCGCGGGTTCGGCCGGCTGTGTGTTAGCGGATAGGCTAACGGAAAGCGGTGAACATAGCGTTTTATTACTGGAAGCTGGTGGCACGGATAAGAGCATTTTTATCCAGATGCCAACCGCACTTTCTTACCCAATGAATACTGAAAAGTACGCTTGGCAATTTGAAACAGAGCAAGAACCGGGCCTTGATGGACGTGAACTGCATTGCCCACGTGGCAAGGTATTAGGTGGCAGTTCATCAATCAATGGCATGGTTTATGTGCGAGGCCACGCTTGTGACTTCGACCAATGGGAAGAAGAGGGCGCTGCCGGTTGGAATTACCAAGCGTGTTTGCCTTACTTCCGCCGTGCTGAGTCGTGGAGCAAGGGTGGTGACGAATATCGTGGCGATAACGGTCCTGTAGGCACTTGTAACGGTAACGATATGGAGCTCAACCCACTTTACCAAGCGTTCATCGATGCAGGTAAAGACGCTGGGTACCCAGAAACTCAAGACTACAACGGATACCAGCAAGAAGGCTTCGGCATTATGCACATGACGGTAGATAAAGGTGTTAGAGCCTCAACCTCTAACGCTTATCTACGTCGTGCATTGAAGCGCCCAAACCTTACTTTGAAAAAAGGCATTGTGGCTCGTAAGTTCTTGATCGAGGTTCAACCCGACCAAAGTAAGAAAGCCGTTGGCGTTGAGTTTGAAAAGTCAGGCAATATCCAAACTGCTATGGCGAACAAGGAAGTGATCTCTTCCGCGGGCTCTATTGGTTCGGTTCAACTGCTGCAGCTTTCTGGTATCGGTCCTAAAGCGGTGCTTGAAAAGGCAGGTGTTGAGCTGAAACACGAACTGAATGGTGTCGGTGAAAACCTGCAAGATCACTTAGAAGTGTACTTCCAATACCACTGTAACGAACCTATCACGCTTAACAGCAAACTTGGCTTAGTCAGCAAGGGCATGATTGGCGCGGAATGGATTCTGACTCGTAAAGGCTTGGGTGCAACCAATCATTTTGAATCGTGCGCGTTTATTCGTTCTCGCAAAGGACTGAAGTGGCCAAATATTCAATACCATTTCCTACCGGCAGCGATGCGTTACGACGGCCAAGCGGCCTTTGATGGCCACGGTTTTCAAGTACACGTTGGACCTAACAAGCCAGAGAGTCGCGGTACGGTTGCGATCACTTCGGCTGATCCGCATGCCAAGCCAGAGATCATTTTTAATTACATCTCGACTGAGCAAGATCGTCAAGATTGGCGTGATTGTATTCGTCTGACGCGTGAAATTCTGTCGCAACCTGCGATGGATGTTTACCGTGGTGAAGAGATTCAGCCGGGCTTGAACGTAACCTCTGATGAAGCGATTGACGAGTGGGTTAAGCAGAACGTTGAAAGTGCTTATCACCCTTCTTGTGGCTGCAAAATGGGTTCAGATCACGACCCAATGGCGGTACTTGATGAAGAGTGTCGTGTTCGTGGCATTGATAATCTACGTGTTGTCGACTCGTCTGTTTTCCCAACCATTCCAAATGGAAACTTAAACGCGCCAACCATCATGGTCGCTGAGCGTGCTTCCGATTTGATTTTGGGTAAGCCAATGCTCAAAGAACAAGACGTTCCTGTATGGATTGCACCTGAATGGGAAGAAAAACAAAGAATCAATAAGCCAGTGAGAGAAGCTTAAGCCTCTGTTGCTGCTTAAAAAATAACAAAAATAGTAACACCAATCATAAGTCAAAAGTCAGCAGTACTGCCGCTATCCATTTGAGATAGAGCAGAAAAAGGAAAGATCAAAAGGAACCATTATGACGACTCTAAATATTCAGAACGTGGCGACAAAAACGTTAACAACACTCGCTATCAGCTCATTTGCATTTGCGGCTAACGCTTCTGTTGAGCCACAGCAATGTGAAAACGTGCGCTTTGCCGATGTCGGTTGGACTGACATCACCGCAACGACGGCAGTCACTTCTGAGTTACTGAAAGGTCTTGGCTACAAAACCAAAACAGACCTGCTTTCAGTACCCGTAACTTACTCTTCTATGGCCAATGGCGACATTGATGTATTCCTAGGTAACTGGATGCCAACCATGGAAGGCGATATTGCTAAGTATCGTGAAGCGGGTACGGTTGAAACCGTTCGTGCCAACCTTGAAGGTGCGAAATACACGCTAGCTGTACCTAAATACGTGTATGACGCGGGGGTTAAAAGCTTCTCAGACCTAGCAAAGCATGCCGATAAGTTTAAAGACCGCATCTACGGCATTGAACCTGGTAACGATGGTAACCGCCTAATCCAATCAATGATTGATTCTGACGCGTTTGGTTTGAAAGATTTCAGCCTAGTGGAATCAAGTGAAGCGGGCATGGTGTCTCAAGTATCACGCGCAGCACGTCGTAGCCAATGGATCGTTTATCTTGGTTGGGCTCCGCACCCAATGAACAGCAACGTTGAGATGGAATACCTTTCTGGTGGTGACGACTTCTTTGGCCCGAACTACGGCGGTGCGAATGTTTACACCAATGTTCGTTCAAACTACCTATCAGAATGTTCAAACGTTGGTCAGCTTCTACAAAACCTAGAGTTTACGTTAGAGATGGAAAACCAATTAATGGAAGACATCCTCAACCAAAACGTAAAGCCTGAAAAAGCGGCGCAACAGTGGTTAAACGACAACCCACAGCAAGTTGAAGCTTGGTTAGATAACGTAAAAACGCATAAAGGTGAATCAGCGACGCAAGCCGTTACTGAATACTTAAAGCAAGTAAAAGCTTAGTTTTACCTAGCTATCGATCTATTTATCAAAGCTCTATAAATAAAAAAGGTGGGCTTGCCAATTTATCGATTGGTTTGAAGTAGCCCACCCATAATAAAAGGCAATATTGTGAATTTTATTACGGAAAACAAAATCCCTGTCGGACAATGGATGGAAGCTGGTGTTGACTGGTTAACAATCAATGCAGCAGGCTTTTTTGATGCTATTTCTATCTTCTTAGAAACCGTTATTCTATTTTTAGTCGATGTATTTAAGTGGATGCCGCCAGCGCTACCAATTGTTATCACCGCTGCTCTTGCTTGGTATTTACACCGTAAATTGTCGCTGGTGGTCTTTGTTGTCGCGGCGCTGCTGACCATCCTCAACCTTGGCTATTGGCAAGAAATGCTGGAAACCTTTGTTCTCGTCTTTGCGGCGACAACGATTTCCGTATTAATTGGCGTGCCGGTTGGCATCATGGCTGCTCATCGTCCTTGGTTGTATACCTTACTTCGACCGGTTCTCGATTTGATGCAGACGGTCCCAACTTTTGTGTACCTTATCCCGACATTGGTTCTATTTGGTTTAGGCATCGTTCCGGGTCTGATATCCACGATTATCTTTGCGATAGCGGCTCCAATCCGTCTGACCTACTTAGGTGTAACAAAAGTACCTGAAGAGTTGATTGAAGCGGGTAAAGCCTTTGGTGCTAGCCGCATGAAGTTACTACTTAAAGTTGAATTACCGGCGGCTCTGCCAAGCATTATGGCAGGTGTCACTCAGTGTATTATGTTATCGCTTTCTATGGTGGTTATTGCGGCGCTTGTAGGTGCTGACGGCCTTGGTAAACCTGTTGTTCGAGCGCTAAACACAGTGAATATTTCACAAGGTTTTGAAGCCGGATTAGCGATTGTTTTAGTGGCAATCATCCTTGACCGCTTGTGCAAAACACCGAACCAGAAGGAAGCTTGATTATGTCTCAAGAAAATAAAGCTATGTCTCTAGAGCAGGACGCTATCACCATTAAAAACCTTGATGTGGTGTTTGGTGACAAGCCTAACCAAGCGCTTGAGTTACTTGACCAAGGTAAAACTCGTCAGGAGATTATTGATGAAACCGGCCAAGTCGTCGGCGTAGACAATGTGTCGCTGACGGTTAAAGAAGGCGAAATCTGTGTATTGATGGGTTTGTCTGGTTCGGGTAAATCTTCTTTGCTTCGTGCAGTAAACGGATTGAATGAAATCAGTCGTGGCACGCTAGCGATCAAAGATGGAGACAAGCTGGTTGATTTAGGTGAGCAATGCGATGAAGCGACACTGCGTCACCTTCGTACTCATCGCGTTTCCATGGTATTTCAAAAATTTGCCCTGATGCCTTGGTTAAATGTACTGGATAACGTGGCGTTTGGCCTTGAAATGCAAGGAGTTGCTAAAGATGTTCGTCGTGCTAAAGCTCGCGAGCAACTGGAGATGGTTGGCCTAGCGGAATGGGAAACTAAATATCCTCATGAGCTCTCTGGTGGCATGCAGCAACGTGTTGGCTTGGCGAGAGCGTTTGCGATGGACACTGATATTCTCTTGATGGATGAACCGTTTTCAGCGCTTGATCCACTGATTCGCGCGCAGCTTCAAGATGAACTGATCACTTTGCAAAATAAGCTCAATAAAACGATTCTTTTCGTGAGCCACGATCTGGATGAGGCTCTGAAAATCGGTAATAACATTGCGATTATGGAGTCAGGTAAACTGATTCAACATGGCAAACCTGAAGAGATCGTACTCACACCTAAAACGGAATACGTGAAGGACTTTGTCGCTCACACCAATCCATTGAACGTGCTTAAAGGCCGATCATTGATGCAGCCTCTTGGTTCACTGACACAAGATAACGATAGCTGGCAGATCTGCGATTCAAAAGATCTCTGGATTGAACAGAGTGAAGGTGTTTTATCTGTAAAAGGTGAATCAACATTGGCTCTTGTAGAGTGGGGCGAGTCTGACGACCTAACTGCGATCAACGCGTCGAGTGTGGTAGTGGCAAGTCCAGAGATTGGCATGCGTGACGCAATTAAGCTTAAGCAGATCAGCAATCATCCTATTTTGTTAGTTGAAGACAATAAATTGGTTGGGATCCTAGATAACAGCGAGTTTTATAATGCACTTACGGGAAACTTTCAGCTCAATAATGCCGCCTAAAAATTTGAGTTGAGATATTTTGTTCTCTAAGCAATGAAAATCGGTAGTGAGACGGCAGTGGGCTTGCTACCTATTTGACTATTCAGCCTTTTTATTTGCCTACTATGTTTCTGTTTTTCTACTTTGTTAGCCGATATAAGCCTTAATATTGACACTCTTTGAGTAAAAGTGTTGCCACGCGCAAATTAAGAGGCATATAAAAGATTGAGAATAGTATGAACATCAGTACAATGCGGAAAAATCAATGAAGTAATTTATCAATTTACAGTGTAATTCGAGCGCGCCTGACTTAATAAATCAGGACATATCATAGCTTCGACGCTGTAAAATCACTCACAGTATATTAGTACAAAGGTCTGTATCTTGGACAAACATGACGAAATCCTAGTCGCTATTCGACAAATTATTCGCGCTATCGATTTACACTCGAAGAAGCTGAGTAAAGAGTATGGTCTGACTGGCCCTCAATTAATTTTAATGAGAGCAATCCAAGAAATGGGTAATGTGACGATCAAAGAGTTGTCGAACCAAACCAATGTAAGCCAAGCCACCACAACGACGATCATCGATCGTTTGGAACTGAATGGCTATGTACAACGAGTGCGCAGTGAATCTGATCGACGCAAAGTACACGCAAATCTGACTGATAAAGGCCAAGAATTGCTTAACAACGCGCCACCGCCGCTGCAAGATAACTTCGTAAAAAAATTCCAAAACTTGGAGCCGTGGGAGCAAAGCTTACTGCTTTCTTCGATGCAACGCGTGTCGTCAATGATGAATGCGGAAGACATCGACGCTGCTCCAGTTCTGCAACTTGAAGGCATTGCTAACGTAGCTAAAAGCTAATGAGAACAATAAATTAATTGTTTTAAAAACAATTGATTATAACGATATTTAATGGTCGCTTTGAGCGGCCATTTTTGATCCTGTTACTCCCCATTTCTCTGGTTATGTCAGCCTGATTTGTCTTTTCTTTATCCTTTTCTGCTTCCCACTTTTTCAAATTTACTATCTCTTATTTATTCAATATCTAGCCATTTCTTTCAGACAGCATTGACGATTCTCTGACAAAACAACACTAGACCGACCGGTTTGTTGTGTATTATTGTGTGCATCTCTTAACCACGAGGTGATGTATGAAACATGAATTGACGGCTACACAAATGACAGCGACGTTGAAGAGTATGCAGGACGCTTTTGCAGATGATCCGATGCCCACTGTGTCGGTGAGAAGAGAACAGTTGCTTGCGCTGAAATCTGCTCTTATCGATTACACAGACCGTTTGTGTGTCGCTGTAAGTGAGGACTATGGTCACCGCAGCCGACAAGATACTTTGATGGCCGACATACTCCCTTGCTTAGGAAATATTGATCACACCATCGAGTGTTTGCCGCATTGGTCGACATCTTCCATTCGCCATTCCGGCCCTTTACTTTCAACTTCTCGTGTTGAAGTGGTTTATCAACCAAAAGGTGTGGTGGGAATTATTACTCCGTGGAATTTCCCTATCATGTTGTCGGTTGGTCCGCTGATCTCAGCGTTGGCTGCGGGCAATCGCGCGATGATAAAGATGAGCGAATTTACGCCAGCAACCAACCACGTTTTAAGACAGTTATTGGATGAAGTCTTCAATGCCGATGAGGTGTGTTTAGTTGAAGGTGAGGTTGAAATTGCTGCTGCGTTTTCTGCGCTGCCGTTCGACCACCTTTTGTTTACGGGTTCAACTCAAGTAGGACGTCAGGTGATGAAGTCTGCGGCTGACACGTTAACCCCTGTCACGCTTGAACTTGGTGGTAAGTCACCGGTGATTGTGGCTGAAGATATGCCAGTTGATATTGCTGTTGAGCGAATCATTTATGGCAAGAGCCTCAATAACGGTCAAGTGTGCGTTGCTCCGGATTACGTATTACTTCCTGAAGATAAGCTCGAGGCGTTTATTCTTGAGTACAAAAAACAGTACCAACTGTTGTTTGATGAAGGGATCTATTCCGAGAATTTGACCTCTTTGATTAACCCTCGCCAATGTGACCGTATTGTCGGCCTATTGAATGACGAACAGCAAGCAGGAACACGAATTGTTGCGTGCCATGACGATGCTATGGACCTAGATACTCATCGATTAGTGACGCACTTGATCGTTGAACCCAGCTTGTCTTCTAAGGTGATGAACGAAGAGATTTTCGGTCCGTTACTGCCGTTGATCACTTATCGAAACATTGATGAAGCATTTCAGATCATCAATAGCAAACCAAGGCCTTTAGCTCTGTACTTGATGAGCTTTAACTCTAGCCTCCAGTCTCAAGTGAAGCATCAAGTGCATTCGGGAGGGATGTGTATCAACGACTGTGTCTTTCATTTGGCGGTCGACGATGCGCCGTTTGGTGGCATTGGCGAATCAGGGCAGGGCAATTATCACGGCAAAGAAGGGTTTATCACCTTCTCTCACGCTAAAACAGTATTGGAAACCGGCTTAGATCATCGCGTTAAGCATCTGTTTTCAAAAGAAGACAACGAATTAAAGACGGCTGTGATGAACATGCTAGGCAAGTAAATCACACCTGATATTACGCTATTCATTTTAGAAATTATTTAAGAGGTTACTTATGTTAGAACGTTTTTTTGAAAGAACCATGAAGTCGTATTTGATGATCACCGGGTTGTTGACCGCCACTGCTTTTTCCACTTTTTTGGCACCGGACTGGAGTATGCAGACACTGTTTTCCTACAACGAGATCATGATGGAAAACAAAGAGTATCTGTTAGGTACTTATCAGCACTGGGGTGTAATGGTTGGTTGTATTGGCGTGCTATTGATGTTCTCTGCCAAGTACAAGTCATTACGTACTTCGACCATGATTTACAGCGCGTTTGAGAAGTCGATGTTTGTTGGCATCTTCTTATACAACGTTTGTATTAATGACTATGAGTGGTTCTACGGTTGGAGTGGTGTATTTGCGCTTGATGCGTTTGTGACCATCTACTCTTTGGTTTATCTCTACTACTACCTCAATCGAGACAAAACCAAGGTGCCCGCTCACTTGCGTTAACCTCGGTTGTTTAACTCATTGAATCAAATATTTCTAAGCCCGCATTTGCGGGTTTTTTTGTATGTGCGAAATTGATCTTCAAGGATCTTAATTGACATATCTTTGACATTTGCGGCCTAGACCGACCGGTTTGTATTGGTTATTGTTTAGTCATCAAATAGAAATGAGGTAAACACCATGACAACCAATAATTTTAACTTTCAACTGAAAACCATTGTTCACGCTCAAGAGAACGGGATCGAAAATATCCCATCTTTATTCTCTCGATTAGGCGCAAAACGCGTCGTGCTTTTTTCTGATAAGGGATTGGAATCATTGGGCTTCGTTGAGCAATTCTCGGCACTGTTTGTTAATCCGGAAGCTAGCCAAGATGCGGCGCAGCTCGTCGGTGTGTATACCGATATTGCACCAGATGCGACGTGCGACAACATTAACTCTGCGATTGAGTTTGCGAACAACTTGAATGCAGACGCTATTTTGTCTGTGGGTGGGGGCAGCGTGATTGATGCTTCTAAAGGCGTGAAATACGCACTTCATAAACAGATCGATGATATCCGCACTGTGATTGCAGGTGGTGGCTTTATGGAAGTGTGGCCAAACAACGAAGACATTCGAGTTCCTCATATTGCCGTACCGACAACCGCGGGAACTGGCGCGGAAGCTTCTCCAATTGCTGTTTTTTACAACGAGCATGAAAACATTAAGGCAAGTTTGGTGGCGTCTGGTTTAGAAGCTGACATTGCGATTCTTGATCCTACAGTTACGACCAAATTACCTGCTCACCTTACTCGCTCCACTGCGATGGATGCACTTACTCATGCGGTTGAAGCGATTGTTTCGCCAATGAGCAATTCTTTTACTGATGCTTACGGCATCCAAGCTGCAAAACTGATTGTTGAAAACTTACCCGTGGCACTTGAGAAACCTGAAAATCTCACGGCACGCGGCAATCTTCTTCAAGCGAGTACGATGGCGATCTCTGCGTTCTACTCTTCATTGGGCGGTATCCCAATCCACAACTGTGCTCATGCATTTGGTGCGATTAGCCATATCCCTCATGGCGATGCCAACACGGTACTGATGCCGGTTGTGATTGAAGCTCTGCCTGAATTCTATATGCCAAATGCATTCAAATTAGCTCAAGCGTTCTCGATTGATTGCACGGGTACAGACGAGATGATTTATCAGAGAGTGTTGGGCTTTTTAAACGATTTCCAAACCCGTGTTGGAGCGATGAAACGCTTTAGTCATTGGGAGTTTGACGCGCAAGAGAAGAGCAATATTGCCCAAGCGATTGAAAAAGATATCTGCTTCCAGTTTTACCCAATTTCAAAGCAAGTGATTGAGCAGATTATAGAAAAATCCATCTAGTTAGTTGCTGAGAAGATTTAGTCATTAATTGTACACCGAGGACTCACCATGAAGATTGAAAACGTATTGCTATCGAGCTTGTGCATCATCGTGCCATTCCTACTTTTCACCTAACTCATTCAACAGGGACGTTGTGACCTTTATTCCCGAGGAGGAAATAAATGTTCAATAAACGTTTTACTACCGTGACTCTGGCGAGTGTTTTGGCCGCCCTTCTGTTTGCCAAAGCGAGTGCTGGAAAACAGAGCTTTGAGAGTGAGGTTGTTTTAGCTCAATCGCAGCAGCATCAAGATGTCGTGCAATTGTTGGATGAAGCTTACCAAGGTCAATTAGACGCTCAACTTTCTGTTGCCTATCGATACCTAAGCGGAGAGGGCGTCGAACAGAACGATGATAAAGCGGCGGAGTGGTTCGATGCTGCAGCAAGTCAGGGGAGCCCTGAAGCCCAAACTCAGCTTGGCCTGATGTATTTCTCTGGTAGTGGCGTTGAAGTGAGCCAAGCGGAAGCCGTCACCTGGATTGGTATGGCAGCCGCTCAAGATTATGACCCTGCGCTCGACTTATTACATTGGATGTCTCAAGCCGCGCACTAATTCAAATCCTAACCTGTATTAATTGCAGAAAAAGTTAATCTTAGAAATTGGAGAACGTCTTATGCAGACATTCAAGAAATCCGTGTTGTTCACCGCAATGGCAGCAGCAAGCAGCGCAGTCTTTGCCGCCGAATCTGAAAAACCGAACATTGTGGTTATTGTCGGCGATGATGTTGGCTTTGCTGATACCCAGCCTTATGGTTCAGAAGTCGATACACCTAATTTGATGGCGTTGGCCGAAGAGGGGGTGAAATTCACTAACTTTCACGCTTCACCAACCTCATCAGTGACTCGTTCAATGATGCTTACTGGTGCCAATAGTCATGAAGTTGGGTTAGGTACCTTTGATTACGCTGTGTATCCGGGGGCTATTGGTAAGCCGGGTTATGAAGGCTATCTCACCAAAAAGGGCGTAACGGTGGCTACGTTACTAAAAGACAATGGCTATAACACCTACTTATCAGGTAAATGGCATTTAGGTCATGAAGATGGTTTTTTACCTGATGACCGAGGTTTCTCGGAAAGTTATGGCATTTTAGCTGGCGGATCGAATCATTTTAATCGAGATATGATGTTCCCTGCCAAAAATGCAGCGACAGCTGATGCGCTTCAAAAAGGTGAAATTCCAGGCGTTGAAGTTGAGCCAACATACCGTAATGGTGAAGTCGTCGAAGATAAATATAAAGGCGAATACTCAGATCAGGTTTATACCAACGAGATCATCAAGATGATCGACAGCAAAAAAGACGACGGCAAGCCTTTCTTTGCCTACGTCCCATTCACCGGAATTCATCTTCCACTGCAAGCACCAGAATCCGCATATCAAGACAAGGTTGATTATTACGTCGAGCATGGTTGGGACTCGGTTCGAGAAGACCGTTTTCAACGTATGAAAGAGATGGGCGTGATTCCTAAAGATGCGGATATTTCAGGTCGTAATTCATTAAGCCGTCCTTGGGATTCACTCTCTGAGAAAGAGCAAAAATGGTACGGCAAGAAAATGGCTGTCGCGATGGGCATGATGGAAATGCAAGACCAGCAAGTTGGCCAAATTGTCGATTACCTAAAAGAGATCGGGGAATACGACAATACCTACATCATGTATCTCGCAGATAACGGCCCAGAAGCTGCAGATATTACCGGTGAAAATATCAGTGATCTGATTCGAACATGGACGGCGCATCACTTTGATAACTCGACTGAAAACTTAGGTAAAGCAAACTCTAGTGTGTCACTTGGTCCTGAGTGGGCGAGTGCGTCTACCGGTGGTTTGTCTTGGTACAAAGCCTATACCGCGGAAGGGGGTATCCGAGTTCCGTTCATCGTTAAACCTGCGAAAGCTGTCTTAGAGGGAGAGCAAGCATTGGAGCCGGGAACTCAAACTGATGACTTGTCACAAGTAAAAGACATCGCTGCCACCATTCTTGAAATTGCTGAGGTACAACACCCAGGAACGGAGTATCAGGGCAGAGAAGTGGCCCCGATGAGTGGTGTGAGCTTAGTGCCTTACTTCAAAGGAGAGACACCAAAGGTTCACAGTTCAGATAACTCGATTCCGTTCGAACTGTTTGGCAGCGGGATTCTACTCAAAGGTGATTATAAGATCATTCGAATCTCTACCGGCATGGGTGGTGATAGCGAGTGGCATCTATACAACACCAAGAAAGATCCTGCTGAACAGCACGACTTGAGAGAGCAATTGCCTGACCTGTTCCATGAGATGGTCGCTGAGTATCAAGAGTACGAAAAAGCACAAAATATTGTGCCCGTTGATGAAGCGTGGAATCCGTTTGAGAACGTGAAATAGGGGAAATGAATTAGTTGGCCAACTTAGCGCGATAAAGCTGAGTTGGCCGCTAGATACCGTGTAAAGGAACTACTGATTGTTTTAGCAAATACAATAACTTTTACATCGAGGTACTTTTCATGACGGCACTATCATTATCAAATCTAAGCGCTATTCCTCAATTCAACGGTAAAGCACACAGCAAGCTTCAAGCGTTGGCAAAACCGATTGGGGCGGTATGCAATATCAGTTGCACCTACTGTTATTACTTGGAAAAGCAACAGCTGCTTGAATACCTGAAGGGCACTCAATATGTGATGGATGAGGAACTTCTAGAGCGGTATATCAAGCAGTACATCGAAGGCCAAAACACTTCAGAAATTATCTTCTCTTGGCATGGTGGCGAGCCTACCTTACTGGGGATTGAGTACTTTAGAAAGGTGGTCGAACTGCAAAACAAGTATTGCCCAAGCTACAGCAAAATCAGTAATGACCTGCAAACCAACGGCACTTTACTTAATGATGAATGGTGTGAATTTTTTAAGCAGAATCACTTCATTATTGGTGTGAGCATTGATGGCCCCGAGCATTTGCATAATCACTACCGCACCAACCGAGCGGGCAAGGGGACCTTCTCTCAAACCATGCGAGGGATTGGTTTTCTAAAGAAGCATGGCGTTGAGTTTGCAACCTTAACCTGTGTGAACGATGTAACGAGCCAACACCCAATAGAGGTTTATCGTTTTCTACGTGACGAAGTGGGCTCAAAGCAGCTTCAGTTCATTCCTGTCGTAGATAAACGAGAAGCGCACACTAATAACCAATGGCTTTCCCATCAGCAAGCGATCATTCCGGTTTCGGGAGAGGTCGAATCTTGGAGTGTTGGTTTTTTACAGTGGGGAGAGTTTCTTAAAGCCGTTTTTGATGAGTGGTTCGAGTATGATTTTGGTCGAGTACTTATCCCTTACTTTGAAAATTTTGTCGGTGTTTGGATGGGAAGAGACAGCACCATGTGTACCTTGAGTGAAATTTGTGGGAAGGGGTTAGCGGTTGAACCCAATGGCGATGTGTATTCATGCGACCATTATGTTTACCCAGAATTCAAGTTGGGTAACATCCACGACAAACCATTATCAACATTGGCGTTTTCACCTGCTCAACAAACCTTTGGGTTCGCGAAGCAAAAGTCACTACCTAAACAGTGCCAAACCTGTGAGTTTAAATTTGCTTGCCATGGTGAGTGCCCCAAGAACCGAATCATTACCAGTCGTGACGGTGAGGCTGGGTTAAATTACCTGTGTGAAGGTTGGCTTAAGTTTTTCAAACATATCGACCCTACACTTCATGCCCTTTTGAAAGCCAATGGAATGCTGCCGCGTACAAGGTGATTTATCCGTCGATAAAACGAAGCAGAGTGTTCCTTGAGCCTAGAAACAAAAAAGCTCGCGGAATATGCGAGCCTTTGAGCATTGTCGTTGATTAGTCCTTTGAACTCAGTGCGAGTAAAGTTTCTTCCATCGCATTGCTGAGAATCGAACGGTTTCTTTGCATCGCCGCCATTAAGGTTGATCCTAACCAGAGACCATAAAGTGTTCGTGATAGCGTTTCAGGTTCTACGATATCGAAATCACCCGCTTGATTGCCTTCTTCGAACAGCTTTGCCATACGTAGGATGATCTTCTCTGCTCCTTCCGCCATCGTCGATTGCAATGGGTTTTCTGAACCTGAGACTTCACCAGCGAGTTTGACGACAAGACACTGGATATTGAAGTCTTTAGTCAGTTTCGATGCGCACCAAAAGTCAAAATAGGCTTTTACACGGTCACGACGAGAAAGTGACTCATCACTTAAAAAGTCATCAAGCTTAGTTAAATGCTCATCAAAGTAGTTAGTCAGCAGAATTTCACCGAAGTGTTCTTTAGATTTGAAGTAATGGTAAAACGAACCTTTAGTACCTTCTGCCTGGTTGATGATTTTCATCAAGCCAACGCCTGCGAACCCGTGTTCATTAATAAGGCTAAACCCTGCATCGAGCATAGCTTGTCGCATGTCTTTCATTGGTCTTACTCTTTATGCCGAGAATGACAAACAGTGTAGCGAGAAGCATACCAACCGTCCAGTCTAGAGGAGTAGGCTTACATCCTTAATAGGCCTAACTCGTCTCATTACCTTTTCTTTCTGTAAGCGCCTTCAGAGGGCGAAACTTTTTTCAAAATAAGCGCGTTCTATTAACTGGAAACAGCCTGCTTAAATTGCTTATTTGGTGCCTTAAATTGGCTAAAAACAGGTATTTTAAGTTGCTGTTTTTGTTGGTTTTTATTTTGATGTTTTCTAAAGATCTCAGTGGTAGTCTTAGCTTACTTTCTTCAGGGGGCTAAATGGACACTAATAACAGTACTTATCATCACCACAATTTCTCTCAACAAGATTTGTCCGATATGACTTTCACAGCATGTACCTTCATTCGCTGTGACTTTAGGCGTTGTAACCTACGTGACACGACCTTTATCAATTGTAAGTTCATTGAGCAAGGTGATATCGAAGGGTGCCACTTTGGTATCGCAGATTTGCGTGATGCAAGTTTTCAGAACTGCCAGCTCGCCATGGCGAATTTTACTAACGCCAATTGCTATGGGATTGAGCTACGTGAATGTGACTTGAAAGGGGCTAACTTTACGAGAACGAACTTTGCCAACCAGGTGAGTAATCGTATGTACTTTTGCTCTGCGTATATCACAGGCTGTAACTTGTCTTATGCTAACTTTGAACAGACTTGTTTAGAAAAATGTGAGCTGTTTGAGAACCGTTGGATAGGGACTTACCTTGCAGGAGCGTCATTGAAGGAGTCGGATCTGAGCCGAGGAGTATTCTCTGAAGATGTATGGGGACAGTTCAGTATGCAGGGAGCAAACTTGTGCCACGCTGAATTGGAGGGGTTAGATCCTCGTAAGGTCGACACATCGGGCATTAAAATTGTCGCTTGGCAACAAGAGCAACTGCTTGAAACTATGGGTATTGTGGTAATGCCTGACTGATAGAACTTGTGAAATCAGTAAATCGCATAGGGAAGACGGTTGTTTTGTTTTTCTAACCACTGCTAAACTACGGGCTCGCGGCTGCACATGTTTATATTCAGTTCAATCTAGAGAAAATTATGACTATAGAAAATGTGCTTCCTGAAGATTATGCAGAAATGCTTAAGGTTTGGGAGAATTCAGTCCGAGCAACTCATGACTTTATTACAGAAGAAGATATTGAGTTTTTTAAACCCATCATCATGGAACATGCGTTCCCTGCGGTTTCTTTGAAATGCGTGAAAAATGAAAGTGGTTCGATTGTTGGTTTCGTGGGTGTCCATCAAGCAAAGGTTGAAATGCTTTTTGTTTTGAATGAAGTTCGAGGGCAGGGAATAGGTACGGTGTTGTTGCAACATGCGATTGAGCAGTTAGCTGCCACCAAAGTTGACGTGAATGAACAAAATCCCCAAGCGGTAGGTTTCTATCAGCACATGGGGTTCAACATTGAATCACGCTCACCACTTGATGATATGGGAAAACCATTTCCAATTCTGCATATGACGCTGTAAGACTCGGTTGTCGTATCACTCGGTTGTAATCAACCACAGTCGCTAGAAGAAAAGCCCAAAGCTAATAACTTTGGGCTTTTCCGTATCTGATAACCAGCATTTTATAATGAAGTTTAGAAAAGAGAATGCTTGGCGGATGTATAGCGAATTAGTGCATACCTGAACGCATTTTGTCGGCAAGAGCAAAGAAGACAAACAGCACGAAACAGACTAAAGCGATACATAGTGAAACTAAGATCGTAGTCGCGTCTTTTGAAATCAATGGAACAACGATAGAAGCTAACGCTACCAACATAACAAAGATATGAACGATTCGTCCGGGAATTGGGTTTTTATGACAGAATGAAGCCCATAGGTAACGCATTTTTAACACCAGTATAATATTAGTGGGTTTATTCTATTTTCTTAGTGAGTGTTTTGTAAATAATATTTTGTTACAGGTTTCTGTAAATATGATCTGAGTCGTTTTAGTATAAAACTGATTAAATAACAGAAGCTTATTGGTATCTTATAGAATGTGTATCATTTTAATGAGAATCATAGTATTCCGTATTCTTTGGAATGATAAGTCAAAAATTGTTCGGTTTTTAGTTTCTTGACTGAGGATCTCATTTATTGATTCTTTTATTAAGAAATCGTTTGCTTATTGCTATTCATCAAAAAAATATTAATCAGATTGAAATTGGCTTTAGATAGGTGATTCGTTTTATTTATCAAATAGAGTTTTCGAATTGAGATCGCGGCAATCTTGTCCGCGATTCTGTTTGGTATACTTAATGTTCGTTCGATAAAGGTTATGGAGATGATATGTCGAAAACCGCGAAGATCATTAATGAAGATAAACTGGTAAAAAAAGCAGTCGAGGTCGGTTTTAAGATGGCAAAATTACAAGGTTTTGATTTGCCAAATTCATCTCAACCGATAAAAGTTAAAGCTGTATATTTGTTCTTAGTCGAAGTTAACCAGATCACGCCTTTGCCTGAAAGTAAGTTGGATGGCGCGAACATCAAGAAGCGTTTAGCACTATGGCTTCATAAAGCATTACCGGACAATGATCCGCTGAAGTGAGCTTGTATTACCTCATTTTATATTTGAAACCTAGCGACCTTTCGCTAGGTTTTTTGCTTTTGGGAGCAGTAAAAATAGCCCTAGTACTCCCCAAGCTTAACTTCATTCATATATTCGCCAACCCTGCCTGCCTGACATCAACATCAACATCAACATCAACGAACTTCATCGGTTTGTTAGGTGCTTTAACGTGCCGGTATGCACTTAGTGCGTGGCTTCAAACTTGACAGCTTGGGCCTTACTTACAACTATTAAGTTGATGATTTTCAATTCGTAATCCATAGATTTACCGAAGTTGAATGACTAAGAGCATCGGTGTGGATATTCATTATGACGTTCAATCTGAATGAACAGGATAAATAGAAAGGAAATACCTCTTATGATGTCTTTACTGTTTTTGTTGTTACTTGTGGCGATGCTATGCGCCTTTTTCGACAAGAAGACTGCTGCTTATGGCTTTTTTGCTAGCTCAGTGATCCTTGGTTTGTATTGGTTTAACCACCATGCCACCGATCCACTATCAATTTTATTGTAAGGAGTTAACATGAATCGAAATCAGTTAACTCTCTTGAATACTCTTGGGCTGCTAGGGATGACAGCTGTGCTGTTGATCGGCTTTATTCTTCAGTTTGCTCTTAACGAGTTGCCTTGCCCGTTATGCTTATTGCAACGTATTGGCTTTGTGATGGTCGCGTTTGGCTTCATGTTGAATGTGGTTTATGGGCCTCAATCTCGCCACTATGGTGTTATTCTGATTGGTGCCTTGTACGGTGTTGCTACATCGCTAAGGCAGGTCTCCCTTCATGTTATTCCCGGAACTCCTGGTTACGGTAGCCCTATCTTTGGGATGCACTACTACACTTGGGCTTTTGTGTTGTTCACTGCGACTATATTTGCTGTCTCTGTTATTTTGATACTGACCAATAAGGCAGAGTCTCAAGAACCATACAAAATGAGTAATCTAGGGCGTATTGCGTGCTTATTGGCAATCGTCGTCGTTGCGCTCAATGCCCTTGCTACGTTCGTTGAGTGTGGACCTTATCAATGCCCTGATAACCCTGTCAGCTACTGGCTACTTGAACAATGAGCTAGTTAGCTATGGATTAGTTAATAAATTTAAGCTCTTGAGCTGTGGTTAATCACATTTTCAAAAGAAAAGCCACAGCATGTACTGTGGCTTTGTTGTATGTGCTTTTAATTGTATAAGCGAACTGTTTGATGTGACTTGATGCTAAACGACTTGTGCTGGTTCTGTTGGCTTGTGGTTTTCGCCTTTATTTGAGCCTTCGTTTGTAATGTGGTCGTATTTCTCTGTTAAGTGATCTTGAATCTTTTGGTGATAGGCACCGTTCAGTTTGTAGAAGCGGAAGTAGATGATTAACGCAATGGCAAAGAAGAAAGCAGGTAGGCCGACCATGATGCATTGCATGCCGAATACTGTTTCAGGGCTTTGCGTTACGTTAGGCACATAGTCAACGGCAGTGAGCGCGATACCGATAAAGAAAGCGGCAAATGCCGAGCCTGCTTTTACGACCAAAGTTTGCACGGAGTAGGCGATACTTTCACAACGAGCACCTAGCTTAAATTCACCGTAATCAACCGTATCTGCAACCATAATGACGTTAAGTACCCAGAACAGAGCAGTACCGATTTGTAAGAATACGCCTGCCGTTGATATCAGGAGAATGCTTTGTGTGTCATACATGCCAACGTAGATGAGTACCGCACTGCCTAAGATAGGGAAAGTGGATGCACATGCCCACAGAACTCGGCGTGAAAACATCTGGGCAAGTTTAGGGAACAACACCAGTGTGATGAGGTTGGCAATACCCGCATAAGCCATGTAGTAAGGGAAGAGTTCTTCATTACCAACAACATAAGTGAAGTAGTAAACAGCAAAGGCGGTAATAATGTTGGTCGCGAGGTTATAAGACAACGCCATACACAAAACGCTAGTTAACTGGTCGTTTTTGTAGATAAGCGACAGAAGTTTTTTCAGTGAAACCTTTTCTTCCGGTTGTGTTGTGTCGAGGTTAGCCGTTGAATAGCGCTCTTTTACATTGCGCAAAGTAATGAAAGTAGAGACTAAGAAACAAGCGATCAACAAGAGGGTGAAAATCTGGAATCCGAATCCTTTATCGTCCCCACCTACGTAGTTCACAAAAGGCATTGCAATGGCAGCGGTTACTATCCACGCAAGACTCGCGAAAAATCGAGGGTATGGCACAAGCTCTTCACGTTCACGTTTGTCTAGGGTGAGTGTAGGAACCAGTGACCAAAAAGGAATATCCATTAATGTGTAAGTCATGCCCCAAAGGATGTAAGTCACAGCGGCGTATACGATGAGCCACGGACCTTCGATGTAGTGTGCACTGAACACCATTAGTAGAACCACAGAGTTAGCGAGTGTGCCAATCAAGATCCAAGGTTTGAACTTTCCCCAACGGGTACGCGTATTGTTGACCAGCCAGCCCATGATGGGGTCATTGACCGCGTCCCAGATGCGTGCGACGAGGAAAATGGTTCCGACTGTTGCGGCAGAGATACCGACAACATCCGTGTAGTAAAACATCAGATACATGTAGACGATGGTGATTGCGAAGTCTTTACCAAATGCCCCAAAGCCATAACTTAGCTTGGTATTCATAGATATACTCATTGCCACTCCTTACGCCTCCTCTTTGAGAAGGCGTTAATATTCACGTTATTGTATTTTTATTAGTATGAAATTACTTATTAACCCACTCCGGTAACCAGCCTTCATGTGCTGCAATCAAGTCATCAACCAGCGCGTATATTTCTTCTATTCCAAGTACTGCCGCGGTATGAGGGTCAAGCATTGCAGCATGATAAATACGGTCACGGTTTTCGGTGAGAATCGCTTCTGTGAGTAGAGTCTGAACATTAATGTTGGTTTGCATCAATGCAGCTAAGTGGTTTGGTAGACGCCCTGCTTTGATTGGTTGAACACCATTAGCATCAACTAAACAGGCGACTTCAACACAGCAACCTTGAGGTAAATTGTCGATTAAGGCTTCGTTTTTAACGTTTCCATAAATGACGCTCGGTATACCTGTCCAGATAGAGTTCATGATGGTGCTGGCGTATTCGTGAGACTCCTCAACGGTGATCTTGTCGGCTGTTTTAAACTCTTGAAGGTCGCGCTTCCAATCTGCAATTTGTTCGACACAACGTTTAGGGTATTCATCGAGTGGCACTTTATAACGTTCGATTAAATCTGGACGATTTGGCTTGATAAAGTAGGGGGTGTATTCAGAAAAATGTTCAGAAGACTCTGTCACGAAGTAACCAAGCTTCTTAAACATCTCATAGCGAACTAAGTTGGTGCAGCGACCATTGTGATAGATGCCCGGTTTAGGCGCTTTGCCACTCTCAAAAGCTTCAAGTAGGTCTGGATAAACATCAACGTACTCACCGCTTTCTGTTTTCTTCTCAAGTGTGAGGTAGTAAGCCATGTGGTTGATGCCTGCACAGGTGTAGCGAAGGTCTGCGTAATCTAAGTCTAGGTCTCGTGCGAGCTCTTCAGCTGTGCCTTGTACAGAGTGACATAAACCCACTTGTTTAATGTTCGGGTATTTCTCGTACATCGCCCATGTGTTCATTGCCATTGGGTTAACATAGTTGAGCATGGTGGCGTTCGGGCAAACCTCAGTCATGTCTTCACAGACACTCCAAAGGTGCGGGATCGTGCGAAGCGAACGCATAATGCCACCTGGGCCAAGTGTGTCAGCAATTGTTTGTTCAAGACCGTGGCGTTTACACACTTCAAAATCTGTGACAGTGCATGGCTCGTAGCCACCGATTTGAAAGGCAATGACAACAAAATCTGCGCCTTGCAGTGCCTCTTTTTGATTTAAATGGCATGAAATCGAGCCAGTCGCACCGGATGATTCCATCAATTTACTGACGACAAGATGAGACTCTTCCAATCGAACCTCATCAATGTCCATTAACGCGACATGAGCATTTTTTAAAGCTGAACGGTGGAAAACATCACCAAGAATGTTTTTTACAAAAATGGTGGAGCCTGCACCAATGAATGTGATTTTAGGGCTTTGCATAGTGGAATCCTTTATCTCTCTGAGTTCTTTGTTGATGCTGATAAATTACACCTAGAACCCATGTCGATTCGTCTCAGATAACTTAATAGCTCTCCTGTTTTCTAATATTTTTAAATTAGTGAATGGAAATCTTAGGAAATGGGATAATTTCTTGGGTTTTAAGGAGAGGTGTTGTGCAATGAAGTCAGTTTTACACTCAAGGTTTGAACTCTAATCACAGAGTTCTGATCTTATGAAATGGGCTATTACTGCTCTATGATCGCCTTCTGAGTTTTATTATCGAGGAGCTGATAAAAGTCTGGTATACGATTTCCTAAGGAGCGAGACATGCCCCAACCAGCCCCAGATACGGTGAGAATCATCACTTTAGACAAGTACTCGTCCGAGACCGTATCGGTAAGCCCGCTCTCCCTCTATTCTTCCTATGAGAAAATCGATATCGAACTGAGAGCGCCTCATTCCATGCCTGGTTATCATTGGCATGGTCAAATTGAGGTGAATATTCCTTTTGGCGATGATGTGGAGTACATAATTAACGGAAGCCCCGTCGTGGTTAAAAGCGGATCGATTGGCTTGTTTTGGGCATCTGTGCCTCATCGACTCACGAATCCGGGTCAATGCCATAATATGGGGATCATCAATATCCCGATTCACCATTTTATGTCATGGGCTCTCAGTCGAGATTTAGTGAATCAGATAACTCACGGTAGTGTGTTGCAATCGAATTCTTGTTCGTTGATCAGTGAATTTGAAATCTCACGCTGGGAACAAGAGATAAAGCATTCGTCAGAAAGTCGCCAACAATTGGCTATGGATGAAATTGGCCTAATGCTTAAACGGATTTGCCTTGATGGCTGGCAACAATTGCTGGTAAATCGACAGGATAAGTCGACCAAGAAAGGGGTGTCGAAACATTCCCAATTCTATGTAAGCCAAATGTTGGAATACATAGCCACTCACCATAATCAACCATTGACCGTTAAAGATATCGCTGAACATATTGGATTACATAGCAACTATGCGATGAATGTGTTTCAGAGAACGATGCAGATGACCATCAAGCAGTACATTACTGCGATGCGTATCAATCATGCACGTGCTTTGCTGAGCGATACGGATAGAACCATTCTCGATATCTCACTCACAGTGGGCTTCAATTCAAGTAGCCGATTCTATGAAACCTTCCAAACATACATTGGTGTCACGCCGACTCAATATAGAAAACTGGCTCGGGAAGACCACCGATGGAGCAGCCATGGAGCCAGCCCGCTATACGACCTTGAAAAAGGAGCATGTGATGGGAAAAGACCATTAACGACGACGGACAGTTAGCGGTATTGATTCAACCCGATAAAAGAAAAGCCACAGCATTTGCTGTGGCTTTTTGATTGGAGTGATCACTGTAGGCTTGATTTTATTGAGCCTAATATGAAGTGGATTAAGCGATTGCAGGTGCTAGGGGGGTCACCTGCAACGGCCAACCTTAGTGTATTAGTCGCTGTTATTTACCCACGAAACCGTTGTACAGCATGTAAAGGTGCGCGGCACTCCAAGAGAAGTTATTCGCGCCCTGAACCTCGCCCGTTTCTGGGTTGTAGTTCTCCTGAATCGGGGTCGCCTCTGTTAGGCCTTGCGCATTTTGGAATAGCTTGTCGACCATTTGACGCGCTTCTACACCGTATCCATAGTTGTCCATACCGCGTACACCAAAGTAGAACTGATCCAGCCACACGCGACCACGCCAGTAAATGTCTGGGCCGTAAGCTGGGTTGTCCATTGATGCCGTACCTAGCGGAATCTTAGGTGAGTTAAACTTGCTGGTATTTAGCATGTTCTCCACGACTTTGTCTGCGTGTTCTTGCGTCGCTGCATTGTTGAATAGCGGTGACCAACCTTCAGGCCCCATACCGCGTTTCACCAATACCGGACCTGCACATTGGTTAGGGAGTCCATTTGGCACCACTTCGATATCGTAGTAGAAGCCCGTTGACTCATCGTACATACAACGGTTGATGTACTCTTTGGTGTCCGCTGCTTTTTCTGCAAACTCAGCCGCTTTGTCTGCTTTACCCAGTACATCGGCGATTTGCGATAGGTATAAGTTGTCTGAGTACCAGTAAGACGCTTGGTCTACCGATTCTTGCATCAATGAGTAACCAGATAAGCTGTTTGAATCATCCGTGTTTTCGTTGAACTTCACCTCCCAGTCTTTCTTCGCCAGGGCCAGTTTGTTCATGTTCACAACCGAATTATCAAGGTAGGTCACCACCGAACCGTCTGCGCCCATTGCAATATTGTACGTGTTATCAAAGCCATTGGTGTCGTGCGCGTAGCGACCCATTTGGTCTATCTCTTCCGCTTTTTCTTGTGTCGGTTGTTCAGATAATCCTTGTAGGTTATCGATAGTGTCGATAAAGCCGAATACGCCTGCGTTATCACGACCTGACTCCCAACCCGCTGCAACTTTCGCAGGTATGCTCATCGCGGTGTACTCACCAGAAGTCAGTAATTCATTGTACTTCTCGATACTCGTTTCTTTGATCCACGTATCGCCATTCGCTTCGTCTTTATATTGGAACTTCATGTCGTCCACAGACGCATCTGGTCCCCAAGAACCGTTATTCACATCATCTTCGAAAACGGTATGAATTGGATCTTTCGCTGCGCCATATTCCGGTATTCCGTTCTTGTTGGTATCACGAGCGCGTAACCACCAATCGTGGAATGCCACTAGCTTCGGATACATTTCTTCTAGCCACTTCTGTGCTTCTTCGGGACGGTTATGTTCGTCTTTCAGTGCCGTATACACTTCCCAAACAGCCCATGCAGCCAGTGATGGCTTAGTATTACGCTCGTTCCAGTTCAGGCCATCGGTCGCTTGAGGGAACACTTTTTTGTATTCCGCAGACATGCCTTCCCAACGTTCTGCTGGTAGGTTGTAAGTCACGACATCAAGTAGGTAGCCTTCATCCCAAGGGCGGACTGGATCATCAGACTGCACTTGGTATTGGAATACAGTACGAATGTTTTCCATCGCTACATCTGGGTTGAAGTGAGACATTGCGTAAGCTTGCTTCCATGTATCCCACGGCCATGTCATGTTGCCCGAGAAGTAAGGAGCAGTAACGGAAGGGGTTACCGTGTCGTGGTCAATCGCACCCGCAGCTCCACGCCAGTTCGCGTTCAATGTTTCCATTGCTTTTACTGCAACGAACTCATGCTCTTTTGAAGCCGCATCGTTGGTGAGACCGTTTTCTAGGTATTCTTCCCAACGCATTGCTGAATCGTGCATGTAACCTTTTGGATCGGCCATCACTTTATCCAGTTTTGCAAACTCAGACGCTTGTTCTTTGGTGTTTTGAACGTGAGTGTAAGCCGTGTATAACGTGATCTCTTCGCCATCACCTAGAGAGGCCGTTTGCACGAACCCTTTTTTGTCATCATTGATGGTAGAAGTTTCTGGTTTGATAGAACGCGTCACTTCGAACTTTGAATCGCCAGATGTCAACAATGACCATGAATCACGAACTGCGCCAAAAGAGATTTCTACACCACTGTCTGTCGCTGCAATTTCACGGGAGTAAGTTGGGTAAGCTTCTTCAACACTACGGACTGTGCTGTCTTCATTCTTGTAGGCCGTGCCATCATCCGCACGATAGTTTTGCATCAACTCACCATCCCATTCACCTTGAATATCTAGCTTATTTGGGTTTTTGATGGTGGTTTTTACAAGAGAAGTACGATTAGTCACAAAACGCATTTCTAGCTCGGCTTCGATACCGTTATCGCCTGTATACGTTTGAATCAACGCACCTGGTTGTGAGTATGCGTTTGTCAGTTCTAGCGGCATTGGCTGGCCGTCGACAGTCAGAGCCAAACGGTCGAAACGTGCAGCCATGAATGATACGTATTCTTCGGTCAATAGCGCTGTACCACCTAGCGTGATTTCACCACCTTTGGTGTCTAACGTGTGGCCATGCCATGAGCCGTTATCGAACATTGGAATGTAGCGCAGGTGGCCGCCGTGTAAATCACGTAATGCCACAGGTACACCTGCACGATCGATGGTGTTGTGGAATTCGGTTGCTTTAAGTGGAGCATCCACATTCGAGCTATTATCACTACTGTTGCATCCGCTTAGTGTTAGAGCAACCCCGACAGCAATCGCACATAAAGACGTTTTAAACTGCATGTTATATCCTTCATTTATTGGTTTTTGAATCTGATCAGGCGAAAAAAGGTCGAGACATGCCCTGCCGAGTTTCGTGAAGAAGATTCAGCCTTATTTATTTCACTTATTGGTATGAGAAAAGAGCGTTATTTGCGTCTTTTCTTTATTTATTCAACTTGTTTAAATAACAAGTTATTAATTATTGAATAATATTTTAGCCTTGATGGATTACGACTAGATTCTTTCTCAATAAAATATAATTTCTTATTAGTGCGTGTTAATCATTATTCGTTTGCCATCGATATGGCTTTTAATAATTCACCGTCAATATTTGGAATCGTATCAGAAAGAAATATCTGATTGCCTGGTGTGTAGGTCATTAACACATTTCTGAGCCGTTCACTGCCTTCTCCATTCTTGTTTTGTACATCAAACTCAATCAGTTTGTTGTACACCTCGTTCGCCAGCTTCTCTTCTTGCTCTTCAGTAATAGCAATACGTCCTATACAGATCGGAGGGCGCACATCATGGCTGAATACTTCATCTCGAAAGCGCTTAGCGAACAACGTATCAAGCTTAGATCCTTCTTCAAAAATAAAACGGCCTTGATCTTTGAAGCGGTATTGGTCTTCGCCTTTTAATTCAACGTAGTCCATCATTTCTAATGCTCGAAAATATATGGCTACAGACGTATGGCTCAGTTGATATTTATTGGCAATATCTTGTGGTGACCATTTTTTTCGTCGCAATAGATACAAAAAATCAAACAAGTACGGATATTGATGGAATATTTCACTATTTATATCAGTAATAAACTGTTCGTTCTCTTGCTGTAACTGTTTGCCTCGCATAGATAATTCTACTAAGTCAGTATCTAAATGAGTCGCGTACGAGAGTATTTTATCCAGCCCTAAAGACGTGTTGTGCAGTTGTCTTTTTATGGTTGAGAGAGGAATTCCCATCCCAGCAGAGAGATCGGAATAACAAATCCCCTTCTCTTTGATTTTTTCTCGTAAAGCAGCAAGTAAATACGTTGCAGAATTATTCATCTAACAATGCCTGTTCTATTTTTGTCAGCATCCCTGATAATAAATTCAAGAGAATCCTACTCTTGTGATTTTGGTTCCAAATATTTTCAATATTAACTATGAGTTGAGTTTTGCAAATTTTATTTGTTGTTGATTGAACAAGTTTTACTCAATATTACTAACGTTTAACTCATTATCAGTATGGGGGTGAGTATAATTGTTTTGATGCGTAAAATTAAGTTCATGGTGGTTTTTAGTAAAAATTTTCTTACGAGAGATTAATTTGTTGGGTGGGAAGTATCAATAAGTTGTACTTGGGAATTTAGTCTAGATTGATATCACAAAGTATTCGTGATTGACTGGTATTTTATTGAGGAGATGACCAGTAAAAATATTGTTATAAGGAGTAAGGAGGTTAGTTAAATGGAGAGTGTAATTATTGAAGCGTAATCATATTATATAGTTATTTCCTAAACTTCCTATATATTTGTCCTATTTATTACTCGATCTTTAATTTACTTGGTATCTCACGTTTCTCTCTCTTGGCTTGATAGGCGGAAGGGGGGAAGGGCGAAATTGTCTGCAAGCAGATAAGAAAAAAGCACATCCAATAGGATGTGCTTTGAATGTTTGAGCTTTCTTAGTCGCGAGCTACATGGCTAAGTTTTCATTTCTTAAATTGGTGAGTTCTTTAAGGCGTTTTGCATACTCTTTTTGGAATTCGTCAGGGTCTGCGCCTTCAGATACTTGAGCGTAAACTCGCATCTTGTTGCCGCCGTAGATCTTAGCAAGATCATCGTTGCTGTAACCACGTTTCCATAGTTCATCAGTAATCGCCGCTAGGATCTTCGATAACTCACCATTACCGGTAGCACCTTTGTTGAACGCTTCAATCATGTAGCCGCCATCGTCGTACATTTTCGCGTTCTTGGTTGCGAAATCCACAACCATTGCTGTAGAGAACATATCATCAGTTGCGATACCTACGTGGTCAACGCCCACCAATTTCACGTAGTAATCGATCATATCCGCGGCTTGAACAGGAGATATATCTTCAGGCCACACGCCATCCATCATCCATTCAGTGAAGGTTGGAGCAATGTAACCACCTGATTTAGCCGCGCGTATCGCTTCATCATCGGGAATAGCACGGTAGCAACCTTGTGGCGTTGCATCGGGCTCACTCTTATAAAGCCCGGCAGGCACTGAGTGCGTGTAAACAAATGGGGTCCCAGGATACTTCTCTTCCATGTAATCCATCGCGTCATTTGCTGTCTTTGAGCCTGTGTGGCTGAGATCGAGAATGACCTGATACTCGACCATCGAATCAATAACAGACTCTCCCCAAGGTGTTAGGCCAATATCTCTACCGTTAAATGCTGCTAACTGTCCTGAACCTGTTCTGAAAATGTCGTTATACGCCAAAATCATGCTTTTTAAGCCCATGTCTTTTAGAATCGCCATCTTAGTGACATCTTCTTCCAAAATCGTTGCAGTTTGGCTGTTCCAAAGCACGGCGGTTTTGCCTTCAGTGTGCGCTTTTTCAATGTCATTATTAGAATGCGCGATGATGAAATTGTCAGGTTGTTTTGCCATCGCAGAGCGGTGTTTATGATGGTGAAACAAGAAGTCATCAAAGTTGTGGTCAGCAGCGGTAATAGTGTATTCATGCCCTGTAATACCTGCATCACGAGCATCTTGGAAGTAATCCAATAGTTGTTGCTCATCTTGCCAGCCTGCACCATAAGGGCTCGCGAGCATACCAATGACAATGGTGTCTTGGACAAATGTTTTAGCCTTGTCTGATGCAGGCCAGGTCTTACTCTCAACACTTGCCTGTGCAACACCAACACTCATTGCAATGCTTGCTGCTACTAACGTTATCTTTTTAAACATGAAAACCTCTCAATTACGGGCTTAAGTCCATTTATATTTATGCCTAGATTTAATAGTAGACCCTGACGGTATCGTCGAGTTATTTAAAATTGATAACCCTGTCATACTTTGTAATCAAAGCGTTACGTCCTGAATTGTGATTTTGCCTTAATGCTAAAAACTTAAAGCGCCTCTTGTTAACTTGAGGTAATAGTAGCTAAGCTAGAAAAGTAAAATGTGCATTTTGTGCCACAGAGCTTAGAGCTAGTATTGATGAAGAAATTGATGTCGACATGGGGTTGAGTTGTGGATTTAACCTGTTTTAATCGAGACAAAGGAATCGTGAACTGATGCTTGAGTTACCGTTGATTGCGAAGAGTGTAGTGAGTCATTTTCAGCAGTGCTTGCGAGAAGGTAAGGCATTAGAGCTCGATTATGCCGGAATAGAAGCACTCGCTGTTCAAGTGAGCATGCCATTCTCAATGGATACCTCACCTGCTCAATATGTCTCGTTCAATGTGTTTACTCAGTTCTTAGGGGGGTTGAGGAAGGTATTACCATCTGATGTATTTGTTTCTTCGTTGTTGGAGAGCGCTCAACGAGCTGCTCTTGAACTCGATTTTTCCAACCTATCAGATCAAGGTTTTCTCTCCCTTTTCCCGTTTGAACAATGGTCAGTCGAATCGTCTCCACAGTCATTAAAGCTTTCATTTCTAGTATCTAATAGCTCGCTTAATTGTATTGAAGCCGAACTGTTTTTGATCGTTTATAGCCACGCCTATTTTAAAGCTCAGCAGACGGATATTGATAAGCCGATTCGTTACGACTTAGTTTCAGTGTCAGCGAGCACGTTAAATGAGTTGAGAATACAAACGGAAACGCCACAGTACTTAGGTCAAACTGAGACGTGCATTTCGTATAACCCCATTGATCTAGATTGTTCTATCAAAGCGCTGTCAGCGGCTACGACTTCTGCCTTCAAGGTGACACAAGCATTACTTCCTTATATCGGCCGAGTAGATGTAGATTTGGTGATGTTTGGTCAGATAAACCGAATTGGTAAGCGCACAATCCAAAGGGCGCTTAGTGAAGAGGGGACGACCTTCCGAACCATCAAAGAGGCTTTGTCTTTTGAATTCGCCAAGCGCGTTATGGCTGAGCAAGATTATTCGGTCTCAGATATTGCGCTTCACTTGGGATACGCAGATGCCTCACAATTTATAAGAGCGTTTAAGCGAGCGAACGGAATAACACCGCACCAGTGGAGAAAGAGTAATAAAGGTATGCTTGATGGTATAAATTCATAACCCTTCAATATATACTGTCTCTCATTCTATAACTTCAAATGTTAACTATGAAAAGAATAAGTGGATTTACTCTGATTGAGCTAGTGGTAGCTATTGTGATCCTTGGCATTTTATCTGTGGTAGCAGCACCAAAATTTTTAGGACTTCAATCCGATGCCAGAGCGGCAGCGTTAAAAGGGCTTAGAGGTTCGATGGAAGGCGCTGCAGCAATTGTTTACGGTAAAGCTGCTGTAGCCGGTGTTGAAAATTTACCAGCTTCAAGTGGACAAGTCACAACAGTGGATGGCGTTGAAATCGATTTTGGTTATCCAACTGCTTCAGAAAGCGGTATTGGAACAGCGGTTCAAGGGCTTAGTAGTGATAATAGCGATTGGAAGCAGCTAGGTGCTCATACTGAGGCTATTCCAAATGAAGTCATTGTCTATTCGTTTGAAAATGCACAAGAAAACGAAACTTGCGTTGTGATCTATCGTTCGAATGCTTCTGCGGGCGCACCCACCATTTTGTCGTCTGAAGCTGACTTGTGTTAATGACTTAAGCTTACAAAATACTGAGAAAGGCCATCTTTATGATGGCCTTTTTTGTGTTTACTCGGTGACATATTGTGATTTCACTCCTCATTTTGTAAATCAATATTATGAACTTTAACGTGCGGCACTTAATGTTTGTGTTGTTTCTATTTTGCGTGGCTATTTCAGGAGTAAGGTATGAGTTCGAATCAAATCAAAAATGTCGTGTTTGATGTGGGTAATGTCATTGTGCGTTGGTCACCTTTAGAAATTACTCACCTTACGTTTGGAAGCATCGCCGACCTGGAAACTCGCGCGCGTTCAATCTTTCAAAGTGCTATTTGGCTGGATTTGAATAAAGGGTTTTTGACCGAAAATGAGGCTAAGCTTCGTTATCAACAAGAACTCGATTTATCTCCATTAGAGTGTGACCGCTTGTTTTATTACGTTAAGAAAACGCAGATCTTACTGCATGGAACTGTCGATCTCATCAAGCGAGTAAAGTCTGCAGGTTATGGTGTTTACGCCCTTACCGACAACGTAGTTGAGATTGTTGAGTACCTAAAAAATACCTACGAATTTTGGCCGTTATTTGATGGTGCGGCGGTTTCTGCTGAACTTGGCATGCTCAAGCCACAGCCCGAAATCTACCGCGCGCTGTTGAATAACAATGATCTCGAGGCTTCAGAAACGGTCTTCATTGATGATATGCCTTATAACGTAGAAGGGGCGAAAGCCGTGGGTATGGCTGGTATTCAGTTTGTAGATGCCGTTCAGTGTGAAAATAGTTTACGAGCGCTTGGCGTCAATTTGAACCTCTGACTACTGGGTGAAATATCTCTTAACTTGAGGATGTAGAAAATGAAAAGATACCCATCTAAATCCATCGTTACATTTTTGTTTTTAACATTGTCGGTGCTGGTTTTAGTGGTTGCTGCCGTACTTCAAATTCGTGGTGAGCAGACGTGTGATGATTGCTACGAATCAGACAAAGGGCAGTTTAAATATGTCCTTTATAATGGAACGTCGCCCTCTGTTATTCCAAGCATTCATAACACCCTGTTGCTCAATCGAGTTCCTTTGATGAAAACGTTCGAACTTGATTCTATACCGACAGTGACCATTAGAGTGTGGCGTGATCAAAAGGCTTATTTAGACGAGCAAGAACGAAGTATTGGATACCGATATGCGTTTTCTACCGGGTATATCGAGCCTAAAAGTAATGAAATCAGGCTGCTCTATTTTGGCGGTGAAATTCATAAAACCGCTTTGCATGAGTTTGTACATTTGCTGACGTTGCAAGTAAATCCCAACTTTGCGAATAATCCGCGTTGGCTGTGGGAGGCTATCGCTATCTACAAGTCTGAAGACTATTGGTTTCACTTGAGTAACAGAAATGCCATCAATCGCCGTTTCGATGGGCTGATTCAGGAGCTATACATTAACCCTAACACCAGTTCGGCGATTTATGAGGTTGGTTATACGATAGGGGAGTTTATTGAGCATTCATGGGGGAACAGGGCGTTTGTAGACCTTATTAAGAGCAACGGTGATGTTTCAAAACTTACTGAACAGCCGCTAGAGTCCCTGTTTTCTGATTGGGAGAAGTTCGTTAAAACGACGTATTTGAATGCCCCGCAAAGTGAGTATGAAAAAGCCATGGATCAAAGTCCATTTGAAAGCCGGGAAGAGAGCGATTAAAAAAAGGCGATGTTGAATCATAAACATCGCCTTTTTATTGTCTATAGTCTCGCTTGTTGCTACGAGTCTGACGCTAGCTGTTGTCGTTTGTCTGTTCAGCATTCAAGTGTCGAATCAGCTTTGCTGGTGTGCCGCCGTATAAGCAGTCTGGAGGCACATCACTGTTGACCACAGAGCTCGCTGCGATAACAGAGCGAGCGCCAATCGTCACGCCTTGGTTAATCACAGAGTTTCCACCAATCCAGACATCATCTTCGATTGTGATAGGTAGACAAAACGTTTCCCACTTACGACGACTGAGGTGGCTTAGCGAGTGAGAGGCCGTGTAAAACTGGACACTTGGCCCAACCAATACATTGTTGCCTATTTTGATGTTGGAGCCGTCAAGCATCACCACATTCATGTTGATGAAGGTGTCGTCACCAATCTCGATGGTTTTACCAAACTCACAGTGAAAGGGAGGGCGGACAATGCTGCTTCCTACCTTACCAAACAGGTTGGCTTGCAGGCTTGGCTGCTGAGACGCATCTGTACAGTGATTGAAATCTGACAGTGCCTTGCTAGCATGAGTGCGCATTTGGTCTATTTCATCGTCTGCGCCATCAAAAACCTCGCCGGATAGCATTTTTTCGAGTTCTGTTTTCGTTTTCATTGTTTGCATCTTACTCGTCAACATTGATATTAGAATACGGATAAACGGACATAAAAAAAGAGAAAAGCCTCAGCCTTTCTCTTCCTATTTTGTAACTTCAAGTTAGCTTAGCTTGCCGAACTAATTAGATTTGCTCTACGAAACCCATTAGGTGCTGTTTCACTTCGTCTGAAGCAAAAGCGCTGTCGACAGAGTACTTGTAGATTTCTACGTAATCTTCTTTAGTTAGGCTAAAAGTTTCACATACACGCTTAACTTCGTTAGTCATGGTTGTGTTCGACACAGTACGGTTGTCTGTGTTGATGGTTACAACGATGCCATCTTTTTGGAATTTAGCAATTGGGTGGTCACCAAACTTATGGATACACTTTGTTTGCACGTTACTTGTTGGGCAAGTTTCAAGTGCGACTTGCTTCTCTTTCACGATGTTGTATGCGTCTTCGTTGCCTTGGATGTGAACACCGTGGCCGATACGTTCAGCGTCTAGCATAGTTACTGCATCGTAAACGTTCTGACCATGCCATTGCTCGCCAGCGTGTACTGTTACATGGTAGCCTTGTTCGATTGCGTACTGCGTGTACTCAGGGAATTCAGCACAGAAACCTGGCTTTTCACCGCCTGCAATATCAAATGCTACCACGCCTTTACCAAGGTATGGTTTGCCTGCGTCAATCACGTCTTTGATAGAGTCTTTAGGGAACATACGCAGCACAGACATGATGTAGTTGCCCTTGATGTCGTATTTCTCTTCTGCACGCTTCATGCCTTTCACAGCACTTGCAATGATCGCATCAAGAGACAAGCCCTTGTTTACGTGCAGGATTGGGGCAAAGCGAACTTCTAGGTACTTAACGTTTTCTAGTGCCGCATCTTCGTAAAGCTCAAAAGAGATACGTTCAATCGCTTCTTCAGTTTGCATTACTTTTAATGGTAGCGCGAAACAAGCTAGGTACTCGTCTAGGTCTTTACAATCTTCAGGCACAGTAAGAGATTTAACAACCGCATCGCGGTCTTCTGGTAGCTCGATATCGTATTGTTTTGCTAATTCAATGATCGTGTCTGGACGAACGCTTCCGTCTAAGTGGCAGTGTAAATCAATCTTTGGCAGTGCTAGAAAATCCATGAGTATTCCTTAGTTCTATTATTATTTGAGCGTGTTAACTCACATGCTCTCAATTTATCAAGAACATGATATGATTAAAAGTGACTAATAATCATCATTAATCTGAATCTTAGGAATATCATGGTAGATGTTAAGAGCTTACTCAAGTGCGACATGAACTTACTGCTTTGTTTACACGTTTTATTGGAAGAACGCAGTGTGAGCAAAACTGCCGAGAGGTTGTTCCTTAGCCAATCTGCGGTCAGTAAGCAATTAACTAAACTACGAGCTTTGTTTGATGACCCTCTATTTGAGCGCGAATCGAAAGGGCTTTTTCCTACTCCTAAGGCCTCTTCGTTAGCACCTAAAATTCATCAAATCCTTCTTCAAGTCGAGCAGTTAACTGTCCCTGATGTTTTCGATGCCAAGGGCAGTGAGAGAACGTTTAATATTGATCTTGTTGAAACCGCTTATACCGCAATTTATCCTAAATTTATGCCTAACGCGCTGTCAGATGCGCCGAACATTACGGTAAATAGCAAAACTTGGAGCAGCGAAACCTTCAAGCGTTTGTTAAAGCGAGAGGTTGATTTTGGTATCGGCATTTTTGAGCTTGATGAGCGTGCTAGTACGCACATTCAAAACATCCCTTCGGAATTAAATTACGTTGAATTACTGCAAGATTATTCGGTTTGTTTGATGCGTAATGATCACCCTGCACTTGAAGAGGAGTGGGATCTACAAACGTTCCTGAAATATCGCCATATCCAGTTGGTTACAGGGGGAGCGGGTGATTGGCTATTGATGGAAGTGCTAAATTCCAAGCAGCTTGAAATCAACAAAGCCGCTAATGTTTCAGACATCACTAGTGCAATTAAGCTGTGTAAGCAGAGTGATTTGTTGATGTGTTATCCGTACAACTCGGTACGTGATTACATTGATAGTGGAGAGTTAGTGATGAAGCCCGTCCCGGTCGATTTGGTGCCAGGAGGCTTGTTCTTGCTTTGGCATAAATACTTCGATTCAGAGCCGAGCCACCGTTGGCTGAGAGAATTGATTGTTGAGCAAACCCGTTAATAAGGCTATGGGCTCATGTCTCCTTGCTTGTGTGAATTCATAGCGGACAAAAAAGTAATCTAAATATTTTCTATTTTTTTCGCGTTTATTTCGTCTTTTCAAAGTTGGCCACGTCTTAACTACGTTGTTATGGCTTTTTTAAGACGAAATAATGAAAACAAACGAAATAAGACCGACGGAAGCGTATTGGGCTTCCATCCTCAAAAATGAACAAGTACGTGCTTCATTGGTTGATATCCGTCGTGGCATTGAGCGAGAGCTGATCCGTACTCAGTCTACGGGTGATATGTCTCATCATGCTCATCCGAGCGCTCTTGGCTCGGCACTGACACACCCATATATCACAACCGACTTCGCGGAAGCACAGCTTGAGTTAGTAACTCCTGCAATGAACGATCGCAGTGCCACCTTTCACTCCCTAGCGTCTCTACATCACTTTGTCGCTATGCACTTACCAAAAGGCGAAAGCTTATGGGGAGCCAGCATGCCGCCCAAGCTCCCGGTTGATGAAGCTATTCGTATTGCAGATTATGGCAATTCTAATGCTGGGATGCTGAAAAAGCGCTACCGCGAAGGACTAGCAAATCGCTATGGCAAACGAATGCAGGTTATCTCTGGTATTCACTACAATTTTTCGCTGCCAGAAGCTTTCTGGACTGCGCTATACGATCATCAACAGCGTATAGATGGAAGCGTCAGTGAACAGACCCTAGAAGAGTTTGTATCAGAGCGCTACTTTCACATGATCCGCAATATATTACGTCATGGCTGGCTTGTTCCTTATCTATTTGGCGCATCTCCTGCGGCCGACAAAAGCTATCTATTAGGGCAAAAACATAGCCTTGAAGTGTTTGACGAAGATACGTATTTCTTGCCTTGGGCGACCTCACTGCGGATTAGTAATTTAGGGTATAGCAGTGATGAACAGTCTTCTTATCCCGTCAGCTTTAACAATCGACAGCAATATTTAGCCGATTTGTATAACGCCCTCACTCGGCCAAGCGAGCGCTATCAAAACCTTAGTTCATCTCAACAAATGAATGGTTCGGTACTACAACTAGAGAATGAGCTCTATGGCTCTGTTCGCCCTAAAATCGTTAATGATCATTTACGTCCTTTATATGCCATGTGTCACTACGGTGTGCAGTATGTTGAGCTCCGCAGTATGGATAACAACCCTTACTTGCCATTAGGCATCAGTGCTGAGCAAAGCTACTTCTTAGACATGTTATTAGTCTACAGCGCGCTCGCACCAAGCCCGGAGTTGACTGAGGAAGAGCGCCGAATTGTGACTCAACGCCAAGAGCTCGTGGCGACTCAAGGTCGTAAGCCAGGGCTGATGTTACCAACATTATCTGGCGATGTTTCTCTTGAGGATCTTGGCTCTGACTTGATGGATTCTCTTCATCAGATAGCCAAAGATTTTGACGCGACGTTTGAGACTGATTCATTTACCTCGAGCCTTCACCATGAGCGTAAAAAGTTGCACAACAGTGACTTAACACCATCCGCTCAGATACTTGCAGATATGAAAGAGCAAGGTGTTAGTCACAAGGCCTTAATACATCGCCTTTCAGACGAACACTTGGCAACCCATCGTCGACATCGTGTTGCTGAAAAAGAAATGGCGAATTTGCACGCATTGGTTAATCAGTCACTGTTCAAACAACACCTGATGGAACAGCACCAGGAGATTAGCTTTGATTCATTTTTGGAGCAGCACAATCAATTGCAGCGAGACTGCCAATTTCAAGAGGCAATAAAGTAGCGAGTTATGGATATTCTTTGGAAATTACGCGGCTATCTTAAAATGTTCAGCCGACAATATTTGATGGCGTTTGCGGTGCTGCAAATAGTGGCGGCATTAAACCTTATCCCTTCGTGGCTGATTGGGCGCATTGTTGACAGCATCAGCGAGGGTGAACTGACATTGTCACTCTTGTTGCTTTATGTTGGAGGCATTGTGGGCTCTGCATTCGCTATGTATGGGTTGCGTTATGTATGGCAAAGCAAATTGTACGGTGCAGCTATTGGTATTACGCGAGTGATGCGTCGCGAGCTATTTCATAAGTTCTCGCGTCTATCACCATCATTTTATTCTCGCCGTAGTACTGGCGACCTCATGGCGCATGCAACTAACGATTTGAATGCGGTCGAAGAGGCAACGGGCATGGGTATTATGACCCTTGTTGACTCATTGATTGCTGGGTTTACGGTGATCTTTGGCATGATCTTCGTCGTTAGTGGTTATTTGACTGCGGTGGCTCTATTACCTTTTCCACTGTTGGTTTATTTGACTCGCCGTTATGGAACGCGCTTACACACCGCGTTTGGTAAAGCGCAATCAAGCTTTTCTGAATTGAGTGAAGAAACCCGAGAAACGGTATCGGGAATCCGCGCTGTCCGTTCACATGGTATCGGCCAACGACAAGAGCAACGCTTTGCAAAAACGCTTGATGACACGCTAGATGCGAACCTTGAAGTGGCGAAAGTGGACTCAGCGTTTGGGCCAACCATCCAGTTAGTGTATGGCCTGTCATTTGTTATCTCACTTGGTTACGGAGCATGGTTGATTGAGCAGGGCAGCATTACCGTTGGTTTGTTTACCACCTTCACTTTATATCTGGGTCAACTGTTAGGCCCTTTCCTCCAATTTGGTTGGCAGTTCAATGTTTTCCAGCGTGGTAGTAAATCGTGGGATCGTTTAGACAGCTTGTTGTCAGAAGTTGAAGAGGTCGTTGAAGGAAGTAAAACCCTTCCTACGGATACTGAGTCAACATTGGACATCAATATCGTTTCATTTTCTCATGGCAAAGCCAACAATCGCACTCTAGAAGCGATTCGCTTCAGCGTTGCTGAGGGCGGGCTAGTTGGGATCACAGGCCCAACCGGTGGCGGTAAAAGTACATTACTCCAACTGTTAATGAGGCAGTTTCCTTTAAATGGGCGCTCTAACATAAAGCTAGGTGGATACTCTATTGACGAGCTCACCTTTGACTCTCTAAGAAATAAGGTCGCGTGGGTTCCACAGAAGCCATTCCTTTTCTCGGGATCGATTATGGAAAACATAGCGCTGGCTAAACCTGATGCAACGCTCGATGAAATTAAGCATGTCGCAGAAATGGCCGGGATAAAAGCAGAGATTGAAGCGATGCCAGAGGCATTTGAAACTCAGTTAAGAGAAGGTGCATCCAACCTTTCTGGAGGGCAGAAACAGAGGCTGACTTTAGCAAGAGCATTGCTTTCTGATGCTGATATCTTATTGCTGGATGACCCGTTCAGCGCATTGGATATGAAGACCGAAGTCGTCGTGCGCCGAAATCTAAAAGCGCATTATGCGCATAAAACGATGTTGTTAGTGACACAGCGTTTAACCAACTTGATAGAAGCTGACCACATTTTAGTGTTGAACCAAGGGCAAATTGAAGAGCAGGGCTCTCACCATCAGTTGGTGGCAAAAGAAGGCTGGTATTCCATGGTTTATCAACGTCAAAGCCAACTTGGTAAAGATGAGGTCATCCCCCTCAATAGTGCAGACAGCTCAAGTCAAAAAATCAATGAAACAGGAGCAAGTTATGCCTAAGTCACAACACGCTGCTCAAGATGAACAGTTACGTGAGAGCAAGCCAGAAGCAAGCTCAATGTACCGTCGCCTATTGGCTTACTCACTGCCTCATAAAGCTCGATTCTTACTGGCTTTGGGAATGTTAGCGATTGCCGTCGGAGCGGAAATGGCGATCCCATGGCTAGCGAAAATCATCTTAGATGATGTGATTGTTCCGCAGAAATTCGAGCTTCAACACCTAGTTATACTCACGGGTGGAGTGATAGCGTTTTATATCATTGCAGCGCTGTTTACTTATTTGCAAGCGGTGACCTTCCGTCACAGTGCTCTGTTGGTGGTAAATGATATTCGTCGAGAGTTGTTTCGTCATGTACTTAACTTCCCGATCAATACCTTCGATAAGTTGGCAGCGGGTAAGTTGGTGTCGTATATCACCAATGATACGGAAGCGATGCGGAATATGTTCGTTTCAACATTTCCAACAATTATCCAAGGTGCCCTACGTATCGTGGTGATTTTTATCGCGATAGCCCTGCTCGATTGGCGCTTGATGCTGTTGAGCTTGGTTCTGATTCCTGTATTGCTGATGACAATGCACATGTACCGCAAGATCTCGATGCCAGTATTCGATGGTATTCGAATTCAAGTGAGCAATATCAACGGTCGATTGAATGAATCTTTGCAAGGTATGGCGCTGATCCAAGCGTTTCGTCAGCAGCAGTCATTCAAAGAAAAATTCGAGCAAGAGAACCAAAGTTGGTTTGAATTTAGAACGAAATCGATTGCGATCGACAGCTTTATGCTGATCCCATTAACGCGCTTAGTTTCGACATTAACAGCGGCGGGTATAGTGGCGTGGTTTGCAGGGGCTTCATTTAGCACTGTGGTTGAAGTGGGAACCTTGTATGCGTTTCTTAATTATATTGAACGATTCTTTGACCCGTTCCGTCAGTTATCAATGGAGTTAAGAAAGTTACAGGTGGCGACGGTCTCTTCAAAGCGTGTTTTTGAACTACTTGATGATGAGTCTGAACACGACCGCTATTCACGCGAGAAGGTACAGGTTTCTGAACCTTATGACATTGAATTTAAAAACGTGCAGCTAAGCTATGAAGAAGGTAACCCTGTATTGAATGATGTCAGCTTTGTCGCTAAGGGGGGGCAATTTACTGCGATTGTAGGCCACACAGGTAGTGGCAAAAGCTCGGTTATTAATCTACTGATGCGTTTTTATGATTACCAACGCGGTGAGGTGCTTATTGGAGGGAAGCCACTGTCTGATTTTCCTGAAGAGCAGTTACGTCAAATGTTTGGTTTGGTTTCGCAAGACCCCACTATATTCAGTGGCTCTGTTCTTGAAAATATCGATCTTACAGGCAGTCATTTAGCTGAAGGCTCTCATTCTCAAAAGAGAGCCCGAAAATTAAAGGCAGTAACGGCGGCTAAGCAAGTGAAAGCACACTCGTTTATTTCCCGTTTGACGGATGGTTACGACCATCACCCCGGCCAAGGTGGTGCTTCATTCTCTGTTGGAGAAAAGCAACTCTTGGCGTTGGCGCGAGCTATTTCACACGATCCTAAGATCTTTCTACTCGATGAAGCCACAGCCAATATTGATAGTGATACTGAAGAAGCGGTGAAAATGGCATTAGAGGAAATTCAAGACGGCAGAACCGTGATTACTGTAGCTCACCGATTATCGACGATTAAACATGCCGACCAGATATTAGTCATGAATAAAGGGCAGATCGTACAGAGCGGAACCCACGATGAATTAGTCCATCAAAATGGTGACTATCGTGATTTATATCTTGCTCAGAAGGAGCAAGAAGAAAAAGAACACTTGAGCAGCAAGCTAGGATTGTCAGCTGTTACAGCATAAATATTTTGAGAGTAATGGTAATGAATACAGAGAAACAACCAGTGATTTCACAACAAACCATCGAAGATGCTGCTGAGTGGGCAATTATGCATGGCGTCGCGTTCCGTCAATCTGATAACACGGCAAGGCATTGTCCTTTTAGTATCGCGCCGATGACGATGGAACGTAGAGTTTATGAGCATCTTCTTAAAGTCACGCCTTTGGTGACTAAACTGGTGAGCAACGTTTCAGAAGATCACGACTTCTTGCAGTCATCTCTGAGTGATATGGCGAAAGCGGACCCGTTTTTTGGCCGTTTGATGGAATTGCATCAACAGGCTCATGGCAGTGAATCTCAAAGACTACACCCTGCTCGACAGCCGTTATTGCTGATGCGAACCGACTTTATGGATGATCGTAAACACGGAGCCAAAGTCATTGAGTTTAATGGCATTGCCGCAGGTATGGCACCGTTTGGACAAAAAGCGACAGAGTTCCATGCTTTTATGCACAACCAATGGCCAGAGACTTATCAAAATTGGTTAGAAGATAAATCAGCGACTCCAGCAGAAAACCAAGGGCTTGAGCAAATGGCTTTCGGTATTGCGACCTCGGCAAGAAAGGTAAGAGAGCACTTTGATGATTCAGCTAAACCTACATTTTTGATGGTGGTGCAGAAGAACGAAGATAATGTATACGACCAACATCTACTTGAGGTCGAACTACAAAAACAGGGCATTCGCACGGTTCGTCGTACCTTTGAACAGCTGAGTAAGCAGCTTTCAAGCGGAGAGAACCAACGCTTACTCCTTGAGGGTATTGGCGCAATTGATGTCGTGTATCTGCGTGCTGGCTATCAGTATTCTGATTACTGGGCGCCGGATCTGAATGAGTCTGTTTGTTGCCAAACACTGAGTCAAACTCGTCTATTTATGGAGCAGCACTATGTGGCGATGAATGCCACGATTAGCCAACAACTCGCCACCAGTAAAACCATGCAAATGATGCTGACCATGATGCCTGCATCGGAATACGCGCGCTGGGGTTTAACGCTTGAAGAAGCAGAGCTAGTTAAGAGTGTGCTGGCTGATATGAAGCCAATTAATACCAATACTATCGAGTGGTTCAATAGCGATGCGATTAAACAAGAGTGGGTGTTAAAAAACCAAGGTGAAGGTGGCGGTCACTGCGTATTTGGTGATGACATTAGTGAACAATTGAACCAGCTCAAACCGGAAGAGTACGACGCCTGGGCTCTGATGCAACGTTTGTATCCACATGAACGTGATGTTCCAACCATTGCTGTGCGAGATACTCAACAAACGTTAGTTGATGATCTTGTGAGTGAGGTTGGGCTGTTCACCGCCTATTACCAAGGTGAGCCAGTCACTCAGCTTGATGGTTATGCGGGATACTTGATTCGCAGTAAACCTGCCAGTGAAAACGAAGGTGGGATCCACAGTGGCAAAGGGATTCTAGACTCGTTGGTGTTGATTGATTAATTTATTAGCTCTCAATAAAAACCAGAACTCATGTTCTGGTTTTTTTGTATGTAGGAGACGTTGAACTGAACTCATGGAAACGCATCCGTCACGCTCTCAACTTGGTGAAGGCGAGTGGTGTTTGTCCAGTTTGTTGCTTGAAAAAGGTAATAAACGCACTATTGGATGAGAACTCCAATAGCTCTGCGACATCGCCGACCTGTCGATTTTCTGAGAGCAGTTCGATGGCTTTAAATAAGCGCCACTGTTGTCGCCAATCTTGATAAGTCATGCCTGTTTCTGCCTTGAACAATCGAGTGATGGTTTTAGTGCTTGCCCCAACTGAATCCGCTAATGTCGATAACCCGGGGGCTAAGAACGAATCGCTTCTAACTTGTTCACAAAAGCGTTTGAATCGGCGATCTGTGGGGAGTGGCAAAATGAATGAGTGCTTATTAGCGCAGTAGAATTCCTCCCAAAATAGGTTGGCAGTATTGGTGGTTTGCTCGGATGCAATGTCCCAGTCCCAAAACGACATTTTGTTGATTAAAGCCTTTAGTAGCTCATTTACCTCTATGATTTCTATCTCTTCCGGGCATGTGTAAATACTACTGTCGAAATAGAGCGAACGATAGGCCACGACGTTAGTCATCTGCGCTCTATGTTTGGTATAAGGCGGGATCCATACCGCTTTGGTCGGCGGCAAAATGCAAAGAGCGTCTTCTAAGGTCAAAGTGATGCAGCCTTGCGGAGCGTACAGTAGCTGACCTTTCTTGTGGTAGTGGATGCCTGAGTCGTGCTGACCTATATCTGCAGCAACACCGATTACAGGTGCGGGTAAGCCGTCTGCATCAAACTCACTCGCTTCGCTAATTAATGCCATTTGTCCCAATCTTGTTGTTTTTGGTTTTAATGTTGTTAACGAGTCAAGGTTAGTTTCCCCTAGACTTCTCGTCAAGTTCACTGGTTTGGAAAAATGATGAAAACAAAACCTTCTTTATGGCAAATGGTGCTGCTAGCGATGTTCCCGCAAATTGCAGAAACCATCTATAGTCCGACTCTGGATTCAATATCTAAATCCTTTGATGTTAGTTACACACAAGCAGCACAAACTCTCTCGGTCTATTTCTCTGTATTTGCATTAGGTGTGGTGGTTTGGGGGGTGTTGGCAGATAAGTGGGGGCGTCGACCAACTATGTTATTGGGGTTGGGGTTATTTGCCAGTTCGGCAGTCATTGCCATGCAAACCAATAGCTTTACTTGGTTGATGATAGCAAGAGTGATGGGGGCATTCGGGCTTGCCGTTGGCTCGGTTGTTACTCAGACCATGTTGCGAGATGCTTTTAGTGGCCCAGAGTTGGCTAAGGTATTTGGTTATATGGGGATGGGGCTGTCGATTAGCCCAATCATTGGGTTGTTGCTTGGCGCTCAATTAAGTGAGGCTGGTGGACACCAATACGTATTTACTGCCTTACTTATTATGGTGTTGGCACTAATAGCACACAGTTTGTGGTCTTTGCCGGAAACACAGCAATCTAAGCAGCCGTTGCATCTAAAATCGCTCGGTATTCGCATGGTCAAAGACGGCAGCATTTGGATTTCAGCACTGCTTGTCGCATCGTTCAATATTGCGCTGTTTTCGTATTACCAACTAGGTTCATTCACCTTCTTACAGCTTGGATTTAGTATCGAGCAGTTTGGTTATAGCGGTGTCGTTCTTGGGTTCGGAACCTTGCTAGGAAGTTTGGTTAATAAGTCGTTATTAAAGCGGCAAGTTTCCTCTACCTCTTTGATTGGACTAGCCGCTGGTCTTCAAACGCTAGGTGCGGTGGGTGTGTACTTTTCACAGGACACGATTTGGTTCTTACTACCGATGGTGCTGGTGGTGATGGCGTTTGGAATTGCGATTCCTAATGTACTGAGCCGAGCCTTGGTACTTTACCAATCTCAAGCCGGAAGTGCAGGGGCATTGCTTGGTTTGATGTATTACACCTTGATTGGGTCTGGGCTCGCTCTAGCGGGAATGATTCAAGATCTAGGTGTGGTGCTAGTACTTTGTGGCGCATTATCTGTGTTGGTGGCGATACGCAGTCGACTCTAGCCTAAACGGTAAGTCTCTCATCTATATCGATAAATTCCGCACCCTATTTTGGAGCGGAATTTTTCATTTCATTGATTCGTAAATAGGGATATTGACATGGGTAGAGTGATCGTTCTACCCTTTAGGTAGAACAATCATTCTACCTAAAGGGTATGTAAGAGAGCACCATGTTGAGAGAACAGATTGCAGCAAGCCTTGAAGTGGCATTTAGCCAACAGGGCTTTGCGGAACCGAGCGTTGCACAACTGAAAACGGCGTGCAATGTCAGCCTAAGAACCCTGTATAAACACTTCCCTTCAAAAGAAGCGATGATTGTTGGTGCATTGGAATACCGACATCAGCGCTACCTTAACTTCCTGTTAGAAGCATCTCCTGAGGCTGGTTTGGAAGCTGTCGTTCATATTTTCAACAAACTTCAACAATGGCTAGAAGAGTATGCGCCGCACGGCTGCATGTCGATGAATGCCATTGCTGCGTTCCCAGATAATGAGCTTATCAACCAAGCAGTTACGCAACATAAAGAACAAGTTCGTTTGCTTATAGGCGAGCAGAGCCTGCGAGATGATCTCGCAACGCCCCTGTTTTTACTTCATGAAGGCGTATCAAGCGCGTGGCCAGTATTAGGCGAGGAAGCGGTGGCATCAGCACAGAATATGGTGACAAAATTACTCAAGGAAACACGATGAAATTCGAAATACCGAAAATGATGAAAGGCGTAGAGATGTTGGGTCACGGCGGAGCAGAAATGCTTGGCTACCGCGAAGATATCGCTGTACCTCAAATCGAACCTAATGAAGTGCTGATTAAAGTGATGGCAGCAGGCGTTAACAATACCGATATCAACACACGAATCGGCTGGTACTCAAAAAGCGATGATTCAGACGATGCCAGTTGGTCGGGTGAAGCGCTAAAGTTTCCTCGTATCCAAGGTGCTGATGTGTGCGGTTTCATTGTAGCAGTCGGTAATGAAGTCTCTGAAGATCGTATTGGTGAGCGTGTTCTTATCGAACCTTGTTTAACGGAGGTGTATGGGCGAGATCTGCCACAACCATGGTATTTTGGTTCTGAGTGTGATGGCGGTTTTGCTGAATACACTAAAGTCGCAGCAAAGCACGCTTATGCAGTGAACAGTTCTATGTCGGATGTTGAACTGGCGTCTTTTCCATGTTCTTACTCGACAGCAGAGAACATGCTGACTCGCGCAAGTGTGGTTGAAGGTGATCGCGTGCTGATTTCTGGCGCATCGGGCGGTGTGGGGTCAGCGGCGATTCAATTGGCGAAAGCACGCGGTGCTTACGTGATTGCGATTACTAGCCCAAGCAAAAACCAACAGTTACTTGAGCTTGGTGCCGATGAGGTCATTGCTCGCGATGCTGATTTAGTCGAAACGTTGGGCGAAAGCAGCGTGAACGTTGTGATTGATTTAGTGGCGGGTGATAAGTGGCCAGAGTTTCTTGACGTCCTAAAGCCGCACGGTCGTTATGCCGTGTCTGGTGCGATTGGTGGTGCGATGGTCGAGCTAGATGTTCGTACTCTGTACCTGAAAGACCTGAGCTTTTTTGGTTGCACGGTTTTGGAACCGCAAGTATTCCAAAACTTGGTTAACCGCATTGAGAAACAGCAGATCGGCGCAATTGTCGCGCAGTCTTTCCCATTGGCTGACATCCATACCGCACAAGACGAATTCTTGAAGAAAAAGCACGTCGGTAAGATCGTATTGAAAGTCGTGGAGCGCTAGTTTAATTAGCATCACAGTTCCAATGCATAGGAGAGCGAGCAAGCGTTATTAGCTCGCTCTTTTTGTTTCAGGGAGATACGCCTGTTAGGTTCAACAACTTGATGAGTAACAGAACTTATACAGCTGAAAAATTAATGATTTATTTATCATTGTATGGTTTATGAGTCTGCTGTGTAATAATCGCCGCTGTTATATATCCCGTTCTGTTTTGTATTCATCTAGGAGCCGTATTGATGTTTAAAAGGGTATTACAGGCACTATTTTCCCCTTTCGCTTCCAAGCAAGGTAAGCAGCTAAATTCCTCACAAAGTGCCTCTCAGAAAACTGCCTCAGATGAGGTCTGCTCTCAAGGGCAAACGGCTGTTAAGCCTTCAATCTTTGTACCGCCTTCGTCAAATCAACCATCATCATTGATCGTCGACAAAGCGATGAGCTTTCACGATGGTGAGTTTCTTGATTATCTGTTTGGAGAGTCACGTCTACGAACAGAATCAGACCCATTTAGCGACTTTGTGGCGTGCCAAGTTGAACGCTTGATTCGTTCTCCTAAAGCTCTGCTTAATGAATTACCCGTGATGCCTGCTTCTGTCACGACATTAATGAGTGAACTGCAGAGTGATGAGTTTGATGTCGGTGCCCTGCTAAAGGTGATTGAGCGAGAGCCAAGTATGGCGGCCGATGTGGTTAAACTGGCTAACAGTGCGTTCTACAAACGCAATGAAAAGCAGGTGACGGACCTAAAAACTGCATTCTTAAATATGGGCTCTCAAGGCCTTGTTGAGGGAGTGGTGAATTCTTACATGAAGAACTTTACGCCGGGTAATAATATTTACTGGCGTCATTTCGGCGAAAAAATTTGGAATCACAGTATCCAAACGGCTTCTTTTTCTAAGGAGTTAATGAAAGAGTCGTCATCTCAAGAAGACCAAGCTTCCGCATATTTTGTTGGGTTGATCCGTAATTTAGGCAAGATGATCATTTTCCAAATGATGGTAGAAGCTTTCAAGCATGTTGACCCTTCTGTTCCGTCTAACTCATTGGCGTTGAAGCGTTTGATTAATAGTTATTCTATTCGCCTGACTTACACGATTGCTAAGTTCTGGGAGTTGCCTGAATCGGTACTGACAGCTATTGGTTATCAAGAATCGAGCAGATACGCATGCACTCCACTTGGCCAAGCTGTGTTTGAGGCTAACTCATTGAGTGAGCTGACGTGCTTATTAGAAGAGCAGATGATAGATATCGAGCAGTTTAAGAGTCGATGCAAAGAGAGGCTGACGTCACCGGAAGCGTACAAGGTAGCTAACCGCATCTACAAAGAGTCTGAATTGGCGTTGGTGGGATAAGCTGTCGAATTTGCTTTGTTAATTGTGGATGTTGTTTAAATCAGCATGCTTTAAATGGCCTTATTGATATGTAAGACCATTTTTGTTTCTAGTTTTGATACATCATTGGTAGCTAAATGATGTATCGAAACTAGGGGTAGCTTAGAGCAAGGGGCTTAGCTGAAAACAAGTGCTGTTTAAGGGATCTCTGCTAACTCTTGCTTTAAGCGATCGATTTTATGCAGTTCTTTTTCGATCTTATGTTGGTATTTTTGAATCTTATCCGCTTTATCGTCTCTTTTTGCTTCTTCTAAGTCAGCTCTGTATTCGGCCAAATCTTCTTCATTGGATTCGATTTTGTCACGGAGGTCTTCTTTCAAACCCTCATTGGTGCAGTTTTCTTTCGCGGCTTTCAACGCTTTTGTTAATCGCTCTACTTTGTACTGGTTGTCGTATTGTTCTGCTTTCTTAATTTGATATTCGATCTCACAGAACTTCTTCTCGCAACCCGCGAGAGCGTCGCATTGGGTGCTCGCCATGCTGTTAAAAGAGAGTGCGCAAAGAAACAATAATGAGCCTTTTAAGTGTCGAGTCATGGTTTACCTTCTTATTGGGGCTGTTTAGCTTGTGCTATTTTTGTTGAGTATCACTTCCAGAGTACATTAGCACTTGATTACTTTGCTATTGGCAGGGGAGTGTTAAAGATAAGTCGCTGTGCATAATGACTTATTTTGAACATGGTTAGACTTACAAATGGCTAATCCATAACTTGTCGAGTTCGCACCAACCGAAACCATTCACTTGTGCGCCGTGTATCTTTTCAGACACCTCTAAGTTGAACGTCTCTTGCTTGAGCTCAACCACAATCCCAGAGTCGTTCAACCAAAGCCGAAGTATCAACAGTGCATTCATTGCTAACTCAAAGTTTGGCTGGTTTCTTATTGAGGCTAAACCTTGTTCGATTGTCTCTAGCATCTCAGCAGGTAGTGTTAACTCCCCAAACGGGAACCGACTGAAGAAGCTTAGCCACGAAGCAAAGGTGTCGTTTTCATCAATAATGCTGCATAGCGCGATGTCTTTGATGGTTCGGTAGTGTCCATATTCAACGCCAATCGAACTCTCACCAGAAACCGATAACTGTTTGAATAGCACTTGGCATTCAGAGGTGTCTTCAACGGTGAATTCGCGAAATGGTTTAGACAATGTTGGGTTCTGAATCTTGAAAAACGTTGAGCCGAAATTCTGTTGATCAGCAGAGTTATCTCCACTCATTGTGATCGTCTTTTCGGGCAGCTTCACACACACCTGATTTTGAGCGCAAGCTTTGCTCTGTGCCCATTCAGGATAGACCCACAACTCAACTCGATTAAGAATGGGCGTACTGTGTACATACGCGCTATTGCGGCTCAATCTCAACATCTTGCTCGAGAAAATGTCTAACGAGAATGCGCCAGAACCAATCAGCCTATCGGTCGAAGATGAGAGATCAAAAATGGAGGCTTCAACTCTGGCAAGTAAGCGCGGTAAATGCCAATCAGGTTGATTCAATTTCACGACAACCACATTACCAGTCGAGACAGAGGCCTCATCAATATGCTGATAGCAGCGACGCCATATTTTGTCTTGGCTGAGTGAGTTAAGGTTGCGTGCTATGTCTTGAGCTTCAAGTGTTCGACCGCTGTGGAATTGAACGCCATTACGAATTTGGAAGTGCCAGACAGTTGCATCTTCATTGGGTTGCCAATGGCAGGCTAAATCGCCGCTGAGCTTACCGTGCTGAACGGAGGTGAGGCGTTGGCAAACCTGCATCACTAAGAAGCGTTCGGTGCGCCTAAGTACTCGCTGAGGATGAAGAGTCTCAAGCTCACGGTGAAAGGGAATGTACGCGACGCTCTGTGCAGATTGATTGGCGCTGCTTAGAAAAGCTTGCAGTTCCGCGCCAGCGTTGCGTCCATTAAAGCTTAAGGTGCTAAATACCCGCTCGACGTTGCCTGAATCTGCTTGGTTTTTCGCATATTGGTAGCACGCTTCTATCGGTTCAATCAGACAGGTGAGTTGTGCCTTTTTGTTACGCCCAGAACTGGCTTGCCATTCAATCCAGCCTTGCGCTGTCATTGCTTTGAGTAGAGTTTGAACGTGACGCTCACTCACATGCAGCAAGGCTGCTAATTGGCTGACTTGGCAGCGTGATACTCCAGGCCCAAAAGTCTGAAATATCTTTTCGTACAGTTCAAGCTTGCGCTTAAGGTTGCCCAATTCGCATTCCTAAATGTTAGGTTGAGTTAAGTGTTGGTAGCCAGCATCAGCGAGTGCTTTTTCCATGGTTTCAAGAACCTGTGCACTTATCTTTGAGCTTAGGATATCAGACTCAAGTTTGCCCTCTAATACAAGTTGCGAGAAGTGCTCGATTTGATATTCGAACCCATTACCCTGAATCGGGTGTTGGATAGTTAAGGTTTTATTTTGGTATTCGATCTCGATGTGAGCAGGGTTCCACCACTTCTCTTGAATTGTGATAGTGATGTCTGGGCCAGTTAATCGCGCAGCGCGTGGCAGATTGCGTACCGTTGAAGCCGATATGGTCGCGCTGATTTCTCCAGAGAACTGGAAGCATGAATCGGTATCAACATTTGATTCTTCATAGAGGCTCGACATCTCTACTTGAGGGATAGAAGGCCTAACCCCAAGAGTGCGACATAAATCGTAGAAGAACCACAGACCATACACTCCAACATCAAGTGTTGCTCCACCGGCTAAATCCGGATTGAAGATAAACAGGTTAGGATCGTAGTCGTGCTCGTTGCCAAAGCTGGCTTCTATCGAATCAAGCTTAATCTGTTTGCTGATTAAAAACGATGTAAGCTCGCGATAAGCTGGGAACACGACAGTCTTCATTGCCTCTAGCAACATCACACCATTTTGCTCAGCTAGGGCTTTCATTTCTAACCAATCACCTAGGTTGGTAAAGGCAGGTTTCTCTACCAATACGTGCTTGTTGTGGCTCAGAAATAGTTTGGTTAGAGGTTTGTGATAAGGGTGGACCGTGGCAATGTACACCACTTCAACATCGGGATCTTGAGCCAAGGCTTCATAAGATCCATAAGCTTTATCGCAATCAAACTTATTGGCGAACGTGGCTGCGCGAGAGTGAGCTCTTGCTGCAACAGCATACAACTCACCATGCAGAGAGTGGTCTGTGACTGCGGTTGCGAATCTATTGGCGATATTACCTAGCCCGGCTATGCCCCATTTAATCTTGCGTTGCGTGTTGCTCATCCGTTGCTCCAAATCGTTGTTTTGTATCAGTGTACTCAGAGACGTCACATACAAATAGAGAACAGATTTCTCAACCTGTTCTCTATTTATTTTATTCTAGTTGAAGCTCTGGCTTAGCTCTGTATGGAGAGCTTCCAATCGGCTAGGGCTTTAATGTGTTTGGGCCCGATGCCACAACAACCACCGATGATATTCGCGCCCAATGCGTGCCAGCGTTTGGCGTAAGCTAAGTAACCTTGGCCATCCGACTCGCGCATTTCTTGAAGCATGTCATTCGCTTCATGTTCGCTGCTGATAGGCGCAAAGTTGTTCGCATAGACACCGATTTCTAAGCTGATACCTAGCTCATTGATCACTTTCTTAGCATCAATAATGGCTTGATCCATCACTTCAGGCACTGAGCAGTTAAACATAATGCCTTTTGCGTTTGATTTGCAGGCCAGTTTGATGGCGTCTGTTACGCTCTCACCAGAACGAATAGAAGCGGAATCGCCCTTGGTATCTTCCAAGCTGAATGCGTAATAACACGGTTTGGTTGATTGCTTGAGTACCGCATGAATGGACTCGAACTCTTGCAGACTACAAATGGTTTCCGCTATCCAAAGATCGATGTTTGGGTCTTGGGCATCGTAAAGGGTTTGAATAATTGGCGCTGCTGCTTCTACCTTGAACAAGTCTGGTCGGTAGCTACCAAATGGCGGTGGAATTGCACCCGCTACTTTCACGGTGTGAGGAGCACTATTGGCAACAGCCTTAGCCAATTCGCCAGAAAGCGCCGCTAGCTCAAAGCCTCTTTGTGCGAACAGTTCTTCACCCAAGTGAAAAGGCACACACGCATAGCTGTTGGTAATTATGATTTCAGCGCCTGCATCGACAAAGTTTTGGTGTGCTTGGCTAACAAAACCGGGGGCTTCAATCAGAGCTTGAGCGCTCCAAAGAGGTTGCGAGAACGGCGCGCCAATTTCTTTGAGTTCTCGGCCCATGCCGCCATCAAGTATGGTGAGTGTTTTCATATTCAATACTATCTAAACAATTGCTGAAGTTCTGCCGCCACCATATCAGACAACCTTGCTTGACTAAAGCTATCCAAACGGAAGGGTTTTAACTAAGTCGATCCCGCATAAATAGGAATAATAAGATATTGTGCCTCTGGCGCTATGCTGTATTGGATTTGGGGGATATATTATTAATCACTGGGGCCTGTGAATAATTCGAACACAACAAGTTGTAGAGGAAAAGTGCATTGAAGTTAACGAATAAACTCGTGCGTTACCCGCACATTGATGTTGATCGTGCGTTTGAAAAAGAAGACGAGCTATTACAGCAAATTCAGGCTGGTGAGATTGGACAAGCCTTAATGTTGTGGCAAGCCAAAATGCCGACACTGGTTTTGCCTGCAGGTAAAAAGTGGCCAGTGACGTTAGAGTCTAGAAAACAACTCGAGTCGCAAGGTTGGCGACTATCTTCACGTAAAACGGGTGGCGCTCCCGTTCCCCAACTGCCGGGTGTCATTAACCTATCGCACATTTATCATTGGCCTCGTGATGAAGCGTACAATATTCAAAAAGCGTATCTACATTTATGCAATGTATTGACGCAATTTTTTAAAGAGCTGGGCGTCGATGTGGATGTCCATGCAACCCCAGGTTCTTATTGCGATGGCGATTACAACCTCAACATCAATAAACAAAAAATAGTGGGTACGGCTCAGCGTGTTTTGCTTAAACGCGGGGGCGGTCAAATCGTGCTTTCACAAGCCTGTATCTTGTTAGACGCTGACTTAGAGCACATCGTTGCCCCCGTGAACTTTTATAATCAAGTTTGTGGCAATCCAACCGTGGTGGATGCACATGTACATACCCTGCTGTCTCAGCATGTAACATCCCTACTCAACGTAGATTCACTTTTTCAGCAGTTAAGCCAAGCTTTTATCAAGTATGCTTGATGCTATGTGTCTACCAGAATCAACTGGGTGCGACGCACAACTTTTCTTCTAGCAACTGGTCAAGCGCTTCCACTAATTTACGGTTTTTAGCGGGGTTCAATGCATCGGCATGAGGGGCTTTGAATAACCCTGAATCGTTATCGAAGTATTGACCGGAAGCGTCGGAAAACTCGTCACTGAGTGCTGCGCGACAAAGGATATCGGCGCCAATCGCCAGATCGTTGCCGTCCACGCCATAAGCTTCTTTGACCAATTTACTGCCGAGGAAAGAAGCAGGGTTCACCGGGATCACCGAAGGTCCATTATCTAATAGAGTGTTGGCCAATTCGATAGACCACATCGTCAGCGCGAGCTTACTTTGCGCGTAAACTGGGCCATCTAATTTGCCGGCGCTCGAACTGATAAGCGCTTCTAAATCTACGGTTGATTGGGCTGCTGAAGATAGGTTGACGATACGACCTGTCGTATCAAAAAGAGGGAGCAGCTTTTGTGTCAGTAGATAAGGCGCAATGGTGTTCACAACAAAGCGTACATCAAGGTTGTCTGAGGTGGTGACGTCTGAAACCTTGTATACGCCAGCATTGTTGATCAATACATCGAGCCGCTTGTGATTGTTTTTGATTTGAGTTGCGAGCGCATCGACTTCAGAGAGCGTTGATAGATCTGCTATGTAGCTTTCGATGATTGCACTCTTAGATAGGCGAGACAAAGCGGTTACGACTTTACTCACCTTGGCTGGGTTTCGGCCATGAATTAGAAGGTGGTGTCCTTGTTGAGTCAGCGCTTTTGCGGTCTCCAAACCAATGCCATCTGTGGCTCCTGTGATCAGAATTATTTTTTGCATATCCCTTCCTTAAAACAGAATCCTAGCCACTTTTATAACAAAGTTTCACTGCGCAAAGTTTCTAGTGGTTCACAGGATCAACGCAAGAAGTGCACTCATTATTGATAAATTTGAAATAAACAGGCTGTCTTGTTGGTGTGTTATCTGTCACTTTTCAATTTAGAGTTTAATTAGGTCGACCTAACTCATTAATGTCCCAAAGCTTGCTAGACCAATTAAAAAGAGGCTGATGACCAGCTGGTACGTTGTTTGCTCCAGGAAAGAAAGGCCTCCCGACATGTCGCTGATGATAAGCTGGATTTACAAAGGTATCTCTCAACTAGGTGTTGAATGATACACCTAGCTGGTCAATACATTTCTAATACACAACATCGGTGAGAGACATGAATAGCTCTACTCTCTTTTCGTCATCTTTCTCTTTTAACAATCTTTGAGCATCAGATTCTAATACCCAACCAATTGCTTTGTGGGCACTTTGGCTATTACCGGCACCATAATTTCGCCAGCCGGCACAATCCATATTTCTCATCTTATCCAAAGCTGATGCATATGAAGCTTCGAACTCACCATTAGATTTAACAGGGTTCTCTCCGATTTTATATCCTTGCGCTGATTTTTGTTTAATGTTGAATGGGGTACAACCAGTGCGTTTTGTTGATACTGGGATTCTATTAGCTCTGTTCTGTTTCATGGTTAACTCTAGTTTATTACGTTGACAGTATAATAATATCGAGTTTATTATGTTGTCAACGTAATCATTTTGAGAAGAAAGAATGTCTACAAAAAATGAAACTCTACTCAGTGCTATAAGCCTTGATGAACTCAACGAGTACTGCCACTACACACTAACGTGTATTAATCAAACCGCGGATCTGGCTAATACAGGTGATTGGCCTGATGATTTTTTAATGAGCTGGAGTAACACCCCTGATGAGGTAAACGCCTTAAAGTCTTCGTACTTAGGTCAGGCGATGTTTTTCCTATGGGAATACGCAGAGTTCGGCCTTCATTATGAAGATATGAAAGCAGGACAGTTTCATGATCCTCTAATGCAAGTATTTAGATGGACAGCTCTTTGCGATGCCTTCTTATTACACGCTGGTACATTTGGTACTGAAGACCTTGCAATACAGCAAGTAGGAAAGCAAGTGGCTTACAAAGTTTTAGCGAGGCTGAAACTTGACCTAGATATTGATATTGATGACGAACTATCGGCTAGCCATCTATTCCCTTTATCTCATCCTACCGACCTAACGACTCTGGAGTATGCACTACTTGCTGGCTTTAGCCATGTTGGTGCTGTGCGTAATGAAATCAGCAACAAAAAGAATCCGCTGCCTGTAATGAAAGAAGGGAACCAATCAATTATCCCGATTGAAGAAGCAAGGAATCGGTTATTTAGGAAGCGTAAGTTTGTACCAACGCGCGGTATGGATTACCAAAAATTTACTACGAACTAGAGGTCACTTATGCTTTCAATTTCACGAAAAGTTGATGAGTCCGTATTGCTTCTTGATGAAGAAGACAACGTCATTGCTACGATAAAAATTCAACCTCAACGCCGAGCTGGCCGCGTTAACTTGGGTTTAGAGTTTGATACTAAACTAAAGGTAAGGCGTGCAGAAACGTATAATAACCCTGCGTATCAAACTACCTCTTAGTTATGTAGATAAGGGTCTTAATTTATCCTCTATAGATTTCCTTGTTCTTACCCAAAACAACCCCCATTGTCCCCAGAGATTTCTGACGGGTTAGGGGAAGCGTTGTTTGGGATTTTGAGTTCTGAGGGCAAGAGGTCATGGGACACGTGCCCTCAATAATCGATTTGGATCGTCTTTACAGACTATCGCCCGAGCATTCTCAATAGGGTTCGGTCTTTATCGATGATGTGATGTTTTACCGCTCCTGCTACATGTAATACCAAAGTAATGGGTAGAAGGTACTGGCCAATGATGTGGTGAACTGTTTCAGACTGTTCTTGGAGAGTAGGGGACAGTATTAACACTTCACCAGGAGTATTTAGGTCGACAGTTTCCGGCCATACTTCCAATGCAAAGATGTGAAGGCCATGCCCTCCTGCTACAGACATAACGACACCAGATAATGGCATCATAATCATGCACAACATTAGTAACCAATGTACGGCTTTACCCAAATATTTCTCTGTGCGGCTATAACCCCCTACAGGTTCTGGCCAGCCTTCAATAATACGCCATGCAATCCGTGGGATTAATACAGCGATGATGGCGACGCCTAGTGATGTATGAGAGTCAAAAAACCACTCTACCTCCAGACTCTCCATCAATAATCCAGATAAGAGCATGTAGATCATCATGCTGCCAGTAAGCCAGTGAAGTGTGATGGATGCTCTGGATAGCGAATAGGTATTGTAACTCGGCATGTTCTTTACTCATTTTTAGATTTCTTTCGAGCCTCACACGCTTGTTGTCGATTATTTGTGAAATGAATGTATTTATAGGTAAATTTATAAATTTTGGAGCTTGTAATGAATAGAAGCCTCTTAATGACATCAGCAAACACTCTGGAAATACATTATGACTCTTCGCCTTATTTCGACTTCTATCATTATAATTTATGCGCTTGTTAGCTTGTCTTTCACGCTGTGGTGTTCCTTGGTGAGTTAATAGACTAAGGGTACTTGCCACGAAGTTTGTCTTGGAGATAGTTCACGAAGCAACGCACTTTCAACGGGATATGCCGACTTTGAGGGTAGATAGCGTTGATTGGAATCGAATCACTTGGGAATCCTTCGAGTACCGTAACAAGCGCACCTGTTTTTAGATATTCATCGATCATCCATATTGGTAATTGAGTAATGCCTAGCCCTGCGAGTGCCATTTCTAAATTGGTTTCACCACTATTACTGCGAAAGACACCGCGAACGGGCACTGATATCTGTTGGCTGTGGTTACTAAAGTGCCAGTTGTTGAGTGAACGATTGAAGGTATAGACAATGCAATCGTGACCTTTGAGGTCGAGTGGATGTTTAGGCACCCCATGCTTTTCTATGTAGCTGGGTGAAGCTACGAGTAGTAATGGATTGCTAAATAATGGTCTTGCAATCAGGGAGGAATCTTCCAGGTTTCTTGCGCGAATCGCGACGTCGATACCTTCAGCCACGAGATCGATATGACGCTCATCGATCACCATATCTATCTCAATCTCAGGGTATTCAGATAAAAACTCGGCAATCAACGGAGCGAGTAAGATCCGCGCAAGAGGCGCAGGTGCAGCAATACGCAATGTTCCCTTAGGTGAACTTACTTGCGAGCGAACACTGGCTTCGACCTCTTCAATCTCTTGAATAATGGTTGTGCAGTGTTCGTAATACTCTTGACCGGCCTGAGTCAGTGACAGTTCGCGACTGGTGCGCGTGATCAGCTTTACACCTAGATTATCTTCTAATGCGGCCACTTTTTTACTGACCGTCGCTTGGGAAGTATTTTGCTCCCTGGCTGCGGCTGAAAAGCTGCCTGTTTGTATAACGCGTAGAAATACGCGCATTGCGCCTAGCTTGTCCATGATTGTATTTGATATTGGAATAGATGGTGTTCATTTTAGCTTGGTTCTATAACAAATCCACAGTGGTTACTATCTTCTTCGTCAACCAAATTATCGATAGAGAGAGATAGAAGATGAAACCAACTCATACCAAACAAGCCATTCGTGAAGCTATGGATCACCTGATTGACCGTGCAACGAACTTTGATATTGAAGCTTTAGAGACGATCTACCACCAAGATTTTCATACCACCTTGATCATGCCCGACAGTACAGTGCAAACATTCAATAAAGTGGAGTTTAAAGCGCATTTTTCGAAGCAAGCTGAAGAAGGCAAACACCAACTCAATACATGGGCGGAATGGCATGATTTCCACATTTTAGGAGATTCAGCGGTATGTGTATTAAGCCGTAAGCACAGTGGGATGAATGGGGAAGAAATGAAGCTGCTGTGTAATATCGAATTGCGCTTTGAAGATGAGCGCTGGCAAGTCCTACGTGAGCAGATCTTCCTACGCCCGCTTTCGGAAGGTTAATGACTGCATTGCAGTTTGGTTATTGCAATGTCGATATACTGATAACCTAGCAAAACTGATTGCCTAATCAAACAGAGGCAAGTTGTAGGTAAACGGAATTGCCTATGGCGTAGCACTGCCTCTTTTTTGGAGCACACTCAAGTTTAACTATTTTCTGCCGCCGGTGAGACGCACAATTTTTAAAATTAAGCGAAGTAACCAACTAGGAATGGGTGACATGTACGTTTTGACCCCATTGATGAATGCAGGACGATTTTCAATATCTTTCATCCACCGAACCAAATTAGGGTAGTCATTTAGTGGGTACGCGAACACTTTCCCCAATAAATACAGCGTTGGAAACCACGCGATATCAGCCATAGAGTAAGTGCTTCCGACTAAGTAGCGCTGTTGGGATAGTTTCTGTTCCAGTATTGATAAAGTATTCGCTATTTTGACTTCAGACTCTTTGAGTACAACATCAGGTGCTACCGTTATACGATGATTGTGAAACTGAGAGCGATGAGGAACGTATTGGTCATAAAATGCTTTTTGCTTAGGTGTTGGTAGGCGTCCAAAACCTTTGGCGTATATCCAAGGGACGATATAATCCATGTGAGAGTGTGAAGCGAGATCGAGAAGCTCCTCCATCTTGACTGCATGAGCTTTATTGTTTGGTGTAAGTGATTGTTCAGGAAACATTGCTTCTAAATAGCGGAGAATAGTGATGCTGTCTCCCATTGCTTCACCATCATGTACTATTGCTGGTACGTCGCAAGTTGGGTTAATTGTGTAGTATTTTGAACTCAATTGCTCACCTTTGAGTAGATCGACAATGTGGATTTGCGTCTCAATACCCTTTTCCGCAACAGCAAGCATGACGCGACCTGCACAATTAGAGTACGGATTGCAAAAGAGGTGAAGTCCAGCTAACGAAGTAAAGTCGTCGGGTAACATTTAATATGTCCTTGATGTTTTTAGATGACGGAATGAATTGGCTACTTAATAATCCAACTTGGGGAAATGGACATGCACAGTGCCTACTCGCTCGTGTTCTCTGCGTATGATGATCGTGTTTTCATCTTCTCCGACTATGACTCCTTTTACGCCCTGATTCATATTCGCCATGAACCCCCCATTACGAAACGTGATGCTCTGACCAATACGTGGTGAGTTGAGGTATTGCTGCGTTATCGATGACGGTGTTGCAAGACAGGCACTGTCGAGACATTTGTTCCCGTCAATTTCTGTATATCTTCCTGTACCAAATTGAGACATTGTTTTATACCACTTCTGAAGATGATCGAGCCCTTGCGCTGCCTTCATCCCATTTACCATGTCTAAAAAGTAGATCATTGTGAAAGCAGTGAAATCAACGGATGTCGGTTTATTTTCCGTTAGTAAAAAGTCTCGATTAAGGAGCTGTTGGTTAAGCTGCTCTAAATAGCGGCGCGCAATGGCAGTTTTTTCTTTATGTGGCAGCTCTGCGTCGGGTCTTTTGAGTGTTTTTGCAAGCTTGATTCGGTCTGTAATAAAGCGCAACGCATGGTTAGGTGGCATGTTTTTGAAGTAGGCGATCAGCATCTCTAAAGGTTTTACTGATTCGATGATGGCGTTGTTACCCTCTGTCTCTATTCTTTTTATCCATTGTTTCGCTTCTTCGAGAGAAGGGTAGTGGTTTAGTGAGTATGCGTTGTTCCGTTCAGTCATCACCCGAAGGATAAGTTCAGAGTCACAATACATGTCTGCACCGATTTGTAGGATAGGTATACGTCTGCTGTACTCACCCACCAAAATTTCCTCAATGGGTCTAGGCATTCCTTTCGGCGCGATGAAAGAGAGGTAGGGTTGTTCTAAATACCCCATCAACAACATGACTTTTTGTGCGTAGGGGGATTTAAGCGAACGATGAAGTATTGGGGTATTCATAGGAAACCTTACTAAACGAGCATGAGTTTAAAGTCTTGGACTTATATTCCGCGGAATATATTAGATCTGAAAATTCTTCACTGTCAAACGATTTAGTAAATAGGTGCCTAGTTGTTTGCTCCATTTTCACCAATTGGTTATTCTTACCTTCAACATGATTGAGAAAAAGATTTTATTAAATGGCTAATAAACAAGCGATTATTAATTCTGATTTGGACGTTTCCCAAAAGGTAATAGGGCTGATCGCCTGTATTGGTCAAGAAATGAAGTCTGAAATGACTCGTAAGCTCAAGCCGACGGGATTGTCTTTGATACAGCTTGAGATACTCCATGTATTGTCAAAAGCTCCAGAAAAGTATCTGACCGTAAATCAAATAAAAAAGCTAATGACAGATGAGAGTCCGAACGTATCGCGTGCTCTGAATAAATTGATGGACGCTGCACTCATTGAAAAGCGACGCGATAGTCAAGATCAGCGTGTTGTGTACATTCATATTACCGAGGTTGGAGAGCAAGCACACATAGATGCTGACCAACAGCTCCTCAGCGTTAGTTTAGATTTTTCCCCTGGGGATGCTGAAAAGCTTTACGAGTTATTGAAAAAACTCTAATTAAGCCGCCGATTAAACTCGAAAGCCGACCTAATTCTAGGTCGGCTTTTTTATCCCTAACGCAATTCTGAACATAACTTTTCTTACCAAATTCAACATAAAGTCCTTGTAAGTATAATCCATGGAATATATCTTAAAAAAGAGAATACACACCTTGCTGTGAATTAGCTGTTATGTACGCAAAGTAATCATTAGTGAATGTTGTACCGACGAATTAGAGAGTAGGAGAAAATCATGATCACTGTTCATCATTTAGAGAACTCACAATCCATACGGATCCTTTGGCTTCTGGAGGAGTTAGGTGTGGACTATCAGCTACAACACTATAAACGAGTTGGTCCCCAAACTTTGGCTCCAGAGAAATACAAAAATCTGCATGTGATAGGGACGTCTCCCACCATTACGGATCAAGATTTGGTGCTAGCTGAGACTGGAGCAATCATGGACTACATCTTGGATAAGTACCCAAGCTCAACATTACGCCCCGAGCCAAATTCTAGCCAGAGAGTGCGTTATTTGTATTGGATGCATGCCACACAAGCTAGCTTCATGCCACTAATGTTGGATGCTTTAATCTTTAAACGTATGGTTTCAAAAGTCCCATTCTTTTTAAAACCCATCATGAGTCTGGTTGTGAATAAAGTAAGAGATGGCTACCTTTGGGTTCGATATCACCGTCATTTGCGTTATATGGATCAAGAGTTATCTCAATCGACTTGGTTATCGGGTGAGGAGCTCACCGCAGCTGATATAGTGATGGGGTACTGCCTAGAAGTCGCCGAAATCAGGGTAGGTATTGGAAAAGAGTATTCTAATGTGCATGAGTTTCTGAATAGAATGCGACAGCGTCCAGCATACCAACGGGCTATAGAAAAAGGAGGGAGGTTTACTCCTTTAGTAGAATGAAGTATTTGCGATGCTATTCGTTTGACGAATGACCTAGTCGTGATTATCAGCGAGTGAATTTAAATGTCGCTTGTCGTTATGACAAGCGGTTATTTATTCCGGATTTCTAGCCAAAACAACCCCATTGCCCGTAGGGTAGTAGGTATATTGGGCAAGCGAAACTGTTAAGCTCTAGGAAAGATGGAGGGAAAAACATCTATTTGAGATTTTATGGCAATTGTTGAGAACTTGCGTAAGCAAAGTCGCTCTTAGATTTCCTCACGATATTAACTCTAGCTCGTCCGGGTGTTTACCATCAGCTAGTTATTACGCAGCAGAGACACCGAGAATTCGGGGGGAAGTTATATCCCGCCTCAATTACGGTTTAGGTATCACCCAAACGGTCGATTTCTTGGTGCCTAAACCTATGCGAGCACCCCAAGCCGTTGCAGCTGGAGTTACTATTACTGCTGCTGTAACTAGTATTGTTAGTGATAACTTCTCATTGGCGATAGGCTTTTATATTGACGTTAAAAATTCTAGCGCGCGCTGCTCATTAGCCCTGCATTCGCTAGTGGCCATCGTGCCGTGTTTTAGCTTGATTAAAGTCTCAGCACTTACCCTTTTAAATACCTGTTCATGGTCATACCGGCTTTCAACCAATGTGGAAAGGTCAGCGTAAGAGGCTGGCGTGCTTTCTACTTGCTCGAACAATACGCATGCCTGCATTACTCCCATCATCTCTGATATGTCATCCTGTTCGTTGCTAAACCAGCCTGCTGAGGCAGTGAATGATGTTGTTGTGATTAATGCTGTTAGTGCCAGTTTTTTCATTGTTCAGTCTTCCATTGTATTAATCGGCTTTTGACCATATTTAAGCGGTTATGTCCCGCTTTGTGGTAAGTGCCTGGTGTACGTACTATAAAAGTATGAGAACGGAGGTTTTACCATTTTGTGCCATGTTGTAATTAATGCTGTTGGAAGAGTGGTTGGTCACTTTGAATAACCAAAGAAGCCTCAACCAATCGAATCGGTGAGGCTTTATCGTTAATAGCCATCTTGTTTTTTTAGGCTTTGTTTGACGCTGTTATCGCTTTATCGCTTAATGAGCGTGTACCGATGAATCTTGGTATAGCTCGGCATCCACCTCTTCGCCTTTACTTGGGCGAGGTACAATCTCAAACGAGGTGTCAGCTTCAGTCAGTGAAGACAACAGTTTGTTCAGAGATGATTTGTCACCTTTCACGCCTGCTTGGCCATCTTCTAACAGTTTATTGAGTGTGGTTTTCTTCAGCACGATGTCAGACACGTCAGACTTATTGATGATCAGTGTCGTATCCGCATCTTGCAGCTCTGAAACTTGAATGTTGTTCAGGTTGCCGTTCGACATCTCTACGTAGTAGAACTCTTTTACGTCAGGTAGCTGAATATTCATGGTAAATGGTGTTTCTTGCGCTTTTAGCGAATCCACTTTTACTGCTAAGTAATCAAGTAGGTTTTCGATGGTCATGTTCGCTAGTACGTCCGGTGACGCGGTTTTTGGTGCGCCCGGTTGTGTGCCAATGCGAAGCTCTTGAGCACCCGTTAGGTAGATGTTTCTCCAACCTGCCCCTTCTGATTGATAACCTAACTGTTCGTAAGTATCTGCCAAGAGGCCACGTGCAACTTTGTTGTCTGGTTCAGCTTGAATCACCTTATTCAGTGCTGTCGCAACGAAGCGGTATTCACCTTCTTGATAGTCTTGCTGCGCTTTTTCAATTACGGCATCGCTGCCGCCCATGTATTCCACAAACTTGACCGATTCTGGCTTCACTTGCAGTGGGTTAAGGTTTGCAGGGTTCATATCAAAGTAGCCAAGGTACATGTTGTACACAGCGCGGGCATTGTGCGAGTAAGTACCGTGGTAACCATTGGTGTGCCAAGATTGTTGAATGCTGTCTGGCATTACTTTGTAGATCTCATCACCTATGTCTTGCAGAACCACACCGTTGTTAGCTAAGCGAAGGGTTTGGTTATGAGTAAAGCCGTAAGCGTCACGCTGCATTTTTAGGTAATCAGAGATCTCTTGTTCACCCCAAATTGGCGATGAGTGAGAAGCAAACAACACTTCGGTTTCTTCACCCCAAGTCACTAGCATTTCGTTGATTTTCTTAGACCACTTCAAACCATCACGAACCTTCGCGCCGCGTAGGGTGTACAGGTTGTGCATACCTTGGTAAGTCAGTTCACCCGTCCATAGTGCTTTCATGCTCGGGATATAAGTCACCATCTCAGAGGCTGCTTCAGTGCCCGATGCATCCATAAATTGCAACTCTAAACCGTCGATAACCAGAGTTTCAATTTCTTCGTTGTGATTCAGTTCGTAGTCTGGCAATACGTAGGTAATGCTACCCGTCGATAAGCCTTTTGCCAGCGCAGCATCGACAATACCGTGTTCATGGCGATTCAGTGTTGCACCATATTGATAAGCGGTACGGCGAGACATTGCATTACCAGTCAGCACGTTTTCATCTACGATTTCTTTAGTGATGTTCTTTGAGCCATACACTTTTACATCTGGGTACGCGTCTTTAATTGCGCGGGCACCACCGAAGTGATCGGCGTGTGAGTGCGAATAGATCATCGCAACGATTGGTAACTCGCCACCATCAGGAACATTACCTTGGAAGAACTTCAGTGACTTCTCTGCTGCTTCTTTGGTTAGTAGAACGTCATAAGCGATCCAGCCATTGTCAGTACGGATGAAAGAAATCGAAGCTAAATCGGCGCCGCGGACCTGATAAACCTTACCCGGAACAACTTCATATAAACCTTCTGCAGCTTGGTTCAATACTGCTTGTCGCCATAACGATGGGTTGACTGAATCTGGTGCTTTGTCTGCATTTGAAACACTAGGTTCGATGAAGTTGAAGCTGTTACGGATGATGTCGCCTGTTTCTTGGTCGAAGCTTGCGATAAGTCCTTTGTTGTTATTGTCGAAGGCGCGAGTGTCGGCAAAGTTAAGTGTTTTTGCGAACTCTCGGTTTGCTTGTGCCGTCATCTCTGTCGCGTCTTTGCCACCTTGGTCACCAATCTCGCTAAAGTGAGCGTGGTCGTGGTTCGCTGCAATTGAAGGGAATGCAAGAGAGATTGCAAGGAACAGTGTTGCATTTTTGAAAGTGCGTGAAGTTGTCATATGAGCCTCTTCAGTTCGGTTTTCGTTTCGATGAAGAAAGTGTATGACTTACACATATAGCAAAAAATAAAGTAAGCTTTATTTAACACATCACGAACAGTTATGTGTTGAAGTTGTATTAAAGTGAAGGTTCAAGATTAAACCTTGTCGTATGCTGAATACGGCCACAAGCGAACATGGAGAGCAGCTGTGAGTGATGTTGAAAAGTTAGACCTGAATTTACTGAGTGTGTTTTTGGAAGTGTATCGATTAAAGTCGATCACCTTAGCATCAGAATCTCTTGGTATGACTCAACCAGGGGTCAGCGGAGCATTGAAGCGATTGCAATCTCAACTTGATACAGACCTCTTTATTCGCGAAGGGCGAGGGATCACTCCAACCAATGCTGCCGTGCAACTGGCAAGCCGAGTAGAGCCCGCGTTAGAAGGAATTACAAGTGCAGTCAGCACCTTAAAGCAGTTTGATAATCAGCAGCATCACGTGTTTCGAGTTCTGGTTAACGAGATCGGCCTAACCAAACTTCAACCCCTTGTTGAGCAAGATGAGACTTTGGGAAACATCTCAATCGAGTTCAATATGGTGCCGAATAATGAAGAAGACTTACTGCAAAGTTTGAGTATGCAGCAAGCGGACTTAGCGATCGATATCCATTATCCGCAAGTCAATGGATATATGAAACAACCTGTGATTGAAGATGAACTGGTGCTCATTGCAAGAAAGGGTCACCCTAGAATTAATGGCTCGGTGACAGAAGAGCAGTATTACAATGAAAAGCACATTACTTTTCGAATGCGCCGTACGCGTTTATACACCGCTGACTACTTTACTAAATCGCCGCTTAAGCAAAGAAAGGTCAGTGCGGAATGTGATTCGTTAATGACGATGTGTGTGTTGGTATCGGGCTCGGACTGTGTGGGCAGTACGTCGCGTGATTTTGCCAATCAGTTTGCAAAACCCTTCCAGCTTCAGGTGCTAGATCAGCCATTCGAAGTTTTGCCTATGCAGCAATACATGATCTGGCATAAAAGAACCGATTTGAATGCGGCTCACCAGTGGTTAAGAGACAAGATCCAACAATACATGAAGAAGTCTGAGATCGGCTGAGTTACAAGTGGAACAAATAAAAACGGCCTCAAAATGAGGCCGTTTTTATATCCGGTTATTCCGCTTTTTGTTTTCGCTTTTGGCGCGCATTCTTAATCATTTGAACAGGGGATAAGCCAGTGACTAGCATGGTGCCAGTGATAACAAGAATAGATCCGACAATGGTATTGATGCCAATGGCCTCATCTAAGAACAAGTTACCCCAAAGGATGCCAAAAACAGGAATTAGAAAGGTGACCGAAAGGGCTGAAGGCGCACCAAGCTCATTGATGAGATTAAAGTAAAGTAGATACGCTAACCCTGTACATACTGCACCTAATAAGATGACCGATGTGGTGATAGTGAGATCGGGGGCTTCTCGTATTGGCATGAAAAACACAAATGGCAATACGATTAACACCGCTGCCCACATGCTGCCGTGCGCGTTATTGAAGGCTTCAACCTTGGGTGCTGTTTTGGTGTAGTTAGACGCGATACCGTAGCTAAATGCTGCCATAACGGCTGCAAATATAGGCAGAATAGCTTCTTGGCCAATATTGAATGCATCCCATCCGACTAACACGGTTACGCCTGTAACCCCAATGCCTAGTCCAAGCAACACTTTGCTCTCAAGTGCAGTTTTGGTCCATATCGCTCCAATGATTGCCGCCCATATCGGTGCGGTGGAGTTTAAAATCGCAAGGGTTGAAGCATTCAAAGTTTGGGCAGCATAAGCGAAACACAAAAAAGGAAGCGCGGTGTTAAACAATCCAAGAATGAAAAAGTGTTTCGAATGAGTATTAAAAGAGAGCTTCTTTTTCAGATAAAAAGAAACCAAGAGTAGGGTGACTGCTGCGCACAGAACTCGGGCTTCAATTAGGACCGCAGGGCCTAAAGGATTCGCTGCGATTCTCATGAAAAGAAATGAACCGCCCCATATTGCAGCGAGGATAATTAGTTTTATAAAGCTCACAGCATGAACCTCTGAAGATGTAAAACACCGACTATGAATCAAAGCTAAGTATTACACAAACTTAGATCTTAACATTGGTAACTGTGGGTATAGGTTTGAGCTCTTAAATAGGAATAGATTTGATTGATTTCGTTCTGTTTATTGATCCTGATTTGATGAGTAATTTAGCGTTAGACATCAAACTTAGGTGAACAAAATGAAGATTGAACACATCGCAATTTGGACTAAACAACTCGAAGTGTTGAAACGATTTTATGAAGACTATTTCGGCGCGACATCGAACTCAAAATACCATAACCCAACTAAAGGTTTCTCTTCATATTTCCTCTCTTTCGAAACAGGAAGTCGTCTAGAGATCATGGAAATGGACTCGGTTCCTGAATCGAAAGATGACCTCTATGATCAATTTACCGGCTTCATTCATATGGCGATTTCGCTAGGATCAGAACAAGCGGTGGATGAACTCACCAACCGTTTGGTTGAAGATGGTTATGAACGCTTAGATGGCCCAAGAAGAACGGGCGATGGTTATTATGAGAGCTGTGTACTCGATCCTGATGGTAATCGATTGGAACTTACCGTTTAATGTAGGGACTTAATTGAGTTACTCATCTACCAACGGAACTGAGGTATTACTATGATGAAGCGTGCTGTGACTTTCCTTTTTAGTCTTGGGCTTATGGGATGTGTTACCTCTGAACCGGTTTATGAGCCAGAGAGTGACTCTAAGTCAGAACCATCACTGCCAATAGGCTACCTCGGCTTTAAAGCTCACCAAGAGTGGGCCATTAAGTTCAATGACTGCACCGTTTATGATTTAACTGGCGCACAGCCCTACCAATGGTTTGATCGTACTTCAGAGTCTGTGAGCTGTTATACGTTTAAGCCAAACGATGCTATCGAGCCTCTGTTGGTTTACTCCAATGCTGATTTCAACAGCAACAAACTTACACCGATTGACCGCTTCCAAGAGCTACAGATTACGGAGTCTGGCTGGGGTAAATTTCCTAGCGTCTATGAGACAAACGGCACTAATTGGCTGAGAGTCAAAGAAGGGTGGATTCACCTTACACTCGCCGACCAGACGCTCGTACAGTTTTATCCCGGAAGCCAAGACCATTCTGGCAAATCACAACATGATCAGTATTTTGAACAGCATTGAGATTTCGCTGAGATACCATGACGTTTTTATATCTAGCCTAAGGAACGTGGTTTACGTATCGGGCTATTCTCCCTTTCTAACACCCCCTAAAAAATAAATTTATAAAAATATGTCATATTCACAACTTCTTGTTGAAGATGACATCGCATCTCAACGTAACCACCAATAGAATAAGTATTTAATAGGCTTTACATGGAAGCTTAATAAATAAGGATTATTTCTGTTGTTATGATTTTTAGTGAAAGTTATGAACTTTATTATAAGCCAAAGTTAGAAAATAAAACTGGAAAGGTGATCGGTATTGAATGCCAACCAAGGTTCAAGGTAGAGAATGGTATTACGCTCAGCTCCAATTTTTTCATAGAAAATATTTATTCGACACATAGAAACTACGAAATGTTCTTGTTTACTCTACAGGAGTCAACCAAGCACTTAAGAGATATAAATACATCATTATGTATTTTCATATCGGTGAAAAGGCAAGATATATTATCGTATGATCTTGCAACACCTATTCGAGTACACTGTGATAATTATGGTTTTTCAACGAGCTCTATTACGCTTCAATTGGACAGTTCACCAATAAATGAAAGTGATAATGTTTTGTTTCTTAAACTCAATGAGCTTAAAGATGCTGGTGTTAATATTTTTATTGGTCAGAATCAATATAGCTATGATAAACGCTATGTAAACTACTATTCAAAAATCGTAAGAAAATTAAAATATAACCTATTGCTATTTAAATCAAAACTATTAGAAATAACGGCTATATAAATCAGATAAAGTATTTGACGATTATCATCAATCCCGCTCTTAACATCCCCCTGCTTTCTATTGATAGAATTGAAATTAAACACCCTATACTCCAGTAGTAATTATCCAATAGATGACTTTTTAGCTACTTATTTTTAGTCGAGAATTTATAGATTTCAGGCGTTTATTTCATTCGCATTTATTTTTATAAAAAGTGAAATGTAAAATGAAGAGGATTAAGCCTAATGTATAGAGCCAGCAATGAGGTAAATCTATGAATGCTTTAATTAAGGATGCAATTGTTAATTCTAATTACGAATTGCATTATCAACCTAAAATCGATATAAAAACTGGTGACGTTGTTGGAGTAGAATGCCTAGCTAGATTAAAGCTAGTCAATGGCGATGTTCTTTACCCTCAAGAGTTTATGGACGTGGTCTACTCGATGGGTATGAATAATATATTGTTTAAGTTCATTATAAATCAATCGATTAGTGACGTGCTGAGGGTTGATGGGAACATGACAATATCTATTAACTTAAAATGCTCAGATATTTTAAGCAATGATATCGCCCAAGAAATAAAAGAAATCTGTAACAAACACTCATTCCCTTATGCAAAAATAATTATAGAACTTAGTGAGAAAGACAGAAGGGAAAATAATGCTTTATTTATTTGTAAAATAAATGAAATCAGGCTGATTGGATCTAAGATATCGTTAGATGATTTTGGAATCGAGCATTCAAACTTAGATAAGCTCCTTGATTTCTACATAGATGAAGTGAAATTTGATCGTTCTATATTAAATTCTAACTATTCTATTGTAAGAAAAATTGTCATGTTGTTGGTTTCTGCCTTTAATGCTCATGGAATATATACGGTCGCGGAAGGTGTCGAAGATGATAATACCTTGATGATGGCCGAGAATATGAATTTTAAATGTGTTCAGGGCTTTATTTTTAGTCAGGCGATTAACATAGAACAGTTAAAAGAATTTTGCTCCAGTCGGCTGTTGGTATGTCATTGAGTGTATCTGGAATAACCGCGATTTATCGGTGATAGGAGTTTATTGATATAATACACTATGTTTAAAATGAACAACGATAAATTTGTTTTTCTTGAAAATAGCCAAGGATTAACCATTGTTCAGTAAAAATGAATTCGGAAAGGCACTAAAATATCATAGAGTAAAAAATAACTATTCACAGAAAGATTTGGTCGACGTACTTTCCTTGTCACACATCTCATTTCAAGATGTGACGCAATCAATGATCAGTTTATGGGAATCTCAGAAGAGATCTCCGAGTTTGTTAAAAAGAGTATGTATTGCAAATTTTTTCTTGTGTGACTATAGCTATAGCCCTGATGAAATTCTAAAAATAAAAAAAATAGATAATTATAAGAACCCACTCATTCACAATGATAATGGATATAGGTTAACAATTGATCATATTGCTAGGAAATCAATAGATACCTTGGAGAGTCGAGAGCGTGAAAAGATATTCGACTATCACCAAAGAGTGTATAAAGAAAAGTTAGAATCAGCTTGTTACTATGATGTCGCAGGTGGGAAAGTAGAGTTTATACTGTATTTCTCTGCTAACTTGTTAGTTGGTCACATTGTTAGAAATACTGAATATATCATTAGTATTGGTTCTCAAAACCAAAAAGTAAGGTATGACATTATTAGATATATGTCTCACGACTACTGTGGTATTGAGATTACACTGCCTGTATTGGACCACTCATTCGCCCAATTTATCGATGACTCTAATACGGGGGTACTATTCGTTAAAAATAAGCGCATCTATACGACGTGTAATTTGTTCGAACTGCTCTCAAACCCAATGATCTTGGCATTTTATCAAGGTTATACCGATTTTAAGTTTCTGCGCTACGCTGAATTGCTGAAGAAGAGTGATGATGTCTACTCGCGCTTGATTCAGTTAGAGCATGCGTAAGGCTCGATCTGTTCTTGTTACCTTCTTTTTATAGCCGTACAAAGCTTATAGTTACAAATTTTATAACTATAAGCTTTGAGTTTTGTCGTAACCGGTTTCTAACTGATTAGCCTCTACTTTTTATTTTGAGAATAAAAGGCATCACTGCGCTCAAAATGATGACTGTAGCGCCAATAATTGCGAGTGAATTTGGCAATTCAGCGAATAACAAGTAACCAAGAATCATTGAGTAGATCATCTGTGAATATTCAACATTAGATACCACGTTAGCTTCTCCCCATTTGTAGGCTGTCACGCCAAACCATTGTCCGATGGACGAGATCACACCTACCAACATCAGCAGAGCCAGTTCAGTCCATGTTGGCCATTGCCATTCAATGATCGCTGGAATTAACGCAACAGCACCGACAAAGATGGCTTGGTAAGCGAGAACAACTACCTTTGACTCGATATTGGCCATTTTTCTCACACATATAACAGCAATTGCTGCGCCCAATGCAGCAACTAAGCCTGTCCCAATATAGAACAGAGACTCGCTTTCTAGGGTCGGTTGCACGACTAACATAACTCCAGCAAAGCCGACCAAGATCGTCGTCATGCGCGCCCAACCTACGTTTTCTTGTAGAAACATGCGGGAAATGACCGCCACAAATAACACCTTCATAAACCCTAACGCAGTCGCGTCGGCAAACGGAATATTACTCACGGTTAAGAAGCTGAAGTAAAGTGCGATGAACGCTCCGGTGACACGCCATACATGTATCGACACCATTTTAGGGTTGAGCATCGCATCGATGTTACTGACGATCGATGGCATTAATAAGGTGACAAAAACCAGCTGACGAAACAGCAATATTTGGAAAATATCGATAGTCTGGCTCAACTCGCGGACAATAACGCCTACTAAAATAAACAGAGCATTTGAGATAAGCGCGAGTGCAATTCCTTTTGCTGGGTCTGATAGAGAGTTAAAAAATGACAGCAGTGGCAGAGGCACTGAAAAGGAACGGTTGATAGACATGACACACCTCGTTGTTGAATGGGTGCTGAGCATAAAGCCTACACTAGTAGACGGGTCAAACACGGTTTTCTCTTTTTCGAACACGCCAAATTTATCTTTTGGATCAAAAAAAGATCAAATTGCCATTGCTGAAACCGGTTTCAATCTGTATCTTAGTTTTATGTTGAAATCGGTTTCAGAGTTGCGGCTCTTAAGTTTGCTACCTTAAACCTGTCTATTTTTTGGCGAATAACTTGTAGTGAGTGATGGTATGAATAACGAATTTCCAAACGATTTTTTATGGGGTGGCGCAGTTGCGGCGCATCAGCTAGAAGGCGGCTGGGATGCTAATGGTAAAGGTGTGAGCGTGGTCGATGTGTTAACGGCAGGCGCTCATGGAGTTCAACGTCGAATCACCGATGGCGTGATCGAAGGCGAAAACTACCCTAACCAAGTGGCGGTTGATTTCTACCACCGATACAAAGAAGACATTAAGTTATTTGCTGAGATGGGCTTTAAGTGTTTCCGCACCAGTATTGCGTGGACACGTATTTTCCCGAATGGTGATGAAGCCGAGCCGTGTGAAGCGGGTTTAGCGTTCTACGATGATTTGTTTGATGAGCTTCTGAAATACGATATTCAGCCTGTTGTGACGCTGAGTCACTTTGAAATGCCTTACCATCTAGCGAAAGAATACGGCGGTTGGATGAACCGTAAAGTGATCGATTTCTTCGTTAAGTACTCGACAACGGTGATGGAGCGTTATCAGCACAAAGTGAAGTACTGGATGACCTTTAACGAGATCAATAACCAAATGAACACATCAGCAGACATCTTCGGGTGGCTGTGTTCTGGCGTGAAGTTCCCACAATGCGAAAAGCCTCAAGAAGCCATGTACCAAGCGGTTCATCATCAGTTTGTTGCGAGTGCCTTGGTGGTTAAGAAAGGTCATGAGATCAACCCAGATCTTCAGATTGGTGCAATGTGTGCGATGGTGCCTTTCTACCCTCGTTCTTCAAAGCCAGAAGACATTATGGTGGCTCAGCAAGCGATGCGTGATCGTTATTTCTTCTCAGATGTGATGGTTCGCGGTCATTACCCAAGCTACGCCAAGCGTGATTGGGCTATCAAAGGCTTTAATATCGAAATGCAGCCTGAAGATGAACAGATCCTAAAAGAGGGTAAGGCCGATTACTTAGGCTTTAGCTACTACATGTCGAATACTTTGGATTCTTCTTCGCATCAGTCGACTGAAGAAGCAATGGATGGCGGTCATGAAAACTCGGTTGATAACCCGTTTATCCAATCAAGCGATTGGGGCTGGCCGATTGACCCAACAGGCCTGCGTTACTGCTTAGCATCTCTTTATGAGCGCTATGAAGTGCCACTGTTCATCGTTGAGAATGGTTTTGGTGCGGTTGATACCATCGAAGAAGATGGCAGCATTAATGATGACTATCGTATTGCTTACCTTGGCGATCACATCAAAGAGATGAAAAAAGCCGTTGCGATTGATGGCGTTGACTTGATGGGCTACACCCCTTGGGGCTGTATCGACTTGGTATCGTTCACCACTGGTGAGATGAAAAAGCGCTACGGTTTCATTTACGTAGACAAACACAATGACCAGTCAGGAACACTAGAGCGTAAGCGCAAGAAGTCTTTTGAGTGGTACAAAGGCGTGATTGCATCTAACGGTGCCTCTATTTAGAATGCCTGCAATTAAACGGCAGCGAGCGTTGCCGTTTCACTAAGCAATACAATTAGCTGGCTTAGGTCGGCTAATTTTTTATATAAGGGTAAGTGAATGGTCACAATGCTTGATGTTGCGAATCGCGCTGGCGTCTCGAAATCGACGGTCTCTCGCGTGCTGAACGGCAAGAATATCGTACGCCCAGATGTGGTGAAAAAGGTATTTGATGCGATTCAAGAAACGGGCTATCGACCAAACTTGTTGGCTCAACAATTGGCGACCAAGAAGACTAACTTTATCGGTTTTGTCATTACCAACGAGCTTTTCAACGGCCCTTACTTTTCATCTTTGATGTATCACGCCGCTTCTTACAGTGAAAAATCCAATCATCAGTTGGTGATTACCGATGGTAAACACAGCGCTGAAGACGAGCGCAAAGCCATTAACTTTCTACTCGATATGAAGTGCGCCGGGATCATCATTTACCCGCAATGCTTGAGTGAATCTGAAATCGCGCAGATCATCGAGAGTACTGACACACCGATTTTGGTGCTTAACCGAGAAATGCCTTCGAAGCCTGAGCATGCTATCACTACCGATCATTATCAAAGTGCTTGTTTGATGGTTGAACACATCATAGAGCAGGGACATACAGAGATTGCGGTGATCCGTGGTAAAGCTGGCTCGTCGACCGATGAACAGCGTTATCAAGCGTATCAAGATGTGCTCACTAAGCATGATATTGAGCTAAACCAATCTAACGTTGCTCTAGGCAACTGGACCATGGAGAGTGGTTACCGTGCCGCGCAAGCTTTGGTGGAAAGCAAAGCAAGTTTCACTGCGATTCTGTCTGAAAACGATGACATGGCGATTGGTGCGATTAAGGCGTTAAATGAACTGGGATATTCATTACCCAAAGATATCTCTATCGTCGGATTTGATAACAGCAAAGTGGGCGAGTTTTTAACGCCAAGCTTGACCTCTGTGAGCGTGCCACTCGAACAAATGACGCAAAAGGCGATACTTCGAATTGTTGGTGAGACAAAGCAAGCAGAAGCATTGAGTACGACTGGTAGCTTGGTAACTCGCGACTCGGTAGCACAGCGTATCTAAGCCGCGTGCAACGCACTGAATTAAACCGGCCTTTGCTTGATAGCAAAGGCTTTTTTATTCGCACTATCTATGTTTCTTGCTTGGTTTAGAAGCGATTTAAATTGGCCGAACACTACAAATCGTGACTGGCAGCGCATCTCAGAAATCCTCTTAAAACCGTGCTTATTATGAGAGTTAAAGATATGCGATATTGCGTTCTTTGGTCGATGAATTGACCATTTTAACGGTAAGTAATGTGAAAGTAGGTAAGTAACGTGAAAACAGAAAAACAAAAAATGCTAGCAGGTGAACCATATCAGGCTTGGGATGAAGAGCTTTATTCAGCTCGAATTGAGTGTCGTAAGGTACTCCAAAAACTCAACAACAGTATTCCTGATACGTCTGAATGGAAAGCGGCAACCCAAGAGCTCATTCCTGGCTGTGAAAATGCGCATTTGGAGCCACCATTTCGCTGTGATTACGGCTCAAACATCAAGTTGGGCAAGAACTTCTACGCTAACTTTAACTGCGTGATTTTGGATGTGGCTGAAGTCACCATTGGTGACAATGTGCTGCTTGGCCCTAATGTACAAATCCTTACAGCAGGCCATCCATTAGATGTGAAAGGCCGAGTTGAAGACGGCGTTGAGTTCGGTACGCCAATTACCATTGGCGACAATGTTTGGCTTGGTGGTGGTGTAATCATTTGCCCTGGTGTCACCATCGGTGAAAACAGCGTGATTGGCGCTGGAAGTGTGGTGACCAAAGACATCCCAGCCAATGTGGTTGCCGTAGGCAATCCATGTAAAGTGCTGAAAGCGATCGATAACGACTAAATTTACTGGATACTTTCATCATCTACATTAGAGCCATTTTCTGTGTGTAGGTGATGAACTTAGCTTTCTCGATTGATTATTACCAATACGTAATAATCATTTCCAGAAATAGGGGATTATCAAAATTGGTATCCCTACCTATACTAGCCTCAACAAAACGAGAGAGCGATAACAAACAAGCTCAACGTTGACAGACTAATATAGGAAATATCACATGACTATCGAAATCAAACCTGGTCAAACTCATATCCAATCTAAAGCTATGGTTGCTTGGAAAGCTGGTGAGCCACTAAAGCGTGAAACGGTTGACGTTGAACTGCCAAAGGCTGGCGAAGTACTTGTTCGCATCGTTGCTACTGGTGTTTGTCACACTGACGCATTCACTCTTTCAGGTGACGATCCAGAAGGTATCTTCCCTTCTATCCTTGGTCACGAAGGTGGCGGTATCGTTGAAATGGTTGGCGAAGGCGTAACAAGCGTTGAAGTTGGCGACCACGTTATCCCACTTTACACAGCTGAGTGTGGCGAATGCAAATTCTGTAAGTCTGGTAAAACTAACCTTTGCCAAGCGGTTCGCGAAACTCAAGGTAAAGGCCTAATGCCAGATGGCACAAGCCGTTTCTCTATCAACGGTGAGCCAATCTTCCACTACATGGGTTGTTCTACTTTCTCTGAGTACACTGTACTTCCAGAAATTTCACTAGCGAAAGTAAACAAAGAAGCACCTCTTGAGGAAGTTTGTCTTCTAGGTTGTGGCGTAACCACTGGTATGGGTGCGGTACTGAACACAGCTAAAGTTGAAAAAGGCGACACAGTTGCTGTATTCGGTCTAGGCGGTATCGGTCTTTCAGCAATCATCGGTGCTCGTATGGCTGGTGCAAGCAAAATCATCGGTGTTGATATCAACGAGAGCAAATTTGAGCTAGCAAAACAACTTGGCGCGACTGACTGCATCAACCCAATGAACTACGACAAGCCAATCCAAGACGTTATCGTTGAGATGACAGACGGTGGTGTTGATTACTCATTCGAATGTATCGGTAACGTAAACGTGATGCGTCAAGCTCTTGAGTGTTGTCACAAAGGTTGGGGTGAATCAGTTGTAATTGGTGTTGCAGGTGCAGGCCAAGAGATCTCAACTCGTCCGTTCCAACTAGTAACAGGTCGTGTATGGCGTGGTTCTGCTTTCGGTGGTGTTAAAGGCCGCTCTGAGCTTCCAGAAATCGTAAACCGTTACATGGCGGGTGAGTTCGGACTACAAGAGTTCATCACTCACACTATGGGTCTTGAAGACGTAAACGAAGCATTCGACCTAATGCACAAAGGTGAGTCTATCCGTACTGTTCTACACATGGATAAATAGCCTTAAATCTTAAACCTCATCTGGTTTTAATAAAGTCCGTTAGATTGAGTCTAACGGACTTTATTTTTTCCTAGGCATGCTTTACCAAGGCATATTTTTATTAAAGGCGTTTCCCTTTAATAAAGGTATCTGAATTGTCCTACAGGGTTACTGGAATCGTCCTTATGTTGACCAAACTTCGCCACTCTCTACCTCTTCAACTGATGCTAGCTGCATTGCTTGCTTGGTTTCTGGCACAACTTATTTCTCCAACATCTGATGTAACCCAATCGGGTTGGTATCAGTTCTTAATGCTTGGCAAAACTACCTATATAGGCTTGCTAAAAATGGTCGTTGGGTTAGTGGTTTTATTCTCGCTATTGCAAGGCATAACAAGCATTGGTTCGATAACTCGATTGAAGAAAATTGGTCGCAATACCGTACTTTTCTATAGCTTCACGACGTTGGTGGCCATTTCTTTGGGCTTGGGTGCTTCACTACTGTTGCCTGCTTGGGAGCCTTTAACCAGCGTTGCTACGATTGGAGACGATGTTCAGCTTATAAGCGAAGATGCGGCAGGAGGAGCTGCTATTGCCAGCAAGCTGTTTAGCATGGCATTAGTGAACCCGGTAGCGGCATTAACCAATGGTAACTTGCTCGCGATTGTCGTGTTCTCATTCATGCTAGGTATTGCTCTACTTTCTTCATTGCCAGAAAAACACCCGATCTTTGAAGTGCTGAATGGCTTGAACAAGAGCATCAATACCATTGTTGGTTGGATCATTCATTTAGCTCCGCTCGCGGTTTTCGCCATTGTTCTCGATTTTACAGTTCGTGGTGGTGAGTCACTGTTTGAGCAATTAGCACTGTTTGCTTTGCTCGTGTTTGTGCTGACTTTGATCCACGGAGCGATTGTCTTGCCGACTATTGCGAAGGTGATGACTGGGATTCGTCTTAGCACACTCTTCAAAGGTATCTCTGCACCGATGGCGATGGCGTTCGCAACATCATCAAGTTCTGCTACCTTGCCACTGGCAATGCAGAGCGCGGAAGAAAAGCTCGGTGTATCGCAAAGTACCAGTAGCATGGTGTTGCCACTTGGCGCGGTGATGAACATGGATGGTACGGCACTTTTCGAAGGCGTTGCGGCAATCTTCTTGGCTCAACTGTTTGGTGTGGACCTCACGACCTCTGGCTTGGTGATGATCTTCATTATGGCGATGGTCTCTTCTGTGGGTGCGCCGGGTATGCCATCTGGATCTATGTCAGGCATGCAGCTGGTGTTATTGGCCGCTGGTATACCACTGGAAGCGATCGCGATTCTGCTGATTATTGAACGCCCATTAGATACATTCCGTACGGCGGTTAACGTAGAAGGTGACATGATTGCTGCATTGGTCGTGGATAAATGGCAGTCAAAGCAGAGCTCTTCAGTAGACTTAACTATGAGCGGTTCTCAAACATCGTAATGATCAGTAACAAGCCCGTTAAGTTAACGGGCTTTGATTGGGTTAAAACCCGCCCGCCCAAGCATCGAAGTCATCAATATTATCGAGCTCTTGTTGGCTTCTTGGGGCTGGATAATAAGGTAGTGCTAATCTCACAACAGAAGGTAGTAGCTCCCATTCTGGCGTCATCTTCAGGCGCTTCAATTCATCATTAAGGCGCACAAACATATAGTAGCCATCGCTATGAGTATTCGCATAACTAGCGACTGTGGCGATATCACCAGTGGGCAGTTTTACATCTCGGCCAAGTGGATAGAGCTGGTGAAGCGCGAAGCTCACTTTTGGATCTTGTAGCTTGCCTTGTTTAAAGCGTTCTAGGCCAATGGCGGTTGAGGTCGTGCGAGGCTTCCAACCAGTGAGGAATAATCCACTCAAGCTATCTTGAAACGGCTTGCCCTTTCGATTGCCTTCATTACTAATGAATTGAACCGTCAGTTTGTCTCCCGACTCTTCCAGAATTTCTAAAAACTGTTCACCAGTACGATCGACTAAAAGCTTCATAAGACATAAATACCATTAAGAATGAGATACGATAAATGGTACTACTTTTGGGTAGTGTTGTGTAGGAGCGATCAACCCGTTATTGCAAGTGTCGTGTCAAGATTGCCGTACTTATATTGAATGTGCCGAGAATGAATACGCCGAGAGCAACTAGCCCTCGGCGCATTTGTGAATTGTCAGTTAAAACCTGTTGTTCACTTAATACGGAATTAGCTTAACTCTTCCTCAACGTATTTAAGACAAAATGACTGAGCGTGATCATCAATGTTGACTTGCTCGTTACCTCTTAACTCAAGGTACAGTGCGACAACTTGTTTGAGTGCAGGGATTAACGCGTCACGTTCTGGCATTGCGACGGTTTTTACGAGTGCTTGTGCAAATTCAGGCAGTCGTTCTTCAATTTTCCTCACACCAGACGGCGTGAACCCAGCTTGCTTCAGCGCCAGCGGACACAGCACGTTTTGACGAATGAAAGAGAGAAACTCAACCGTTTCGAAGTATTCGCCACGAGCTATTTTGGTAGCGGCATAGTGCGTCCAGATCCAAAAACGATCTTCAATCCATTGCGGGTCTGGTTGTGGGTAGCGTGGTTCCGCGGTGCTGAATACATCGGTTAATAAGCTATCTCGCTCCCATAACACCTGGTTGTTATCAACTCGAATTGCTGCATCTGGCAGAGAAACAAATTTGAAATCAACGTGCACTGGTTCTGGTCCAAATATCGACACAATTAAACGTGGTTCACCAACGTGTTCACCCGTGAAGGCCGCGACTTTACCGCCAATGCTATCAAGAATGTCGAACCGTTCTTGCATTACGCTTTCGTAGTCGGCTGGGTCAACCGCGACAACAAAATCCAAGTCGCTGTATTTGTCCATTGAGTCAGAGCCAAAGGAGCCGCTTGCGGCAATGCCACATATACGAGGGTCTTGAGACAAGACATCAACTACTTTGATGAGAAGTGCTTTGTGAGGTGCTGGAAGAGTGCTTGGGTAGTTCATATTTTACCTATCTTAAAAAGTTAGAACTGCAGTGCAGCTAGTGCGGCAAAATCAACGCAGCATTACAGAGTGTCAATGTCGGCTTAGCTTGTCAATAATTAGCTTGTGAGCAGAATGGAGAGTGCCTTTGAGGAGAGAGCTGGGTTACAGACTTTTGGGTTCTTAAGTAACGGACGCATGATGAGCCAACTTGATTTTGGCTCATCAGCATCGATCATTTAAGTGGTTTATCGCTTTCGTAGGTAATGAGTGGTTACGATTTGATCAAGGTAAGTGGTGACATCTTTTAGCGTAAAGTCGAGAGGAGAGACTAAGTCACCAAATAGCGGAGCGCCACCACCAAGAACGACAGGGATCGTCGAGATAATCAGTTCATCAACCAAATCTTCTTTCAGGAAGTTTTGAATGGTCACACCGCCATCAATATACAGATTGTTAAGGCCTTTGCTGTTTAGGTCTTCGACGATCTGAGTGAGCTCACCCTTTATCAAGAACACTTTACCTTCGAGTTCCTTAGGCACTTCCGTCAACGTATTACTCAATACATAAACAGGTTTTGTGTAAGGCCAATCAATACCGAAGCTCAGTACCATATCCATTGTGTTTCGGCCCATTACCAAAGCATCAATACGATCGATATGGGCGTTGTACCCCATGTCATCACCCTCTGGGTTTGGAATTGCTTGTAGCCAATCTAGACCACCGTTTTTGTCTGCAATGTAACCATCAAGACTCGCACCGATAAAGACAATATTTGACATTGTTAACTCCGAAATTGAACTGGGACTTGGCATTCACGCTGTATTAAATTAAAATATTCTACAGTGTAGAAATTTAGTTTAAGAGGTGATGATATGGCTGTCAAGGATCAAAAGCGAGGTCGACCAAAGAGTGGATCAAGCCAACTGAGTGCCGAAAAGATCTTAGATACGGCAAAGGGCATGATGCGCGAAGGCGGTAAAGTCCCGAGTATCAGAGGTTTAGCCACAGAGCTCGGTGTGGATGCGATGGCGATATACCATTACTTCAAAAACAAAAATGATCTCTTGGAATCGATCACTGTTTCTTTAGTCGGAGAAGTGGTGCAGCCTGAGCAAAACCAAGTGTGGCAAGAGAACCTTTATCAGCTTAGCGTGAGCTATCTTTCAGTGTTGAATGACTACCGTGGGCTACTAGAAACTTTGCTGACGATGAAATCTCTTGGGCCCGTTGAGGTATTTAGTGAGCGCTTTGAAGCAGTAGTGAATCCGTTGAATCTCACATCAGAGCAATCTGAAGATGCCCTTCATTTATTAGTAGACTATTTGCATGGTTATGCGCTTGCATTGAACTGTAACCCGGATAGAACAGAGATTACGGTTGAGATGGTGAGAAAGCCTTTAGGCCTTTATTGTTTGGGTATTGAACAACTGAAAACGTCGTGACCTTGTTGTCAGTATCGATGCCTGAAAGGTGATTTTGGTACTGTGTTCCTCATGATGAAGTCGCTAAGTTTTATTTATACTGGATAATTACCTATAAATTTCTGGATTTAGCAGTAATAATCAATGAATAAACCCGAATAGCTTGATAGTTGTAAAGCTGTCGAGGCTATTCTCAAAGACGTCATCGTGAAAAGGAAGTCAGACACATGCCTGTGCTCCAACGCATCAGTTTAACCTTAATTTTAGCCGCTATTCTGGGCGGTTGTTCTTCATTACCAGAAGGCATCGACCACCCTGCAGAACCGTACACCTCTCATGGACCAAGCACTTTGTCAGTTTTGGCAGATGAATATCAACCAGCATCAGAGCAGGCGACAACCGCCGTTCGTTTACAAGAATCCGGTTGGGATGCTTTAGCGCAGCGATTAGCGTTGGTTGAAAGTGCAGAGGACACCATTGATATTCAATACTACATCTGGAACTCAGATGAATCGGGCAGATATCTAGCTAGCCGTTTATTAGCAGCCGCTGATCGTGGTGTTAAGGTTCGAGTTATGTTGGATGACATCAACCTCAATGAGCGTGAAGGGCTATTATCAGCACTCGACGCTCACCCAAATGTCGAGATCCGAATCTTTAACCCAACACCAACGCGCCGTGGTTTCAGTAAGTGGTTGAGCTTCCTTGGCGATTTCTCTCGTTTAAACCGCCGCATGCACAATAAATCGTTCACTGTAGATGGCACCTTGTCTGTGGTCGGTGGACGTAATATTGGTGATGAATACTTCGATCTTTCTGACGAGATCAACTTCCGAGATCGTGATGTATTGGTGATGGGTACCGTCGTTACCACTATCCAAACCAGCTTTATTGAATATTGGGACAGCCGTTGGTCTTACCCTGTCGCTATGTTGGGTGACGAAGAGCAACCAGATCTTTCAAAGATTGACGACATAACCGTTCCGCAATACAAAAACTACCCTGAGTTACCATTAAATCGGGAATCGGCAGATAGCCTGCTGAAAAAGGCTCTTGATGAGATGACTTGGGTGAATGCTCGTTTCGCTTACGATCGCCCTGTGCCTGTTGATTCAGACAATACTGATGAACCAAAAGCAACGGCGGTTCTGTTAGGGCAGCTAGCCAGTGAATCTCAACAAGAGATCTTGCTTGAATCGGCTTACCTAGTGTTTGATGACGGTCAGTTGGAAGAGTGGCAAGTGTTGAACAAAAGCGGCGTTGAGATAAAAGCACTGACTAACTCAATGGCCTCTAATGATCTGGTGACCAATCACTCTGCTTACGCGGGTCGACGCTACGACATGTTAGAACATGGCATCGATTTGTTTGAGTTAAAACCAGATTCCAAGCTGTGTGAAGCATCGACTCAAGACATGTCGAAATGTGCGCCTGAAACGGCCTATGGCTTACACGCTAAATCAGTCGTATTTGACCGCAGTATTGCGAGTATCGGCTCGTTTAACTTCAACCTGCGTTCGACCTACCTAAATACGGAATCGGTATTGATCATCGACAACCAAGCGATTGCTGAAATGCTGGCCGACACCATTGAACAAGCGATGAGTGAAGACAACAGCTGGCGTTTGGAACTTGAAGATGGCGACGTGTATTGGTATTCAGGTGACCAAAGTTGGGACAGCGAACCAGAAACCGGTAAGTGGGAACGAATGCAGTCAGGCTTCCTACAGCTACTGCCGATTGAGAAATATCTGTAAGAGAATCAGCATCGTAGAAATGAAAAATGTCAGCGCATAATACGCTGACATTTTTGTTTGTGATGACGAAAACGGAGCTCGATCATCGGAATCTCTTTCTGTCTTTAGAGCAGCTCTAGATCTATCGCTTGGTCAGCTGTTTACTGTTCAGATAAGGCAGAATGTGTGGGCGAGATTCACCAGATAGCTTTTGAGTGATCTGCTGTGACCAACTGCTTTGCTTTTGATTACTTGAGCGGTTGGCATAGTAGCTTTGCATTGAATCATCGTAGCGAGCAATTTCGTCTAAACTCAACGGTTGGTATTGGTTTTCGTGCATCACCACATGAGCAGGAAGGCGGGGCTTAATCTCAGGTTGCTGCGCTGGGTGACCTAAGCACATACCAAATAGCACGGCCGTGTGTTGTGGCAGTTCCAACAGTTCATCGACTTGTTGTGCGCTGTTACGTAAGCCACCAATGTATACGCCACCTAATCCCAACGACTCCGCTGCCAGCATGCAGTTTTGCGCCATGATACCTGAATCGACAGCACCAATTAGGGTCAGCTCGGTAAAGTCGGTTTTTACTTCAGGGTTAATTTGTGCGTGGCGTTGATAGTCGATACAGAACACCAAAAACTCAGCTGCATTCTCAACGTAAGCTTGGTTTCCTGCGTATTCGGCTAGCAGTTTACGCTTATCTTTATCTGTCACTCTAACGATGGAAACAGCCTGTAATAAGCTCGATGACGATGCGGCAAGGCCTGCCTGAACAATTAAATCGAGGTGCTGCTTATCTATAGGTTGATCCGTATATTGGCGAATGGAGCGATGCCCCAAAATGGTCTCAATCGTGCTATTCATGCTCTCTGACAGTCCTTGTTTTTATGATGGTATTCCAAATTACCATAACGACATTTGTGGTTGGGGTAAACCTCAAAACTGCCTTTGCCGAAGACTAGTGGGTTCGTATCGTTTTAGGGCAAATGTGAGGAATGTACAATTGTAGGTAGGATTCCGTTAGCCGGATGGCTTCATTAGCAAGCTCTGGGGTGATGTGACCATGCTGACGATACGACAAAGAGTATATTTTATCAGCGACTTGCAGTGAGATAGCGAAGACATTGATTGATTGCGGTAACTGAGGAACATCAAAGAACTGTCGATAAATCGTTTCTACTTCTTTACCCAGAATTAAGTCATTTTCGGTGTCCGCATGCCCTAGTTCTGTAAATGTATGCCGACCTAAAATAAGCTTCTTAGCAATTGGATGATTGTTATAGTAATTCACATAGGCTGTTTCAATCATACGATTGATATCAGTCCAATGATTAACATGTTCAGCATCAATACATTTACCCAACAAAGAGTCAAAATCGACAAATACATCATCTAATAGGTTGTGAAATAAATTCTCTATATTTGGATAGTGATGATAAACCGTGGATGTTGCCATTCCACACTCTTTGGCAACATCGTACATCGATATATCGGTAGCTTCACGGCGTTCCATTAGTTGCACAACAGCATCATGAATTCGAATTAATTTTTCTTCGGTTGTTACTTTGCGCATCTATTGGCCCTCACTTATTTGGAACAAAAAAAACATAAAGGGTTTTTAATCAAAATTCCAATTGGTATACCGAAACTTTGACGCTATTACCCTTTATTTATATAAAACACGATAAGACGATGTTACGCCTTAATATGTGTCCCTGTTTTTCCTTCTATGATCTCTAATGCGCTCGACAGGTCACCAATGTGTCCGTGTTGTTTTGTTTTTTCAACAAACTGACAACATGCGTCGACCTTCGGCCCCATAGAACCGGCCGGGAACGAGTATTTTTTCATTTGTTCTACGGATACGTTTTCAAGTTTCTCTTCTTTTGGGGTTCCCCAATCTAAACAAACATGAGAACCGTCGGTGAGGATCAACAAATGCTCTGCGCCGATTTCTTCTGCGATGAGCGCAGCGGTCATGTCTTTATCGATTACCGCTTCAAAACCAATATACGCGCCATCTTTTTCGACGACTGGAGCGCCACCGCCACCGCCACAGATAATTAAGTGCTCTTTCTGTAGCAAGTCTTTGATGGCTTTTATCTCTAGCACTTCTTTTGGCGAAGGGGATGGAACCACACGACGCCAGTGCGCGCCGTCGGGTTTTACAACCCATTGGTTAGCTTCTGCGAGTTGTTTTGCTTGATCCTCTGTGTATACAGGGCCAATAAATTTGGTAGGGTCGGCAATAGCAGGATCATTCTCATCAATAACAATTCGAGTCAGAATGGTGGTTGTAAAGCGGTCTTTAATCGCAGCGTTCAACCCTTGCTGAATAAGGTAGCCAATCATTCCTTGAGTCTCAGCGCCAAGTACATCAAATGGATAAGGTGGACAGTCTTTGTAAGCATTGTTCTGTAATGAGAGCAGCCCTACTTGAGGGCCGTTTCCGTGCACCACCACTAAACGGTAGTCTTTACTGAGTTCAGCTAAAGAACCGGCGGTTTGCGCGATGCTCTTTTTTTGGTTTTCGCAACTCATTACTTCACCACGCTGTAGTAAAGCATTTCCACCGACAGCAACAACAATAATAGGCTTCGACATGTTTAATTCTCCAAATGATATTTCGCTCATAGCAAATAAGTTGGTTTGAATTGTATTTAAATACTGTTGGAGTCGTGGGGATAAAAATCACAATTCGATTTGTGCTCAATATTTGATGTTTTTAGTCACCTATATGTCACAGAAAGCCTTAAATATCTCTAGATTAAATAGATATGTGATCTTGGTTTTGAAATAGAAAATGTATTTATTAATCGAATGGTTATTGACCAAAATCAAGTATTCCGACTTTTAGTATTATAAATCTAATATTTGTTGGGTTTATTTTGTTTTTGCCCCGAACTCGTTTATGTAAAACCGATATTCAATTTTCATCCCAGTTCACTTCATCGCTTTGCCGTTTAATTAATCCCGAATTAGAGATTAAGGAGCTAAGAGATGAGTAACGAAACGCAAGGAAAAATGGGGGTTACGGGAATTGCACTCTTTACACTGTGTGCAGTTTTGGTGGTCGACACATTAACCGCGTCAGCCAGTATTGGTGTCAGTGCCATTGGTTGGTGGGTATTAATGCTGGTCTTCTTTGTAATCCCATATGGCCTAATTACTTCCGAATTGAGTACCACCTACCCGGGTGAAGGTGGGATATACGATTGGGTAAAACAAGCCTTCAACTTTAAATGGGCAGTGAGAACAACGTGGTTTTACTGGATTAACGTTGGTTTATGGATGCCAGCGGTATACATCATGTTTGCAGGCATGTTTGCCGAACTCTTCATGCCGGGCCTGTCTTTATGGGGCCAAATCGCCATCTGTATATTGCTTACATGGTTAACAGTTTGGATCTGTAATGTGTCAGCTGATATCGGTGTTTGGGTCACGAATATTGGTGCGGTATTAAAAATCATCGTGATCAGCACATTAGGCGTAGGTGGCTTCATCTATGCAATGAAAAACGGTGTTGCTAACGAGTTTACGTTACCCGCGATGATGCCTTCATTGGATTCTGCCGTCTCTTTCTTACCTGCGATTGTGTTCAACCTAATGGGCTTTGAATTGGTTGCAACCATGACTAAAGAAATGAAAGATGTCCGCGACATGCCTAAGGCCGTCTTCCTTTCTATCGGTATCACCGCTTTCTTATACATCTTCGGTACGGTAGGCATCTTGATGGCGCTTCCTGTCGAAAGCATTGGCTTAGTATCTGGCCTTATCGACACCTTCAAAACACTCTTTGGTGATGGCGTATTTGGTACTGCCATGGTCTACATCTTCGGAACTTTCGCTCTGTTAACGCTTATCGGCAATATGGTGAGTTGGACAATGGGTGCAAGCCGAGCAGCAGCTGAAGCCGCTCAAGAAGGTGAGCTTCCAGCACCAGTCGCGAAAGTCTCAGAGAAAGGCTCCCCAGTTGGTGCAAACAACATCACGGGTACAGTATCAACGGTCGTTATCCTGTCTTATGCACTGTTTGCACAAGGTAATGATGACCTATTCTGGTCGATATTTGCCTTCTCTAGCTGCATCTTCCTACTTCCTTATCTGTTCATGTTCCCAGCCTACTTAAAGCTTCGTGTGGTTGATGGTCAACGTGAACGTCCATTTAAAGTACCGGGCGGCATGGCGGCTCAATGGGTCATGTCCATTGTTTGTTTCTTCGTCATCCTTCAAGCCGTGATTCTATTTATCTTCCCTGAGGCGCTTGATTTAACCGTTGCTGATTGGGGATACACAGGACCTGTTTTGATTGGCGTGATTGCTACCGTTCTTGCTGGTGAGTGGATTCTATTAGGCGCTCTAAAGCGTAAGAAACAGCAAGGCTCGGACGATAACGACACAGCCGATACGCAAGATAAAAAAGAAGCTCAAGCATAATTTAGGGGACATAACGATGAAAAAACTGATTGAGACTACTCCAAAACATGATGGCTTCAGAATGCCAGGGGAACACGAGCCACACAGCGAAATTTGGATGGCTTGGCCTGAACGTACGGATAACTGGCGCAATGGAGCAAAACCAGCACAAGCGGTGTTTACAGACGTTGCTACCAAGATAAGCCATACAACACCAGTCACCATGCTAGCTAGCTCTGAGCAATACGATAACGCGGTATCGCGTTTACCTGAGGACATTCGAGTGTTGGAAATCTCGACGGATGACTCCTGGATGCGCGACATCGGCGCGACTTATGTGGTCGATGACAGCGGTGAACGCCGAGGCGTGGATTGGGAATTCAATGCCTGGGGCGGTTTTGTCGATGGTTTGTATTCGCCGTGGAATCGTGACAACCAAGTCGCTCAAAAGATGTGTGAAACCATTCGTGATTCTCGATACCGCGCTCCAATCGTTCTAGAAGGTGGTTCAATCCACGTTGATGGAGAGGGCACACTCTACACAACAGAAGAGTGCTTACTGCACGAAAGCCGCAACCCAGAGATGAGCAAAGAAGAGCTGACGGAAGTGCTTTGTGAACACCTCAATGTTGAGAAGGTGATTTGGCTGCCTCGTGGTTTGTATAACGATGAAACCAATGGCCACGTGGACAATATCCTTCATGTCGTGAAGCCCGGTGAAGTGGTTCTAACGTGGTGTGATGACAAGAATGACCCTCAATATGAGATCAGCAAAGAAGCTTATGACTACATCACCAGTCAGACCGATGCCAAGGGCCGTCAGATAAAGGTACATAAGCTGCCAATGCCAGGCCCTCTGTTCATGACAGAAGAAGAAGCAGCAGGCATTGATATCGCTGATGGCATGGAGCGTGAAGCGGGTGAGCGTTTAGCGGCATCGTATGCCAATTACCTGATTACCAATAACCAAATTGTGTTGCCGCTTTTGGATAAGCGCTATGACAACGATGTTATCGGGATCTTAGAAGATATTTATCCAGGCTACGAAGTGAACGGCGTCCCAGCTCGAGAAATTTTGTTAGGTGGCGGCAATATCCACTGCATCACCCAACAAGTACCAAGAGTTTAGTTACAACAGTAAACCAATTTAATCCCAAACGTAGCGGTTCTTGAAAGTGATGGCTGGTATTCGAAATCAAATCGCCATCACAGTGAACTTAAAAGAGCCGCACACAATATTATGAAAAATAGGAACTTATTATGAAATTACCTTCTTCTAGCGCAACTGAACTAAATAAATCAAACCTAGAGCACATGGTTTCCATGAAAGATTTCTCTGTAGAAGAGATGGACAACATGATGGAGTTGATGACTCACCTGAAACAGGCGCGTAAAGACAATGCAATCCCGCCACTGTTCAAAGGCAAATCGGTAGGAATGATTTTCGAAGCGGGTTCTACGCGTACGCGTGTTTCTTTCGAGGTGGCGGCAACATTGCTGGGTGGTCATGCGCTATTCCTATCACCCAAAGACATTCACTTAGGTGGTAAAGAGTCGATTGATGACACCTCTCGTGTGCTATCTCGTATGTGCGACATCATCATGGCTCGTACTAATAGCCCTGAAACACTAGATGGCCTACTTGAAATGTCGACTGTGCCAGTGATCAACGGCCTTGATACTCGTTTCCACCCAACTCAAATGCTAGCGGATCTCTACACGATCAGAGAGCACATCACAGATGGACGTAAATTGTCCGATTTAACATTGGCATTCATGGGCGATGCGACAGATGTGTGTCGTTCGCTGATGTTGACGTGTGCTAAGTACGGTATGGGCTTCAAGCAAATTGGTCCTAAGAAATACCACATGGAACAAGAGTGGATCGACATGGCGCTGAACTTCTGTGAAGAGTCTGGTGGCACGATTGAAATTACTGATGATGTAGAGCGCATCAGTGATTGTGATGTGGTGTACGGAGACAGCTTCTACTGGGTAACGCAAATGGATGAGAAGGAAGAGCGCCTTGCGGCATTCATGCCTAACTATGTGATTACCGAAGAGCTAATGGCTAAGGCTCGTCCGGGCGCAATGTTGCTGCACTGCCTACCTGCGAATGACAAAGAAGAAGTGACGCGCGGCGCACTAGAAAGTGAATACTCAGTAGCATTCGATGAAGCTGAAAACCGACTAACAGCGCAGATGGCGATTTTAGTGTACTTCACACATAAAGATGCGGTTATCCCAACACAAGAAACTGTTAAGCATCATGAAGAAAAAATCAGCAGCTTCTTAAGTACTCTGTAGGGGCTTAATTATGGGGGCGTAAAAACCTCCACTGTGTTGCTCGAATTAAGCTGAACCAGTATTTATCACGATTTATTGGTTCGGCTATTTTTGTACCTTTTATTTTGAAATGTCGGTAAACATGCAGCTAATTGGCTCTATCTGACATCAATACTCGAATAGGAGATGTATCGACATGAGTGCCGATATTATTAAAGTTTCAAGAAATACTGAAGATGCACCATTGAGCCCTTTCTCAACACAATCGGTGGCATTCTCACACTACAATAACCTGTCTGCTCAATTACCGATTGATCCTAAAACAGGTAGCTTAGCCTCTGGATCTTTAGTGGATCAAACAAAGCAATGCCTATTGAACATTCAAGCGATAGTGGAGAGCATTGGACACCGAATGCACGATGTTGTGAGAGTGAACGTATACTTGAAAAACATTGCCGATCTCGACACTGTGAATGAAGTTTATGCATCGTTTTTCCAGTCTTACACACCAACGTGTACGACACTTGCTGTTGCTGATTTACCGCTCGAAGGTGCTCATTTGCAGATGGATGCCGTGATCTCTAATGGTGAAGGTACTTTCCCACAAGATGCTTGTGAGCTGGTAAAAATCGCGAGAAATACCCAAAACGCACCAGTCAGTTCTTTATCGACTCAGACGGTCGCTTTTTCTCACTATAACCATATTTCAGCCCAGCTACCGATTGATCCTCAATCGGGCAATATCGTTGTTGGCGGAGCAAAAGAGCACGCGATTCAATGCTTAAAAAATATCAAATCGATACTGGAAAGCATTGAAGTCCCACTTGATGACATCGTAAAGGTTAACATCCATGTGAGAAGCTTTGATGACCTCGTTGCCATCAATGAAGTGTACACCACCTTCTTCCCTGACTCGGCGATTGCAAGAGCTGTGGGCTATATGCCAGCACGTTCAGTAACTGTTGTTGAAGGCTTAGCGATGGGAGCGTTAGTACAAATGGATGCGACCGTGTCACACGGTGATGGCACGCCGCCACAAGCCGTCGAAGACCGGCATGGGATTGTAATTAAAGCGAACAATACCAAAGCTGCACCTATAAGCGAGCTTTCAACGCAAACCGTGGCCTTTTCGCACTACAACAATATCTCTGCTCAATTACCGCTGGATCCAAGAATTGGAGCGATTGTTGCGAATGGTGCAAAAGAGCAGGCGATGCAGTGTCTAGAAAACATCAAACAAGTGATTGAAGGCGTTGGTCATACAATGGACGACATCGTGAAGCTTAATATCCAATTAAGATTTATGGCCGACTTAGATGTGCTTAATGATGTGTGTGCTGGCTACTTTGAAGGTGCATTACCTGCGCGCACCGTCATTGGGGTGTCTGACATTCCGATGGGAGCCTTGGTGCAAATTGATGCAATAGCTTCTAATGGTGAGGGGACTCCACCAAGTTCTAATTGATAAGCAAGATATAAGGGTTGGCAGAGGTGCCAACCCTTATTTTTAGCTCAGACAACGGATACATAAACATGCTCGTTGAGCCTCCACTGATCACTTCTCTTTCCGACATTTTTCTATCATATTTTTAGAATTCAACCAACGTGTGAAGCACTTTGTTTTACTGCTTATGATTCCTCGCTTTAAGCAAGATCGTACTATAACTTGTTAACTCATGGCTGTTTAATCGGGTTAGTCGGAAAATAAAGGGATAGAAATATGAAAACGATCGGATTGCTTGGTGGCATGAGTTGGGAGTCGACGATGAGTTACTACAAATCTATAAATGAAGGCGTTAAAGCCACTCTCGGAGGGCTCAATTCAGCAAAGATTTGTATGTACAGTGTGAATTTCGATGAGATAGAAAAGCTGCAGCATCAAGGTCGTTGGGCTGAGACGGCAGACATCTTATCGGAAGCGGCTCTATCTGTTGAAAAAGGAGGGGCGGATTTCATTCTGATCTGTACTAATACCATGCATAAGGTTGTTCCTGAGATAGAAGAAAAGATCACTGTCCCTATCCTTCATATCGCAGATACCACCGCGCAAAAGCTGCTTGAGCAAGGCGTGCAGAAAGTAGGGCTGTTAGGTACGGCGTTTACTATGGAGCAAGATTTCTACAAAGGGCGCCTGACCGATAAATTTGGTATCGATGTTGTTATTCCTGATGACGGTGACAGAGAAAAAGTGCACAACATTATTTATCATGAGTTGTGTCGAGGCGAAGTAAAAGAAGAGTCTAGAGCTATCTACCGTCAAATCATCGAGAAACTAAGTCAGCAAGGCGCTGAAGCCGTTATTCTAGGCTGTACTGAAATCGCCTTACTGATTCAACAGCAACATACAGATGTACCGTTGTTTGATACCACAGCAATTCACTCTGAAGCGGCAGTGCGCTTGGCGATAGACGTTTAATCATCTTCGAGATGTTTAAGAGAGTAGTTTCTTTTCGCTCCTATACGAGAGACTTAAATAAAAAAGGATTGGTATGCTACCAATCCTTTTTCTTTATCAGGTGGTTATTCGCCATCAGACTACGACAACATTAACCCCTTGTTGGCGTAATGAGTCGAGTGTCTGTTGATCGGCACCTTCATCAGTAATCAAAGTGTCTAATTTGGATGTGCACGTGAGCAGTTTTCCACCGTGCTTACCCACTTTACTGCTATCAATTAGCGCAACAATGCGATCGCCATACTCTAGAAGCTTCTTCTCTGCCATATACACTAATAAATCAGATGTATGGATACCAGCAGCCGTTACACCCGTACCGGTAAAGAACACAAAGCGACTCTTGTGATCGTCTGCGGCTTCTTCATCGGGCGAAATCGTAATTTGACGTTCAGGCAGATACTGACCACCCAAAATAATGATGCTCTGATGATCTTGACTGATCAACTGGTAGGCCAGCGGCATAAAGTTAGTCACAACTTGAACATCTCTGTGAAGAAGGTGTTCCCCCATCAGAAAGGTGGTGTTACTTCCGCTAACAATAATACTATCGTGCTCTTCACACATATCTGCAGCTGCTTTGGCAATCCGTTGTTTGGCTGCGTAGCACTCAATATCTTTTTCTTTAGGAATAAAGCTACTTGGAACGTGTGTGGCAGCCAATGGCGAATCATGGTTGATCACTTCTGCACCATTACGAATCTTCTTTAGCTTACCTTCTTCTGCCAGCTTAGTTATGTCTCTACGAGCCGTTGATAAAGAGATATCTAACATTTTTACGTAGTCATTTGTCGTAATAAAAGTGTGACTGTTTAAATGGTCAAGCAAGCTTCTATGACGTTGAGCTTCATTCATTCTTCATGCCTTTAATTAGTTTTGACTTATTTTGACGTATTATGAACTTTTGAGCAAATAAAATCTAACTGTGACGTGTTTTGATTTTTAATGACGTAATTATTGTGATCTATCACTGGGTTTTGGTCAAAATAAATCAAAAATGACTTTACGTGACCGCATTTGACCATTTATAGTCATTTTGCGTCATGAGGAGTCATTGGAGACCAAGATGAAGTATCAAGCAGTCATTATTGATTTAGATGGAACATTGTTAAGAGATGATGAGCAAATCTGCTCAAACAATAAAGAAGCGATCACGCTTGCTGTGAACAGCGGTTATTGCGTCAGTCTAGCGAGTGGTCGACCGCATCAGTTAATGATGCCTTATGTCGAAAAGCTTGGTTTGTCTTTACCTATCATCTGCTGTAACGGTGCATACCTTTTTGACCCTGTCACGCAGAACATAATGAACCCACAAATTTTGGGGCGTGATTTTCTCATTGATTTAGTGAGCTTGCTGAATGAAGGACACTTTGCTTTCACTCTTTATTCAAGCCGTGGCGTGTTTGCTCAAAAAGCGTCACAGCACACAGAAGACTTGGTCAAAAAAGCGCAAGTCATTAATGCAGACATATCCATTCAAGTCGTTCCTGCTATCAGTGAACTGCTTGAACAGGCTGGCGACGTATACAAAGTGCTTGTTTCAAGCTCGGACAAAGTCGCTTTGAACCAATTAAGGGATGCTTTGCAAGCTCATTGCCAAGCTGATCTATCTACACCAACAAAACTCGACATTACGTCGACGTTAGCCACAAAAGGCCATGCACTAACTCAGTGGCTGAAACAACAAAACATATCCGCTCAAAATACCATAGCTTTTGGAGATGGGGACAACGATGCCTCTATGTTCCGACTCGTCGGGGAGCCTGTTGCTATGGATAACGCTAGCCCTTCATTAAAGGGTTTAGCAAACCTTATTGTCACCAATAACAACGGTTGTGGAATTGGCCAGTATCTTCGCCTCACGGTGCAAGAAGGCCAGAAAACATACCAACATTCTTTTAATTATTAAGGAAATACCATGAAAAAAGTGAAAATTGCAGCAGGCCTAGCTCACGTAGATTACGGACACATTGCTGACGTAGTGAAAGAAGTCTCTGACGCTGGTGCAGACTACATTCACTGTGATGCTGCAGATATGCATGACCTAAAAAACCTGCAATTGATGGGTGGACATCAAATCGTTGAAGGTATTCGTCCTTACACTGAAAAGCCAATTGAAGTTCATGCTTACTTCAAAGACTGCGACAAATTATTTATCGATAAAATCGCAGCTGCAGGTGCAAACATGTTGATTCTACCGGCAGAGCATTTTATCGGTGCTCCTCTGTGTTACATCATTAAATACTGCCAAAACCACGGAATGAAATTTGGCTTAACAGTTGGCGCATTAACACCAGTGTCATTTGTTAAAGAATCTATCTACTACTTAGATCGTCTACACATTGTTATTCACGGAATTACTGATGGCGATGATGAGTGGTTATGGCGCAAATCAGCGATTGCAATGATCCGTGAAGCTCGTGAACTCATCAACGAACGTAACCCTAACTGTGAGCTATGTGTTGATGGTGGTATCCGTAACCACAATATCGAAGAGCTGCTTAATGAAGACATCGACGTGATGGTTGCCTCTACCAATATCTTTGGTCACAAAGATGGCATCACTGCTGGTGTTCGTGATTTCCGCGCTGCGATTGACCAACTCGAAGACAAAGCAGTAGTGAAACAAGAAGAAGCTGAAACAGCTTAACTTTTTCACTTTGGCGTAACAGTGATTCATATAGCTGTCGCGCTCAATCTAATAACGGTGCCGAGCTTACCCCCTATATATGCTCGAGCTTGGCACCACTACCAAGGATTAATTCATGACACAGTTTCAATATTATCAGCCGACAAAATTGACATTTGGTGCAGGAGAAATTCAAAAGGTTGGGCAGCTTGTTGCTCAATATGGCAAACGATGCCTCGTGGTCAGTGAGCCAATTTTTGATGCCGTGAAACCTGCTTATGACCGTATTTTTGCCCTGCTAGCAGAGCAAGGAATTGAAGTGACACATTTTGATGGCGTGGTACCAAACCCACCAACCACTGTTGTAGATCTTGGCCGTCAAGTCGCGGTTTCGGCAAATTGTGATGTGGTGTTAGCGATTGGTGGTGGCTCTTCGATTGATACAGCAAAAATCATTTCTGCTGCTATCAAAGCAGAGTCTTTGGACTGGGCACATTGGTTCGCAACCTATGACTCACCGTTTGGAGAAATCCAAGATTTACCCGCTCAAGTTGTTCCTTTGATCGCAGTACCGACAACCTCTGGTACAGGGTCACAGGTAACGCAAGCTGCGGTGATTACAGACATGGAACAGCACGCAAAACTGACTTTGTTTCATCCGGAGTTCTTTCCTTGCGAAGCGTTGATTGATCCAGAGTTAATGTTAACACTGCCGCCTCGTATGACTGCAATGACGGGTTTCGATGCTTTTTCTCATGCGTTTGAATCATTTACTGGCACGCGTCCATCTCCTTTTGTGGATGCAATGGCGTTACAAGCCATGAAGCTGGTGGTTGAAAACTTGCCAAATGTTGTAGACAACGGAGCAGATTTAGCTGGCCGTTGTGAGTTGGCGAAAGCCGACACGTTAGGCGGAATTTCACTAGCAAATGGTGGGGCTGGAGCGCCGCACCCTCTTGGGGAGATTTTGGGCAGTAGTAAAACGAACTTACCACATGGTTTAACACTCGCTGTTGTTTATCCGGCGTATGTGCAACTTCAGTGGCGAAAACAGCCGGAGCGATTTGCGCAAGTGGCTGAGCTCTTTGGTGCCGTGGGAAGCACTGAAGAAAAAGCTCAATCATTGGCGGCACTTCTTGTGAAGTTTCTTGAGCGAATTGGCCTTGAGTCGAATTTAACTCAAGTCGGGGTAACTCAAGAAGATGTTCTTAAGCTAGAGCCTGCTTTCTGCTTTGATTTACCGCTGACTAGCGGTGATGAAATGAAAAAAGTGTTACACGCCAGTTTGGCGTAGTGCCACAGGGTTTAAAAATAAATTAATAAAGAAAATGGAGACGAGACCATGGAAAAAAGCATCATCACTTCGAATAACACAGCACTGAAATTGGAAAGAGAGGAATTCATTGCCAGTGATGTTCAAGCGTTGATTTTTGATTTCGATGGACTTCTCGTGGATACCGAGACTTGTATGTTTAGAGCCTGGGAAGCTTTGTTAAAAACCTATGATGTTGAAGTATCACCTCTTCAGGTTGCTGGTCTAGTTGGGAGCTCAGCACCAGCAACCTCTCTTTATCAATTATTTAATCAAGCATCTCATCAGGCGTTGTCGAATGATGACATTCGCCAACTTGTTGAGGAGAAAGCGTACCGGTTGATTGAAAGCATTTCTGAGCGTGAAGGCGTTCGCCAATACCTTGAGTTTGCAAAGTCAAAAAATTGGAAAATTGCACTTGCAACAAGCTCTGAATTTGAGCATTACCATCCAATTTTATCTCGATTAAATCTCACTCACTTCTTTGATTGTTTTGTCGGTGCAGAAGACATTGCTCCAGCAAAACGTAAGCCTCAACCCGATGTGTATTTAGCCGCCCTAAATCAGTTAGGTGTCTCTGCCCATCAAGCCATCGCATTTGAAGACTCTCCTCCGGGTGTTCAGGCGGCTCGATCGGCAGGAATACCAACAGTAGCGGTAACTAACTTGCTCACTCGTCACCTCGATGTCTCGCTAGCCAACGTGGTGCTGAGTTCGATGAATGACCAAACCTTACCGCAATTGCTTAATCAACTTATGAGAAATGAAGATGAATAAATTAGAACAATTGAAAAAGTACACTACCGTTGTTGCGGATACCGGTGACATTGATGCGATTGCGGCTTTTCAACCTCAAGATGCCACCACTAACCCTTCTTTGGTGCTAAAAGCAGCTGAGATGCCTCAATACGATCACTTGATTGCTGATGCCGTGACGTGGGCAAAATCTAAAAGCGATGATAAGTCTCAGCAATTAATTGATGCTGGAGACAAGTTGGCCGTCAATATTGGCCTAGAGATTTTAAAAACGGTACCGGGACGCATCTCTACAGAAGTGGATGCTCGTATGTCATTTGACAAAGAAGCAAGCCTAGCAAAAGCACGCAAATTGATTGCGATGTATAACGAGGCCGGTATTAGTAACGAGCGCATTTTAATCAAACTGGCTTCTACTTGGGAAGGCATTAAAGCTGCTGAAGTGTTAGAGAAAGAAGGCATCAACTGTAATTTGACCTTGTTGTTTAACTTCGCTCAAGCAAAAGCGTGTGCAGAAGCTGGTGCTTTCTTAATTTCTCCTTTTGTAGGGCGAATTCTTGATTGGTACAAAACCAATACAGAGAAAAAAGAGTACTTACCTCATGAAGACCCAGGTGTGGTTTCAGTATCAGATGTCTACAACTACTACAAAGATCACGGCTACGAGACAGTCGTCATGGGTGCCAGCTTCCGCAACGCAGAAGAAGTTTTAGCGTTAGCAGGGTGTGACCGCCTGACGATTGGTCCAGCAATTTTAGACCAACTAGCCGCTCAAGAAGACGATGTGCAATGCCAGCTGTTTTCAGCGCGTGACGCGATTAAAACTGCACCAGCATCGATGACAGAAGCTGAATTCCGATGGGAAATGAATCAAGACTCTATGGCAACGGAAAAGTTGTCGGAAGGTATTCGCAATTTTGCCGTCGACCAAGGCAAATTGGAAACCATGATCGAAGCGCGTTTGTAGGAGAAGCATGATGATTTCACGTTCAAGACTTGCTGATGCGATTCGTGTATTAAGCATGGATGCTGTGCAGAAAGCAGGCTCAGGCCACCCTGGGGCTCCAATGGGAATGGCTGATATCGCTGAGGTGCTATGGCGAGACTTTCTAAAACACAACCCAACCAATCCGAATTGGGCAGACCGAGACAGATTCATTCTGTCGAATGGTCATGGCTCGATGTTGATCTACAGCTTGCTGCATCTATCTGGGTACGAGCTGTCGATGGACGATATTAAATCTTTCCGCCAATTACACAGTAAAACGGCAGGTCACCCTGAATATGGTTACGCGCCGGGCATTGAGACAACAACTGGCCCACTAGGGCAAGGCATCACTAACGGCGTGGGCATGGCGTTGGCTGAGAAAGTCTTGGGCGAACAATTTAACCGAGATGGTCATGACATCGTAGATCACCATACTTATGTGTTTATGGGCGATGGCTGCATGATGGAAGGGATTTCGCATGAAGCTTGTTCACTAGCGGGAACACTAGGGCTTGGAAAGTTAGTCGCATTCTGGGATGACAACGGCATTTCAATTGATGGCGATGTTGATGGTTGGTTCTCTGATGATACGCCAAAACGCTTTGAGGCTTATGGCTGGCATGTGATTGCCGATGTTGATGGTCACGATTCTGAAAGTATCCATAAAGCGATTGCTGAAGCGAAGTCGGTATCAGATAAACCTAGTTTGATTTGTTGCAAAACAATCATTGGTTTTGGTTCTCCAAATAAATCGGCAAGCCATGACTGCCACGGTGCTCCCCTAGGTGCCGAAGAAGTGGCACTTGTTCGCTCAAATTTGGGGTGGGAACACCCAGAGTTTGAAATGCCACAAGATATTTATAATGAGTGGGATAGAAAAGAACAAGGCAAAGCCGATGAGCTTGATTGGCAAGCTCGTTTTGATGCTTACCGACAAGCTTACCCTGAGCTAGCTGCTGAGTTTGCACGTCGTAGCCAAAGCTTGTTACCAGAAGGCTGGGAGCAGTATACACAAGACTGGATTCAGACCTTACAAGCTAACCCGCAAACGATTGCAACCAGAAAAGCATCGCAAAATACCATTGAAGCGTTTGGTCCGTTACTTCCAGAGTTCTTGGGCGGTTCTGCCGATTTAACACCGTCGAACCTGACGAACTGGTCGGGTTCAAAATCGATCTCGGCTCAAGATGCTTCCGGTAATTACTTAAGTTACGGCGTACGTGAGTTTGCGATGTCGGCAATGATGAATGGTGTCGCACTTCATGGCGGTTTCATTCCTTATGGCGGCACTTTCTTGATGTTCATGGAATACGCTCGAAACGCGCTGCGTATGGCAGCACTGATGAAGCAACGCAGTATTTTCGTTTATACCCATGACTCAATTGGTTTAGGCGAAGACGGCCCAACGCATCAGCCTGTGGAGCAGATCGCATCATTGCGCCTGACGCCAAACATGAGTACGTGGCGCCCTTGTGACCAAGTAGAAACGGCTGTGGCTTGGAAGTCAGCAATCGAACGCTTTGATGGTCCAACATCGTTGATTTTCTCTCGCCAAAACCTTGTGCAATTTGAACGTGATGAATCGATGTTAGCCAATGTAGCAAAAGGCGGATATATCCTTTCTGATTGTGAAGGTGAACTGGAGTTGATTTTGATTGCGACAGGATCTGAGGTGGCGCTAGCGATGGAGGCAAAAGCGCAATTAGCAGGCGTACGCTGTCGAGTGGTTTCGATGCCAGCAACTGATGTGTTTGATGCTCAATCAACTGAATATCAAGAGCAAGTGCTGCCTAGCCATGTCACTGCACGTGTTGCGATAGAAGCTGGTATTCGTGACTACTGGTTCAAATATGTAGGGCTACAAGGTGACATCGTGGGTATGACGAGCTTTGGCGAGTCAGCGCCTGCAGAAGAGCTATTTGAAATGTTTGGGTTTACGGTTGAAAACATCGTAGAGAAATCTAAAGCGGTTCTGGAGAGATAGTATGGCAATGGCAACGCGTTTTATTGAAAACCTTAGCCAAGATTGCCTGCGTACTAAGGCTGCGAAAGTAGCCTTAGAGCATGTGATTGATACGCTAACGCCGTCAAGTGTCATTGGAATTGGTACAGGTGCAACCGTCGAAGTATTTATTCAGTTATTGAAGCACAGTGGAGCGGAGTTTTCTCACTGTGTATCGAGCTCTGAACGTTCGAGTAAGGCGATTGCAGAGGTCGGCTTGAAAGAGTTGGCAATTGCAGAGTGCGACCGTGTCGATTTCTATATTGATGGCATTGATGAGGGGATGACCGACGGCATCACAGTGAAAGGTGGAGGAGCGGCGCTAGCGCGTGAAAAGGTGCTCGCGACATTAGCCATGAGTTTTATCACTATTGCCGATAGCGGTCGTTTAGTCACTCAACTTGGGCAATTTCCGTTACCAGTGGAGGTGTTACCAGCAGCACAGAAAGCGGTTTTCAACGCTTTGCGAAGTTTAGGCGGAGAACCTGTACTAAGAGAAGGCTGCTTGACCGACAACGGCAACATAATTCTCGATGTTTCTGGCCTAGATCTTACCGAGCCTAAAAGCCGAGAAAGAGAGTTGAATGCAATTGCTGGGGTGGTTGAAAACGGCATCTTTGCGCAGCGTTCAGCAGATTTCATGGCGTTCTCAAATAGCGAAGGAACGCACTGGTTATCGAGAAAATGAGACCTCGCTAACAAGTCTATTTATAACTTACTCAGTAACAGATAATTAGGGACTAAACATGACGGAAAGCAATTTTTTACCCCGATCTCTGGGCTATCTTGACCTACATCACCAAGCGTTCTTGGATGATTTGTCGGGGTTAATTGCTATTCCGTCTGTGCGAGACTTGACCACAAGTGAAGAGAGCGCACCATTTGGTCGTTCAATTAGACAGGCGTTCGACTACTTAATTGAATTCGCACAGCGTGAAGGTTTTGAAGTAAGAGATCACCAGGGTTATGCGCTGGACATTTGCTTTGGTCAAGGCGAGCAAGAAATAGCTATTTTGCACCATGTTGATGTTGTTGAAGCTGGTGATTTGAATGAATGGAACACACCGCCATTTGAAATGCATAAACAAGGTGATGAATTATACGGTCGAGGCGTTACAGACAACAAAGGCCCTTTGATGGCAAGTCTGTACATCCTCAAGATGTTTAAAGCACTGGATATGAAGCTCGATAAAACGATTCGAGTCATTATCGGTGGTGCAGAAGAGACAACTTGGGAATGTGTAGAACATTATTTTAAGCACAATCCTCAGCCAGAATATGGCTTTTCTCCTGATGGCGACTTCCCAATCGTCAATGGAGAAAAAGGAATCCTATATGCGTCATTTCAACGAGAACTCCCAACTCTCAATGACGTAGGAAGTTGCCAGATAGTCAGTATTGAAAGTGAACGTGACAGAACATCCACCTGCTATCAATTAACTGTGTACCTAACTGGCGAAAAAGCGGCTGAAGTTGCGGCGAGGTTTGCCACTTTTGCCAAAGTAACGCTCGTGGAAAATAAAGCGGGCATTGATAACTCACAGAAGGAGCTGTATTGCGTTGAACTATCAACGCCGTGGGAGAAGTCCCGCAACCCGCATAAAGTTGACAACTGTATGGAACAGCTTGTTATCCAAATGCGAAATGTTGAAGGTTTAGATGCTCATTCTCAAAGCTTGATTGAACTATTGGATGGATGCTTTGCGCAAGCAAGCGATGCTTCCAAATTAGGACTTGCGTATCAAGATGCTGAAATGGGAGCAACAACTTGTTGTGTTTCGTCTATTAACCTCGATCAACATAGTTACAACTTGGATTTTGATTTTCGGTTTCCTAAAGGCCTGACTATCGATCAAACTCGTACCCAACTCCAATACTTGTCCCAACAATATGGAGTGAGAATGATTGAACAGCAGTACTTACCTCTATCTTACCTCTCACCCGAAAGTGATCTTATCCAAGCGATGGGAAAAGCTTATTCCGAAGTTACAAGAACGGACGCTCAATGCTTTAGCAAAGGCGCGGCTTCGTATGCGCGTGCGTTAAACAATGGTGTTGCATTCGGACCTACTTTTCCTGGTGATGTGACTTGTGTTCATGAGCCCAACGAAAGGCTCAGCCTCAAGTCATTAAAAAGAGCAATAACAATATACGTGAAAGTTCTCATATCACTTTAGGAGTAAATTATGAGAGATAAGGTTCAAGCACTTGCTGGAGGTATGATGGTATCTATCATCGTACTGGTCATCGCAGGTATATTTATTGGTATAGGTGCGGGCGTTGTAAACCAAATGTCTGCAACTGACTCTGTTATTTGGGCATTTTTCAAACTGATGTTAGATCTAGGTTTGATGGTGATGCGCAACCTACCTCCATTCTTTGCGATTGGTTTGGCTTTTGCACTCGCTAAATCTGAGAAAGGATGGGCAGCCTTTACCGGTTTTACCATGTTCATGTGTTTCAATGTCGCTATCGGTTCGATTGCTGCATTTCACGGTTGGACTGCTGAAACTACCAGTGTTGCATCTTTGATGAATGATGCTGGTTACGACAAAGTCGCTGCACAAAACTTCAACTCTCTATGGGGAGAATCTTTAGGTATTTTCGCTTACAACATGGGTATCTTCAGCGGTATTCTTGTGGGCTGTATTACGGCTTGGATCCACAACCGTTTTTACAAATTTGAAATGCCTACGTTACTTAGCTTTTTCTCTGGCCCTCGCGCGGTAGTGATTTTTGCTTACTTCGCTATCATGCCAATTGCCCTTTTCGTTTACTATGCTTGGCCACCAATTGCAGGTGCTTTGCAGTCGCTAACAACGCTTATTACCAGCTCTGGTATCTTTGGTTCGTTCCTTTTCGGTGTGTTTGACAAAGGCCTATTACCGTTTGGTTTGCACCATTTGATCGCATTCCCTATCGAGTACACTCGAGTCGGTGGTGTTATGGAGATTGATGGTGTGGTTTATGAAGGCGTTCGTAATATTATGAACGGCCAAATGAGCTCACCAGAGGCAACGGGCTACATTACCCATAACTTCACTAGCGGACGAATTCCAATTCAAATTGGCGGTTTAACTGGCGCAGCTTATGCGATGTATGTGACGGCGAAAACACAAAATCGCAAGAAGGTTGCAGCTATCATGGTACCAGCCGTGTTCACAGCGGCAGTGATCGGTATCACTGAGCCTCTGGAGTACACCTTCTTATTTGTCCAGCCTTTCTTATTCTTTGCTGTTCACGTGCCTCTAAATGGATTGGCTTATGTGATCACTGAAATGATGGGTGTATCCATTCATGGTAACCAGCTGTTGTTCATGGTGCCTAACTTGCTTCAACCTGAAAAAGTGCATGCATGGGCTCTGTTATGGATAGTCCCTCTGTACTTCGTCATTTACTTCTACACCTTCAAGTTCTTTATCTTGAAGTTTGACTCGAAAACACCGGGCCGTGAGGAAGATGATGGCGATATAGCGCTGTATTCCAAAGAAGACTTTAAAAAGAAAAAAGAGCAAACCTCAAAAGGCCTACCAGCAGAAATTATTGAAGCGCTAGGTGGTGCCGACAATATTGAAAACGTAGCTAACTGTGCCACTCGACTGCGTGTCTCATTGCATGATGAATCCTTAGCAGCAAGCGATAAAGTTTGGAAACAAGAACTTAACGCTATCGGAGTAGTAAGGATGAATAAAGGCATTCAGGTGATATACGGTGCTAATGTCATAACGATAGCCTCTGGTATTAAAGAAGCCTTAGGTGTCGATTCCTAGCAACGTATTCCCTTATGTAACCCTACAGTTACAAGCTTAATAGAATCCCAATAACTCATGATTCCTCCTGTGACCTCGCGTCACAGGAAGGGATTCGTGTACCTGAAATATGGATATTATAAAAATGAAAACAATGACAAAACATGCAGTTACCTTACTTGCCCTATGCGTTTCCGGCGTTCTACATGCAAGTGAGAATACAGTGGCGGATTGGCCAGAAAGAAGCCCTATGGTGTTCTGGGGAGACAGAGCCAATGAAGATTGGAGCTATGTCGACGATTTGAAAGAGAGCCAAAAAAGCTTCTCTGAGAAACTAAAACGTTTGGACATCGATGAAAGCGGTGACTGGAAAGTTTCTTTTAGCGGTAATGTAAAAGCGGCTCTCGATAACCGTTGGAACCATATGTACGACGGCGAAAATCGCAAAAAGAATGAGCTTCGGACTCGTATGCAGTTCGCGACAGATGTGACGTATCAAGATTGGATGCGCCTATTCGGTGAGATTCGTACCAACTACACTAACCTAGATAATCCTGGCCCGGTGGATGATGCAGGTACGGATTTCCATCAATTGTTCGCAGAATTCAAGCTCCTTGACGATGGCCAGCAATATTTAAGTACACGACTTGGGCGTCAAGAAATTTACTTGAATGAATGGCAAATGATGAACCGTGAGCCAACACCGGTACAGTCTAGTTGGAATGCGGCAAGTGCGAAGTACAGCGTTTCTGGTATTAATTTTGATGTGTATTATGGTGAAGAAGTCTTCCCGCTATATAGTGATGGTAGCTTTAGTGGCAACTGGGATGACAAAACTAACGGTAAGAAATCAACAGGCCTGTTCGCTAATTGGCAAACCGATTTCGGTACGATGCAAGCTTATGTAATGAGTAATCAGCTAACAAACGAAAGCTTTGTTAATGCTCCTGATGGTGATGTTGATATTCAAGTTCTGGGTATACATGCGCATGATTTCGTGAGTGAAGGCTTTGGTTACATGCTTGATGGTGTGTACCAATTTGGTGACCATGCAGGTAAAGACATTTCTGCGTATATGGCATATGCAGACTTGAACTACAACTGGAAAGCCGATTGGAACTACCGTTTAGGTTTGAACCTACACTATGCCTCAGGTTCGGATAAAGACAGCGATAAGGTTAATACCTTTAACCCGCTATGGACTGGTGACCCATTAGGTTTCGCGCATGATGGGGCATATGGTAATGCCATGCAGGTTGGTTCGTACACTGTCATTGAATATCAGCCGAAGCAGTCAATCATTGCAGGTTTCATGTCGACATGGCGAGCAAACACCGATGATGCGATTTATACGTTAAATCAAGATGTCTTGTTTGGTGCAGAATCGGATGAAAAATACGCTTATAGCCAATTTTATTTGCAGTTCCATAACTACATCACAGGTAACTTAAAGTCTGAGGTTAATATGTACTACGCCCTAGACAGTGACTATACCCGTGATGTCGTAGGTAGCTCGAGTGATGATATTTCACGAGTTGAAATTGCGCTAATTTACAACTTCTAATCCGGTAGTCTCTACTACAAAAATAGTGATGTATTTTAGCCCAGCCTGTCGGTTGGGCTGATTTTTATTCAGCAATCTGAAAGTTTTTCTTCAAAAACTCGGTCGTTAAATGATGAGGTGATGCTTTTACCCTTTAGCGAAAACTTTGAGCTATCACTAGGTGAAGTTGCTTAGAAACACTAAGCTCTACTTATCATGGAAGGAGAAATGGTTATGAAATGGCTTATGTTGTCATTAGCACTTTTATTTGTTGCAGGATGCCAGTCTACGGCATCAACATCGCCAAGCGAAGAGACGAACCGAATTCATTCTGGTGGCTGCAGCAGCTAATCTGTTCGGCTCCTTATCTCTGCTAAAAGCCCTATGTTGTTTATGGGGCTTTTGTTTTTGTTACTGAACATGTTAATTCAAAGTGTTATCACGATATTGAACTGGGTGTGTATTGTTGGTCAAAGTATGCACTATGTTGTGTGGTAGATCTCATTTGTTCGTGCGAGCACTTGCTAAGGTTAATAGTGAATGTGTTTAAGACTAACCCAATCACTTTACTCAACTTAAGAGGTTTCTATGCTAGGTGAAAATCACTCTCTTGTTCACGAATTTCCTGAAATGAAAGACAAAATTGCTGAGCTTGCTAAAACTGATGATGGCTTTGCAGAAGATATGAAGACATACGACAACCTTGATAAAGAGATTCGTAAACTAGAGCTGAAAGATTCACCCATTGATGATGGCTCGATGCACCAACTGAAACATGATCGTTCTGTACTTAAAGACGCACTGCACGCTCGCTTAATGGCTTAGTCAGTTGGCAATTTGGCTGATTAGCTAAATGGCGAATAGCAGATTTAGATACTAAAAACTCCTTCGGGAGTTTTTTTCGTTTTGGCTTACCCATTTTCTTCTGAATCGATAAGCTTGGGCTTCTTTGGATATAAAAAAGCTTAGCGCGGGGGACGCTAAGCTTCGTTGTTCATCATGTTCTTGAACCATGTTTGGGCTGGTGGGGTTAGCCTACTTGAGAAAAGCTCACTACCTTGCTTTGTAGTTTCTGTTTCAAGTAATCCGTCACCGCTTGCTGCTCTGATTTGCTCATGTACAGGCCAAGTTTGGTTCTGCGCCATAAGATGTCTTCGTCAGTCATCGCCATCTCTTCATTGATCAAGTAATCGATTTCAACTTGATAAACGCCATGTGCTTCTTTTGAGAATTGGATGCCAAGGTCAGCTTCACTGTTCGCACCTTCTAATAGCTTCCATGTGTAAGTACCAAATTGAGTCACATAACGAAGTAACAACGCTTCAGATGCCCAAGGGTATTTAGTATGGATCATCTTCGCAAGTTGCTCTCTGCTACAGCTAAAGTTACCACCAGGAAGCGTGTCGTTGGCTGTCCATGGTGCACCCATGTTGGTTAGGTGTGGTTCAAGCTTCTTAAGTGCTGCTTCGCCTAGCTTGCGGTAAGTGGTTAGTTTACCACCGAAGATCGAAAGCAGTGGTGCTTGATCCAGCTCTGCATCTAATTCTAATGTGTAGTCACGAGTGATCGCTTGTGGAGAATCGGATTCATCGTCACAAAGCGGTCTTACGCCACTGTATGTCCAAACCACATCTTCACGGCCAAGCTGTTTAACAAAGTGCTGGTTAACGATATCGATCAAGTAATCAACTTCTACATCATCGATTGCCACTTCACGTGGATCGCCTTTGTATTCAAGGTCGGTGGTACCGATGATCGAGAACTTATCTAGGTAAGGGATCATGAACACAATGCGATTGTCTTTGTTTTGTAGAATATACGCTTGTGGTTCGTCATGAATGCGTGGCACAACAATGTGTGAGCCTTTGATCAGACGAATATTACGAGGCGAAGCCTGCTCTAATCCATCATCGAAGAACTGCTTAACCCATGGGCCAGCTGCGTTAACGAGTGCTTTTGCTTTGCGTTCAAAACGCTGATTTGTCATCACATCAAGGATTGTTACATGCCAAACACCACCTTCACGGTGCGCTTTTTCAACACGGCAGTAGTTACGTACTTCTGCGTTGTTTTCTTTTGCTGCCAACACGTTGAGCAATACCATACGCGCATCATCAACCCAGCAATCTGAGTATTCGAAGCCTGTCTTCATTTCTGGCTTCAGTAAACCTGATTTAGCCAAGTTCACTGTTTTACTGCCAGGAAGAGTCGTGCGCTTACCCAAGTTATCGTAAAGGAATAGGCCACAGCGAATCATCCAAGCCGGGCGTAAAAATGGTCGATGAGGTAAACGGAAACGCATTGGTTGAGCGACATGAGGAGCTTTTCTCAGCAACACTTCACGTTCAGCGAGCGCTTCAGAAACTAAACGAAACTCGTAATGTTCAAGGTAGCGTAAGCCACCGTGGATAAGCTTTGAGCTAGCAGAAGACGTCGCCGATGCGAAATCATTTGCTTCGTATAAGCCAACGTTTAGACCACGACCTGCTGCATCTGCTGCGATGCCTGCACCATTGATGCCGCCGCCAATCACGATCAAGTCTAAAGTGGAAGATGAACTGTTGTTTGAATTATTTTGTTGAGCACTCATGGTTTTGACCTCTTTCTGAGCGAACGAGCATTTTAGAACATAATTGAATCCTATATGAACTTTCGTTTGCGGTCATTTATTATTTTCGTTTATGCGCGTTTTATGTGATTTGCGCATAAAAAAACCTCTGCTTATGAAAGCAGAGGTTAAAATAAGTCTAATTCGAGCATAGAAGCGACAGTGGTCGTGAGCAAGTTTTACTTTTTTAACTTTTCTATAAAGAATCGTGATTCATTTAAGAAAGTGGCCTCATCGAGCACTGGGTGAGTTATTCGCTCACAGGGCGAGTTGTATCGATAATTTCTAACGGAATGTCTGAATCCTTAAGGATGTTCATAATCTCTTCCGGCGGCTGCTTATTAGTAAACACCATGTGTGCCTGAGAGATATTACCCAGCTTAACCATTGCATTACGGCCAAACTTAGTGTGGTCGACAGCTAAGAAGATACTGCGGCTGTTCTCGATGATGGCTTGTTTCACGCGAACTTCGTGATAATCAAAATCGAGCAGTGAGCCATCGAAGTCGATGCCACTGATGCCTAAGATGCCAAAATCAAGGCGGAACTGCTTCACGAAATCCAGTGTTGCTTCACCTACGATACCGCCATCACGGTTTCTCACTTCGCCACCGGCCAAGATAACCTTTATCTCAGGGTTAGGCAGAAGAATGCTGGCAACGTTAATGTTGTTAGTGACGACTCTTAGCTGTTTGTGATTTTTATTGAGCGCGCGTGCGACCGATTCTGGTGTGGTACCAATATCTACGAATAGAGTTGCACCGTCTGGGATATGCTTAACCAGTTCGTCGGCGATCACGTCTTTTTCGTTGAAATTAAGCGCTTTACGCGTGTTATACGAGGTGTTTTCTGAGCTAAGAGGAATGGTTGCACCACCATGATAGCGACGAATTTTGTTGCTATCGGCCAGTTCGTTTAGGTCTCGTCTGATGGTTTGTGGGCTGACATCGAACTTTTCAACGAGCTCTTCGGTACTTACATATCCTTGTGTTTTTACCAGATCTACAATCTGCTGGTGTCTTGGTATCTGTTTCACTTAACTTACCACTCCCTGCGCGCAAAGGGCTCTAGCGCGTCAAAATCGAAAATATAAACTCACGCTATTGTGCTCGAATTGATGAAAAGAGAGAAGTAATGATGGTAAGGAATCATGTCTAAACCGCAAAAACGGTGCTCAAAACGTGGAATTTGAGCCTGAAACGCAAAAAAGAGCACCAAATAGTGCTCTTTTTAGTTTCGTTTGCTGAGGTTCGAGCAATCTAATCGATCTGATTGCTCGAATTCCTAGGTCAACGGCTAATGATTAACGATGAGCTGAATACTCAGTATTACTCTTCGTCGTCATCGTGCAGTTCAGACCAAACCTGCGCACACTTGATAGCACGCTTCCAACCTTTATAGCGACGGTTACGCTTCTCTTCGTCGTGGTGTGGCATGAACGTGCGGTTAAGAACCGCTTTGTCTTGAAGTTCATCAATGCTGTCCCAGAAACCGACCGCTAGACCAGCAAGGTAAGCAGCACCCAGAGCGGTAACTTCTGTTACTTCAGGGCGGTGAACTTCGGTATCCAGTACATCTGATTGGAATTGCATTAGGAAGTTATTCGCTACTGCACCACCATCAACACGTAGGTTTGCTAGTTTGATGCCAGAGTCCGCTTGCATCGCGTCTAGTACGTCACGCGTTTGGTAAGCAATGCCTTCCAAGGTTGCACGGATGATGTGGTTGGAGTTAACACCACGAGTTAGACCAACGATCGTACCGCGAGCGTAAGCATCCCAGTATGGTGCGCCTAAGCCTGTGAATGCAGGAACCACGTAAACGCCGTTTGAAGAATCTACTTTAGTTGCGAAGTACTCAGAGTCTTCTGCGCCAGCCAGTAGCTTCATCTCATCACGTAGCCATTGGATAGATGCGCCACCCATGAATACCGCACCTTCCAGTGCGTAAGCTGGTTCGCCTTTAGGACCACACGCTAATGTTGTTAATAGACCGTTCTTCGATGTTACTTTCTCTTGGCCTGTGTTCATCAGTAGGAAACAGCCTGTGCCGTATGTGTTTTTCGCTTGACCCGCTTCAACACACATTTGACCGTAAAGCGCTGCTTGTTGGTCACCCGCAATACCCGCGATTGGAATACGAGTACCACCTTTACCACCAAGGTTCGTTTGGCCGTAAACTTCAGAAGAACGTTTCACTTCAGGCATCATTGATGCTGGGATACCCATCTCGTCTAGTAGCTTGCTGTCCCAGCATAGGTCGTTGATGTTAAACAACATAGTACGTGATGCGTTAGTGTAATCCGTAACGTGTACACGGCCTTGAGTCATCTTCCAAACCAACCAAGTATCAACCGTACCGAACAGTAGCTTACCTGCTTCAGCGTCTTCGCGAGCGCCTTCAACGTTGTCTAGAATCCATTTTACTTTTGTACCTGAGAAATACGGGTCAAGGACTAAACCTGTATTGTCACGCACGTAGTCTTCTAGGCCACGCTCTTTAAGTTCTTCACAAATTTCTGCAGTACGACGACATTGCCATACGATGGCGTTGTATACCGGTTTGCCTGTCTCTTTGTTCCAAACAATGGTGGTTTCACGTTGGTTAGTGATACCAATGCCTGCTAGTTCATCGCTGCGGATGCCTGCTTTAGCAAGCGCTTCAACCAATGTAGAGCTTTGAGTCGCCCAGATTTCCATTGGATCATGCTCAACCCAGCCCGCTTTAGGGTAAATCTGAGTGAATTCTCTTTGAGAAGAGCTAACGATGTTTGCATCGTGATCGAGGATTACAGCGCGAGAACTTGTGGTGCCTTGGTCTAGGGCAACAATGTATTTTTGCTCGGTCATGGTAAGAATCCTTTTTGTTCCGTTATTTATATTTTAGTAAATGTAAGGTCGCTTGGGGTTAAGCTTGAGCTTGTTCAGCTTCTTCTTCTGTTTCACATTGGTTTGGAATTGTGCAGCCATGGCCTTCCACCGGTAGGTGAGCACCGATAACACGTGGGTACAACCAACCACCAAAACACGCACCTGCAATCGGAGCAAGAATTGGAACGATGAAGTAAGGAATATCACGAGCACCGCTTAATGCGAAATCCCAACCTGCAAAGTAAGCGAACAGTTTTGGTCCGAAGTCACGTGCTGGGTTCATTGCAAAGCCAGTTAGTGGACCTAAAGAACCACCAATTACCGCGATAAGAATACCGATAAGCAGAGGGTTCATTGCGCCGCGTGATGCGCCGTTGTTCTCGTCACCTAGTGCCAGAATGGCAAACATCAATACTGCAGTAATCACGAATTCCACAGCAAAAGCGCCGAAGAAAGAGAGTGAAGCATGTGGGTAAGTCGAGAAGATACCAGCAGTTGATAGTGCGTCTTGGCTGCTACGAACAAAGTTATGTGCAATTTCGTAATCAGTAAACAGGTTGCTGTATAGACTGTAAACCAAAGCTGCAGAGCAGAAGGCACCAAGTAATTGAGAGATGATATAAGGCACAACTTTCGCCTTATCAAATCCATGGAACATAGCTAATGCAATGGTTACTGCAGGGTTAATATGTGCGCCAGAAACGCCGGCCGTACAGTAAATTGCGATAGATACGCCGAAGCCCCAGATGATACTAACTTCCCATTGTCCGAATGTTGCACCTGTTAATACCAGTGCAGCCACACAGCCAACGCCAAAGAATATGAGCAGGCCTGTACCGATAAATTCGGCGAGGCATTGCCCAAATAAAGAAGGTTGTTTGTTTGTTGTCATGTTCGAGTCCTTGTTATTTTTGCTTATCTAGCACGCGTATTGTGCATAAATTTGCGAACTCGAAAATAAACGAGCATCAAAAATGAGCGTTTGAGCATAAAATTGTTAATTAAACTGACTTGAAATGTTAAACAGAACACTTTTGCTCGAAAAAGAAGCTTGCATGAACGCTATTGCGCGAATGTATATCTTACGAAGTTGCTAAAACTACCTGTATGTAAGCGGATGCACAACTGGTACGAGGAGTTGGTGGCTGGATTTGTGATGCTGATTCGCGAGTGGTGGTTTATTAAACTTGGATCTTGGGGAATTATCAGAGGACCGAAATGTTGGAAAAGCGTTAACAAACAAGGATGTACTTCAACTATGAAAAAAAATGCCAGATCCATACTGAATCTGGCAATTTGCTCTGTCTATCGCTCAGTGATGATATCTGAGCGAATCGGTGAGTTAATTGAGAGCGCTAACTTTTCCTTGTGCAACAAAGTAGTCTCTAACTGAGTCATACGCCCAGTTAAATCCGATAGCGTAAAGTACGAAGAAAATGACTAGGCCTATGTCCATAATCAACACGGTTAGGAAATCGAGCTTTAGCACCCACATCAAGACTGGCAGCGTCACTGTCATTAAACCAAGCTCAAATCCCAATCCATGTAGAACACGTGTTTTCTTGGTTCTTTTGCTTCGGTCTGCCCCGAAAATTTTGTCGTAGCCGTAGTTATAGATATAGTTCCAACCCATTGCTATTAGCGACATCGCAAGCGCTAACCCCGCCATTTTTCCTGCACCGTTACCGGTAATGTAGGTCGCAAGCCCCGCCATAATGATCAGTGCGAACACTTCAAATAGCACCATGTGTAAAACTCGTTCTTTATGTGACATGTACTTTCTCTTTCTGTCGAATCTATATTTGTCGTTTGAAAGGTATATTATCTTTAATTATGATTATAGAAAGATAGTAACTATCACTAATGGTGATAATAGGTTGGTGGTATGTATAACATTGAACAACTTAAGATGTTCGTTTACGCAGTAGAGCTAGGCTCTTTCTCAGCAAGTGCTCGTCAGTTGGGTAAGGTGCAATCAGCGGTGAGCCAAGGCATCAGTAATCTTGAAATAGATTTCAATGTTGAGCTTTTTGATCGTTCGACTCGAAAGCCTACACTCACCAAAGCCGGCGAGCAGTTATTTAAACAGGTGAAAGCGATCGTGCTTCAGGTTGAAGATCTGAACGTTACGGTTAATGCTATGGGGAGCGGCGAAGAAGGACTTATCAAAATTGCATTGGATGACTCCTTGTTGGTCCCGAATCTATCTAAGATTCTTAGTGAATTCAGCCAGCATTTCCCGGCTACCGAAGTTGAACTGGTTGCGTGTACCACGACAGAGGTCAATTCGTTGATTATCGAAGAGAGAGCCGAGATTGGGTTGATGTTTACCAACTTGGCTTTTGATGTCGGCTCTGAGCCTTGCTTTATTGGCCACTTGCCGTTTATTGCCGTGTGTCACCCTAGTCATTCGCTCGCAAAAACAGGTGTGGCGAAATTGTCTGACTTACTCCCACATCGTCAGTTAATGCTGAGGGGAGACAAGGGGAAGGTGATGGATCAGTTTCCGCTGATTGCCGGTAAGGTGTGGTGGTCAAATAGCTTTATTGTTATTAAAGAGGTGGTACTCGGCAGTGATATTGGGTGGGCATACTTACCCAAACACCTTGTCGAAGAGGAGCTGAATAAGCAGCGTTTAGTGGAGATTAATGTCTCGTTTGATCACAAAACATGGTCGCCTCCGGTTGATCTGGTTTTATCCAAAACACGCTCGAAAGGGCCTGCATTGCTTTGGCTTGAACAAGCATTGAAAGGCCTATTAGACGAAACATAAGCTGGATGAGACTTAAATTGGATGAACCGGAATAAAGAAAAGGCTCACAAAGAAATTTGTGAGCCTTTCTGTTTAAAGCGATACGCGATTTTCTAGTTCGCAGATTTCACTGTTAGACCGTTGTAGTACTTGTCTTTCATCTTAAGTGCAACGTTCACTAGGTAAATCAGCACAGGTACTTCAATCAGCGGCCCAATAACGCCTGCAAATGCTTGGTCTGAGTTGATACCGAATACAGAGATTGCTACGGCAATAGCCAACTCAAAGTTGTTACCCGTTGCTGTGAAGGCAATTGATGCATTCTTGTCGTACTCAATGCCCATCTTCTTACCGATGAAGAAGCTGATGAAGAACATCGCTGTGAAGTAGATAGTCAGTGGGACAGCAATCAACAATACGTCCATTGGCAGTTCAACAATCATCTCGCCTTTTAGGCTGAACATTAGAACGATAGTTGCCAGTAGAGCAATCAGTGTGATTGGTGAGATGCGTGGAATAAACACGTCGTTGTACCACTGTTCGCCTTTCATCGACACTAGGATCTTACGGCTTAAGAAGCCCGCTAGGAATGGGATACCTAGGTAGATAAGAACACTGTGTGCAATATCGATCATCGAGATATCAACCATCATGCCTTCGTAACCAAATACTGGTGGAAGAACGCTGATGAATAGCCACGCCATAAAGCTGTAGCTCACCACTTGGAATGCACTGTTTAGAGCAACCAATGCCGCGCCGTACTCTTTGTTACCGCCGCCGATGTCGTTCCAAACCAGAACCATTGCCACACAACGAGCAAGACCAATCAGAATTACACCCACCATGTAACCTGGGTGATCACCTAAGAAAGTCAGTGCCAGTACAAACATGAGGATTGGGCCAACAAACCAGTTCATGATCAAAGATAGCTTGATGGCTTTCTTATCTTTTACCACTGTGCCGAGCAGGTTGTAGTTAACCTTAGCCAGAGGTGGGTACATCATTAAGATAAGGCCAATGGCAAGTGGAATGTTGGTGGTGCCAACAGACATAGAATCGTTCCACTGCTCGATCTGTGGGAATAGGATACCCAGTAGTACACCAAGGCCCATAGCGATGAAGATCCATAGTGTTAAGTAGCGATCTAGAAAACCTAACTTTGGTTTCATGGTAATCTCTCTTTATTGATATCGTAAATCGTCGAAAAACGATTAATGGTTGCAAAAAAACACGCTTAAAAGTAAAGGCCATTAAGCCAATCGTTTAAGCGTGAACTTCTATTTCAAAATGCTGTTAAAAACCGATTCGAAGCGTTGAATATTGTTGCGGTCGATGCGGTAACACATCTTAGGCGGAATTGACTCAGCAGTAATGAAACCTGAGTTTTTCAATATTCTTAAGTGCTCTGATACTGTTGATTGAGCTAAGCCCAACTCACTAACCAGATCACTGTTCAAGCAGCCGCCTGACTTTTCTAACGCGGACAAGATACTAAGTATGCGAATTCTCGCTGGGTGAGCGAGTGCTTTTGCCAACGCCGCCATTTCTTTTTCTGCTTCGGCGTTACTTGGAGGCAGAGAACGGCTATCTGTTGCTTGGCATGTTGTAGTCATATTTAGTGGGCTCGCTTACTACCAATCGTTAAAAGACGATTAATAGTAAGCCTATTTGTTTTAGCGGTCAACGCGAATTTTAAAAGTCAGAGTAAATTTCACGAGCTACCTTAAATCCCACTAGCTACCTTACCCATGAGTAAGCTAGCGATTATTGCCTGCGTTCGACTTCCCGATCCAATAGAGTGGCCACCTCTGTTGAGTCGAAGTGTTATTGAGCATAGTACCAACCAAAACGAGCGCGATACTGCCCAGTAAAACGGGCGTAAACAGGAAAGTCCAATCTACAAGAGATGTGCCTGCTAACGCGATAACAATCGGGTTAGCGCCTGCAGGTGGATGAACCGCGCGAAAGTATTGCATCAAAAAGATCGCGCTACCCACTGCAAAAGACATCACGAGATAAGAGTCACCAAAGCCATACAGTGCTAATAAGCCGACAGCAGCTGATATGAAATGGCCAGCAATGATGTTCCGTGGTTGAGCAAGTGGTGACGCTGGCACTGCAAACAGTAAAACACACGTCGCGCCGAATGGAGCCATTAACCATGGCACTTGTGATTGCTCAGCAAGTAAACACAAGATCAATATGCCTACCGTACCACCGACAAAGCCTTTTAGTAGTTGGCTTAGTGTTGCTTTGGGAGGTAGTTCTCCGCCACCAGTTAGTTTTCTGATCATCACGTAGCTCCTCGTTTAAGAGTAATATTTAAGAGTGTACAGATCTGTACCGTTTGATTTGGATGATACAGATCTGTACACTCATTACAACGAAAAACTTTGCGACCTTAATTGATAGAGTGGATTGGATGAGTAAGAAAGAACTGATCTTAGATGTGGCTGAATCTTTGTTTAATCGTCTTGGCTATACTGCTGTTGGAGTGGATATGATTCGAGATGAAGCGGCAGTTTCTAAGACGTCTATGTACCGTCACTTTGGTTCAAAAGCTAAACTGATTGAAGCCGTTCTGGCTAGGCGTCACCGGCGCTTCGAATCGAGTTTAGAAGCGGCACTGTCATCCACCTCCGGATTGAAAAACCAACTGAATGCACTGTTAGATTGGCACTTTGCTTGGTTTGAACAGCCTGACTTTAAAGGTTGCATGTTCATGCACGCACTCGCCGAATTTAAAGAATCGGAAGATGACATTGCGATGCTTTCACAACAGCACAAATCATGGTTGAAAGAATTTATTGTGTCGTTGCTTCCGGAAAAGAAACCTCATGACGTGCGACCTGAAATGATGATGGTCTTTCTAGAGGGGCTGATTGTTCGAAGTGAGTTTCAGGGAAGCGAGGCTAATAGGCAAGACTACCGTGAAGTTTGGTTGAAGTTGGCAGGAGTGACCCCTTAGCAAATGAAGGCACCAATAATAAAATCTTTTACCGGTGCCTATTGTGATTAAAGTTCTACCAACGAGGTTAAAGAATTAAAAGAATCCATTAGGCTGCTACTTGATTCTGCGCTTTGTGGAATCGCAACTCCTGCACTGTTATGGCATTGAGCAACGATATTACTTTCACTTAGTCCCTTACATTGTGTAAGAAGCTCCGCCACTTGGGTGTCATTTCCTAATGCTTTGTGTGCTGCAATGTACTCGGGGAAGAACGGGACTTGGGTTCCGATAACTTGTTCACCTTTTGCGAGAAGTTTGAGCGAGTTGGTTGGCTTTTTCTGTTCGCGATAAGATTGTGCAGCTAACGTGAAAGTTTGAATTGAGGCGTAGTCCCAGTTCTTGATCAGGGCTAGATTCTGCAGTGCTTTCGAGTCTAAGTTTTGTGCTTTTCGTACTCCATAGAAAGCTAAACGCGGGTAAGCATGATTTTTAGTTGGACCAGATACTGCTTTTCTTGCGAGCGTTTCTGCCGTTTTTATATCGCCAAACTCTAAGGCTTTAAAAGCCTCGGATGCATACCAATAGTTCTGTTGGATCTGCTTGCCTTTACCGTTTTTTACCACCCTTTCGAATTCAGTCGATGACACGTATCTTTTACGCTCTTTTCTATATTCACGTTTAACGTAAGCTGATAGGTCTTTCTTGCGATCTATTGGAGAGGCATGTCTGGCAGAAAAGCTCTGCAAAAGCTGAGTGCCAGCTTCATTTGCAGCTAAATAGCCTAAGTTACTCCATTTGTTTTCACTGGATAAGTGCTTACCCGCATCACTCGCTAGGCTAACAAAGCTTTGAAAGTCTTGTTTTTTTTCCTTGAGCTGAGCTGTTGTAAACTTCTGACTACTGTCTAGTCGTTCAAGTACTGGTGAGAAGGCTCTTGGGCTGTACCCCGCTTTTACTAAGAGATCCATGCCGAGTAGATCTGCTTCATCTTCAGCATTACGGCTCATTGAAGAGCTAATAACGTCTCGACTTAAGCGGTTAATGGTTAAACCCGCACGGTAGGAGTCTTTAATTAGGTTTTTGGTCGAGCTTTTATTTTGGTTAGTTATTTTGTAACCATTGTTTGTTTTTTCCGTTTTCATATCAGTGATGAGTGCGGTACTCATTGCTATGTTTGCTGTTTTACTGACTAAAGCGCTTTGCTTAGCAAAGTATTCATTGGTGTCGTTATGCTTAAGTAAAATATGGGAAAGCTCATGTGCAATAATGAACGCTACCTCATCTTCAGATTCCGCATCGGCTAATACGCCTTGAGTGATGACGATGGTATTAGGTGTTGCGTAAGCAGAGTAGCTGCGGTCAGATGAGACCATAATGGCAATGTCGTTATCGACAGGTTGGTCCCACTGCTTAAGAATTTTAGCTAAGATACCTTCTAGGTATTTATTAACGTATGGGTTTGCGATCAGGTCTTTATCGGCAGCGGCACGCGTGTTGACTATATTCGCAAACTCAGCGCTCGCCTCGGTGTTTTTCTTTGGAGAATTTGTTTCACCAAGGTGTTGGTCGATGTATTTACCATCGAAAGATTCGTATTTGCTGCCTACAAGATTATTGAGGCTGTCGACGGCACATCCTGATATTAATAAAGGCGCAGCTAGCCAAAGTAGTTTCTTCATTAGTTACACCCCTCACCTAAACCTAGGGTTGCGTAAGTACCACTGTCACTTTTGGCACTAATGACTTGTGTGCTACATACGACACTGGCCACCGCAGTTTTATTGAGCTGCACTTCGATTTGGTCAAACCATTTTTCTTGGCCATCAATTTTGACCATTACCATCTGTTCTTTGCGGTCATAGTTTTCAACAATGAGCCCACTTTGGGTTGGGTCAGGTAAAGTCTTCGTTGATACGTCTGCGCATTCATTATTCTTGTCACACACCCAAACATTATCGACTAAAAAGTCAATAATCTTGACGTGGTCTTCCGCCATGGCTGCTGATGTCGAAAAACCTAATGATAAGCCTAGAACTAGCGTTGATAATAGTTTCATAAATGTTCCTTATTTACTGAATATTATGTGTTTATTGTATTTTTCTTAATTTATGCTTGGCTGTTTTTGCGAATACACAGGCTTTCTCTCGATATATTTCGAGTTTTGGTCTGAAAGCTTCAAATATGAAGAAGAAAAACACCGGCAAATCGATAAAAATGATCAGAACCAATCCATACCAATTAGGTGCACCGACGTTAAGTACAAAGTGAGATATGGCAACTGAAATGGCGATGACAGCAATGATGATTATCATCGGAACGAAAGCGCCCCAAAGTTTTTGCCTTTCATTGAATTGCAGACTTTCTTGTTGTTCTAGAAAGTTAAAGCGAAACCAAATGACTAAAAATAGAACGATGGTTTGCACTGAAATCTCAACCATATCTGCAATACTTAGGTTAAATAACCCAGTGTCGTCAGGGGAACGCCAGTAGTCATCTTTAAGTGTGACTAGGTTATCGAGTGCCATAGCATGAAAGTAGACCCCAGGAAGCGTGCCGTGAACGGGTGAAACAACTAGATCGACACCACCAGTAACATGGTAACCAACGAGTACCATTTTTCCCTTAATGGCTTGTTTTAGTTCAGGTGAACCAGCTGCACCAGGAGCACTGAGCTTGGAAGCTGCAATGGTAAGAAAGGGCGGACAGCGTTTTCTGAGCGTGGCATCGACATCATTTTGGTCTTGTATGCCTTGAGTAAGGCTTACGACAAGTAACTCTTTTAACTGTTGAAACTGGCTGGTGTGTTCTCCACAGTCAAACCCAAGTGGAAAAAATGACTCCTGGTTACTAGCGTGTTTGTTGCTCCATTGGACAATGACCGCGTCATCCATATTGCCGATGGATGTGGTATCGCACTGTTTGTCTCGTGCGCACCAATCTTGATACATCGCAGCCGCAACGGTGTTCATTGTCTTATCATTCCATGGGACAGACAACGGGTAGTATCGTCCTTCACCACTCCAAGATACTGCTGCCAGTTGTGCGACATTTGCTATTTTGTGTCTTAGTGATTCCGGATCATTAAGTCTTTGTTCAGTGTCATAATTGGTGTTGCTGGCCATGAAAATGGGGAACTTCTGGTTATCCAGCATGCGCAACCAACGCTTTAGATTATCGGAATGCTCATGATGTTGAAGAATATCGTAGAACATGGATTGTGGTTCGTAACGTGAGATAGTTTTAAGTAGCCGGGCAAGATTTCGGTAGCTAACCGGGTAAGTGTTGGTTTCTTCTATATATTGGTCATCAATTAATACAACTACGATGTCTTCAGAAACTGTTTCACTAAAGAATGGAGACCATAATCTTAGAATATGATCTTCATAGTGGTCTTCGGCGGAGTTTCTGATTCCAAGTGGGTCAACAATGAAGACGACTAATATCAGGCTCGTTGTGATTAGGGCTTTAAGGAATATTTCGAAGCTAAAAAACATTAATCAACAACCATAAATTATAAATAAGCAATATATAGGTGAACAACTCATTGCAAAGTTGTGCAAAATAACACTGCCAGTGGTGTTTTTATGGGAGTAATATCACAAAAGTATGGCGTATTTATAAAGGGAACAATAAGTTAATGATGAGTCCCAGTTTTCTCACTTTTTATTGATTTTTATGTTAGTTATTTAATCGTGTTAGAGGGGAGCAATTAGGTTAGATTGAGATATAATCAACGACTTGCCCACGACATTGTGGACTCATTACAATTTTAAGGTAAGTATCTGAAATGCCACAACAGAACATCAAATTTATCGCTGCTGATATGGACGGCACTCTGCTTAATGAACACGGAAAATTAGACCCAGAATTTTTTAACCTCTACGAGCGACTAGAGGCTCAAGACATCATTTTTGCTGCGGCATCGGGTCGCCAGTATTACAGTTTAATGGAAACTTTTGCTCCTATTAAAGATCGCATGATGTTTGTTGCTGAAAACGGCACATTAGTGATGCATAAAGGCGAAGAACTCTACAGCTGCTTGCTAGATACAGATGCCATCAAAGATATCATCAAAGAAGCGCGTGCTATCGAAGGGGCTCATGTTGTGCTGTGTGGTAAGAAGTCGGCATACATCGAAACCAAAGACGAGCGTGCTCTAGAAGAAATCTCTAAGTACTACCATCGCCGTGAGCAAGTAGAAGACCTGTTGGCGGTTGAAGATGAATTTATCAAGGTTGCTATTTGCCACTTTGACGGCTCACAAGAGAAAGTAAACCCAAGTATCGACGCTAAGTTTGGTGAGAATTACCAAGTGGTTGTAAGCGCAAAAATTTGGTTGGATGTGATGAATGCTGAGGCTTCAAAAGGGGCGGCAATTAAGCATCTCCAGAACACATTAGGTTTCACTTACGAACAGACCATGAGCTTTGGCGACTACCTAAATGATTACGAGATGCTTAAAGAAAGTTACCACTCATATGCGATGGAAAATGCACATCCAAAACTGAAAGAGATTGCTCGTTTTGGTGCGCCAAGTAATGTTGATGCAGGCGTATTCCAAGTGTTGGAGAAGCTTCTCGCGTAACGTTCGAAATCCTTTTTAGATTTATATTGAAGCCGGCTCACTAACATGAGCCGGCTTTTTTATTGGAAATCTTGAATTTGAAAACTCGCCTTAACATTGATTCGCTAAGGTACATTCTGGCTTGATTTGTCTGCCAAGTTTACCCATCCAAAATGTGGCAGCCAGAACCACGGTTCCAGCAATGGTAAAACTATAAATAATCGCATCGGCTTGCGCCAATACGGCAATCAACACATAACTTAAGCTCTGGGTTAAGGTGGCGAACAGCGCTAGCCCTCCATCTACTCTTCCTCTTTGTTTTATTGCTACCGCATGGTGCATCCAATTGGTTCGGGCAATTCTATTGAGTGCGTTGAATGCACCGAAAATAAAAGTAAGAACAATAAGATACGCAGGATTCTCTGCTTGGCTCATCAACAATAAAGAGAGTCCGATGATGTACATCGCTATTTGGATGATTGTTTTGTGAGATGCAGACTTCAGAATCAGTGGTAAAGATACCCCAATAATCAGTGCCCCCATGCCGAGAGAGATATTGTAAAGTGCAAGCCAGTCTCCGGTGATATCCAGTTCTGAAAACCAAATCGGAATTAAGCGGCTTAAAAAGGTCACCATCGGATATGAGAGACAAGAAACGATCAGGAAACCATAAAATTGAGGCGATTGAGAGAACACATCTTTAATTTCGACCAATTGCTGTTTGAATGGTGTATTCACACTCTCCGTGATTTGTCTTCTGTAAGGTGTCACCAGGTAACTTACCGCTGAAATGCTCGAGGCAATACCTGCAAAAATCGCAAATTCAATAATGCTCCACTGCTCGAGTAACACAACGCCAAGAGCGCCAGCACCCAAGGTTGTTGACTGCAAAATAATCTCTTGGTGACTCGAAATCTTGGCATATTCATGGTGGTCGTAATTCTCTTGCGTAAAGGCATTGTTGGTGTGCCAGGCGAGGCTACTTGAAACCCAAAAAATGAGTTGAGCGGCACCCAAGACGACAATAGAACCGACGCCAAACCAGTAAATTGCAGCGACAATAAATGCGGTTGAAGCCTGGATTACCTGCGCGATGATCAAAATATTTTTACGAGAATGGCGGTCGATCAAGGCTGAAAAATAGGGCGTAGCAAGAAAAGTGGTGATCGTACAAACCAGAGCCGTGAGCGCAACAAAAGTGCCCATATTGGGCGTTGCTAGCATTAACCAAGGAAGTGCCAACATAAATAGCCCCGAGCTAATGCCATCAAAGAAGCGTCCGGTAAGGTAGGGTGGTGTTTTTCTTTTCATATCTCTCTCATCGTCTCTGTTTTGTATCACTCTACAACTTAAAGCTAACTTTAAGTCAAGGTTAATTGAGAGAAATTTGAGAGCGAATATGCTGGTATTTGAACGAGTGTTCAGATTGTTGTAGTCTTAATGGCAACACGGATATCCACCTTGTATTGGATCTGCCTTATTAACGATATTTGGAATGACGATGAGTAAGAAACTTCAACTCGATATTATTTCTGACGTAATGTGCCCATGGTGCGTCGTCGGTTACAAAAACTTAGAGCAAGCCGTTTCAGAGCTTGGGCTAGAGCAACAGATTGAACTTGAATGGCAGCCGTTTGAGTTGAATCCAGATATGCCGCAAGAGGGTGAAAACCTGCGTGAGCATATCATGAGAAAATACGGTTCTAGTGCAGAAGAAAGTCAGCGTTCACGCGAGCAACTGGCGGCTCGTGGCAAAGCGGTAGGGTTCGATTTCAATTTTTATGACAGCATGAGAATGGTGAATTCACGCCACTTACATGTGCTGCTTGATTTTGCTCTAGCTTACGGAAAACAGACTGATTTGAAGCTACGCTTCTTCACAGCGCATTTTTCAGAGCAGAAAGACCTGTCAGATCTGGATGTTATTGCGCAAGAGCTTAAAGCGGTTGGCTTAGATGCAACGAAGGCACTGAAACGCTTAAAGAACATCGACAACTTAAAGCAAATAGAAGCGCAAGAGTTCGAATGGCAACGCATGGGGATCTCTGCGGTTCCTACCGTGGTATTTAACCGCAAGAGTGCAGTCACTGGCGCGCAGACGGTTGAAACGTACAAGCAGATTCTTCAAGAGCTTATTGTTGAATCATAAGCTGGTCATTGCTATCAATTAAAGTCTGGAGTTCATGGAATCACTTTCACTTTCACTCGCACAAGCGAAAAAAATTGTACTGCTATCGCAAAAGCTACCGCCTAAAAAGAAACGTAATGGCGGAGCTTTGGCGAACACGCTGTCTGCGATTGAAAATCTTGGTTATGTGCAAATTGATACTATTTCGGTGATACAGCGAGCCCACCATCATACGCTGTGGAATCGTAATCCAGATTACCAACTTAGCCATCTTGATAAGTTGTTAGAGCGTCGAGAGGTATTTGAGTATTGGTCGCATGCTGCTGCGTATTTACCAATGCGAGATTACCGTTTCAGTTTGCATCGAAAGAACGCGTTCGCAAGCGGTAAGCTGAAGCATTGGTATAAAAAAGATGAGACCCTCATGGCATATGTTCTCAAACGCATTGAGAACGAAGGGCCATTAATGGCGAAAGATTTTGAAGGCGATAGACCAAACCCCGGCGGATGGGGCGGTAAACCAGCCAAACAGGCGCTAGAGACTTTGTTTATGCAAGGCGACCTCATGGTGCCAAGCCGAGTGAACTTTCATAAGGTGTATGACCTAACCGAGCGAGTTGTGCCGAGTGGCATTGATACCTCTGAACCGACGGAGCAGGAGTACATTGGGCATCTGATTACTCGTTATTTGGAAGCGAACGGTGTGGGAATCGCATCGGAAATAAGCTATCTACTCAAGAACACCAAGCCACTGATACAGAAGACACTCCAACATATGCTTGAAGACAAGCGAATGGTGAAAGCTGATGTTCAAGGTGCTGATTACTACGTGTTGCCTAATGCGTTTGAGTTACTGAATCAGCCACTATCACGAACCAAGTTAAAGATACTTTCTCCGTTCGATAATCTGTTGATTCAACGTAAGCGAATGCAATCACTGTTTAACTTTGACTACCTTCTTGAGTGCTATGTTCCTGAAGCCAAGCGCCAGTTTGGTTATTTCAGTTTGCCGATTCTATGGCAAGGAGAGCTGGTGGCGCGAATGGATTGCAAGGTCGACAGAAAGAGTCGTTTACTCAATATTCGTAACTTGGTTGTGGAAGATAGAATCAAAAACCATGAGTCGTTGATTCATGCCTTATCTGATGAGCTTAAACACTTCATGGTGTTCAACCAATGTGATGAGATGGTCGTTCACAATACTACGCCTTCTGGCCTTGGCAGTTACTTGATGAGTCATTGGCAAACGCTTTAACCTTCATCGTTGCTTCAAAGCCATTAGTAACGCAGCCCACCTTAGTTACTTTAATCACCCTAGTTATTTAGAAAGCTCGGCTAACAAGAACTCGACAAAGGTTCTGTTCTTCAGAGACAGTTGCTTGGTTTTATAGAGTAGGTGAATCGGCTTTGGCAACGGTGCCATGCCGAGCAAGATCTCCAATAGCATTCCACGCTTAATCTCTTCGGCAACTAAGATAGTCGGCTGTAACAGCACGCCCACGCCTTGTAGGGCGGCATATCGCAACACATCCCCATTGTTAGACATCAAACGCACCTGCCCTTTATTCCCCGTGTTATGCGTTGCTTGGTGGTTCTTAGGGGCTAGGAGTTGCGACTCACTGTTTTGGGTATTGCGTAGTTGGGTATCACGACCATTCACATCACGACGACTGCTATAACTGAACCCAAGCGATGGGTGTTGTGCGAGATCTTCTAATACACGAATCTCTGTATGTTGGTTTAGGTACTCAGGAGCAGCGCAGTAACACATCTCGTAATCCCCTAAGTATCTGGCGACTAAACTGGAGTCAGACAAGTCACCAATTCGCACAATCAAATCAATATCCGAAGAGTAGGGATCAACAAGATCGTTGTTCAGCACGAGTTCGACATTAATCGTTGGGTGATTAGCAAGGAACCTCGCCACTATCGGGGCAAGCACTTTGTTCCCATAGGTGACTGGGCAGTTTATTTTTACCGTGCCTTGTGGCTGGTTTTCCAAGGTCTGAATCAGGTTTTCAGCATTGCTGATGTCTTCAAGAATCCGTTTACATTCTCTATAGTAAAGCTGCCCTGAATCGGTTAAAGATTGCTTACGCGTAGTGCGATGAATCAGCTGAGAGTTGAGGCTCGATTCAAGATGATGGACATGTTTACTGATCATGGTCGCCGACAGGTTGAAGTGGTTGGCAGCACTGCGAAAGCTGCCTTGCTCCACTACGTAAACGAAGACTTTCATGCTAGTTAACTTATCCATTAAACACTCTTGGTTGATAAATAATAAACAAAAGGTGAGTTTATCAATTATTAGGGGTTAATTATATTAATGGCAAACCGATAATTAACTAAAATAAGAGCGTGAAATGCCTCAAACAAACGAAACCATCTTTGTTACTGCCGAACTTAAGATTAAAACCAACATTGATCGTGAGATTGCGATTGAAGCCATCGAACAGTTTTGTCGAGACATGCAGAGTGAACCGGGTTGCCTACAAGCATTAGCAACCTATGACCCAAACCAAAGCGATCGCGTGATTCTGCTTGAGCAATACGCAAACCGTGAAGCAATTAATCAGCACTTTGGTATGCCTCATACGCAAGCGTTTATCGAGCGTGATATAACAGAATTAGTACAAGTATTTGAAACTCAATGTGGACCTATCAAAACACAAGAGCAGGAGAAATAAGCAATGAAGTGGGGAATCCTAGGAACCAGCTTTATCTCGGGTGTCATGGCGGATGCGATCAAAGGTGATGCTCAAAGTGAGTTGTATGCCGTCGCTGGGCGCACAGAAAAAACGCTTAATGAGTTTGCTGCGCAGTACCAACCAACACGAACCTTCAACAGCTATGAAGCTTTGATTGAAGATGAGTCAGTCGACATCATCTACATTGCTCTACCAAACCACGTTCACCATGAATACGTGATTAAAGCCGCTCAAAAAGGCAAAGCGATTCTGTGTGAAAAATCGTTATCGGTTGATATGGAAAAAACCGAACAAGCTCTGCAATCGGTAAAAGAAGCGGGTGTGTTTTTCGCAGAAGGTTTGATGTATCTAAACCATCCACTGATCGCCAAGCTTCATCAAGAGCTGGCAACCGGAGAAATTGGTGAGGTGCGCTCAATTCAAGGGTCTTATGTTGCTGCGATTGACCAGTTCGTGAATCCTGCGAGCAAAGGCGCGTTGTATAACCTAGGTTGTTACCCAATGTCGCTGATCCACTCTGTCGCGCAGCAGCAATTTGGTGAGAGTGTGTTTGATGATGTGCAGATATCAGCAATTGGTCGACGTGGTCAAGATGGCAATATCTGCGAGTCGTCAGCAATGATGCGATTCAATGGCCAATTCACTGCGCAAATCCATACTGCAGAAGACCACGGCTTAAAGCATGGTTTTACGATTTTAGGCAGTAAAGGCTGTATCATTCTCGACACTAACCCATGGTTACCGACCGAAGAAAACACATTCACGGTTGAGATTTATGAAACGTCGAAACGCGAAGTGAAAGTCGAAGCGCAAGGTGACGGCTTCCATTATCAAGTGCGCAATATCCGCCAAGCGGTTGAGCAAGGTGACACACAACTCACAGCACCAATGGCAACTCATCAAGACTCTCGCGTAATCATGAAGTTACTGACTGACTGGGAACAAGCGGCGGGCTAGTGCCTTAACCAAACCCTGTATCTGCCTCATGTTTGATGCCTCGTACGTTATCAAGTATGGGGCGTTTCTCTAAACCCTCTAGCCAATAATTCCCAACAAATACTTTGCATTTGAAACAGTCGCAGTGTCCAATATCGGTTGAGACTACATTGACCGAAAAACCTTATTTTTTAAGGTGTTAAATAGGAAGTTTGCTTTATGCGTAAATCAGATAAGAAGATCGAAAACCAAATCAGAGATGTGCTAACTGACGTTTGTGAAGACACGCTAAAAGGCTTCGATGGTTTTTTGTGGGTGACTCACTCGGTCAACTTCTCTTCATTTCCGCAAAGTTTGAAAATCGTCTGTGTATTCGATACCAATCAGGATAGAACGAATTTTTTGAATGGTGACGGTCAGCAGGATGTCTCAGGGGTTATCCAAAAAGCGTTCAATCAAGTTGGGATTCAACTGAAGAATACTGACAAGCACATCAGCTACGATACACAAGAAAATTGCGACCGTGACCATCAAGGGAAGTGGAACCAGAGGCTTTAAGGAGCTTTATCACAGCGCTAGTTGGAAAGCGAACTGAAGAGACGAAAGCCTACACGAGGTAGGCTTTGTAACGGTATTTACTCTTATTATTTAATTGCAGTACAGAAGCTAACGTCTGAATGTTGAGTTTGCGGATCGTAGCTGTGATAAAGCTCAAAGCAAGGTCGATCTTCGGTTTCTAGGCCGGATTCTATTACCTTACGCATGAGATCGTCCCACGCTTTAGCGTATTGACTTGGCTCGGTGATTGTTTGGCGCATCACTGCATATTGTCCACCGGGGAAATCTTTCAATTCGATCCCACTTGGTACTTCAGTGTCGTCTGAAACCATCAAGCAGATGTCAGTACGGCATTTATCATTCGGTGTTATTTCCGGATTGTCATGATAGATAAAGATGCAGCTGTTCCCTGCTAACCCTTTCATTTCGGCCCATTGATAAAGACGACCGCTTGGCTCTTCATAACCTTGTCCGTAAGGGCCAGTCACTCGTACATACGCTAGTTTTGATGGTTCGAATTGTTGCGTTTTCATTGTCATACTCCATGTTGTTCGTTCGGAGTCAGTATATGAATTGCCAGCACCAGCATCGTTTCCATTCTTGCGCAACGTGTGTCCAATCTTGCTATTTCGAGTTAACTCGCTGAACGCTTGGTAATCTTCACAATCACGGAATGCACTCGGTGTGACACCAAAGTGCTGTTTGAATGCCTTTGCAAAACTTTGAGACGATGAGAACCCATAGTCCAATGCGATATTAATAATGGGCTGCTTGGATTTGAAGAGATCATTAGCTGCCGCTTCCAGTCTCAATCGGCGAATGAAATCAGCAAGCGTTTCGCCTTGAACGGCCTTAAAAGTGCGATGAAAGTGGTAGGGTGAAAAGTTGGCTAACGCCGCGACTTCGATTAGGTTGAGTGGTTCGTTAAAGTGCTTCTCTAGATAGCGTATAACGGGAATCAGCCGCTTATGATAGTCAACGTACATTGCTTTATTTACCCCCCTCTATTGCCATTGTTCTTATATAGACTCCGAGACTAACCTATCCCAATTGAGTTTCAATAGAGTGGCATTGAAACTGAGATTAGATGCAGAAAATCCAATCCCTACGTTCCGTTTCCCTTCGTTCAACAAGGTTAACTTCTCCCAAACTGAGTTGCCTTTTTGGCTATCGTGCGTTCACTGCTTGTTCGACTTAATTCTCATAATGAGAAAAAGTGAAGCAGAGAATTGTGACACTCGAATACTTGGCTTGTCAGCAAAATTAAGATTATAAGTTTTTAGCTTTCTTTCTAACATGCTGACTTAATTCGGGTATTCCAAGTCGCTTTGGGATAGCGAGTTAACAAGGCACCTTGACGCTTGAACAATGCACATTTCTAACCGATACTTTTTGCGTATTTTGATTCCTAAATTGACACGTAAGTTGGCTGACTTTTCGTCTCGTATTTCGAGTAACGGCTGTATCGATTAGGACAATTTAATAATGAAAATCTACATTTTATGGTTACTAGCTCTCATTCTTTCATACCTAACCGCTAGTGACTCTTTTGCTGCAGGCACTGCGATTGTTTTACCCGGATCACATCAGCAGGCTGTAGATTTAGACAACTCTCCAATGTCTGAACGTGACGTTATTGATTGGGAAATTACCAATAACGACATCGTGTTTGGCTCTTATGCAGACAAATCCGACAATGAACGAATTATTGCGATTGGTTACATGTACAACCAAAAGTTGGAGATGAACTCTGGCTGGTTAGAAAACGATCTTCGCAATAACGCAGCGCTAAACGATGCCAATTATGAAGACTTCTTTCTGCATTTCTCTGAAGATACGGTGATTGCTGAAGTCGATAAAAGCCACGGTGAAAACACCCTTCTTAATCGAAAACCTATGATCGTCGGTTATACCGCAAGTGAAGACCACGCAGGGTTCTGGCTCTATCAACAACCGCCTTGGGATGCGGATGTGTTTGAGAGTTTCGAGCAAGGCGGTGCGCTTTATGTGTATCACGCAGAGCAGTTCGATAGATTGACGCTGAAGTTCTCTCAGTTTGCATCTGGTGGTCAGTTTTGGCTTGAATACCCAATCGAAGTGGATGCCCATGGGAAGGTATCACAGTGGTCTGTGTTGGATTTAAAGAAAGACAAAACCCTCAATATGACCAAGAACCAGTCAGTGCTATGGAACCTTCCACCTGATTGGGTAAGGGCGACAACCCATGATGGTAGTGGTGCGAGTTATGGCGGCGGCCAGTATTTTGGCTCGACGTTTGTACGCGACGGCGGGCATCTGTATGTGATTAGAATCCGCTGGCAAGGTGATAACGCAGATGACAGGCCGCGCTTAAAGGAAGTGAAACTTAAAAACAGTTTTCCAACCGTTAAATTGACCGATGCTCCAACCACAACGCCAGGCGGGAATACTATCAGCCAATGGCGTAAGATCCGTGGTTTTGATGTCTCGGCTGATCTTAATCAAGACAATTACTTGTCGCAAAATGAATATAAAAATCGCACCAATAAAAATGCCACCGCTCGATTTCGTTGGGAGTCGCGCGTGGTGCCATTTGGGCGAATGTGGAGCCAGAGTTCCTCATGGGCGCTAGCTAATGTCGCCAATCTCAATTACCTATCGGCGGTTCACGCTTACTATCAGAAAAACTGGGCAGAGCAGGGGCTAAATGGTGCTTATAACGATGACACCAATAAACTGCTTGGTGAAAATCAGTTCTATGTTCATTCTGGGGGCACGGTGCAAGAGCTTGGATTGATGGTTGGTTCTGCTGAGGCTGATGGTCTGTATAAAGCGCAATTCTCAACTTTCTTAAAAAGCCTCGCAGATCTTAACCATGATGCCTTGATAGGTTTGAATATTGGGACGGCCAACTTACTTGGACGCAATGGTCAATCTCATCTAGTTGAGGCAGGCTCTTTGTATTTTAGAGAGCATTATTTGTTCCCGTCGACTGGTTTTAGTGGCTATTCAGGTATCTCGAAGTTTTGGGATAACTCCGCATTAGCGTATGCCGATCAAAGTGTGATTTTCCAAGCTACGACCCGTTTCGGTAGGATTCATTTTTTTGGGAGCAGTGAACAGAACTGGAAACAGGACCAATATTCAGCGTTGGCTATTTACTACCTTAGTCATCACGCGCAACACAGCTATTTTAATCAATGGAACAATGGCTATGTCTATGGGAGTGACAACACCACTCAAGACAACTTCTGGAAGAGTGGGGTACCCAAAAACGTCGCCTATCAACCAAGTGCGCTATTGGTGGTCGATTTGGGCGAGCCGAGCAATCTTATTCCCGAAGGCTTCGAAGCAATTCCCCTGATGCTTTCGACAAGTACGCCTGTACCTGCGGATTACACCATTGTGGGCGACTCATCGATGAATGAAATGGTACATGCAGACTTACCCGATGGAATGACACATGTATTGCCCACGTATACCTATTTCTTACACCAGTCAGAGCAAAAAGTTGTGGCTGGTGGCCCTGAAGATATGGTGTTGGCGAGAGAGTTCGATAAAGGGCGAGTGTTGTACCGTACGGATTTCCACGGTAAGAATGCGAGCTTTTATGAGACAGAGAAGCTAGCGATTGTATTAGACGTGCCGATGAAGCCTGTCGATGAAAACGGCAACATCGGAGAGTATGTCACTCAAATAGAAATAGGTGGTTATGAAGGGCTGTTCTTACTTTATTAGTGCTAATGTGAATGAGCAGTCTCGAATCAGGACAAACTATAGCTTAGGTTTGGGAAATTAACTTATTTTTTTTGCAGTGCTTGAACTCTTTGGCGATCCAAGATTGTTCGTTTAAACCGTTGTCGATCAGTGCAAATAGGTAACCATCGACTTTACTTGAAGCCGCTGGATACTCCTGAAAAACATGCTTAGGGTAGCCGGGGTAATCCGTCTCGTATTGGTCGTCTAACTGTTTTCCGAGTTGACGCCATTTTATGAATAGCTCAGAAGAAGATGTCTCAACCTTATATTGGCCTAAAATACGTTGGTGATGGGTTAACGCCACTTTAGCGCAGTGGTTGCTCTGTACGACTTTTTGTATCAATTCAACTTGTTCTTCACTCATGGTTTTCGCTAGCGCATTCTCTTGTTCGATGCGCTCCATTCGCTCACCAAACGTTTCAGCATGGATGGGAAACACAAAAGTAAGTGGTAAAGCCAATACCAAAAGGCGCTTATAGAACATAATCAAACTCGTTAATAGGATTCGTGGCTATTATGCCGCCCGCAGCCAATATTATTAATGAATATAAACACTTAATTGTAAGAATTATTTTTATCGACTGGATAAATAGATGCTTTTGATTGGGAGTATTCAGACTCTGAATATTTGGTTGGTGAGCCTGAAGCTTGATGGGGTGATCAGTTACGAATTAATGACCTTAATGCCTTTATCTTGAAGCTCATCAATCACACTGCCCGAAAGATCAATGTCGGTGATTACGCCATCAAGCGCACCTAAATCTAAGGCGTGGAAGGTCGCGATACGCCCGTATTTGGTTGAGTCTGAAATCAGATAGTTAGTATGGGCTGCTTGTACAATGGCTTGTTTGACCAATACCTTATTTTCACAAGGTGTTGAGAGCCCTTTTAGATTCCAAGATGAAGAAGAGATAAATGCAATATCAATATTCATCCCTGCCAAGAACTCTGCCACTTTTCCCCCAATACTCGATTGATTTTCACGGTCAATCTTGCCACCAGTATGGTAAATCTCAGATTGTGTGTTGTTCATTAGGTAGGCGGCAATTGCGAAGTCGTTGGTGATGATAAGCAGATCATCTCGCCCTGCAAGTTGGTGGGCGATCTCCAAAGAGGTTGTTCCGGCATCTAAGTAGATAGTTGAATACTCAGGAACCAACTGAGCAGCTAGTTGACCTATCTGAGCCTTTTCACTTGCTTGTTGCTCTACCTTTATGTCGTGTGACAACTCGCTGTGAAGTGCTTTGGTCAGCTGAACACCGCCCGAAACTGAAATCACTTTTCCTGATGTCTCTAGCTTTACGATATCTCGACGAATAGTCATATGAGACACCTCTAGGTGATCAACAAGCTCAGAAATACTGATCACTTCTTGGTGTGATAATAGTGACAAAATGGTTCTCTGACGTTCTGCTGGAATCATGATTCTTCTTCTATGTTCTTATTTTTCATCATCCTATCAACCTTTCGTTGTTTTGTGAATATCTGTGAATATCTGTTGTGATATAGCAATAAGAACTGTGATTGTTGCGGAAATTACCATTATCTAATGCCTCAAAAGGGGTAAATCACCCATACGTGTTAATTATTGTTAAAAGTGTGACTTATCACTAAGTCGCACTCGGTTGCTTCACATATAATCACAAACATAAACAAGAATTAACAAATCTAGAATTCAATAATTACGTGAAAGGCATCTTGCTATGAATGAAGTTCAATCTGTTGGTGTTATCGGTTTAGGTTCTATGGGTATGGGCGCAGCTAAGTCATGCGTGCGTGCAGGGCTTGATGTATATGGTTTCGATTTGAATCCGCAAGCGCTTGAAACTCTGGGTGAATATGGTGCGAAAGCGGTATCGACGAATGCCGTTGAGTTTGCAGACAAACTGGATTCTGTTTTGGTATTGGTTGTGAATGCAGCTCAAGTTAACACGGTACTGTTTAAGACTGGCCTTGCGGCAGCACTTAGACCGAACACACCAGTTATGGTTTCGGCAACGATCTCAGCAGAAGACGCTAAACAAATCGAAACTCAGCTAGCTGAACATGATCTTGTGATGCTTGATGCGCCAGTTTCCGGCGGTGCAGTAAAAGCAGAAGCCGGTGAAATGACTATCATGGCCTCAGGCGCCGTAAGTACATTCGAAGCACTGGCTCCTGTACTCAATGCGACAGCGGCAAAAGTTTACAACATCGGTGAAGCGATTGGCCTTGGTGCGACAGTGAAAATCATTCACCAATTACTTGCAGGTGTTCATATTGCGGCGGGTGCAGAAGCAATGGCACTAGCTGCTCGTGCGAATATCCCTCTAGACCTGATGTATGACGTAGTGACTAACGCAGCGGGTAACTCTTGGATGTTCGAGAATCGTATGAAGCACGTTGTTGATGGTGATTACTCTCCAAAATCTATGGTCGATATCTTCGTAAAAGATTTGAACTTGGTATCGGATACCGCTCAAGACCTAAAATTCCCACTCCCATTATCAAGTGCAGCATTGAACATGTTCGTTAGTGCGAGTAATGCTGGCTTTGGCCAAGAAGATGATAGTGCTGTGATTAAAGTATTCCAAGGTATTGACCTTCCTGGCGTTGACTCGTCAAAAGGGGAGAAATAATCATGTTATTAGGTGTTATTGCAGACGACTTTACAGGTGCAACAGACATTGCTGGTTTCTTGGTTGAAAACGGTATGCGTACTGTTCAATTGAACGGGATTCCAACGGGAGACTTTGACGCATCAGCAGATGCTGTGGTGATCAGCCTTAAATCTCGCTCTTGCCCAGTTGACGAAGCGGTAACTGATTCTGTTGCTGCGCTTAAATGGCTTCAATCTCAAGGTTGCCAACAGTTTTATTTTAAATATTGCTCAACGTTCGACAGTACCGCTGAGGGCAACATCGGTCCTGTAACAGATGCGCTTTTGGCTGAGCTTGGAGAATCTTTCACTATCGTTTGCCCTGCATTGCCTGTAAACGGTCGCACGGTTTACAACGGTCACTTGTTTGTTTTTGGTGAGTTATTGAGTGATTCAGGTATGCGTAATCACCCTGTTACACCAATGACAGATTCAAGTGTTGTTCGAATGATGGATGCACAATCAGAGGGCGTTTCTGGCTTAGTTAACTTCCAGACTATTGAACAAGGTTCTGATGCTATTACTACCCGTTTTGACGAATTAAAAGCTCAAGGCAATCGCTACGCGGTAGTTGATGCATTCAATGCAGAGCACTTGGTGACGCTAGGTCAAGCCGCGAAATCTCTGAAGCTAATCACAGGTGGCTCAGGCCTAGCCGCAGGTATCGCTAAAAATTGGACAGAACATCTTGCTGACCAAAGCGATGCAAAACACGCAGGCAGCCCAGTAAAAGCACCAACGGTTGTGTTCTCAGGTTCTTGTTCAGTGATGACTAACCAACAAGTTGCGGTATATAAGCAACTTGCCCCTCACTTTGCTATCGATGTAAAGGCCTGCTTAACCAATGACCAATATGCCGATGAAGTCTTCGATTGGGTGATGACCAATAACCGAGGCGAGTTTGCACCTTTAGTTTACGCAACCGCAGATGCTATCGTGCTTAAAGCGATTCAAGAAGAGTATGGCGCGCAAGCTTCAAGTCACGCCGTTGAACAGTTCTTTAGCCAACTGGCGATCAAACTACAACAACATGGAGTGAAAAACTTCATCGTTGCTGGTGGTGAAACATCAGGCGTAGTGACACAGAGCTTAGTGGTGAAAGGTTTTCATATCGGTCCTCAAATTGCACCGGGTGTGCCTTGGGTGAAATCGGTTGAAGGTGAGCTTTCACTGGCGCTTAAATCGGGCAATTTCGGAGATGAAAACTTCTTCGCTAAAGCGCAATCATTCTTTTCATAAGCGAGATTCAGATGAGTGAAATTTTGATGAACGAGCAACAGTTAAGAGAGCAAATGGTGACGCTCGCTCGTTCAATGTTCGAACGAGGCTATGCGACAGGTGGGGCGGGCAATTTGTCGATCAAATTGCCAAATGGACACTTCTTGGCAACACCAACAGGCTCTTCATTTGGCCGCCTTGTCGCTGAGGAATTGTCTGTTGTTGATATCGACGGCAACCACATTTCAGGTAAGAAACCTTCGAAAGAAGCGGCGTTCCACCTAGCGATTTACCGTAATAATCCTCTATGCAATGCCATTGTTCACTTGCATTCTACGTATCTTACGGCGCTGTCATGCCTTGAAGGGTTGGATCGCAACAATGCGATTAAGGCGTTTACGCCGTACTTTGTGATGCGAATTGGTGAGTTACCTGTGATTCCTTACCTACGTCCGGGGGATCCGCAAATCGCAGAAGAGTTGGCAAAACGAGCTGGCGACTATCGAGCCTTTTTATTGGCAAACCACGGACCTGTCGTCACTGGCACTGATTTTGTGGATGCCGTAGATAACGCCGAAGAATTAGAAGAGACCGCTAAATTGGCATTTCTTCTGAAAGATAAAGATATCCGTTACCTGACAGACGAAGAAGTCATGGACCTAAAAGGGAGAGGTAAATAATGGCTAAGTTCGCAGCAAATCTAACCATGTTATTCACTGAAGTGCCGTTTCTAGATCGTTTTGAAAAAGCGCACCAAGCGGGCTTCAAAGCGGTGGAATATCTATTCCCTTATGCGTTTGAAGCAGAAGAACTAGCAGAGAAAATGGACAGATACGGTTTTGAGCAGGCGCTTTTTAACATGCCTCCAGGTGATTGGGATGCGGGTGAGCGTGGTTTTGCCGCTATTCCAGGTCGTGAAGAGGAATTTAAAGCCAGTGTTGATACGGCGCTTATGTACGCGACAGCTCTGGGCTGTAAAAAAGTCCATGCAATGTCGGGCATATTGAATGAGAACTTTACTAAGCAACAACACGTTGAAACCTTCATCTCAAACATTCGTTTTGCGGCTGATAAGTTTGCTGAGCAAGGCATTGAATTGATGATTGAACCTCTTAATAGCCGTGATGTTCCGAACTATTTTGTGGCGCATCAACGTGAAGCTGTCGAACTGATTAAGTTGGTTGATAGACCAAATGTGAAACTGCAACTCGACCTGTATCACGCGCAAATCATGGATGGTGACTTAAGTACTTTGATTCGCGAAGTTGCCGCTTATACCGGTCATATTCAAATTGCTTCGGTACCTGAAAGACATGAGCCTTCTGAAGGAGAACTGAACTACCCACATCTATTTAATGTTTTGGATGATTCAGGTTACCAAGGTTGGATTGGCTGCGAATACAACCCGAGAGCCTCAACTGAAGCAGGCTTGGGGTGGGTTAAACCTTATTTATAAAGGCAGCCTTTTTGAGCACTAAGACTGATTCTTGAACACTTAAAAATACGATAAAGCGGTCAAAATAAAAATCGCAGCATACAAAGTGCAGTGGGAGATGAACGTATGTCTCCCGCTTGCAAACCCTACACAACAAAAATAATACAGAAAGGAATACACAATGGATGGAGCACTGATAGGCATCGTAATTGGCATTTTAGCCATGATGGGCATGATCATTAAAACAAGAATCCCAGTAGCGCTTGCTATGATTATTGCAAGTATCATCATGGGGCTATTCGCTGGTATGGCACCAACAGAGCTGATCAACGCAATTAAAGCCGGCTTTGGTGGCGTGCTTGGTGGTATTGGTTTGATTATCGCGTTCGGCGTTATCATGGGCGCGTGTTTCGAGCGTTCTGGTGCGGCTGTTAGAATGGCAAAAACGTTTGTAAAGCTGTGTGGTAAAGGTCGTGAAGACTTAGCACTAGGTTTTACAGGTGTACTTGTCGCTATCCCAGTTTTCTGTGACTCTGCGTACATTATTTTACACTCTCTTGTTCGCGCAATTTCACGTGACACAGGTAAATCAGCGGTTGGTTTAGGTGTGACTCTGGCGCTTGGCCTACTGATCACTCATGCGCTTGTGCCACCAACACCGGGTCCGGTTGCGGTTGCAGGTATTCTAGGTGTCGATCTAGGTGAATACATGCTGTGGGGCTTGATGGTATCTATCCCTATGATGTTGCTTTCTATGATTTACATCCGCCGCGTAGGCAATGAATACTACCGCGTACCAAATGGTGAAAACTGGATCACAAACCAAGCTGACTGGGCGAACCTAGAGAAAGTAAAAGAAACAGATGACAAAGAGCTACCAAGTAACTTTTTATCATTCGGTCCAATTCTACTACCAATCGCATTTATCCTAATCAACACGCTTGTTGGTCAGGGTGATAGCGTAATGCACACTGTGATCTCATTAATTGGTAACCCTGTGGTTGCGGTTGGTATCGGTGTTCTTATGGCGCTATACGGTCTTACTCGCCACATTGAGCGTAAAGACATGGTTAGCTCTATGGATGATGCTCTGTCTACTACAGGTCTAATTCTTGTGGTAACTGGCTGTGGTGGCGCAATGGGTGCCGTGCTTAAAGCATCAGGTGCTGGTCCTCAAGTAGCCGAAGCTATCGCGAGCAGCGGTATTCCACCTCTACTTGTACCACTAGCAATTGCTTCAATGCTTCGTTTAATCCAAGGTTCAGCAACAGCTTCTATGATGGTTGCAGCGACAATGACGCTACCGTTGGTTGAGACACTAGGCTTAGATCCTGTATTCGTAGCGCTTGCTTGTGCGGTAGGCCCAGTCGGCTTCTCTCATTTGAATGATTCATACTTCCACATCATCAACCGTACGTTAGGCATTACTGAACTGGCTGACCAAATTAAGATCTGGTCTGTGTCTTCAACTATCGCATGGGCGATTGGTGCAAGCATCATCATGATTCTTAACCTAGTGTTTGGTAAAGGCGGCACGTTGATCGACCCACTGATTCCAATTGCGGTTCTAGGTGCTGTATTTGTGTGGCTAAAAAGCAAAGAGAAATCACAAGTAAAGACAGCCATTACTAACTAATACTGCTTACCTTTATATACTGCCCCTATTAAGTGATTAGCTTGCTGATCTTCAATAGGGGCATTTTTGGATCGGGCACTCATCAAAATTACTCATCTTTTGGATCTCTCAGTATGAAAATTGTTATTGCACCAGACTCGTTTAAAGAATCTTTATCGGCTGTATCGGTGGCGGCGTGTATTGAAAAAGGCTTTCGTGAAATCTTCCCTGACGCTGAGTGCGTAACGCTGCCCTTGGCCGATGGCGGCGAGGGTACAGTCGATGTCTTACTGCAAGGCTTAACGGGGCAAAAGCGGACACATCAAGTGGAAGGCCCTTTAGGGGAATTGATTAATGCTGAATGGGCGATGCTTGAACCGTCAGATAGCAACCCAAAAAAGACGGCATTGATTGAAATTGCTGCGGCATCAGGTTTGGACTTGATCTCGCCAGAGCTGCGTAATCCATTGCTTGCTTCTTCATTCGGCACTGGGCAATTGATTTTGGAAGCGATAGAGCAGGGTGCTCAAACGATCATTCTTGGATTGGGTGGCAGTGCGACTAATGACGGTGGCGCGGGTATTGTTCAAGCTCTAGGTGGGCGCTTGTTAGATAATAAAGGGCAAGATGATAATGGACAAGATCTTAGCCGAGGTGGTGATGCACTTTCGGAACTCGCATCAATAGATCTTACAGGTTTAGATTCGCGCTGCGCTGATGTCGAGTTGATTGTGGCGTGCGATGTTGATAATCCATTGTGTGGTGATAATGGTGCCAGCCATATCTTCGGCCCTCAAAAGGGAGCGACACCAGAACAAGTATTGATGCTTGATAAGGCGCTTACGAATTTTGCTCGAATCGCTGAAACGCAGGGTTGTGCTAGTGGCGGTGACCCCGTTCACAAGCGAACTGGTTACGGTGCGGCTGGTGGTACGCCGATGGGGCTTAGCTTGCTATTCAATATGCAGATTAAACCCGGTATTGAGATGGTGCTCGATGCATTACAAGCCGATGAGATACTGAAAGGTGCTGACCTTGTGATTACGGGCGAAGGACAAATGGACAACCAAACCCTGCAAGGCAAAACACCTTATGGCATTGCCAAGCGTGCAAGTTTACAAGGTATTCCAACCATAGGTATTGCCGGGTCACTGGGTACTGAAGTCGAGGCTTTGTATGGTGAAATGAGTAGTTTGTTTGGAACAGTACGCTCTCCTCAGCCACTCAATCAGGTGTTAAAAGAAGCAGAAGTGAACCTAACAAGAACGGCGAGAAACATTGCTGCGACGCTTAAATTAGGGGCTTCTATTTTACAATAAACCAATATCAAACAGACGCTTACTTAATGATGCAGTTTGATAGGTTTTATAGATAGCAACGATAAATATAAACGATTATATTTTTTTTCAACTCAGGTCTATTCTTAACCCATACTAATTTAGTGGTTTTTAAATAATAAACCCACTTGAACCTAAGATGTGGCAACGATGTGACATCTTTAACCTTAAGGAATAGACCATGAGTAAAAAACTGACCACAGCTGCGGGTTGTCCTGTCGCTCATAACCAGAATGTTCAAACTGCGGGCAAGCGTGGCCCTCAACTTCTTCAAGATGTTTGGTTTTTAGAGAAATTGGCACACTTCGATCGCGAAGTGATTCCAGAGCGTCGTATGCACGCTAAAGGTTCTGGTGCTTACGGTACTTTTACCGTTACACACGACATCACCAAATACACTAAGGCAAAATTGTTCTCTGAAGTAGGTAAAAAAACCGACTTGTTTGCACGTTTCACAACAGTGGCGGGTGAGCGTGGTGCTGCCGATGCTGAGCGTGATATCCGTGGCTTTGCATTGAAGTTTTATACTGAAGAAGGCAACTGGGATATGGTGGGTAACAACACGCCAGTATTCTTCCTTCGTGACCCACTTAAATTCCCAGATCTGAATCATGCGGTTAAACGTGATCCGCGCACTAACATGCGTAGCGCGAAAAACAACTGGGATTTCTGGACCTCTCTACCTGAAGCGCTTCACCAAATTACTATCGTGATGAGTGATCGTGGTATTCCTGCTACTTACCGTCACATGCACGGTTTTGGTAGCCACACGTTCAGCTTCATCAACGCTGATAACGAACGTTTCTGGGTTAAATTCCACTTCAAATCTCAACAAGGCATTAAGAATCTTTCTGATGCAGAAGCAGCGAAGCTGATCGGTGATGACCGCGAAAGTCACCAACGTGACCTGCTAGACAGCATCGATAATCAAGACTTCCCTAAATGGACGTTGAAAGTACAAGTGATGCCAGAAGCGGACGCGGCGAAAGTGCCATACAACCCGTTCGATTTGACTAAGATCTGGCCACACGCAGATTACCCATTGATTGAAGTGGGTGAGTTTGAATTGAACCGTAATCCGCAAAACTTCTTCGCTGAAGTAGAGCAGTCGGCATTCAACCCAGCAAACGTGGTTCCGGGTATCAGCTTCTCACCAGACAAGATGCTACAAGGCCGTCTGTTTGCTTACGGTGATGCACAGCGTTACCGTTTGGGTGTTAACCATCAGCACATCCCAGTGAACGCTCCTCGTTGTCCTGTACACAGCTACCACCGTGATGGTGCGATGCGTGTCGATGGTAACTTTGGTAGCACATTAGGCTATGAGCCAAACAACGAAGGCCAATGGGCAGAGCAACCTGATTTTGCAGAACCAGCATTGAACCTTGATGGTGCAGCAGCACACTGGGATCACCGCGAAGATGAAGATTACTTCTCGCAACCGGGTGACCTGTTCCGCCTAATGACGCCAGAGAAGCAAGCGATTCTGTTTGATAACACGGCTCGTAACCTAGGCGGTGTTCCTAAAGAGATTCAATTGCGTCATCTAAGACACTGTTACAAAGCCGACCCAGCATATGGCGAAGGCATTGGTAAACTGCTTGAAATCGATGTGAGTGAATTTAAGTCGTAATCAATAAGCTTTATTCGTTAATCGAAAGGCCGCTGAGTTAATCACTCAGCGGCCTTTTTTGATCATGTTGTGTATTAGGTGAGGTGTATTGGTTGATAATCTATTAGGTGAGTCATGCAAGTAGCGCCAATTTCTCAAAATTCAGCACCATTTCCATTGATAGTTTTTACCTATCGAATTGATAAATACATCCCATTATCTTTATAAGATGGAGGGGATTATCCTACGGCTATCAGTTTATAAAGTAATAGAGTTTGAGATGAGTAAAAGCGCATTAATCGTTGAGGGTGGGGCAATGAGAGGTATCTTCGCTGCCGGAGTATTGGACGCCTTTATGCAAGACGATTTCCGTCCCTATGATTTCGCCATTGGTGTGTCTGCTGGTGTGTCGAATCTGGTTGGTTACTTATCTCAAGCGCCAAAACGCAGCTATAACGTGATCACCACGATGGCGACCGACAAGACGTTCTTTAACCCAGCTCGCTTTGCTAAAGGTGGCAACTTGGTTGACGTGAAGTGGTTATGGAATGAATCGAACCAACGTTACCCACTGGATTGTAGTGAGCTATTTTCGAGCATTCCACTGATTGCTGCGGTTACAAACGTCGACACAGGCAGTGCAGACTACTATCACATCAAGCCAGAAAACCTCTCGAACGTGGTTGAGGCTACAACGGCTTTACCTATCGCTTACCGTGAGACACCGTGCTTTTCAGGTGGTTGCTATACAGATGGTGGTGTGGCCGATTCGATTCCGGTTCGCGAAGCCTATCGTCGTGGTGCGCGAGACATTACGGTGATTCTTTCTCATCCATTAAGCTACCGAATGAAACCGCAGAAGTATCAGTGGATGCTGAAAAAGCTGCTAAAGAAATTCCCTAATATTGCAGAGTCGATGGCGGTGCGTGCCGAAAACTATAACCAGTCTTTGGAGTTCATTCGTAACCCACCAAAAGATGCGACCATCAAGGTGATAGCCCCGCCAGAAGCGTTCGCGGTCAAGCGATTAACCATGGACCAAAGTATTTTGGATGCAGGTTATCAGATGGGTGTGAAAGCTGGTGCAGAGCATCTGGCCATTCGTAAAGGCATTTATGGTTTGGATACCGAGGATTGTCATTTCTGCGTCTAGGAACTGTTTTTGAGTACTAGATAAACGAAAAAGCCACGCTGTTCACTTAGGAATAGCGTGGCTTTGTATTTGCGGAGCTAGTTTGTTGTCAGTCTGTTATTAAACCAGTTCGTTACCGCTGGTGTTGCCTGTGAAAAAGGCATCGACGCTGGTGAGCGTTGTGTTCGCAATGTTGAACAAAGCATCTTTAGTTAAGAAGGCTTGGTGACCTGTGAACAAAACGTTGTGACAAGCTGATAGGCGACGGAATACGTCATCTACAATCACGTCGTTAGATTTGTCTTGGAAGAACAGCTCTTTCTCGTTGTCGTAGACATCAAGGCCAAGCGCACCAATCTTGCTCTGTTTGAGCGCTTCAATTGCAGCTGTTGAATCAAGCAACTCACCGCGACTGGTGTTGACGATCATCACGCCATCTTTCATTTTCCCAAATGCAGTCGCATCCAACAGGTGGTAGTTCTCTTTACTCATCGGACAGTGCAGAGAAATCACATCCGACTCTTTGTAAAGTTCGTCTAGCTCTACATATTTAGCACCTAGCTCAACGGCTAGTGGGTTTGGGTATGGGTCGTAGCACAAGATGTTCATGCCTAAACCTTTCAGAATACGCATGGTTGCTAGGCCAATTTTGCCAGAGCCGATCACACCAACGGTTTTACCATGGAAGTTGAAGCCAACTAAACCTTCAAGGGAGAAGTTTGCATCACGAGTACGTTGGTATGCCTTGTGTAGTTTGCGGTTCAAACACATCATCATGCCGACCGTATGTTCTGCTACCGATTCTGGTGAATAAGCAGGAACGCGAACCACCTGCAGGCCAAACTCTTTGGCTGCGTCTAGGTCGACTTTGTCAAAGCCCGCACAGCGCATCGCAATCAGCTTAGTGCCGCCTTTTGCTAGAATCTCTAGCACATCTCGCGATAGGTCATCGTTTACAAACGCACAAACGACTTCGTTGTCGTGCGCCATTTTCGCTGTGGTTGTGGTGAGGCGAAAATCATGGAAGTGAAACTCAGCGTTGAGTTCACCTTTCGCAAGTTCAAATGATTTTTCGTCGTATGATTTTGAGCTAAAAAAAGCAATGTTGAGCATGGCTTCCTCTCTTACCTAAAATATAAATAACCCGTCTGTTTTATTAATCTAAAATCGGGCTAAAACTAATAACTTTGTTCAGTGTGCTAGAGTTTTTTTCTCTTGTCTATCAACATTAGTCATTGTAATTACTATGGTTATTTGGTCTTCTACCATCACTTCTTGAACATTAAAAATCACATTACGAAGTAGCTTGCTTATAAGTTCATCAATATTGAATGGATCTTACTTTCGGGTGTTGAACATCTTCTTTGTCTCTTTTTCCGACCAGAAGTTAATGTTGAACTGCGCATCGTCACTCAGTTCCACTCGATGCCAATATTGAGGTGGACTTGTGGCAAATTGCCCTGCTTCAATAGTAATAACAGTTTCTGGTTCCGTTGCTTCTGCATCAGCAAAACCATAGAAGGTCACTGTGCCTTCCATTACGCAGATCTGACCAAACACGCCTTCAGCCGTATTGTGATGGTTAAGGAGTGCTGCCGGTATATTGTCTTTGGTGAAAAATGGCGTTGAACGTTGAATTTTCCAGTGTGACGGAATACGTAAATGACTCATATAAAACCTCTTATTTAACTTTAACTGTTCTTTGAAATTAGTACTTCGCTGTCTTAAGTGATCTATTTTTACCAGTAGTTCTCGCTGCTGAATTGACCTGGCTTTCGACGTAGGTGCTTTTCGAAACCTAAGTTGGTTAGCGCTTCACTTGTGTCGCGAACCATTTGCGGATTGCCGCAAAGGTAGAAGAAACTGCGGGTTTGATTGAAAGCGACAGACGCGGCTTGCTCAAGGTCGCCTCCAAGTAACAAGCTTGGGATTCGTCCGCGCAAAGTTCCGGTGACTGATTCTCTAGAAATAATTGGCACATATTTGAGTTTCCCTTGAAAGTGATCGACGAGTTGAGTGATACGGTCTCGATAAGTCAGGTCTTGTTCTGTTCTTACGGCATGAACCAGTATAAGGTTTTTGAATGAGGCGGCTTTTCCCGAATCAGATCCATTTTGTTGCTGTATCTGCATGCTTTCGAGCATTGAGATAAACGGGCCCACAGCGGTTCCGGTTGAAAGCATCCATAGATCGTCGGCGATCTCTGGGATCTCATCCAATGTCATAAAGCCGCTTGGGTCTTTGCCGACAAAGATGCCATCGCCTACCTTCAATTCATGAAGCTGGGGCGAGAGCTGACCGTTTTGAACCTTAATAATTAAAAACTCTAGATGCTGATGACCTTGCTCATGTTCCGGCGCATTGACCATGGAATAAGCACGTCTCACGAACTCATCGTCACTATTGAGCAAACCGAGCTTAGTAAACTGACCCGCCTGATAAGGAGAGACAGGAGCACTAACTTGGAGTGAGAACAATTGATCTGTCCATTCTGTCTTGTGTAGGACTTTTCCGGTTACCAAACCATGAGGAATATCTGTCATATCATCACCTTTAAGAAGAGAGGTTATCTCATTAAGGATACTCAACTATTTACACTTTGGAGTTGCATGTAGCATGCCAATAATGAGAATGCTTATCAATACTGACTTTTCGGATAAAATTAACTGCTTTTGTGTCAAAAAGACATTTTGTTTATTTGGTCTAAATGACTCGTGTGTGTATTTGATTCTTGTGCGTTTTGTTCAGGGGGAGCTTGAGCTGAGATTTATCTAAGTCTGCAGAGTGGTTTGACCCCTGAAGTATTACACTAATAACTAAAGAGAATAATTTGCAGATGCGTATAATGGCGGCTTTCGATCTCAATATAGCCGTGTTTTATGCTTGATAATCTTCGTATGGCCTTGAACGTGTTGTTCGTGACCATCAATACCGCAATGACTGCGTTTACCGTGAGCTTCTTTGGCCTCATCAAACTGATCCTGCCAATCTCTGTTGTGCAAAAGTCGTGTACTCGTTTAGCTAACTTCACATTCTGGTGTTGGGCTTCGCTTAACCTCTGGATGTTGAACGTGAATAATGACATCGAGTGGCAAGTGGAAGGCGGGGAGGATATCTCGACTAAGCAGTGGTATTTGATGATGTCGAACCACCTTAGCTGGGCGGATATTGTAATTCTGTCTTCTATCTTGAAAGACAAGATGCCGATGACGAAATTCTTCCTTAAGCACGAATTGTTGTACGTGCCTTTTGTTGGCTTGGCCTGTTGGGGCTTGGATATGCCATTCATGCGACGTCACTCACGTGAGTTTTTGCTACGTAACCCAGAGCGTCGTAATGATGATTTCGATGCAATCAACAAAGCGTGTACTAAGTTCAAACTAGCGCCGACAACCTTGGTGAATTTTGTTGAAGGGACTCGTGCTAACCACGAGAAACTAGCGACAGCGAAAACCCCTTACCGACACCTATTGAAGCCAAAAACCGGTGGTGTAGCATTTGCACTATCGGCAATGGGCCCAATCTTAGATGGTATTGTGGATGTCACGCTGGCCTACCCTGAAAACCAAGTTTCTCCATTTGAAGATATGCTTAAAGGAAAAATGACCAAGGTTGTGGTGCGTATTAAATTGCACCCAATGGACGAGAACGTAAACGGTAATTACTTTGAAGATAAAGCGTTTAAACGTCGCTTCCACAGTTGGTTGAACAATACGTGGAAAGAGAAAGATGCCTATCTTGATACGGTTTACGGGGTTGAAACGATTGACCAGCCTGATGCGGTTCATAAGAAACAAGATCAGTAATTTCAAATCAAACAGATAGCATCAAAAAAGCCGATAGTTCATTGAACTGTCGGCTTTTTTATTGAATCGGATTTATCGTAGGTCAGCGATAAAGTTAGTGCTTACTATAATCTAGTCGCATTATAAGCAATGCTATATGCAGAATCGGTGAGGGCTAAATCGCTTGGTACGCATCGATGATGTGTTTAACCTCACTAGGCTTACCTTGCTTCTCTTGGCCTTGATGAATACGTAAGTAGTGCTGTAGTGTTTTGGCTTTGTACTGCTGAGATACCTTCACTTGTTCATCACAACTCGGCGTCCAGATCTTGTCACCCACGTTTGATATCTCACTAATAGCTTGGTTCTTTTCAGCTTCGCCTGAGTTATTGCTGACCAATAAAATCTCGTAATAACGGCGGTTCTCTTCAATCAATAGTTCATCAATAAGACCAAAATTGAGCGCCTTTAAATGACTTCTTAACTCGAACTGCTGATGCACAGGGCAAAGCAAGAAATCGATCGCTTTGTCTGGGTGTTGGCGATGAATATCATCGACGAGCTTCTGAGTGAGATCGCCACCGACGCCCGCAATAATAACCAGGTGTTTGCCAGTATGTTTCTCAAGCGGAATAGCGGCGACATCCATGCAGTAGGTTTGCCAGTGGCTGGTAACCGTTTGTTCAGCTTTATTATTTTCTGGAAAGTAACGCGCTAGCTTTCCTTGAAGTTCGCTTATGAGAGACGGGACAATATCGACAAAGTGAATCTGAGGCGCTTTATTATCTGACAGCAGTTGAACACCTAAAAAGCCATGATCACAGCAACAGTCCCAAATATGCTGGTAGTCATTGCTGACAAGGGAGTGGAGAGTTTGCAGTCGGTTACTTAGCTTCATAAGGTTCGTGTCGTTAGAAAGGGAATATTGTCGTGTCGAAGGCGCATTGTAATGACTTTCCATAAAAACAAAAGCACCTAGGTTATGAATCCTAGGTGCTTTGTTGTGTGTGATGGCCTACGGGCTTGTTGGAATGCGTTTACGATGCTTTGGCAACGGCTCTGATATGACCTTCTACTCGGTTCTTGCCAAGCTGTTGCGCGATAAGTTTAGCCTGTTCCGCGAGTGCTAAAGCAGAGTCTGTTTCGCCTTCTACTTGTGAGTACCCCACACTAACCCCTAGCGATAAGGTGATATCTGGAGTGACGATGGTTTTCTCAGAGATACCGACTCGACACTGATCCAACTGAGATTTAGCATCCTTGGCATCATTCGCTTTGAACAATACGGCGAACTCTTTACCTCCAACACGAGCAAGGCATAGCCCTTTAGGCTTCGGAAAATACGAGCGCAGTGCTTCTGCTGTCAGCTTGATCATCTTGTCACCAACCGCCTCACCATAAGCTCGGTTTACGTGGTCAAAGTTATCGATATCAAGTAGAGCGACATAGGTGTCGGGATCACTCACGTAGTTTTCGATGGCGATACTGAAACTGCTTTTATTGTCTAACTGTGTCGTCAGATCTTTGCTACTCAATTGATGTTGAAGCAGTAAGTTAGACAAAGAGACCTCTGTGTAATCGCGGATCATTCGTAAAATACTCTTGCTGATCGGCAAGCTTGCGTTTACATAGAGCACTGCGATCAACTGCTCACGAGAGTGCAAAGGAATGCAATAATGACGTTGGTGTATTTTTAGTTTACACGCCAATGGGTCAGCGTACTTTCCATTTCTGTAAGCCATGGTGTCCGGGGTAAAGCGCTCCGCTAAAGTACTATCACAATGTACCGTTGATTTGTTTCCGTGATAGTCGATGGTACTGAATGAGTGGTTCTCAGGCTGGTAGAGGCAGAATTGAATACCTTTTTGGTAGGTAAAGCTATCCAGTATCGATTTTAACTCTTGCTTAAAGCTTACAAGGTCGTTGACTTTATTCAATTGAGATAAGGACACGTTCAAACGATAAGCCAAATAGTTTGCGCCAATCCATAACAGAAGCAGTGAACCCAGCACTAAGCCAGTTAATGTAAATTGGTGCGAGCTAGTTAAGATATCGTGGCGATCAGTGCCAGCAATGAATACCCAATTCAAACTGTTATCAGCGTCAAATACCGATATTTTGAAGTTATCTTGATAGTAGTATTCGTGCTTACCGACGGTTTCACCTTGTGAGAGTTGATGGCTGATTCCAGCGTGATAGCTGACCGATTTAGAACCGATACGTTTTGGATCTGGGTGGAAGACAAGGCGTTCTGTTGCTCGATCAACCACAAACACATAGCCGCGATTAAGCGTTTTTAAGTCTCTGAGCCCTTGTGTGGTATGTAGAAGGTCAAACTCAATCCATATTTCTTCGTTTAATTTTTCCGCTGTATGTTTAACCGCGAATACCCAGCGACCATCTGCCTTTTGGTAAACAGAAGATATGTAGAAGTCTTCAACGACACTGTCTATTGAATGCCACTGTATTGATGAGATCTCTTCATTTGATAGAGGCAAACCGCGAGTGGAAATGTAGTTTTGATACTGAGGTTGGTATCTGATGATGTCAGAGAAGTTCGGTGTTCTTTTTAGAATATTATCGCTGAGTTCGCGAAATTTTTTGTCATCAAAGTTAGTGGCTTGAGGTAAGCCTAGACTCGTTTCTAAGAAATAGAGTTTGCCGAATACTGCTTCGATGTTGGAACGAATAGTGGAGCTAGCGATGCGGATATTTGATGATGATTGGTTAGTTGCTGTTGTCTCTACTTTTTCTAATTGAGCTGCTGCGAGGTAAAGCATTCCTCCGGTTAATAAGAGTATGTATGGTTTGAAAAGCCGAATAAGTGTTTTAGGTAAAGCCATGATATCCAAAGACGTAATAGATTCATTTTTATAGTACGGCCATATTAAACAGTTTTCCTAATCACATCAATGCAAATGATTCCATATAAAAGAATGAGTTTTGTGATATTCAGCTAACAAAAAAGCCAGCTATAAATATAACCGGCCTCTATGGTTTCTGCTGTTTTATTAGGCTGACTTAACTATAATTCAGCTCTAGCTTTGTCTGGCGAATAGTGCAAAATTGCCATCGAAGTTGGAGACAACAACATCTCACCTTCCGCATGACCTGGTTTTACATCTCTCAGGTTGGTATCACATATGGTCACCCAGTTTTGATCGCGATCCTTAGGTAACGAAAAACGTGCAGGTGCATTGGTTTGGTTGATTAAGTAAATCAACTCGTCACCGTCTTTACCAATTCCCAGGTGCAGTGCCACCGAGCTTAAACGGTTCCAATCGTCATGCTCCATTAATGTGCCATCGACACGGCTCCAGAAGATGCGGTTAGAGTTACGCTTTTCACCACTGAATGCCTTAATAAATGGCACCATGTATTGCTGACGCGCAGAAATCATTTCAGATAACCAAGTCTTGAAGTAAGTCTTGCGCTCTGAATCTTCCCAGTTAAGCCAACTTGTCACACCGTCTTGACAGTAAGCGTTGTTGTTACCTTTTTGAGTATGAGATAACACATCAGCCGTCAAAATATGTGGAATACCAAAAGCAAACAGCAAGCTCGCCATGAAGTTGCGTTTCTGCTTTTCACGCGTTGCGATAACCAATAGGTTTTCGGTTTCGCCCTCTACACCGTAGTTTTCAGAACGGTTATCACCGTGACCATCGCGGTTGTTCTCACCATTTTCTTCATTGTGCTTATGCTTGTACGACACAAGGTCTTGCATAGTGAAACCATCATGGTAAGTGATGTAGTTTACGGTGAGTTTGTACGGCCAGTGCGCCGCACTGTAGATATCGCGAGAGCCCATTAAGCGAGTCGCAAACTCTTTCAGGTAGCCTTGATCACCGCGCCAGAAGCTACGAGTGATATCTCGTAGTTTGTCGTTACACTCATTCCAACCTAGCGGGAAATTACCGACTTGGTAACCATTAGGGCCAATATCCCACGGTTCTGCGATGAGTTTGGTTTCTTTCAGTACCGGGTCTTGAGCAACGGCTTTGAAAAAAGCGGCTTCAGGATTGTAGTTGTCACCTTCGCGCCCCAGTGTTGCTGCCAAATCAAAACGGAAGCCGTCGACTTGGAATTCACTCACCCAGTACCGAAGCGTATCCATCACTAAGTTGAGTGCAGGTTGGTGAGTGAGGTCAACAGTGTTACCACAACCAGTAAAGTTCGCGTAATGACAGCCATGTTTGATGTAGTAGCGGCTATCTAGCGCTTTTAGGTTGAAGGTTGTGCCGCCTTCACCACCTTCTGCTGTGTGGTTGTAGACAACGTCGAGAATGACCTCGATACCATTGCGGTGCAGCTCACGAATCGCAGTCTTAAGTTCAGTAACCGCGTCTTTCTCTGCATAGCGAGGGTCTGGCACCATGAACAAATATGGGTTGTATCCCCAATAGTTCACTTTCCCCATATCCAATAGATGAGGTTCGTGCATACATGCCGCAATAGGTAAAAGTTGTAGAGAGTTGATGTTTTGTTGTTTGTAGAACGCAAGCATTTCAGGGCTGACTAATCCCAAGTAACGGCCTTTAGTGTTGGTCTCTACTTCTGGATGAAGTTGAGATAAGCCTTTTACATGGGTTTCAAAAAGAACGGTCTCTTCACGGTTGATTCGCGGCTTTTCCACATCTTGCCAATCGAAGGTATCATCGACAACAACACATTTCGCCATAGCAAAGCTTTTTTCATTGGTATATGGCGTGATGTAATCGAGCGGTTCACTGATTGCTTTGGCGTAAGGGTCTGAAAGTAGGATAGAGCCATTGTCTGTCTCAGCAATGAAACCGTATTTTTGTCCTGCTTTAATACCTTCAATAAATACATATCTGATATCAGCGTATTCATTTTCCAATTTATAAGTAGTGAATTCATCGTTCTCATCAAAAAGAGCGAGAGAGAGAGATTTACAGTCAGGAGAATAAATTGAGAAGTTGCAGCCAGTGTTACCTAGCGTTGCGCCTAGCGGATACGGGCGAGCGAGCGTTCTAGTCATTGCTTGATTTCTTGTTCGTTTATCAACATCAGTGAACTATAAGTAAAAAGCTTTGTCCCAGTAAGGTCAAGCAACTTCACAGAATAATTATTGTTAAAAAAATAATTTACCGATTAGGTTCAAATTATATATTTGAAGTAGATCTCACTTATGCTGAATAATTAGATCTGAGTGCTGTCTACTCCTCCTAGATTAAGTGATCCACCTCTTTAAAACACCGTTCTGTATATTTTCTACTCCCCTCTAGTCCCCCTTAATTAAGTGAGGGGTGGAGGAAGTCAAACTTGTCATCCCCTCTTAATATTGACCCCGTTGAAACGAATCAGGGGAAACCCTAAACCTCTCTATCTTACGTCCGCCATTACTGCCTTTGGTTGTCGCAAGAGAGCAAAAATATAAAAACCTAAAATAAATCGTCCTTAATGGAGTTAAGAATGAAAAAAGTAAGTTTGATTGCTGCTGCAGTGGCAACTACATTAGCTGCTGGCTCTGCGTTCGCTGTAGATTTTAATGGTTACATGCGTGCTGGTATTGGTATTAGTGGTAATGGTGAAGGTGATGTATCGTTTATGAAGAACGGTATTGGTCGTCTAGGTAACGAAAACGACAATTACTATGAGTTTGGCCTTTCTGAAGAGCTTGAGTCAGGTGAGCAAACTTGGCGTGTTGAGTCTATGATTGCTCAAGGCAATGATGGCGCAGCTGGCTGGGAAGACGGAGATTTCAACGTGGCACAGTTTGCAGTAAAAGCAAAGGGTGTATTAGCGTTTGACCGTGATGCGACACTATGGGCTGGTAAAACATATTACCAACGTAAAGATATTCATATTACCGATTTCTACTTTTTGAATACATCAGGCACTGGTGGTGGTATTGAAAACATTTCATTAGGCGATCAGAAACTATCTGTGGCTGTTCTTCAAGATGGTGAGACTGCAGATAGTACTGGCTATATTGCAGATGTCCGTTTAGCAAATATAAAGCTAGCTCAAGATACTTCATTGGAAGTTGCATTAGCATACAATTTTGCTACTGAGAAAGATGATAAAACTCAGGATGCTGATGATGGTTTAATGGTAACTGGTATATTGCACCAAGGTTTAAGCAACGGTTTTAACCAGACGATTCTTCAATATGGTACTAGTGGTTACGGTAAACAAGTTGCAGAGTTCGGTTCTGGCGCTTGGTACGATCGTGGTACAAGCACTTACAACGATGCCAGTGCTTTCCGTGTTATCAACTGGGGTGTAATTAACCTTGGTGAAGATTGGGAGCTTGGTCATCAGCTATCTTACCACCACGGTATGGACTTAGTTTCGGGTAAAGGTGACTCTGATTTGTACACAGCTGTAGTACGTCCTATGTACAAGTGGGACGACACAATGAGAACTGTGTTCGAAGGTGGTATTTCTGCGGGGGAAGTCGATGTACCTGGAGCAACTAAAGTTAAGCAAGGTGGCAGTAAGTTTACAGTAGCTCAAGCGTGGGCTATGGGTGATAGCTTCTGGGCTCGTCCTGAAATCCGTGTTTACGGTTCTTACATCACTGATGATGAAGGAACAACATTTGGTGACAAAGGCGACTCTGACTTCGTCGTTGGTATCCAAGCTGAAGCTTGGTGGTAAACACTTAGCTTAACCAATCCTAAACTGTCCTAATTCATAGCCGGCTCGCGTCGGCTATTTTTTTAAGGAATGTACGATTAAGTAGATCGTTCCCTAGGTGAATAGTTTTCTTTGTGGTAATTAAAGTTAGTAAATTTCTTAAAAAAATAACAAGAAGGAAGAGTTATGTATTTTAAAGCTCTGATGTTGAGTGGCTGTGTTGCGTTGGCCGGTTGTCAATCTGCGCAAGTAGTCGAGCAAGTGCAAATTGCACAGGCTGAACAAGTTAACTCAATTGCTGGTCTTCAATTTGCTTCAATGAAGCTTCCAAGCTCGGCAATTTTTGATGTAACACCAAATAGCCAAATATTAAACTACCAAGGTATAAATAGCCCAGTAGTCGCGATTGAGCTTCCTGCAAATCGCGGTGAGTATTCTATTAAGATCACAAGCATGATTGGCGAAACGGCGTTCGTGCCTAATGCGGTAATTTACGACAAAAACGGTCGTGAGTTAGAGCGGTATGGCAAAGGTAGTTTCAAATACGCGAAACCAAGGTTGCACTTGGGGAACCGTTTGGTTGTTGAGAAGGATTTTTATCCGCCAACGACGTCTGAATCGGTTTATTTGGTTATCTATACTGAACAGCAAGATCTAGATGGCTTTACTGATGTGATTCACCCTGCTCGTTTAGATGCAGAAGGTCGTGGTAATTATTTGCCTGAAATGGAAGATATTCCAGTTCCAAATGCTAATGTAGGTAAGATAGAAGTTACTATTGATAAAGCGAGCTTCTTCTCGTTTGGTTCATCAAGCAGCGAATCTAACGCTAAACCAGCCGCTGCGACTAAGATCGATACGATTCAACCAGAAACACAAACTTACTATCATAATGCCATTCAAGCAGCAGTAGACGCAGACAATATTCCAAAAGCTCTGAGCCTATTAGATGAAGCAAAAGCACTTGGTATCGAAGGCGCGCAAGAAGTATTTGTAAAAGCTGTTAATAAAAAATAATCAAATGGTTTGTAAATACTGATTGATATGAAAAGAAGGGCTCCTAGTTAGGAGCCTTTTTATTGCCTGCAATAAGTGAAAAGGAATATTTATATTCACTGAATACTTAGGTTTAAATAACCACTGACTTACACATAATAATCAATGGCTAATATAAATGGGCGCTCTTGACTATTGATGGTGTTGATTGACTAACTGTTAATTAAAATACTCTTGTCTATTTTACGCTTCTCGAACATCTGAATACGAACTCTATTGACGAATCGCAATTTCATTTACCGTCCCAAACTCGGCTTTCTGAATTTCATATACACTTAAATTAGAAGCTCACACGGAGTCGTTATGCTTTGTACTAAGAACTAAGAACTAAGAACTAAGAACTAAGAACTAAGAACTAAGGCGGTTCGTTACCTCTTAGCACTGATGGTTAGTTAATGAAGGCGAGGGAATGTGTGGTTCACTGAGATTGGTGTTTGTTGAGGACAAAAAAGGGAGACTGACGTCTCCCAAAAGGCTAGCTTGCGCTGGTTTTATTATCGGTTTATTAGAATTCTAAGCTTTAAGGCTTAATTCTTGGTTACTGAAACGACCGCTTTTTCTACATTGTCATCTAACTCATGAATCGCATTCAGAGTGAATGTGTAGTTGCCTGCTTCAGTTACGCTCAATTGGCAGTTACCACCAGTGCCTAGGTCGATAGACCCATCAGCAAGCTCAACTGAGTCACAACCAAAGTTAGGTGTTTTCCAATCTGCATCCGCAAACTTGAAGCCATAATCGCCAGCTTCCAAGTTGCTTGTTACAGAATAAACCCCATTGGCAACAAAACTCATCGCCCAATCATCAGTTGAACCCCATCCATTCATGTCGCCTCGAACGTAAACCGTGGTTTGGCCGTATGGCGGGATGCTCGACACATCTTTATCTGAGTTATCAACCGGAAGGCCAGCTCCTTGTACATCGCCATTTTGGGCTTGTACGAACACGGCTGTTGTTAATGCAGGCACTGTGAAGGTTTCAGCGGCAAAGTTTGCGCCTTTCACTGTATCGTCAGCCGAGTTTTGTTGAACATCGTGAAGTGTAAAGCCAGTAGCTCCGGTGATTTTGAACGACTGAGATTCATTGGTTGAGTTTACAACTGCTACAATCGCATCATTGGTAGGGTCAAGATTTTCCCCCGCAGACACACCATCATCAATAGACATTACAATCAGGCCTTCGACTTGATCTTCGCCAACATTTCGGAAATCGACACGCTTCATGACTTCGTCTGCTGTGTCTAAGCGGAATAGTTCACTTGAGCTACGGATTTTTAGTAGTTCTAGGAATTGTTGCTTAGTCAGCTCAATGTCGTGTGCGTCGGGTTTAGCCGTGCTGTCAGCAATGATAGTTTTGATCAAATCCCAGTTAGCACCATCTTTATCTTGACGTGGTAAGCCAACATTCCAGTTGTTGTCAGTACCATCAAACATTACTCGGTTGTACCAGTCACCTGAATCGTAAGAATCACGCTGCATAGACTTTGAACGTAGCAGTTCAGAGCCCATATGGATGAATGGTATACCTTGGCCTAACATCACGGTAGAAAGCGACACAGACTGCATACGCGCACGCTCAGCTGAGCTAGTGCCAGTGGCGATCTTGTAAGCGTTGTTATCCCAAAGTGTTTGGTTATCGTGTTTAGAAACGTAAGAGATGTTCTCTGAAGGCATCTTGGTGTAGCCAGCGGGCGCGCCGTTGTAATCAACGTTTTTACCCAGTTTGGTGTCGCCTTTGTAATCAATCAACACGTATTCAGCGAGGTTACCTGCCATCCCTAAACGAACAAGATCTTGGTTGTGTAAACGACCGTTGATCGAATCTTGATCTACTTTGGTTTCTTCATTGGCGATCGCGGCGTTACCGAAGCCTTGGTTAAAGCGAAGTGGGTGTTTGCCTTCTGAATCTACGCCACCATCGAATGGGCTACCGCCACGGACAGCGTCACGCAAACGATCTGAGAATGTACCTATCTCAGTGCCAGCCATGTTGATTTGGTTCGCTTGATCGAAGCGTGCATTATCGGCTACTTCGCCGAAATCCCAACCCTCACCGTAGAACAGTGTGTTAGCGTCGATTTTACGTACTTCAGCAAGAGCTTCTACCATCACATCTTTTGGTTGGTGGCCCATTAAGTCAAAACGGAAACCATCCACTTTATAATCGTCAGCCCATACCTTAAGTGAGTCGACCATTAATTTACCCATCATTAGGTTTTCAGTCGCAGTGTTGTCACAACAGGTTGAGTTTTCGACGCCACCAGTGTTTACATTAAGACGGTGGTAGTACCCAGGGACAATCTTATCCAGTACCGACTTATCGTTCACACCAGACGCATTGGTGTGGTTGTATACCACGTCCATGATCAGCTTGAGATCCATGTCGTGCGTGGCTTTCACCATTTGACGGAACTCTAGAATACGCTTCGAACCATTAGGATCTGTCGCGTAACTCCCCTCTGGAACCGTGTAATGGAATGGGTCGTAGCCCCAGTTGAAGCTGTCCAACATGCGTAGGTCATTCATCAACGCTTGTGCATCGCCTGTTGAAGGGTCATAACCATCGAGTACATCTTCGATGACTTTATTTTCGTCTTCGTTACCACATAAAGTAGCCTCAGGTTTTACATCACATAGCTTACCTACGGTGTCAGTAATATCGACACGGCTTGCTTCATCTTCATCAACGGTAGCGATATCGAAAGCTGGCAGGATATGCAGAGTTGTCAAACCGGCATCTTTCAGAGCTTGGAGGTGTTTGACCGATTCACGATCCGCTTCCGTAAGCGCAAGGTATTTTCCGTTCAAGCTTGCAGTGCCTAACTTGTCGCTGAAACTAAAATCACGGAGGTGTGACTCGTAAAGTACATGGTCTTCGTCTTTCTCTACGGTTGGTCGTTCGTAGTCGTCCCAGCTCGCTGGTTTCAAAGTTGAATCATTCAGGTCAATCACTTGAGAGTATGCTGAGTTCTTTGACAAGCTGAGAGAGTACGGGTCTGTGACAAGTCGAGTTTCGATATTGCCTGTAGTTGGGTGGTAGACCTTCACTTGGTAACGGTAATAACTGTTCACTGCGTTCGATACTGCGTCTGTTGCCCAAATTCCCGTTTCCGCACTCTCCGTCATCGGGATGACTTGTGAGCTCTGGAGATCTTCGCTGTACAGGACGAGTTCAACATCTTGCGCAGTAGGAGCCCAAAGTTTGAAGGTAGCCGCACCGCCTTCAACAATCGCGCCTAGTTCTTCACCCATCGCATTACCAGCATCTTTGCTAGCAAATACCGCATCAAGCACACCAGGCTTTTGAACCTCAGTTGAAGAGGTGACGTCACCATTAGCATTGTAGGCAACAAGAATTATCTGAGATTTTAAGATGGTGCGTAACGTATTATCGTCAACATCGATCGATAAAGCAGGTAGGCTTGCTAGATGACGGAAACGCTCTTTTAATTCAGAGGATAGCTCGCCATCTTTGGTTAATTCAACGGCAGTGCCTCCCACGATCTCTCTGTCGTTCATAGTGATGCTGTTATCTAGCGCATAGAACAGTTTCAGAGAGTCAGCGTTGCTTGCCGCTTCCCAAGCGATAGTCTCGGCGTCTAACCAGTGTGCTTTTTGGCCATCAATATTCACTGGGCGCTCTGAGATCGGGTCGTAGTACAACTCGCTGCTGCCATGGAACCCGAATACACCTTGCGAATCACCAAGCTTAGTTAACTCGACTTTTGAATTCGCACTGCCAAATGCCTTCTCATCACCATTGTGCAAGATGAAGTTCATGCATTTATGTGGGTCAGAGGCATCTGGGTCTACTTTTAATACATAGTAGGCACCGTAAGTATCACTGATACCATCGTATTCGTAAGGGCTGTTCCAATCGGTTCCGGTTTCACTCAACCCCATACTGACTAAGTCTGTGCTAGTACAGCCTTCGCCATTCCATAAATGCAGACCCCAGCCTTCATAAGTCGAGCTAGATGTGCTTGCAGCGGCAACATCACGTTTGTAGTAAACAACGACTTCGTTTTCGCCTGCTTTGTATAAGCCACTGTTGCCAGTATCCGTGTCGCTGTCGTTATCACTACCACAGCCTGCGATAAGGGTTGCGGTAAAGAGAGGTAGAATCGCCTTCGCCAAAGTAGAGCGTTTAAAACTTCTCTTTTTAGTAATGTTAAAGGTGCGTTGTAGAGTGATGCTCTTATTCATATTTATGTTGTTCACGTTTGATATCCATATTTCACTTTTTATGAAGATGAATATCCTAGTCTTAACAATGGTCAACTATTTGTGATGGCTATGTATAAAGTTATTTTTAATACGTAAAAATAGGAAACCTAGTGTCAATATCACGCTTTGTATTTGGTTTAAGTTAAATTAATTGGATCAATAACTCATATGTTCGTTACTAATAACCTAAGGCGTAGAAGCTAGGAGTAGAGAATAAGGATGAGAGCTCATCCTTATTAATGTGAGGTGAATACCATTTTGCGAAGCTCTTATTTTTCAATAATAATAAAGTAACATACATTTTCAAGTTCTATTATTAATATTGCCAATAACAACCCCGTTGTTTTTATTTGCAGATATCTGAAATTGCTATAAATTCCATGTGTATTTAGCGGGGGTTAACCCACGCGACTTACTTCTTGTCATCAAAATTTACAGGGCGTAATTGCTGCAGTATGTGAGCTGTTACCCAAAAGGAGTTGATGTTGTCTTCATCTATTCAAATCGCTACCACTTATCTGGTTCTGGTGGCGGTGTCTGTGTTGTTTGCGGAAAGCTCAAAAGCGCTATTGGTGTGGTATTTAGTTATCGGTGTCGTGACGTTTTTTGTGTACGCAAAGGACAAGCGAGCCGCAATTAATGGTAATTGGCGTGTGCCAGAGAAAACCCTGCACATCTTTTCGGTAGCTGGTGGTTGGTTAGGGGCTTTGATCGCTCAAGATAAGCTACGTCATAAAACACAAAAACAGCCTTTCAGAGCGATTTATTGGTTAACAGTGGTTATCAATGTAGCGGCGTTTGTCTGGACGTTAACGCCGAGCGGGCAGGCGATGTTTGGTCGCTGGCTTACTGAGCTGGTGGGGTACTTTTAACGAGAAAAACGGTTAGCACCGGAGTACTAACCGTTAAAATATAGAAGTTATTTGATTAGAGCATCGGAATGGTCGACGCCAATAGCAAGCCTGCCATACCATAGTTGAAGCTTTTGATGCGGACTGGTGTTGTTAGCCAGTGTTGTAACTGCTTGCCTGCTGCTGTCCAGAACGTCACCGATGGCAGGTTAGCTAGCGTAAAAATGGCTGCGATGATTGCAAGCTCCCACCATGAACTGCCGCTGCTATAAACAGAAATGGCTGTCAGTGCCATTGACCAACCTTTTGGGTTAACCCATTGAAAACTTGCCGCGCCAATGAAGGTCATCGGTTTATAAGCTTCAGTGCTTTTCGCTTTTCCACTCTTGGCTATTTTAATTGCGAGGTACACCAAGTACGCAAGGCTCAGGTATTTCAATACTTGGTGAGTCACCGGATAGGCGTTGAAAATCCCCATTAACCCAAAGCCAACCAACAGCAACATAGCCGCAAAACCTAGAGCAATACCCAGCATGTGTGGAATGGTGCGGGCAAAGCCAACATTCGCACCTGATGTCATAAGCATGATGTTATTTGGACCCGGCGTGAAGGTCGAGACAAACGCAAACAAGGCAAGTGCGCTAAGTTGTTCTAAAGGCATAATGGTTCTCCAGCAATAAAATGAACGAAGTGACTGACCGGTCATGACTTTCACGTGTTGAGAAACATAGTAGGTGGAAAGTGAGGCAATTATGTGCTTTTATTTCCTCTATTATCACTAAATGCACAATAATAAGTACTTATGGATAGATTTGACGAAAGGATATTGCAAGAGCTTAAGTTGGACGGCAGAATCTCCAATATTGAGCTCTCAGAGCGAATTGGTTTATCGGCTTCAGCGACGTTAAGACGTGTACAAGATCTTGAACGCAAAGGCATCATTCAAGGTTATCGTGCGGTTCTAGATAACAGTTTAATGGGCGTGGGTTTTATCGCCTACGTTTCGATCGGTTTATCAAGCCACAAAAAATCTGCTCAATTGGAGTTTGAAGAGCACGTTGCTATGGAGAAAGAGGTGGTCGAGTGTCACAACATCACCGGTGCCAATGAGTACTTGTTGCGAGTCGAGACTAAAGACTTACCGAGCTATAAGAAGTTTCATGCCGATGTGCTAGGGGAGTGTGCTCAGGTTCAATCCATCACAACTATGGTGGTGATGGACACCCCAAAAGATGAACGTTAATCGAGCTTAATATTAGGAGCGGCACAGTGCCCAATACCAATCAGTTGTTATTGTTCTTAGATGTGGTTCAACAAGGGTCGTTTACCAAAGCGGCAACCTTACATGACATGGACAATTCCTCACTCTCTAAACAAATCAAGAAGCTTGAGCAAGACTTGGGTGTTCAGCTACTCAACCGTTCTACTCGTTCGTTTTCTTTGACGTCGGCAGGGGAGGATATCCTCGCGCAAACCTACGTGTTGAAAGACACCATCAATCAGATTCAAGGCATTGCTGATTCGTACCAGTCAGAGCCAAAAGGCGTGCTGCGCATTACTTCGCCGATCTATTTTGGTCAGCAATACCTGCAACCTATCATCACTCAGTTTATGAGAAAGTACCCGGATGTTCAGATCGTACTTTCACTAGACGATAAGATCGCCAACATCATTGCAGGGCAGTTTGATATTGCCTTTCGTTTCAGTAAGCTGGTGGAATCGAATCTGATTGCGAAGAAGATAGCCGACAGTAACTTCATGCTGGTCGCCTCGAATGACTTTGTGAAGCAGCATGGTGAGCCGAAAACGCCACAAGATCTGCTGTCTCTGCCTGCGGTGATTTATACCAATGGTGACATGACCGTTGATCACCTGCGTATTAGTGAAGAGCCGTATGGCAACACTTTCCAGAGCCTGACGATTCGTGGTAACTACAAGGTGAGTGATGTTCGTACTATGGTGTCTTGTGTGAAAGATGGCTTAGGTTATGGTTTCCTTGATCAATCAAATCTGTACGCCTCCATGAAAGAGTTGGGCTTAGTGACACTGCTTCCTGATTACGCTATCTCAACAGCGGATACTGCTATTTACGCCGTCTACCCACACCGTAAGCAGACCAAGCTAGTAAAAGAGTTCATCACCTCAGTGCAAGATTATATTGGGTCACCAACGATTTGGGAGAAGATGCAGCAAGATTAACGAGTTCTCTGCCATATCAAATCAAAAAAGAAGCCAGAACGTCGCACGAACTGGCTTCTTTTTACTTTTTTAGCGCTCACTAATTTACAATGTAAAGTTCAGCTATAGCTAGTGTGAGCGGCTCTTTTTCCACAAAGAGTACGTCTTCAATCGAAGTTAGTGCTCGTGAATCACCTCTTTACCACTTGGGTAAGCTTTTGAACCCAGTACATGACCGTCTACTTCTTTACCATAGTAGCCTTGATGGTTGTGGTAACGCTCTGCATTCGCAGCCACATCGCCTTTGTACCTCGGATCTTGTGGGCGCTCATGGCTATTTACAAACGCGGCCACATCCCATGCCTCTTGAACTGAAAGTTGCTGACTCTTACCAAGTGGCATGTTTTCGTAAATGAAATAAGCCGCTGTGTTTATGCGGTGCATTCCCGCGCCCCAGTTAAACGCGTTCTCGCCCCACAGCGGTGGGAAGTAAGAGCGACCATCGGCCCCTTTAATGCCTTCGCCATTTTGACCATGACACGTTTGACAGCTGGTTTGGTAAACCTTCTCGCCACGTGCGATAGAAGGTTCTTGTTCTGGGTTAGCGATCTTAGGGTAGCCACGACCTGCTAATTTACTGCGATCATCGATTGGGTATTTGCTTAACAGCTCTTGAGGAAGAGGGAAGCTTTCTGCTTTACCGCCGACTTGTAAATCTGCATCGCTGAGCTCGGGAACGGGTGTGTCTTGCATGCCGTTCTTATCTAACATGCCACCCATCGCCAACCAGTAGGAGTAAGCGCTGAGTGCGACCAGTTCTTTTGAGTCTAAGGCTGGTGCGATTCCGTTCATTGAATAGGTGAAACAGCCTTGAATACGCTCAGCGTAGCTGTTGACCTTGTCGTTTTTCTTACGATAAGCCGGGTAGGCCATGTACGCGCCCCAAAGTGGCGCTGCATTGGGCTTCATGCCTGCTTGCATGTGGCAGTTAACACAGTTTTGCTCGTTGCCGACGTATTCGCCGCGCATCTGTTGCGAGTCAACAAACAGTGAGTAACCTAATTTTACTTTGTCGCCAAATTCTCCTGCTGGGATATCCACTAAGTCGCGTGGCACTAGGTACTTGTTGTCTTTCACTTTTTCGACGGCTGGCAGTTCGGTTTGGCTATCGGGTAATTCACCGTCGGCATAAGCGAGTCCAGAGGCAAGGGTTGCGGTGATTAAAAGTAGTGTTTTCATGCTAGCCCTTTAGTATCGAAAAGATGCGAAGTAGTAAGACAGGTTTTTGATCTCATCGTCGGTCAATTTGCCTGCGATGTTGCCCATCATGTTCAAATCATCACCCTTGCGAGTGCCGTTTTTCCATGCGTTAAGCTGAGATTGAATGTAGTCGGCATGTTGGCTCGCAAGGCGTGGAAACTTGTCTACGCCCATTCCGCTTGGTCCGTGACAGGTAGCACATGCTGGAATGTTTCGGTCCCAATCACCTTGAAATACAAGCTTGCGATATGGGTTCTCGATATCCGCTTGTGAGCCACGCTGTTCTAAGTCCGTGAATTCGTATGAAGGGAGAGAGGCAAAGTATTCGGCAACCTCACGACGAATAGCAGGAGCAGACACGCCATCGGCCATGCCTTTCATAATCGCGCTTTGACGCTCTCCACTAGAGAATAAAATCAATTGATGTTCTAGGTAGTCAGCATTCAGCCCAGCAAGCATAGGGGCGATGTTAGGCATACCTTTCCCGTCAGCTTGATGGCACCCGCTACAGGTTTCTGCGGCTTCGGGCATAGGGTTAGGCGCTGCTTGTGCAAAGCCGGATAAAGAAAGGCTTCCTAAAGCAGCGATGCAAAGCGTGAGAGTTTGAGTTTTTATATTCAGCTTAATCATGAGGCGTCGCTATTGGTTGTAATGCACGCATTTTCGACATAATTGATTGCTCGCGCTATTGTGGATTTCCACATTAATTCACTGGGAACTTGAGGAGAGTCTCACGTAAATAGGCTCAATCAGCCTGTTTTGACCCTAGAGATAAGCATAGTTGTTTGAGGGAGGTGGGGCTAAAACTTAAAGGGAGCTGGTGAAAAAAAGAGCAACTCTGAATGATGAAGTTGCTCTGTTTATTTTATTGTTGGACGAAAATTACAGAGAATTAGACCTTGTAGATCTTCGCCGGAAGTGCCTGTCTTGCTGCTGCGCCGACTACCCAATCAAGCATGACTCCTTTGCCTTCTCTTGTCGGGTCAATTAAGCCAATATCATTAATGTTAACGCCATCGTTGGATTTCATCTTCACTGGTTGTTGTGTATCGCCAATCCAGTGTGCACGTTCCCCGAGCTCTTTGTGACCAAAGCCATGTTCAAAGCCTAGTGTTCCCGGTTTGATGCCATCAATCACCATCGCCAGTGCTTTTGTCGTTGCGCTCGGCGTTTCAATGGCAAATACGTCACCGGTTTTGATGCCCGCTGAAGAGGCATCTTGCGGGTGAATGTACACCGGATTCACACCCTTGATAGATTCTAAGCGTGGTGACAAGTTAGACACCGCACTATGAATATTGGATTTAAAGTTAGTCAGGGTGAATGGCCACTCTTTTGTTGGGAACTGCTCAGCTAAAGGTGTGCCGTCTGCAAGCTTTTGCGGATGCCACGTAGGGCAACCCATGTACTGCTCGCCACTGATGGTATTGCGAGAAGTACCGAGCTTTTCGTTCCAGATAGCTAGTGGTTTGGTCCATTTGTACTTCATGGTTTCGTTGGTGTAGGCATTGGTGGCGTCCTCAAAACGACCGCCACGTGCAAAAATGTACGCTACCTTGAGCATCTCTTCTGGCTTGAGCGTTTTGTTCATCACAGGTATTAGGCGCTCTAGGCCAGACCAAACAATGTCTTCAACCTCAACATTCGGCACGCCGCCTTTGGCAAATGCTAGGTTCGCCGCAGAGCGCAGGTAGAAGTCTTCTGCACCGTGGATACCGTGCCAATTGCCTTGGTTGTCTTTGATTGCATTATCACCAAAGCCGCCTAGATCGAGCGCTTTCGCAACATCAATAAAGAAGTTCTCTAGGTTGATGGCGCGTCCGTCTTGCGTGCGTGAGGTTTTAGGCTCAACAATCGGCCAACGAGCGGTGATCGCTTTAGTTGCAACGCCATGCCAAGGTGTTGCCATGCCCCAGCTTTCGTAGGTTACGGTGTCAGGCACGAGATAATCCGATAGCGCTGTGGTTTCATTGATGAAAGCATCGATAGAGACGATCAAACCCAGTTGCTTTGGATCTTTAAGCTTTTCGCCTAGCAGGTTATCTAAACCCGGTACGCCATAAAGTGGATTCGCCATGTGGTTGATCCACGCTTTTGCACGGTAAGGGTAGCCATCAATGGCCGCTGATAAATGCTCGGTTAACAACGGTGCAGAGATCGGGTACCAAGGCGCGCGCGTTGGATATGGAGATTCACCGGCAGCAACACGGCGTTTGTATTCGCTGGTTTTGTGATACGGGAATTTACTACGAGACAAGAACACACCTTGCGGCTTTGTCTTACCCTTGAACTTGGTAAAGTCATAACGAGGGCCTGCAACAGAAGTTGGGTAGCCACCCGCTTTTGCCATCGCACCACCTTTCGCGTTGATGTTACCGATCAGCGCGTTCAGCATTAGGATAGAGAACGAATTGTAGAAGCCATTAGTGTGCATGTTGCCACCGTGAGTATCGACGACGGCTTTTGTCCCGTAACTGGTGAAGCGTTTCGCCAGTGCAATAATCTGATCTTGTGGGATTTCACACTGCTCGCTGTAATAAGCAAGGTCATACTTGAAGGCTTCTTCTTTCAATCTTTGTAGAGAAGACTTCACACGAACGCTCTGACCATCGATTTCTGCGTCTTGATCGACAAATAACGCCGCCTCTTCGACCTGAACATTTGATGTTAATAGTGACGTTGTCACATCTAGTGCGATAAATGCATCATCATCAGACATCGGTTCGCCTGTTTCTAGCAAGCCAATATCAGATGCGCGAAGCATGCGTCCGTTTTGTGGGTGCGTTTCGTCGCTGATCACTAGGTGAGATGCATTACACCAGTGTGTAGTACCTGCTTTCTTCATCGCTTGTGCGCTCGGGCGAGACAAGAAATTATGATTGTAGCGCTGATTTTCGATGATCCACTGGATCATCCCCAGAACTAATGCTGAATCGGTGCCTGGTTTGATCGGAAGCCAGTTGTTGCGATCACCCGCTGCAAGGCTTGACGATCCTGCAGGAAGGCTTGGTGTCACAATGGTGTAGCTCAGTTTTCCGTTTGTACGAGCCTCTGCTAGTTGTCGTGCTTGGCGCTTAAACGGGTTGCCTGCTTGAGCCGGAGACATTCCAATAAACAGAATGAATTCTGCGTTGTTAAAGTCGGGTTTTAAGTGCGAGAACTTGTCTAAGTCATTCATGATCGCGCCAGAGCCTGCTCGGAATGCATAGCCACAGTAAGAGCCGTGGTGGCCGAAGTTACGAGTACCATAGCTGTTAAACGCAAAGCGTTTCAAGATATCATCACGGCCTTCATTGCCGGCATTGGTTACCAATAACTGGTTGGCTTTTGGGCCGTATTCAGGGTTGTTTGGATCTAGCGGTGTTTCGATGTCGCGAATCGAGCGTAAGCCTTCCACTTCGCCTTCACCGAACAAGTCACCCCCTTCGGTGATCTCAGAGATTAGCTGTTCGTAGCTGATTGGTTCCCACTTGCCTTCACCACGCTTACCAACACGTTTTAGCGGTTGAGTGATTCGGTATGGGCTGTTTTGAATCTCTAACATGCCGTTACCACGGGCGCAGGCTGTCGAGCGATTATTTATGCCTGATTCACCAGACAAGCCAATGTAGGCATCTTTCACCGGTGTTTTGAACGGGATTTGCTGATCACTTGATAGCGGGTGATATGGGTTACCTGAGATACGTAAGATCTCATCGTTGCGGTTATCGATACGCACACGCAAGCCACATAGTGTCCAGCAGCCAAAACACATTGATGGAGCCACGCGTTGGTTTGGGTTTGGCGAGATCTTACCTTGTTCATCGACACTGTATTCCGTCTCTAACGAGTTACCGTGATGGATGTGTTTAGTTTTCTTACCCGCAGTGCCATCGATAGCACCGTGAACCATGTGTTTTGTGGTTGTCGCATAACCTGCAGCAAAAGCTCCAACACCACCGGCAGCAAGGCCTGCTTTTAAAAATTGACGACGTTTGTTATCCATGATGATTCCTCAGACTACAAGCTATGTGAGTGGGTAAGTGGTGACGATGTTTTTGTCGATACGACTTCAGAAGCGAACAACGCAAGTGCTAACCAGAGACCACACATACCGACAATGCCAAGTAAACCTGAGCTACCCATTGGCAGTTCATAAGGGAATGCACCTACATCAAAACGTGGAATGGTTTGAACTTCCATCATGGTTACCCAGCGTACTGCCCATGCCGAAACTATGGTCGCAAGTGCTACACAGATAATTCCTAACTTGCTTTGAGATAAGCGTTGTAGAGGTAGAACCAAGATCATGCACAACAAAATGCTGGTGGTCATGATGCCCAAATTAATGCCCCAAGCGTTGTCCTCATACAGGTCGAAGTGACCATGGTTAGAAGCCCAAATCGACGTAAGAATGATGGCAAGGCCGCCCGTTAACGTAATGGTTCTTTGGACCAGAGCGAGGTCTGTCGGTTTTAAGCTAGGCTTGCTTGAAGGCAGCAAAGCCCAAATCAACAGCGTTAAGCCCGTTGCAGCAAAAAATGCAGTCGTAAACCAAAGCAGTGGAGAAGCCGGTTGATGCCAAAGCGGTCGGCTCGCCAAAATTGCAATCTCGGCACCTGTATAGAGCGCGATGCTTAGGCCCGAAATGGCCGTCACAGCAGCGAGTACAATCATTAGTTTTGCTGAAACCTGCCATTGGCCTAGGGTTAACCAAGACAAGCGCTTTAGAAGCGGGTTTTCACTTTCTTTAAGTTGTGCGATGTCATCACGCAAGTAAACCCAAGCCGTCGCGACAGCCAGACCAGAGAACAAAGGAAGAAACAGAGAACCCAGTGACATCCATGACCAAGGCGTGATGTGTGCGTAGAAGTGCCACGCACGTCCAGGTTGGTGTAAGTCACCAGTAAGGGCTAATGGTCCAACAATGGCGCCAATGGCCATCACTAGTACAAGAGCTGAGCGGAATTGATGACTGGTCGAGTTTTTGAAGATCAGGGCTATCAAAAACAGAATAGCCGCCGCGTAGGCTGAACCAATGTAGAAGAAATATTGAACCGCCCACGGTAGCCAAGCAATCTCTTGAGCGGGAACTAACACCTCGGTGATATTCATGCTGTCTCTCCTTGTTTGCTAGAAGATGAGTTATCAATGGCGGCAGGATCATAAATCGCAGGTTGCCCTTCAATGTGACTAACGAATCGCTCGTTCATGCCGATATAGAAAACATGTGGGTTGGTATTCTGCTCTGGCTTGAGCACTTTGATGTCGTCTTGGTTCTCATTGAGCAGGCGGTTGATTTCGCTGTTTGGATCTTTCAGGTCACCGATGACACGAGCGCCGCCGACACAGGTTTCGACACAAGCGGGTAGCAAGCCATCTTCAAGGCGATGTGCACAGAAGGTGCATTTGTCGGCGGTCAGTGTGTCGTGGTTAATGAAGCGAGCATCGTAAGGGCAGGCTTGAACACAGTAGGCACAAGCTACGCAGCGTTCGTTATCGACCATCACAATGCCATCTTCACGTTGGAAGGTAGCTTGAACGGGGCAGACTTTAATGCACGGTGCGTTGTCGCAGTGATTACACAGGCGAGGCAGCATGAATGACTTCACCTCTTGTTGAGTTGTTGAACCATCATCAAGGGATACTTCATACTGTTTTACAGTGGTTCTGAACTGGCCAATTGGTGCTTGGTTTTCAATGCTACAGCCAACAGTGCATGCCTGACAGCCTACGCATTTACGCAAATCAATCGCCATGGCGTAGCGTTTACCCATTTCGCCTTTACGGTCTGGTTGGTTGTTGTTGCGAATGGCTGTACTGGCAACTGCGGTGTTGATTCCTGTAATGGGAATGAGCGCAGCACCAGCGGAAACTTTGCCGAACTGGCTGAGAAACCGTCTTTTCAATGAGTCCATATTGGTACCTATAAATGGGTATTGGTTCTGTTGAGCTCATTGTCAGATTTTGACCCTATACGGGGTATTGTGGATTTCCACATTCCCAGGTCAAAGTTGATCTAGAACAAATGTGGTTTTCGCTATCTAGCTGTTATGCTTTATTTAAAAGCGCTTTAACGCATTGAGAAATCATTGAATAGGTAACCCGATTGAATAAAGAGATGTCCATGACCGATCGCAACCTCATCACATTCATCAGTACGTGCTGGCTGAGCTTGAGTGCAGGTATTTGTGTCGCTGCTCAAACGGAACCGGTTTCGGTAGCGACAAATACGATTGAATCAGACCAGACGATTGAAGTGGGTGTTTTAGCCATCAGGGGCAAACTTGCAGCGCAACAACGCTGGCAACCAACGATGGACTGGTTGTCTGAGCGTATCCTAGGAAAACACTTTGTTCTCAAGCCTTTTAATTTGGAAGAGATGGCGGAAGCGGTAAAGAAGGTCGAGGTCGATTTTGTTATCACTAATCCCGGCCAGGCGGTTCGTTTAGGGCGTCAGTATGACCTCTCTTGGATGGCGACTATGACTAGCCACAATTACGACGACCAAAGTGTGAGCAGCACGCGCAGTATCGGATCGGCCTTGGTGGTCAGAAGAATGTCACCGTATATCTCATTTGAACAACTGAGCGGAAAGCCGATTGCCGCGGTTTCTGAAAACGCGTTTGGTGGTTATCTCACCATGCGCTATCAAGTGATGCAGGAAGAGCTGAACCCTAACCATTTTTTCTCTAATACTCATTTCTTGGGCTTCCCGATTGATGCGAGTCTGTATCAACTTCGAGAAGGCCATATTGAAGCGGCAGTGGTTCCTGCCTGTTTGGTTGAAAACATGATCAGCGAAGGATTGTTGGTGGCTGATCAATATCGTGTCATCGGCAACCAAGCGCCCGAAGGGTTCCGGTGCCAAGTTTCTACACCTTTGTATTCCAACTGGTCATTTGCCAAAACGGAGCGAGCCTCTTCTGCACTGGCTAAGCAAATGAGTCAGGTGCTATTTGCGATGCCAAAAAGCAGTGCGCCTGCCATTGCAGCGAACGCCTCGGGCTGGACATCACCAACCAGTTTGCTGCCTATCGACAAGCTCTATCAGCAACTCGACATGCACCCATTGCAACAGCCATGGTGGAAAGAAGCGTTAATCTGGCTTAAGTACAATCAGCAATGGGCATGGGCGTTTTTCTTGTTAGTGGTGTTTTTGAATGCTTACCACTTTTGGCTTGAGTACAAGTTCAGCCGTAGCAAAAAGCAGTTAGAAGCGACACTTAACAAGCTAAAGAGTAAGAGTGAACAGTTAGAACATTCTCAACGCATTGCCGTCGTGGGCGAACTGGGGAGCAGCCTTGCACATGAGATCAATCAACCTTTGGCGGCTATTCGAAACTACAGTGAAGGTGGTCTGCTACGTATTTCCAAAAACAAACCAATCACCGATATTGAGCCGGTCTTTGAGAAGATCCAATCACAAGTGGATCGTGCAGACGCGATCATTCAGCGCCTAAGAAACATGATAAAGAAACGCTCAGCAGAAAAGTCAAAGGCCGATATAGAGCAGTTGCTAACGGACACTATTGAGCTACTGCAATTCCGCCTTGAACAGCACCAAATTACCATTGAGCGCTACGTCGTTGGTCGACCTATTGAGGTCTATATTGACCCTGTGGGCCTCCAACAAGTGATAGTCAACCTTATCAACAATGCGACCGATGCGTGTAATGCCCAGCAGCAGCAGCGCGCGATGTCTGATATTGATAACAAAAACGACGAGCCAGCGACAATTAAAGTGATTACCGAGTATCAAGCCGATAAAATGATGTTGTCGGTTATCGATAATGGCACCGGATTAGATTTTGCCGAGCATCAAGTGACTCAAGCCTTTGTGAGCAGCAAAGAAAACGGTTTGGGTCTAGGGCTTGCGATATGCCAAGACGTAATTGAAGACCACAGCGGTCAAATGAGCATTACGTCTCTCACCCCACATGGTTGTCACGTCGTGGTGACATTACCTTTCTCTCTTTCAAATGATTCATGAGGAATCTTGTTATGTCTGAACTTCATCAAACGTTGCCGGTCTATGTGGTTGATGACGATGAATCAATGCGCGATTCATTGGTGTTCTTACTGGAAGAGCATGATTTCACGGTGTCAGCTTATCAAGATGGTCCGAGTTTTCTCGATGCCGTTGATTTAAGTGCGGCTGGGTGTGTGGTGCTAGATAGTAGAATGCCGGAGATGAGAGGCCAGCAAGTGCATGAACTGATGTTGAAAGCACAGAGCCCGCTTTCGGTTATCTATCTCACTGGTCATGGTGATGTACCTATGGCAGTAGAAGCGCTGCAGGCTGGCGCGGTAAATTTCTTCCAGAAGCCAGTCAAAGGCGGTGAGTTGGCTGAGGCGATTAAGCAAGGTTTAGCGGCCTCAGAAAAGCATTTGTACATGAATGTCTACCGCCAAGCATACGCGTCGTTAACTGAGCGCGAAATCGATATTCTTAAACAGATTATTGACGGCAAGCGCAATCAGAAAATTGCCGATGAGCTATGCATCGCAGTAAGAACGGTTGAAGTTCACCGAGCTAGTTTGATGAAGAAGTTTTCTGCAAAAACAGTTGCAGAGTTGGCTTATATTTATGGGCAGATTACCTAACCATAAATGCAAGAGATTGAGGGTGGGAAATCATTACCTTACCACTATTTTCTGATGAAAAGTGGTCTTCATGAGTAGCCAGTATTGAAGCAAGATCACACCATTTACGGAGTGCATAAGGATAGGTCTAAGTAGACTTTTTATCGCTATGTATTCCTGAGATACTGAACTAAGTTCATTTTAGGGCGGAACGTTTCAATAACGGCGCTTTTCCCTGTAATTCGACACATCCACTATAGGTTGATAACTTCTGACACCGAGGTTGATATCAGCCGAGTTAGGTTAAAATATTTTATGAGTACAATGGGAATCGCAATTGGTGCGACGGCTCTTTCGTTAATACTTGTCGCCGTGTGGCTGATCTCTTTATCGCTAAGAAAGCAGCGCTTGGAACAAGAACGTAAGGCTCGTGCTGTCGCTTACCGAAAAGCGATTGAAAAAGCGCGCATCCAAGAGCAAAAAGAGCGCCACTTCAAAGCCGAAACTGGGCATGCACCGTCGATTCTGTATTTGGCGAAAGAAGCTGAGCGTAACAATATTAAGGAAGCTCTGTATTGGTACGATAAAGCGGCGCAACTCGATAATATCAATGGAATGTACGGTATTGTACGCCTCAGTATGAAGCGTAAAGAAGACCTGATTTTAAGAGAAAAAGCCAACTTTTGGCAGCTCGCAATCTCTGCCCTAGATAATGACGTATCTGCAAAATTCGAGATGGGAAAAGCACTCGTCTTTGGTCGCGGAACTGATAAAAACATCCCTAAAGGTTACACCTATATCGAAGAGTCTGCGGCTGGTGGTAATACCGAAGCGATGCTGTTTATCGGTGATTGGTGTCTAGATAAAGACAATCCAGATTACTCTGCTGAGAGCTCTGTTGAGTGGTACCAAAAAGCCGCCGAAAAAAATAACCTAGACGGCAAGATCAAACTGGGTATGAGCTATTTGAACGGTGTGGGTGTTGAGCCTAACCATGGAGAAGCTGTTTACTGGTTTGAGACCGCTGCAGAAAAGAACAGTGCAGAAGCGATGTTTAGAGCGGGCGAAGCATGGATCGACCATGGTGAACACGGTAATGCCATCGCTTATATCTGGTTATTCCTCTCAGCCCATTTTGGTTACTCAGAAGCAAAGCATTTAAGGGATAAGGTCGGCGGTGAGCTTGGTGTGGATGCCGTCGTGGGCTTGCAGTCTCTGACTAAGCCGATAATGACTAAGCTGACACAAGAAGCAATCACTAAGCACTCAATCATTAAAGCGCTCAATAAGCTCTACAAACGCAATGTACCTGTTCCTAAGAGAGTGAAAGAAGCGCTCGATGAAGAAGGCAACGAGTTGAATGTAGACACGAGCCGCATAGAGACCCAAGTGCCTAGTGAGCAAGAGACTAACGTTGATTATAGCCAACAGGTGAATACCGAGCAGGTACCAACAGATAAACAAGCTAGTCAGAATAGTGGTTCTCTAGACTTTAGTCAGTCTGCGGTTGACTCTAGCTGGAACAGAAACCAGTAAGTGGTGTTCATTGGTTGTGTACGGTTAACAGATAGTTTTAGCTCTAATCGAGAAACTCAAGACAACAAAAAAGGGAAGCTAGTGCTTCCCTTTTTATTTGCGTGCTATCTGCTTCTAGAGCTAAGAGCTAAGAGCTAAAGCCTAATACCTAAAAGCTTATGACGCTTTGTTTTGCTCAGCTTTACATACAGCAGCAGTGAACACTACGTCAGTTGAGCTGTTAAGCGCTGTTTCAGCAGAATCTTGAATCACACCGATAATGAAACCAACCGCTACAACCTGCATCGCTACATCGTTAGAAATACCAAATAGGCCACATGCTAGTGGGATAAGCAGTAGTGAACCGCCAGCAACACCCGATGCGCCACATGCCGATACTGCAGCAACAAGGCTTAGTAGAATCGCTGTGAAGATATCAATCTCAATACCCATTGTGTGTACAGCTGCAAGTGTCAACACAGTGATAGTGATTGCAGCACCCGCCATGTTGATTGTTGCGCCTAGTGGGATAGATACAGAGTAAGTATCTTCGTCTAGGTTTAGCTTCTTACAAAGGTTCATGTTCACTGGGATGTTTGCAGCACTTGAACGAGTGAAGAATGCCGTTACACCAGATTCACGAATACATTGCAGTACAAGTGGGTATGGATTCTGTTTTGTCTTTACAAAGACAAGCAGTGGGTTAACCACAAGTGCAATGATCAACATTGAGCTTAGTAGAACCGCTAGAAGTTGACCGTAGCTTGCTAGTGCATCGAAGCCTGTTGTTGCGAATGTTGTCGAAACCAGACCGAAGATACCGAATGGCGCAAGACGAATAATGAAGCGAACAATGTGTGAAACACTGTGGCTAAGGTCTTCAAAAACTGCTTTTGTTGTTGCAGATGCGTGGTGCAGTGCAAGACCAAGGCCGATTGCCCAAGCAAGAATACCGATGTAGTTCGCGTTCATTAGCGCGCTAACTGGATTATCTACAAGTTTGAATAATAGGGTATGAAGAACTTCCGCAATACCTTGAGGTGGGTTAGCACCTTCAGCGCCAGCAACCAATGTCAAAGTGGTCGGGAACATGAAGCTCAGTACTACAGCGGTCAGTGCAGCAGAGAACGTACCAATCAGGTAAAGCACAATGATTGGACGCATGTGGGTATGCTGACCTTTCTTTTGGTTTGCGATAGAAGCTGCAACAAGAATGAATACTAAAATTGGGGCAACAGCTTTCAGAGCACCAACAAACAGACTACCTAAAAGGCCTGCGTCTTGAGCTGCTGAAGGAGAAACCATGGCGAGAACGACACCGAAAACAATACCAGCAAGGATCTGTAGAACGAGATTTCCACGAGCGATGCGGGCGAGCATGTTGTGATTTTGCATAAAATACCTGCAATTGTTAATTTATTATAGTGATGTATCTTTTTATAAAGTTGTACCAAATCCGACTATACACTAGTGGAATGGGCGGTCATATTAGCGGGATCTAAGAGGGTGTCTAGGAATAGTTTACTTTTAGGGTGATTGTTTGCGCTACGTGGTGTTTTTAGAGCTAAATGTTAAATAAATGTATTCTTAATGAGCTATAAATCTGCAATGTGGCATTTGGTTGACTCATTATAGTGAAAACATCGAAATGTAAATCACTACTAATAAGAACATTGTGTGCATAAATAATCACACTACGACCAAGTTGAAACAAAAAGCCCCACGTCTTTAACAAGGTGGGGCTTAGTTGTTTAAATAAAGCTTATTGTGATTACCTCAAGGGTTTAGTCAGAAGCTTTTTTAATGTTGCGGCTTTCTGATTGCACGGTTTTGTACATCTTGGAAAGCTGTTTGCTGTTCGCGCGTTGCTCTGCCAATGAGGCGCCATTTCTGGCTTGCTCTCTCAATAACTTTTGATAGTTAGTAAATCGTCTTTCAGACAAATCCCCACCCTCAATGGCTTTGCGTATCTTACACCCCGGCTCTGATTCATGATGACAATCAGAGAATCGGCAATGCATGGCTAACTCTTCGACATCAGAAAAGGTTTCACTCACGCCTTCAGCGCAGTCTGCAAGTTGTAGCTCTCGCATTCCTGGAGTATCGAGCAGTAAACCACCCGATGTTAGCAAGTGGAGCGAGCGTGATGTCGTTGTGTGTCGGCCTTTACTGTCGTCTTCACGAATACCACCGGTTGCTTGCTGAGTTTCACCGAGCAATGAATTGACGAGCGTAGATTTTCCGACGCCAGACGAACCCATCAAAGCAACAGTTTTGCCCGTTTTACACCAAGGTGACAAGACTTGAGTTGAGTCTTGGTCTAGGCTGTTGACCGCTTCGATCATTAGCATCGAATCTAAGCTTTGCACTTGTTGTACTTTGTCTTCGTAGTCGTCACATAAGTCTTTCTTGGTGAGTACGATAACCGCTTCAACCTGTGCTTCATTGGCGAGCGCTAGGTAGCGTTCGATACGGCTTAGATTAAAGTCATTGTTTAACGAAACCACGATAAAAACCGTGTCGATGTTGGCTAAGATATATTGTTCAGCAACACGACTGCCTGCAGCCTTACGGCTGAAGAGCGATTGACGTTCGAGCAAGCGGTCGAATTGCAGCTCAGAGTTCAATATTACCCAGTCGCCAACCGTCATTGCGGGTTGGTTGTGATGAATGGGTAGAGTGATTTCGCCTTTTTCAGACGCCAATGTGTAGCCACTGCGATGGTGCGCGGTGATACGGGCGATCACTGAATGGTCGTAATCTTCAAGTGTCAGTTGTTGTTGGAATACAGGTTGCCATCCAAGTTGTTGAAGTGACATTGGATGAGAAAATGCGTTTTGTGAATTCATGTTTATTTACCCAGACGTGCGAGCTTTCTTTTCTTGTGAGAGTAAAGTCTTATCAGTGCATTAAAGTCTTATGAGAGCATTAACATCTTGTGAGATCTCAGGTTATTGACGAGATCAAAAAGTGTTTATGAGACCAAAACGCGTTGATGAGATAAAAGCATCGAGACGTCAAAAATGTTTTGAGCTTGGGTCGAATTCAAATAGATAGGACCCCGGATTTAGTCATGCGCTGTTGGGCATGGAGGTATTGATCACTTACAGATCAATAGTAAACCGGGTAAAAGTGTGCGGTAGCCAGTCGATGGCTTAATGTTGGTCGTTCGAGATTAAAGTTTGCTTAACCAAACAAATTAACGCGTTACTTTTACTGCCAGTTTTAGTGTTTTCATTACAATCATCTTCTCTTCTCCTTGGTTATTAATGTGGTCATGCTGTGAATAAAAAGCGAGCTCAGTTTAACAAAAAGCCACGATGGCGAGAAGTCATCGTGGCTTAATTTATTTCATTGATTGTGAATCCGATTAGTGATGATCGTGATTCATCTTTTTCATGCCGCTCATTACTTTCTTAACCGGTGCATCAAAGGTTTGCGTTTCACCGTTAGCGAAAGTCAGAGTCATCTCGATCTGCTCACCTTCTTTTAGACCATCTTTTAGGTCGAACAACATTATGTGCAGGCTGCCAGGCTTAAGTACCGCTTCACCATTCGCAGGGATTGTAATTTGTTGAACTTGACGCATCTTCATTACGTCGCCATCAACGATAACATCATGAAGCTCTACCTTGCCTGCTGCGGGTGTAGTCGCAGAAACAATAGCGCGATCTTTGTCACTGTGGTTCATCAACGTTGTAAATACTGCGCTGTTCACTGCTGAAGGCGGTGTTGCACGAGCGTACGCGTCGTGAACCATAATGTCGCTATTCGCGTGAGCAAAGGGAGTGAGCAATAAGCCTGCTAGAGCAAGTGCTTTTAACTTCATGTTGTTGTCCTTAATTTTTATGTTTTGGTCTGGGACCTGACTTTTATTGTTCGAACTTTATTTATTAAGTTCTTTGTTTTTACGTTTTACTGCGTCAGCTTGTTGATAGCTTCAACAATTGGCGCTGGCGTTAACGTATGCGGCACTTTAGTAATCAAGGTACCGTCGGGCTTTAAAAAATAGAAATATGAGCTGTGGTCAAGGGTGTATTCCAGCTCAGAACCTTCAAGCTTGGTCTTTCTGAAAATAACACCGTAGTTATGTGCAAGCGTTGTTGTCACATCTAACGGGCCACTTAACCCTTCCATCATTGGGTGGAAGTATTGCGCATATTCGTACGACGCTTCTGCTGCATCACGCTCAGGGTCGAGAGAGACAAACATCGGGCGAATCTTGGCTTTTGATTCATCAGAAACCTGGTTAAGTGCTCCTGCTAACATCGCTAGAGAGGTAGGGCAGACATCTGGGCAGCGTGTGAAACCGAAGTAAACGATACGAATTCTGTCGTCGGTTTGGTCAAAGATTTCCGTTGGCTGGTTATCTTTACCAAAAAGGGTTGTTGCAGAGAATTCTTGCTTTGCAGCATGTTGCTCTTGAGCTTCGTTTTGTCCATCAAGGTAACTTTTGACACCAAAGCCAAGTACAAACGCTACCACTAATGCTAACGACCAATTCTTACTCATCTTGCCATCCTTATTGCAGGGTTTACGGTTTCAACACCATCGGTGAGTTTGCCAAGCCAAGTCATTTTATCCATGGTACACACAGGTAAAATCACATCACCTTCGTAGGTATTGTTACCAATATTCTTTAATTGAAAACGTGCCGATCCCATTTCCATTTCTAAGCCTGTGAGTGACAGCATTAATGTTTCAGATGCTGCGCCTTCCCAAACGACTTTGATTTTGGTCGGCACAAGAGGCTGTGCCGTCTCATGTTCAAGCGTCATCGCAACGGCATTTTGCTCACACGATTCTGTTGAAAGCATGCAGTAATCATCTAAATTAACGTCAGCGGGAGTTTGCTCTATCGCTGATTTAAAATGCTGAATTGCTTGTGGCCCATAAAAGCCTGCCACGAGAGCGATTCCAAGAGCTGCAACCTTTAATGCTGGGTGCATGTCGTGTTCTCATCTAATTTTATAAGAGCGGCGATGTTATCATACCCCTCAATACGTGCTTGTATCAAAAAGCAATTTTGTGCGTATGGTAGATATAAAAAAGCGAAGCCATAAGCTTCGCTTTGATTCAATTCACAAGGTGCATCGCTACCTAAGCTCGGCACCCTACATGCTAACTTAAGCATGATTGTTAGGGATTAGTCAGCATTGCGCTCAGCAAACTTTTCTAAACCCAGCACTAGTGCAATAGCCACCAACATCATGATCACCGATAAAGTGAGCTGAGAAGGTTGAGAGGTTACCGCTTCGAAATTGAACGGAGATAGGTTCTCTTGAATAAGTGGTACTTGCTCACCTTTCGAGTTGATGCGCCAGCTAATGGTCTCTTTCCAAGGCCAGATCTTAGGTAGCGTACCGATCATCAAACCCGTTAAGAACACCAATGTGAAATCGCGGAATGAGCGTAGCAGCCAAGAGAGTACGTGTGAGAAAGTCAGTAGACCAATCACACAGCCGCCAAGGAATAGAGCAAGTACATCGATTTGAAATGATTTAACGGCGCCAAGCACTGGGCCATACATACCAATTAGAAGCAGAATAAAGCTGCCTGAAATTCCCGGTAGAATCATCGCGCAGATCGCAATCGCACCCGCAATCAAGACGTTGATGCTGGTTGGCTCCATTTGCAATGGCTTAAGCACAGTAATGCTATAAGCGAAGGCAACACCAAGCAGTAAAAAGACGAATCGAATCATATCTCGCTTTTCTACTTGCTTAAGAATATGGAAAACCGACACCAAGATCAGACCAAAGAAGAAAGACCACAGTGGAACAGGGTGCGTGACCAATAACCAAGAAATCAGTTTTGCGAATGTTGCAATACTGGTGAACACGCCCGCGAACAGTGAAATCAGGAAGAAACCGTTGATGTGGTTAAACGCAGCTTTGAAGCCTTCACGTTTCCATAAGCCAAGTACGCTAGGGTTAATTCTGCGAATGCTTTCTAGCAGCGTATCGTAGATACCAGTGATGAATGCGATGGTTCCGCCCGACACGCCTGGGACAACGTCGGCTGCGCCCATTGCCATGCCTTTGAAAAAAGTACTTAAGTAGTTCATTGCTTCATAGAGTTGAGGGTAATTTTGTGCAGTATACAAACTTTAGTGTAAAAAAAGTATGAATATGCTACTGGGTCGATGCTTTTATTACCTCTTTAATTGTAAGGCAATAAGTTGAAGTGAACTTTGGCCTAATATTTAAAATACAACCACTTAGTGATTTGTCATTAAGAGTATCGATGAAACTGGTCTCTTATCGATATTGCATCTTGGTTGCATTATGCAAATGCACTTTGCAATTCGCATGTGGAAATCATGGTTTTTATGCGATGTAGGGCTTATAAAACGCTGAATTAAAGTTGGCACGTTAACTGCATTAAATAAATTGACCCTTCTTAAGCCGAGGGTCACCTAGCCAACTGACGTTGTTAGTGAACCTATGATTTGTTCACAAATATATAGAGCCAATCGCGATTATTGCGGTTGGCTATTTTTTTGCCTGTCATCTGGTGATCTTGTTTCTTTCCCCAGCTTCTTTAGGCGCTAAACTGCAGACGAAAAAAAAGCTAGCCACCATAGGTGACTAGCTTATGCTTTACTCGAATCCGTTTAGTATCCCATCAACTGCAATAAGTTCTCTGCTGTACTTATCGCTTCTTTACGGTTCGCAATGTTGAGCTTTTGGTAAAGGTTGCGAATGTGAGTTTTGATCGTAGTACCTGCGACATCGAGCTCTTGAGCGATCTGCTCATTACTGAATCCAGAATAGATCAGACCAAGTACTTGCCATTCACGCTGCGTAAGTGGGCTCGTGCGCACCAGCTCAGGAATGTTCGGGTGATTAACCAAGTTCTCAACAAAGTCTTCGTCGAAGTGAACGGAACGGCTACGTTGAGTCGTTGAGATATCTTTCATGATCTGTTGAGCGCGATGGCGCTCTAAATCACCCAAGCCCGGCTTGCTACTCAACTTATCTAAGATATGCCCGATAGTGCCACCGTCTACCAAGAAGTTACCAACCATACCGGTTTGGTTAGTCATGTGTAGGGCTTCTTCAAGTAGTACGCGCGCACTGTCTTCATCATTGATTTGGGTGCGTAACACAGCCTCGACGATCAAGTTTCTATTAGTATCGGTAATCAGATGCGAACGCTGAGCTTCACTCTTTAAGAACGCTAATGCTTCTTCTGCGTCTTCATACTGCTCTAGGATGATGTGGGCACGCACGATGTTACGCCATTGAAGTTGGCAGAAGTGGTTGCTCGCGGATTCAGGGCGTACAGCAACGCTCAACCAGTCGTGGATTGCGTCTTTATCGCCTTTCACTTGCCAGAATAAGATCAGAGAAAGTGACGCATTCGCTGTCCAATCCACGTGGTAAGTTGATTGGCGCAATAAGTGCTGAATCTGGTCAATAAACTTCGACGCTTTATCAATTTCGCCACGGCTCAGTGAAATACGAGCCAGCATCGAGTAGCTGTGTAGGTGCTTACTTGGTGAATGGTGACCAAGAATATCTAAGCCTTTGTAGCAACACTCTTCTGCTTCATCTAAACGGTTCCAACACCAGAAGATCTGAGCTCGCACGCGTAACAAGAACTCATGTAGTGGAACGTATTGAAGTTGATGCTCTTCAATCAACTTGAAGGCGCTGTCTTGCAATTCAAATGCAGCTTGAACGTAACCTTGAGCAATCAGAATTTCGCTTTGTTGCAGAATCGCCCACAGTGCCTGATGATAAACTTGATACTGACGTGCCAGCTTTTCTGTTTGTTGCATCATCGGTAGCGCACGGCTTAGGTTACCCATTACGTGATTTACTTCACCTACAACCGATGTCGCTACGATTCGACTACGATAAACGGTCGTGTTCAGCTGGCTCAGTGAAAGCTCTGCCAGTTCTAATGCTTTTTCAGGTTCATTACTGTTAATGGCAACTTGTGCGCGTAGTGCGTTGTATTGGCCTTGCTGCTGAGTATCGAGTTCAATATTTCGAGCTTGATATTGAGTTTCAGCCTCTTCCAATAAAGTACCTACTTGGTCATAGCGGTGCTGGCTCTGTGCAAGCCACGCACGCAACATGGAAAGTTTAGGCTCACTGTAAAGTTGATCGGTAGTGAGCTGCTTAATCGCCATCTCTAGTGACGAAAGCTCACCTTGGTTGAACATCGGCCACCCGTGCTCAGTAAGGATTTGAATGATCAGTTCTGCATCTTCAGCGCGTTGTGCGTGTCGCAGAGCTTGGTGTGGTGTGTTCTGTTTTATCCAAGCCTTTGCTGCACTGCGATGCAATTCCGCTTCCTGTTGAGGAATTCGAGCTTGACGCTCGTGGGCAAGAAATTCGCCGAATAGATTGTGGAATCGGTACCAGTTCTTCTCACCTTCAAGAGGGTAAATGAACAGACCAAATCGGTTGAGAGACTCAATCATACCGAGCGCATCTTCACGCTGAGTTAGCGCGCACACCAATTCATCGTTAAAGTGATCCAGTACAGAGCACTGCATCAGGAACTGGCGGGTTTCTTTGTCTAGCAGGTCGAATACCTCTTCAACCAAGTAGTCCCAAAGATGGGCGTGGTTAAAGTGAGAAAACGACTCTGCGGACTGTGCAAGGGTGCGTTTTTGGTGCTGTGCTTGCAGCGCGATAAGTTGCAGAGCAGAAGGCCAACCCTCTACATAGCTGCAAATACTGTCTGCGGTGGTGTCATCAATACCGTCGGCAACACGTTGGTTGAAAAAGCGTGTCGTCTCTTCGGTATCAAATGCTAGCGAGTCATTGCCTAATTCGATCATCAAGTCACGAACACGCAGGTTTGCTGTACCAAGTGGTGGTGTCCCACGGCTAGTCACAACAAGCGTTAGATTGTCGGGCATGTGTTTGAGGAAGAAGCGCATTGCTTCGTGGATGTCGTCATTGTTGACCAAGTGATAATCATCCAACACCAGAAAACACTCGTGATGGAATTCCGACATCTCGGCAAATACTTCACTCAATAAAGAATGCAGCGATGAAAACTGTCGCTTTTCTGCCAGCTTTTGGGCATTCGGACAGGCATTTTGAGTCGCTTTATTAAGTGATTGAAGTAGGTAGTTGATAAATCGGAAGGCATCGTTGTCACTATCATCAATGCTGTACCAACCCACATTGGGTTTATCTACCAACCATTGTGCAGCCATGGTGGTTTTGCCGTAGCCAGCTGGGGAGCGGAACAATACAAGTTTATAGCAATCTGCATTCTGAAGCAGATCGAGAACCCTAGGTCTTAGGATTGCATTATGTAAGCGGCCGGGACGAGTCAGTTTCGATGGGATCCACATGTCGAAGTTTTACACCTATTCCGTGGCTATGGTCTTGAATATTTCAAGCACTCATTGAGTGCAGTCCAATGACACTAGCCTAATTACTTAAGTCTTTACTCATATTACGTGAAGCAAAACGACACCGACTATGATCCTCCGCAGAAACCTTGCACTCCTGCATGTTTTTAGGCTTCTACGCCCTTTATTTGAGACTTTGCTCACGTTGTGGGTTGGTTTTTGAATGTGACTTAGTTCGTTTCTACACGGAGATTCATGCAAAAGATGAGAGTAGGAAAAAAATTTCGTGATCTCAAACTCAGATTTGGCAATGAGTTCAGTTTGGTTAAATAAAAGTCACATCAATTGAAGTTAAGTTATCGAACGGGAGCTTGTGATCTTAGTCACTCCAAGTTTTTGTTCGAAGTCAGAACATGAGAGTCAGATCACTAACCCTATGTCGGTACGCCCCCTACGCCCTCCCATCTACTCCTAGTCAGTTGCGTTAGCGGGAGGATGTTTAGTTTATGGTGACCATGCACGATATGTCACAGATGAATTAGAACTATTAAAAGCGAGATTTCTGAAATGAAACCAACTCAGCAAAAAACTTTCGATAAAGTGTCGTTCCAAGAAAGCGTTAAGAAGCATTTATCTGCAACCTACGCAACAACGATTGAAAACGCGGATAGCCGCGCATGGTACCTAGCAATGGGTCGCGCATTAGCAGAACTCACAACATTCGACCTGCTAGAAACTGAAAACGATGAAAAAATCAAAAACGCGAAGAGTGTTAACTACCTTTCGCTAGAATTCTTGATTGGCCGTCTGACAGGTAACAACCTAATCAGCATGGGCCTGTATGAGCAAATCACGCATGCAATGGAAGAGCTAGGTCAAAACCTAACAGACCTTTTAGAAGAAGAACGCGACCCATCACTAGGTAATGGTGGTCTTGGTCGTCTAGCTGCTTGTTTCATGGATTCTTGTGCCGCTCAAGAATACCCAACAGTAGGCTACGGTCTTCACTACGAGTACGGTCTATTCAAACAGTCTTTCCAAGACGGTCGTCAACAAGAAGCACCTGACGCGTGGCGCGGTGTTGAAGGTTACCCATGGGAAGTAGCTCGTCCAGAACTAGCACAACACATTGGTTTTTACGGTCATGTAGAAGTTGAATTCATCGACGGTAAAGAAGTACGTACTTGGGTTCCAGGTATGGAAGTAAAAGCAATGCCTTGGGATCTACCTATCGTAGGTTACGAGTCAAACACGGTTTACCCGCTGCGTCTTTGGGAATGTCAGGCAATTGCACCATTCTCACTAGCAAGCTTTAACAACGGTGATTACTTCGAAGCGCAACACTCGCTAATCGATGCAGGTAACATCACGAAAGTTCTTTACCCGAACGACAACCACGAGAAAGGTAAGACTCTGCGTCTAATGCAGCAGTACTTCCACTCAGCAGCCTCGGTTCGCGATATTCTACGTCGTCACGAAGCAGCAGGTTTCTCTCTAGAAGATCTTCCTAAGCAAGAAACAATTCAGCTAAACGATACGCACCCAACTATTGCGATTCCTGAGCTAATGCGCATCTTGATTGACGAGAAAGGTCTATCTTGGGACCAAGCATGGGAAATCAGTGCTCATACGTTCGCATACACGAACCACACACTACTTCCTGAAGCGCTAGAGACTTGGTCTGAATCACTGATCAACCGTCTTCTTCCACGTCACATGGAAATCATTTTTGAAATCAACCACCGTTTCATGCAAGAAGTTCGCAAGATGTGGCCTGGTGACGGTGAGAAGCAAGCGAAGCTTTCTATCATCCAAGAAGGTTTCCACCGTATGGTTCGCATGGCAAACCTATGTGTTATTGGCTCTTACAAAGTAAACGGTGTAGCTGCGCTTCACTCACAACTGGTTAAGAAAGACTTGTTCCCTGAGTTCAACGAAATCTTCCCAGGTAAACTGACTAACGTAACGAACGGCATCACGCCACGTCGTTGGTTGAAGTTCTGTAACCCAGGTCTATCTGCGCTAATCACAGATAAGATCGGTTCAGAATGGCCTGCAAAACTTGAGCAACTTGAAGGCATTGCTAAGTTTGCAACAGACGCGAAATTCCAAAAAGAATTCATGGCGGTTAAGAAAGAAAACAAACAGCGCCTTGCTGATTGGGTTCAAGAGAACATGGGTATCGAGCTAGACACTAACGCTATCTTCGACGTGCAAATCAAGCGTCTACACGAGTACAAGCGTCAGCACCTAGACCTGCTACACATTCTATCTCTGTACCACCGTATTCTTAATGAACCGGGTTTTGAGTGTGAGCCACGCGTATGTTTCTTCGCAGCGAAAGCAGCACCGGGTTACCACCTAGCGAAAGAGATCATCTTCGCAGTTAACAAGATTGCAGAGAAGATCAACAACGATCCTCGCATCGGCAACAAGCTTAAAGTGGTATTCATCCCTGACTACCGTGTAAGTATGGCTGAAATCATCATCCCTGCAGCAGACGTTTCTCAGCAAATCTCACTGGCTGGTAAAGAAGCATCTGGTACGGGCAACATGAAGATGGCTCTAAACGGCGCTCTAACTATCGGTACGATGGATGGCGCGAACGTTGAGATTCGTGAAGAAGTCGGCGATGAGAACATCTACATCTTTGGTCTAGAAGTTGATGGCGTACAAGCACTGAAAGCTCAGGGCTACAACCCATATGACTACTACAATGCAGACCCACTACTGAAAGCATCCCTAGACCTATTGACTGGCGATGAGTTCACTCCAGGTCAACCAGGTCTTCTACGTGCGACGTTTGATAGCCTGCTAGACGGTGGTGATCCATACCTATGTCTTGCTGACTTCGCATCTTACGTGAAAGCGCACGAAGACATGGGCACGCAATACAAAGACCAAGCAGGTTGGGCTAAGAAAGCGATTCTTAATACAGCATTGGTTGGTAAGTTCACATCAGACCGCTCTATTCGCGACTACGTGAACAACATCTGGAAACTAGAAGCGGTTAACCGTTAATAGTTCCCAAGTAGCCAAGGCAGCCTCTGCCTTGGCTCAATTAGCTTGTGAGCAAACAGATGGCTTATTCTGATAGCAATGCTTACAAACTGATTGTCACAAGCTAATTGATTAGTAAAAAATTAAATAAACAACCCTACAAAAATTGAAAGCGTCAGAACGTTTTCGGAGAGAGCGATGAAAGAACAGACCGTATTAAAACAAGTCGCAGAAATGGCAAACATTGCCGACAGTTACGTTAGTGCGTGGGGCGATGAAGCACAGGTATCAGACGAAACTATTACGTCTCTATTGGCTTCATTGGGCTACGATACAAGCAGCGATGATGCACTATTAAAGTCAGCAGAAAGAAAACACAAAAAAGATGTACTAGACCCAGTTCTTGTCTTGCGTGATGGTGAGCCAGTAGAAGTGGCGCTGAATTTAGGTGTTAGTGCTCGTGAAAGCGAGTTCAGCTGGCGCTTAGAAACCGAGCAAGGAGAGGTACTCGAAGGCTATCTTCAATCTCAAGTCGTTCGTGATGAGCGTGCCGAGGGTGGCCCTTTAGTGTTTGCATTGCCAAGTGATTTGGCATGGGGTTATCACAAGTTAATTGTGAGCCGTAAGCGCCGTAAGAAGCCTTATGAGATGACACTGATCATTACGCCAAAAGCATGTTTCAAGCAGTCTCCAATTGAGCAAGGCAAAAAGCTTTGGGGACCAAGTGTTCAGCTTTATACACTAAGAACTCAGCACAACTGGGGTATTGGTGACTTCGGCGACCTAAAACAGTTGGTTGCTGATATCGCGTCTCGCGGCGGTGACTTCGTTGGTCTAAACCCGATTCACTCATTGTTCCCTGCAAACCCTGAAGGTGCGAGCCCATACAGCCCGTCTTCACGTCGCTGGTTGAACATCTTATATATTGATGTGAGCTCAGTACCTGAATTCGCATTAAGTGCAGAAGCGCAACAAACCGTAGGCAGCGCAGAGTTCCAACAACGCCTACAGAAAGCGCGTGATGCACACTGGGTGAACTACACCGAAGTGTCTGAGTTGAAGATGACCATCTTGCCTCTGCTATTCGCAGAGTTTAAGACTCGTCACCTAGACAAGAACAGCGATCGTGCACAAGCCTTCCTAGCGTTTGTGGAAGAGGGCGGCGACAGCCTGATGCATCAAGCGACGTTCGATGCACTGCACGGTGAACTGCATGCTGAAGATTCAAGCATGTGGGGATGGCCGGTATTCCCTGAGAAGTACCGTACATTCGACAGCCCGGCGACACAGAAATACATCAAAGAAAACCTAGAGCAAGTGCATCTTTACATGTACCTGCAATGGTTGGCAGATTGCCAAATCAATGATGCTCAATCGCTTGCTGAAGAGAAAGGCATGGCGGTTGGTCTGTATCGAGATCTAGCGGTAGGTGTTGCAGATTCAGGCAGCGAGACTTGGGCTGATGAAGGCAACCTAGTAATGGATGCGAGCATCGGTGCTCCACCTGATATCCTTGGTCCTCTAGGCCAAAACTGGGGCTTACCACCACTGAACCCTGAAGTGCTTCTAGAAACAAGCTACGATGCTTATATCAAGTTGCTTCGTGCGAACATGAAACACTGTGGTGCACTGCGTATTGACCACGTGTTAGGTCTACTGCGTTTGTGGTGGATTCCAAAAGGCGAAAACGCAACCAAAGGCGCATACATCTACTACCCAGTACAAGATATGCTGTCGATTTTGGCACTTGAATCTCACCGTTACCAATGTAGCGTTATCGGGGAAGATTTAGGCACAGTACCAGATGAGATCGTAGACATCTTGGCTGATGCTGGCGTTCATTCTTACAAAGTCTTCTTCTTCGAAACATCAGAAGAAGACGGCGGTTTCATTTCACCGAAACATTACGCATCTCAATCGATGGCGGCACTGTGTACTCACGACATGCCAACGCTTCGTGGTTTCTGGCACTGTGATGACTTAAAAATGGGCCAAGAGATTGGTTTATACCCAGATGCAGCGCAGTTGGAAACCTTGTTCGATGACCGTCTAGAATGCAAACAAGGCATCTTAGACTCAGTGGCATGGCATGGTTTCCTACCAGAGGGTGTTGGCCGTGATGCGAGCCAAGTGCCGATGGACTCTTACCTTGCAGAGGCACTTCAACTGCACGTTGCAGCGGGTGGTTCAACATTGCTAAGTGTTCAATTGGAAGATTGGCTTGAGATGGATCAGCCAGTAAACATTCCTGGCACGGTAGATGAGTACCCTAACTGGCGTCGTAAACTATCAATGAACTTAGACGAAATCTTTGCTCATGAAGGCGTCAATCGTATCGCTTCTAAGTTGACAGATGTTCGAGAAAAAGCAGGTGAGTAATGACGTTGAGTGACTTGAAATCAGGTGGTTTTTTGCTTACGCCGTACGAAACTACAACCTCGGTCACTCAATAATGAATGCTCATCTGGTAGAATAAACCGTCGTTATATTGCCCGCACTAATAGCGGGCATTTTTGTATTATGTTTTTTGGATGTTTGGTTAGGGAGAAACGTTTTGGAACTAAGTTCGATTTCAAAGCAAAAACAAATATATACCCAACTATCACAGGCTTGCTTCACAGACCCATTTGCGTTTTTAGGTCCATACCTACCTTCTGATCAAGGTGCATTACGTGTATGGATTCCTGGAGCAGATAAAGTCGAGTTGATTGTTGGAAAGGAACCTCGTATAGAGTTAGCGCGAGAGGGTGAAAGTGGTTTCATTCTTGAGCAAGAGAGAGACTTACGTTTCACTCACTATAAGCTTGCTGTTGATTGGGCTGGCGTAGAGCAGATCATCGATGATCCTTACCAGTACCATGATTTGTATGCGAGTTATGAAGATCTTCACACACCTAAAGATATGTACCATCACATGGGGGCTCAGTTTATTACGCTAGAGCGTGATGGACAGACGATTTCAGGTACTCGTTTCTTGGTGTATGCACCGCACGCAACAGCGGCAAGCTTGGTAGGTAACTTCAACTCTTGGGATGGTCGTCGCCACCCAATGCAGCGTCTAGACTACGGTATGTGGGGCCTATTTATTCCTGAACTGGAAGAGGGTGCTCAATACAAGTTTGAATTAAAAGGACCTGATGGCGAAGGCTTACCGCATAAAGCTGACCCATGGGGTTTCTACTCCGAGCAATACCCATCATTTTCTTCTGTGACTTACGATCACGCTCGTTACGAGTGGCAAGATGCTAAGTGGCAGAATCGCCCAGTAACGCAGAAGCGGAAAGAAGCGCTTTCGTTTTATGAGCTGCATGCGGGCTCTTGGAAGCGTAACGCTGAAGGTGAATTCCTAAATTACCGTGAACTAGCTGCAGAGTTGATTCCATACCTAACGGATCTTGGCTACACACACGTCGAATTGATGCCTGTTTCAGAGCACCCATTCTATGGATCTTGGGGTTATCAGCCTGTTGGTCTTTTCGCACCAACCAGCCGTTTCGGTTCACCAGATGACTTCAAATATTTCGTAGATCAATGTCACCAAGCTGGCCTAGGCGTTGTGCTTGACTGGGTTCCAGCGCACTTCCCAAGTGATGACCACGGTTTAGCTAATTTCGATGGTACGCCGTTGTTCCACGATCCAGATCCACGTCGTGGTTGGCATCAAGACTGGAACTCGTACATCTATGACTTAGGTCGTGAACATGTGCGCCGTTTCTTGGTGGCAAACGCGCTGTACTGGTTCGAACAATTCCATATTGATGGTATCCGCGTAGATGCAGTTGCTTCGATGTTGTATCTCGATTACTCGCGCAGCCACGATCAATGGATTCCAAATGTTGATGGCGGCAATGAGAATTACGACGCAATCGCGACATTGAAATGGATGAACGAAGAGGTGTACAAACACTTCCCGAATGCGATGACCATTGCGGAAGAATCGACGGCTTTCCCTGGTGTTTCAGCTCCGACATTTATGGGCGGCTTAGGTTTCGGCTTTAAGTGGAACATGGGGTGGATGCACGATAGCCTGTCTTACATCCAAGAAGATCCAATCAACCGTAAATATCATCACGATACGATTACTTTCCCGCTGGTTTACGCACACAGCGAAAACTACGTATTGTCACTGTCTCACGATGAGGTGGTTTATGGTAAAGGTTCTATCCATAACAAGATGCCGGGCGATGAGTGGCAGCAAACGGCTAACCTACGCGCATACATGGGTTACATGTACGCACAACCGGGTAAGAAACTTAACTTTATGGGGGCTGAATTTGGTCAAACGGCTGAATGGAACCATGACGACCAACTGCAATGGTTCTTATTAGACTATGAACGCCACCAAGGTGTCCAAAATCTAACGAAAGATCTGAACCATCTTTACCGTAATGAAGCCGCGATGCACGATCTTGACTTCGACCCCAAAGGGTTTGAATGGCGTCTTCAGGATTCAGCAGAAGCGAGCATCCTAGCTCACGAGCGTATCAGCGAATCTGGTGAGCGTGTGCTGGTAGTATCGAACTTTACGCCAGTACCACACGAGCACTTTCGCCTAGGTGTTCCGGCGCAAGGTAAGTACAGCCTATTACTTAATACGGATGATGCTAAATACAACGGCAGTGGTTATGACGTGAAAGAGGTTGTCGAAGTCGAAGCTGTTCAGAGTGAAGGACTGGATACTTCGATTGAGCTACGCCTACCGCCATTGTCGACTATTTTTTACAAGTTGAACCCGTAATGTAATCTGGCACAATGCGAGCGTAGATAGTACAAAAAAAGGGAACCTTATGGTTCCCTTTTTCTACTTCAGAACATCTCGTTTAGTGCTGCTTGAAGTTTGTAAGGTAGAGCATAGAGCGGCCTACCACGGTCTCAATAATCCTAATGGAGTCAGTTCCAAAGCTCTCAAGCATTTTATCTCGAAACTCACCATCAGAGCTGATATTGAACTCTTCAGGATTTTTCACTTGTGAAGCATGAAAGAACATCAATTTGATCACATATCGGAACTGTTCATCATCGAGAGCGTTTTGCCATGATTGCAGAAACATTTCCTCTGATGAGAAGTCAAGATTCTCTAAGATGATCGATAACATGTGCCGATGTAACACAGATCGGATAGCACGAGTCGATGGATAATAGCCCTGAAGCGTCGTTAAACTAATGCCAATTTCTTGAGCAATCCTTGCATAAGTTAGTGCCTCATGTCCTTCAGCCAGAAAAAGGTTTAGTACGATGTTATCGTAGCTTTTTTGATTTTCTAATTTCTGTACTTGAGTAATTCGAGCCATTACAAATCTCTATTGAGTGTAACATTCTGTAAATAAGCATATTAAGAGTTTCTGAAAGAAACCTCAAACCTTGAGACAAATAAATGGTCAATTTATCGTTAAAAAACGATAACGGCGACTGTTTGCTTGAATTTTGAACAGATCTGAGGCTGATAAAAAACACCGCCCTAATGAGCGGTGTGTTTTTTAAAGTTGTTGTTTGTATTTTCTAATTGCGATAGCTAGAGCGGATACCAAAATAGCTGCGGCTCCAGAACGCGTTTCGCGATAGCTAACACAACGATAAAAATGATGATGCTCAAACAAACAAAGTCGATACGTTTCAAAGGTGCATAGCTATACCAAGTACGCGCTTTGTGTCGGCCAAAGCCTCGCAGTGTCATTGCGTTTGAGATCTCGTCTGCACGGTCCAAGCTAGAGAAAATGAGTGGACCTAGAACCTTAGCAACGTTTTTGATGCGCGTAATAAGTGGTGCTTTCTTCGATAGTTCTACGCCACGAGCTTGCTGAGCGTGCATGATATTAATGAAGTCTTTTTTTACTTCAGGTAAATAACGTAATGTTAGGCTAACAGCATAGGCAATCTTGTATGGGACACCGATACGGTTGAGGCTCGCTGCAAACTCAGTTGGATGCGTTGTGAATACAAATATTAGCGCTATCGGGAACATACTCATGTACTTAAGCGTCACGGTCACTAAGTAAAACAGTGTCTCTTGACTCAATGAGTAATCGCCAGGAAGTGTCAATAATAACGTTTCACTGCCGATGAGTTCAGGACCTTGTTGTGGAGCCAGTAAATACATAAATAAGGCATTTAGGCTTAGAACACTTGCAGTACCAATCAATAGCGGCTTGTAAACACGTACAGGAACTTGAGTCAGCTTTAATAGATATAAGCCAGTCAGGATCAAAACAACGATGAGTCTAAGATCGAACGTTGTAAGGACAACGGTTACCCAAGCCAAAAACAGCGCAAACTTGGTGATGCCATTGAGAGCGTGCAGCGGTGACTTTGTATCAATGTAGTTGATGCCGAATTTTACTTTTGATGCATTCATAGCGAACTTCTCTCGTAGTCGATGAAGTACTGCATAAATGCATTGGTGTTGTCAATTTTCATCATAGTCGCGAGTTCATAAATGCTGGTGGTACAAAGGTTTGCGCGCTCTAGCAGCGATGGTTGGCTGAACACCTCAGTCATGTCTGCGTTAGCAATCAGCTTGCTGTCAGCAATTACAATTGAGCGTGTGGTGTACTCTAGAACCAGGTGCATGTCGTGTGAAATGATCACGACCGTGATACCTAACTCGCGGTTAAGCTTTTGGATAAACGCCAGCATTGAGGTGTAGTTACGGTAATCTTGACCTGCTGTTGGCTCATCTAAGATAAGAAGCTCTGGTTCCAATACCAGGATAGAAGCAATTGTTACGCGTTTTTTCTGACCGTAGCTCAGTGCTTCGATTGGCCAGTGGCGGAACTTGCTCAGCCCACACAGCTCAAGAACATGCTCTACTTTTTCTGTGATAAGTTCTTCTGCAATATTTCGGTTACGAAGGCCAAAAGCGATCTCGTCAAAAATCATATGATGGGAGATCATATGATTTGGGTTTTGCATTACGACACCGACTTTCTGACTTCTTTCAAAGATAGAAAGTTCAGATAGGTCTTCACCATTCAGGTATGAAGAGCCTGAGTCAGCATCTAAAACGCCCATGATGAGCTTGGTGATGGTGGATTTGCCCGAACCGTTTTTGCCCAGAATCGAAACAAACTCACCTTTGCCAATCTTGAAGCTTACATCTTCGAGTGCGTTCTTCTCGCCGTCGTAAGAATAAGTGAGTCCATGCACTTCGAGTAAGGGTATGTATTGCTTCTCTGCTATCGGAGCTGGACGTTCAGCAAACCAAGCTTGAACCGCAGGGCGAAACCTTTTGTAATCTAAAGCTTTGAGGTTGGATAGCTTGTCTTCGCTTGTTAGAGGTGCTTTGGCTGCTTTAAGTGCTGATAGGTAAAGTGGTTCACGAATACCGTGTGCCTCAAGCAGTTCAGAAGCCAATATTTCATCGGGTGTCATGTCTGCAACGATTTCACCGCGTTCCATTAAGATCACGCGGTCGATATCGCGATGTAGAACATCCTCTAAGCGATGCTCGATGATCACGATAGTCTTATTGGTTTCTTTATGCAGTTGGTCGATGATCTCAATCGTTGCCTTGCCTGTCTTAGGGTCAAGGCTTGCTAAAGGCTCATCAAACAGCAAAATATCAACGTCATCAACTAAGATACCCGCCAACGATACGCGTTGTTTTTGACCACCAGAAAGGTCGTGTGGAGAACGATCAAGCATACCCGCTAGGTCGACCATTTTTGCTGTCGACTTAACTAATGGGTACATGTCAATGTTCGACATCAACTGGTTTTCTAATGCGAAGGCGATGTCTTCACCGATACTCAACCCCACAAACTGGCTGTCAGTATCTTGCAATACCGTGCCGACTTGCTCGGTATAATCGTGCATTGAAAACTTAGAGATGTTCTTGCCGTTGATCTCTAAAGAACCGGAGACCTCACCTTTAATCGCGTGAGGGATTAGACCGTTAAGACATTGACCTAGGGTAGATTTACCACTGCCACTAGGTCCAATAATGACGATTTTCTCTCCTTTCTCTATCCTTAGATTGATATTTTTTAGCGTCGGTTTATCCAGCGACTCATATCTAAAAGAGAAGTTCGAAAATGCTATAGTCATCAGCGCTTATGCCTCAGTCAGGTTGCGGCTTTGTTTATTGCGTTTCGCGACTGATTTTAGGATCAGGAAGCCCACAACAGCGATCAGAATAGTGTTACCTGCTGCGATGATTGACAGTTGAGTGAAGACTTTAGTAAACGGTTCTGCGTATAGGATGGTATCTAGGAATGCAGAGCAGCCGTAACCCACGACGTTACCAGCAAGGGCAAGTACGACAAATAGCGCAAAATCTTTCATTGGCAGTTCGCCTTGTTGAAGACGGTTTTTAGTCATCATAGGGAATAGACCAATAACCATGCCTACGATACCTGAGCCTAATACCCAAGTTAGCCACACGCCCCAACCTGCGAATAAGTCTGTTACCCAGTGGCCAATGAAGCCAACTAAGAAACCAACAATTGGGCCGAACAAAACAGAAAACAGTGCTAGGACTGCCATTGCTGGTTTCAATGTCGTGTTCGCAAACACTGGGACACCAAACATAGGTAAACCACCAATGCCGTACAGTGCCGCGCCAATGGCAATAACGACGACTGTTTTAGCTGAAAAGTTCATAGATAACCTCGAATACTGAAAGATAAAGCACAATAAAGAACGAATATTCGCCATTATTAATATGCGTCTCAATGAGAACGTTTTTTGGGCAAATATAAAAAATAAGGCGCGCATTATACAGTAGAACCCTTCCATAAGGGAAGGTAAGTGTCTAGATGTCTAAAATTCCATCTGAACACTTAAATATCGTGTGGAATGCGCAATTTTACGGTTAATCAAGCAACAAAAAAGCCAGAACGGGTCTGGCTTTTTCATTCGTCTTAACAATATGTTAAGCGGGTTCTCGCATATCTACGACCGTTTAGTGGTCTAGGTATAGATAGTTTTGCCAGCTTTTCATGCGAATAAGTACTTTACGCATGATAGACACGTGAGTGAAGCTATCAGAGTAAACGGCAACTTCTACCGCTGTACCCATAGGTAAGTGGAAGTCAGACAGATCATCAGTAATGGTCAGTTTAACAAACACACGACCGCTAGTACGCAGTGCCTCAGTGCCCAGTAGCGCACCTCTGGCTTGGAACTGACTTTCACCAATGGCTGGGATCACCTCTTCGATGCGCCCTTTAAATACCTTTCCTGGTAATGCTCTGAACAGAAACTCAGCTTCGTAACCAGGCTGTAGGCGTTGTAAGGAGTTCTGTCTAAACGCGGCGGTATAGAACTGTTCTTCAGTGTGAACAAATGTCATTACGGGAGCCAAAGGAAGTGGTACTGCCATTACACCTGGGCGTAATGCTAGTTGTGTAACGTACCCATCCGTAGGTGCCCGAACCACAGTCTGCTCTAATTTAAACTGAGCTTTACGCAATTCGGCTAATAGGCTTAACACTGCTGTGTTCTCGCCGCCTATCTCTGAGTCCAAGGCGATTTTTGCTTTTTCTAGGCTAGCATCTGCAACTTTTACCGCGGCTTCTGATGCTTTATAAGCTTGTCTGCGAGTGTCTAATTGTTGTTCGGTAAAGGCACCACTATCATAACCGCGCTTGTAACGAGAGAATTCACGTTGAGCTTTGTCTCTTTCAGCAATGGCTTTGATTCTCGCTGCTTCTGCTTCAGCAACATCAGATTCCATTCCTAGCGCACCTTGGCTCGCTTCTTTCACTTTAGCTTCTAATCTCGCGACTTCAGCTTCAAATGGAATAGGATCTATCTTGAAAAGGATATCGCCCTTTTTAAGAGGTTTATTCGCTTCTACCGGTACTTCAATCACTTTACCTCGAACTCCTGAAACGACAGGGGTTGTTGAATAAACTTGGTTACCAATCTGAGTGAAAGGGTGGTTGTAATTCATCAGTAGGATTAAAGTACCGATGATGATTACCCCACCAAGAACGGCGGTGGGTACAGTCCACTTGTTTAGTGGGATATTAAACACCTTGAAAATGGTGATGCAAAGTGCCGCATAGGTCATTATCAGCAGTAAATCCATTACTTAGCCTCCTGATCTTGAGCGTTATTCTGATCGTTACTTTGTTCCGCTTTAACGGAATCAACTTGTTTTAGTTGTGCGATTTCTTCCTGAAGCGCGCTCACTTGATCGATTAACGAATCAACACGGTGGTGAATATCGTGTTGTTCTTCTTCTAGTTTGGCAAAGCCCCAGCCGCGATCTTTGCGCCATAGCGTCGCCCAAATCCAAAGAAACGGCCAGATAGTGTGTAGAGTGAAAAGGCTAACCCAGCCTGAGACATGAATAGCATCTTGATGAGGGTGGTTGCGTTCTTTCGCAATTTCGTAGGGAATATCGTGAATAACGATGATGCCGTAAAAGATGACTAATGCTACGAAAATCAGTAGACCGAGCGCAAAGTAGTCTAAAAACATAACAGATCCTTGTAATGTTAGATATTAGTTATAAATATACTACGCTATCATCCAAGTAATTGTTATAAAAATGATTTACTGAGTTGAAAATAATGTGTTGTCGCTTCTAATGCAAATAAAAGCATTGATGAAGCTTATAAAATTTGATCGCATTTGAAGAGACTATTTCGGCTTTCTTTTTTGTATTCCAGCTGAAATCATGACAGCTATGATTCTAAATGACGTGCATAACCACAAGGGATAAATACGGATGTATATAGGTGAATTGGCGGCCATTGGTGCTGCGATTGTGTGGGCATGTGCGACATGGATTTATGGACAATTTGGACATCGTTTCTCTGCGATGCAATTGAACATTGTTAAGGGTGTTGTAGCGTCTGGGATGATGTTGCTTGTGATGCCTCTTATTCCTATGCCTGAATTTGAACTGAGTACTAACCATTTTCTAATATTGGCGATTTCAGGTGTGATTGGAATTGCGATTGGAGATAGCGCGTACTTTGCGGCATTGAAAAGAATCGGTGCTAATAAGACTCTGTTACTGGAATCTTTAGCTCCGCCTCTTTCTGGTGTGTTGGCATTAATGTTCCTTGGCGCTGTATTGACATTGCAAAGCTGGCTCGGTGTCGTGATTACAACACTTGCGGTGACTTTCGTCGTTTTCCAGCCATCAAAATCGGAGAGCGGCGACTCTAAAGGCAAAGCACAATGGGAGGGCATTAGTTTTGGACTTGTAGCGAGTGTTTGTCAGGCATCCGGTGTGGTTATTTCTCATTACGCTTTAGTGGCGGGTGATATTCCACCACTGCTAGGTGCTTTGATTCGCCTTGCGATTGGTGTGTTTGCCGTGATGATGATGATCCCTTTCGTTGAAAAGAAGCCGTACTCCTCGATAAAAAGAGATCTATGGGAAATGACCAAGCTCGATAAACTTTGGCTGTTAGGGGCAATCTTTGTTGGGACGTTTCTCGCTCTGTGGCTTCAACAGGTGGCGTTGAAAAATGCTAACCCTGCGATTGCACAAACCTTGATAGCGACCAGCCCGGTCTTTATTCTGGTGATCTATGCCTTAAAAGGGGAAAAGATCTCAAAGCATAGCCTTATTGGTACGCTTGCCGCGCTAGGGGGAATATCTTTGTTCTTCTATCAATAACGTCATTTCATCAATAGGTTAAGCTCGAATCAAGTTTGTGATTTGATATTGGGTAAGCGCAGAGCATGCGTGGTTCAGCACTTACTTTAATTTCACTTAACTACTCAGTGCATACTTGGTTTCGACCGTTCGCTTTCGCACGATATAGGGCTTTGTCTGCTCGGTAGAAGGTGCGTTGTGTGTTCTCTCCTTCGCGGTGCATAGTGATACCAATACTCACGGTTAAACCGCGTTCTCCAAGTATTTCATGCCATCTGAATTGGAAGATGCGCTCTCGATAATTTTCAGAGTGCATTTCTGCCTTCGCAAGATCGGTGTTCTCTAGAATGACCAAGAACTCTTCTCCACCAAATCTGACACATGAAGCGCCTCTGAACTTGAAGTACGACCTAAGCTCTTGAGAGACGCTGACGATCGCTTTATCACCCACTAAGTGGCTCAGCTCATCATTGATGGATTTAAAGTGATCAATATCGACAACCATTAGCGCAAAAGAGGTGTCATGTAACAGCATGTCTTTGAGTTTTACATCTAGCCATCGGCGATTGTGTAACCCCGTTAATGGGTCGGTGAAGACATCCTGTTGTAGTTGCGCCACTGCGTTTTTGTGCTGTTCGGTTGTTTCTTTCAACTCTCGGTTTTCTTGTTCAGATAGAATGAGCTTAAGCTGCAATTCAAAACGTGACAGGCGGCGTAATTGACTCGCACCCAGTTCACTGATCGGGATCTGCTTCATCAGATCGGTTTCAATTCGATAGCCTTTTTTCTCATAGCTCAGCGCTTCTTTAAAACGCCCCTGATTCATACATACATCACTTAGAGAGTCGTAGAATCGCTTTGCAAGCACTGGCGAGGAGTAGGATTTGACACGTTTATTTGTGCTCGACAAGATCATGCTCGCGTAGTCTTGCTTGCCGGTTGCACTTAGGCAATGTGCTAGCTCTAGACGAGTCATGGTAGCAAGCCAGCTTGCTTGAGTGCTGTTGGCTGGGTATTGAACCTTAGACAGACAGCGTAGCGCTTCATGGTATTTTTTCTTAGCGCGAAGCACCTTCGCTTGGTAAAGCAATATCTGAGCTGTGAGCAGCTTGTCACTCACCAGAATACTCAGTTCTTCGCACTCATTTAGTAAGTCGCTAGCCGCAGTAATACGGTTGAGTAGCAGTAGGCTTGCTACCATATGGAGCTTGAACTTGAGACGAAGTGAACGACTGCTTATTGCATGGTCAATGCTGCTAATTTTTTGATAGTAGCGAAGTGCTCGGTTGTGATCACCATAGGCATCACACAGGTTACCCATGCCTAAGATTGCCAATACATACTCATCGATATGGCCGTGTTCAACCGCGATTGTCGATGAACTGACGAATTCATTGAGTGCTGACGTGTAATCGCCAATTTCAACTAAGCGGTCACTTAGGCTGGTTTTGACTGTCAGAATGTCTTCGATATCGGCAGGAAGGTGGAGTAGGTCGAGTGCTAGTCTCAACTCTTCGATACTGGTTTGATTTTGTTGTAACTCGGCACGGTATTCAGAACTGATGATATAGCAGTGTGCTTGTTCTGTTTGCGTCGTCGAAACGTGCTGACGAATGTGGTTCCAGAAGATGATCGCTTCTTCACCGGATACCGATGAAGGATCTAAACCGGCGTCTGTGATCTTGCTTAATAGAGTTTCCATCATTCTATTACCTCAGCATCGTCTTCTTCTAGTTGTTCAAGCGTGAACGGGAACGTTAAAATATCATTGAGGCTGACGGTCGGCCTCGAACCCTTTAATCCTTTTCTATGCCATGGATAGATATCAAGCATGGTGCTAAGAATTTGGAAGGTTTGCTCTGCGGCTTCGCCTTTTTCAGAGAGCATGAGAGCTACACGTTCAGAACTTAGTCTTGCGATGAAGTCGTTTTGATTACATAGGGTATGGGCAATCTCAGTACAGACATCTAAGTAATCAGTGTCGACATGATGGAACATAATGATGCTGTGATTTGAACGCTTAAGTTCTGTTTTAAAGAGTACCAGTTTCTCCCACCAAAAGGTTTCAGAGACAACATAAGAGAGATGCTTTTCTGGATCGTACTCATGTTGACCACGAATACGGTTAATCAGCTTTCGTGCTCTCTGTTCAAGCTGGCGTTTTGAACTACGTGCTTTGTCCAAACCGACACGATTAGTTTGCTCTTTAAGCATACCGGTAGAATATTGACGGTACTTTTTAAAGGCGACTAACGCAGCTTTGAAATCTTGGTTTTCTTCTGCAACCAAAGATTGCTGGTAACAAATCTGACTAAGTAACTCACCGTTATCGAATTCATTTGCCGATTGTTCAGCGAGCCTCAGTAACTCTGCTGCTTGTTCTGGCCTTTTTCTCAGGAGTTCTAATCGTGCTCGACTGATGTAAGAGTGCGCTTTCATCCAGACAAGGTTATGTTCTACGGCTAGATTGTGCGCTTTGGCTGTGGCGCGCTCAGCATCATCTAAACGCTCAAGACCAAGTAGTGCAAGGCCTCGGAAGTCCCACACTTCTGCATGCCAAGTGTTATCTTTATGTTCTTTTAACGCTTCTTCCGCACCGTCGAGCACCGACAACATTTCAACATAGTTGTTGAGTAGATAGTAATCCCAGGCAAGAAGGATTCTTGCTTTGCCTTCCAGCCAGCCAATGCGGCTGTTATTGGCCACTTTGACTGCTAGCTGGTGGGTGGAACGAGCCAGCTTATATTCGTGAGTCATTCGCCAAATGTTGCCAAGGCCAATGAGACATTCAATTTGAATCTCGACTTCATCAACCAGTGCAGATTGCTCTAAGGCATTGATCCAGAACTGTTGGGCGGAGTAATACTTGGCTTGTCCCCAGAACTGGAGCGCGTGTAAGTGGAGAATCTCGGGAAGAAATAGGTCGGTATCTAAACGGCTTTGGCGCTTGTAGGCTTCCTTGATGTATTTCAAACCTTTTTGGTAATCCATCAGGTTCCAACAGCATCTTGCCATTAACATCAATGACTGGATAGCGCCTTCTTCAAACAGAACTTGCTCTGATCTGACTAGGCACTGTTGCGCAATCTCTAGGATCACTGATGGCTCAGAGTCGACACGAGTTTTGAGTTTTTCTAATTCTGTTTCAAGAAGGTACTGATTTTTGTCCAAGACTTAGATCCATGATTATCGAACATATTGATAACACAATCATTATAAGAGTGTAATTTGAGATAAGCACCAATTATCTTTCTTAGGGCGTCAAAGGAACATCAATCTTTTCTAATTATGGGTGTTACCTCATGTTGTTACTTTAAAATCAATGAGTTCCCGAATAATTAGCTAGAGGCTTTGTTGCTATGAAAGTAGTTGCTTTAGAGTTAGCGGCTGCTCTGCTACGCCTAAGCGTTGCGCTGCCGTGAGCCCTTGCTTATCTTGGTAGCACAGATTGTGCCAAGCTCTAAATATGTCGAGCAATGGAAGAATGCCCCCAGGACGAAGCTTACGTCTGGGCTCATTAATAAAGCTATCAAATAACAGTTGGAAGCGTTGTTGATAGAACTTAGTTTGTTGAATTGAGGCCGTGTTAAACCACTGTTTTGGTTCTGGATTGTTACCGGTCAGGTAGCAGATACCTTTCTGGTTATCACCTTGATTCGCAATTGCCCAGCGATCTCGCCACCAACTCATGTGAACGATGTCGATCTTTTCAAAACTTTGGTCGTCTTGCCATCCGGAATCTTCCTCTACATACATTAGGTCAATATTTTGACTCTGAATGCGAGGCAAACATACGCTTAAAGCGGCAGATCTTAGTAATGGATCTTGTGGCATATAGATAGCGACGTGCTTGTCTTCATTACACATATCCAGCACATGTAGGAAGTGAGCATAAGAGGTATAAGGTGGTCGAATGAGTGCGCCTTTTGAAGGGTAGCTAAATGTGGTGAGATTCCCCATCGGATCTTCAACGTTACCTCTCGCCAGAATCACTTGGTACTGCTGTTCAATGCGCTCTTTTAGTTTGTCAGACGGCTGAGGCAGCTCGAGATTCGCTTCTGAAGAGTGATCTTTAGATACAAAGCGTGCAACATCATCATAAGGGTTGTGGTCAACGTTCCCTGATGGTTCTTCATTTTGAGAGTAGTTAACGTGCTGGCAAAGGATATAGCCAGAATGCGCCTCGCCCGTAGCGATCCAGACCACACCGTTGTTACTTTGTGGCTGTAGACGCTGGTAATGAGATGCGAATTCGTAATCTTTCGCATGGTTAACCCATCGTGCATCGATCATCGCTAATTTACGACGACAGCGGCTAGCAATATGGTCAACATGATCATAGAAAGTCTTTGGGTTGATCTCGAGTTTTCTACAGATTTCGCGTACGGAATAACCCATGAACAGTAAGCCCATGAGGTTCTCTTGAAACTGAAGTTTTTTATTGGAGCCAGACCATTTATCAACGAAGGTTGATTGGCAGTCTTTGCATCTATAGCGCTGCCTGTCGCCACTGTAGCCGAAGGCATGATAAAGATGTTTGTGGGTATGAACTGATAAGCCGAAGTTATCGCAATCATCATTACGACAAGCAGGGAGCCCGTCGCTGTGAAGTTGTCTTAGGCGATGAAGTTCGCTTAACACTTCACGATTGTTAAGTAAGGGGGGGAAAGCTCCACATTCACGACAAACCATCGCTGGACGCTTAGGGTTCGCGTGTTGCAAAACATACCGTTTTGCATCGCTCAAGCCAAAGTTGTCACACGCCAATGTTTTACAAAAGTTGAGTTGCAAACCATCCGCATCTTTTGGCAGCTTGTCGTTAGACACGATCTCCCCCTCGGGATTATTTGAGCAGCCAAGCGAGCCTGGCTGCGGGGTAACGCTTTTCAATGTATCTTTTATCAAATCGTTAGATGTTGATTGCTGTCTCTAGAGCAACTTTCATCATGTCGTTGAAAGACTTCTGACGCTCTTCAGAGCTTAGTTTCTCACCACGGATGATGTGATCTGATACTGTTAAGATAGTTAGTGCTTTAGCACCAAGATCCGCAGCAACACCGTAGATACCAGCCGCTTCCATATCAACACCTAGGATGCCTAGCTTTTCCATTTTTTCGAAAAGGTCAGCTTCTGGAGTGTAGAAAAGGTCTGCAGAGAATACGTTACCAACTTTAACTGGAACTTCTTGTGCACGTGCTTGGTTTACTGCTTCTTCTAGAAGACCGAAATCAGCGATAGCAGCGAAGTCATGGTTGTTGAAACGAATACGGTTTACTTTTGAGTCAGTAGATGCACCCATACCGATAACAACGTCCATTAGTTTAACGTCGTCACGTACTGCGCCACAGCTACCTACACGAATAACGTTTTTCACACCGTACTCAGCGATTAGCTCGTGTACGTAGATGCAGCATGATGGGATACCCATACCGTGGCCCATTACAGAAACTTTCTTACCTTTGTAAGTGCCTGTGTAGCCAAACATGTTGCGAACGTCACAAACTTGCTTCACGTCATCAAGGAATGTTTCTGCAATGTATTTTGCGCGAAGCGGGTCGCCCGGCATAAGTACTGTTTCAGCGAAATCACCAGCTTGAGCATTAATATGAGGTGTAGCCATGGTCGTTCTCCAAAGTTTAAACGGTAATTAAAGGAACAGGATTTAATCAATTACCGATTCTGTTGAATTGAATTCGTTTTGTTGAGGCAATATTAGCGAGTTAAAACGTGGCCCCATGAGACTTTAGTCACAAAACAGGCCTGTCATTATAGTTTTATTAATATTGATAACCAAATATGTTGAAAGCGTAAAGGCAATCGATTTTGTATGGGTGAATTGCAAGCTGATGAAAGGAAAAGGCCTACAGATAGACTTGTTGCTTATCGGTTTCGAGACAACAATACGTTGTAGAGACGTTTGATCAGCGATAATCTAAACTTTGATATAAAGACAAACCAAGGATTTGTATGTCGTATTGCGCTAATTCGACGCCTTTACAGTTAATGAAAACACGACTACGAAGGGCCGCGTTGCTTTCTGTGAAAACCAGTTTGATCGTTGTAGGACTCACTTCATCGTGGGTGTCTGCTGCAACCTTTGAGCTTCCTCCGAAAGAGAGCCGTATTGTGGGCAGAATACAGCAACATGAAGTGGCGGCAGGCGAAACCTTGGCTATCATCGCCAAGCAATACGATATTGGCTTTCTTTCTTTAATGGCGGCCAATAAAGGCGTGGATCCTTTTCTTCCACCGGAAGGCTATGTATTAAGCATTCCAAGCCGTTTGATCCTGCCTGATACCCCAAGAAAGGGGATTGTCATCAATCTTGCTGAATTAAGGTTGTACTATTTTGAGCCCGAGAAAAACCAGGTGCATGTCTTCCCTGTCGGCATCGGTCGAGTGGGGCGCGATACTCCCGAGATGATCACCAAGATAAGCCAAAAAAGACCGAATCCAACATGGACACCACCTCAATCAATTCGCAAAGAGTATCTTGAAAAGGGAATTGAACTACCGAGAGTGGTTCCCGCAGGTCCGGAAAATCCATTGGGTGAGTATGCTTTGAGACTTGCTTATGGTGCTGGCGACTATTTGATACATGGTACTAATAAAGACTTCGGAATAGGTCTACGAGTCAGCTCTGGTTGTATCCGAATGGAACCTAAAGATATTGAGTGGCTTTTTGAGCAAGTGAATCGTGGTGAACAGGTCACAATTATCAATGAACCGATTAAGGTGTCATTAGAACCAGATAGAAGTGTATTTGTTGAAGCGCACGAACCACTAACTCGAAGTGATGGTTCAAAGAAATCATTACAGATTCCAGTGGAACTTAAATGGTGGCTTGAAGACGCAGAACTGCCCAATTCAAAGGCGAAAGCGGTTATCTTTGCGCAAAATGGTGTACCCGTTGAAATCGCACCCCCTGCGATTGAGTTCTAACTCAATTCTCTTTATTGAGAGGCAATTTGCTCTATTAGATTACCTGTTCGGCTCTTCCCAAACAAAAGCACCACATCCGTTAAGAGGTGGTGCTATCAATTTACTGCTTTTTGCGACCTATTTAATCTTACAGCTTAATCGTGCTTAGATCTCAAACTACTTAGTGTAAGACTCTGCGATGTTGTCGATACGTTCGTTAGCACGATCCGCTTCTTCCTTGGCTGCCATAGCGGCTGCTTCTGCTTCTTGAGCCTTCATTTCTGCAGCTGCTTTGTCACTCTTAAGTGCTTCGACTTCGCTTGTAAGTTGAGCCACTTGGTTAGTTAGTTGATCAATTTCAGACACTGCAGCTTCTTCTGGTTCAGAAGAGCAACCTGCTAGAATGAACACAGAGGCTGCGGCTGCGATTAACGTCTTATTCATAAGAACTCCTTGCTTATTTATCATCAAAAGATGCGCTATACATTCTTTATCATATAGTCGCTTCATTAATGATTGTAGCGACTAATTTTTTAAGCGCAAAAAGTATGATGCTAGAAATTGCTAAATTTTTGAGGTAATTAGCTAGGTATCACAGTCAGTCTCAGTTTTGAGATGAATGAATGGGCGGTCAGAAAGGAATGGAGTTATGGGGCAGTGTCTACATGGGCAAGGACTATAATCCTCTATTTAGTATCATATAAAGGGATAAATTTACTGTGATCTCTATCCTTATAAAGTACTTTCGCGGTATCATGTCACGTTAAATTAATTTTATTCAATACCATCATGACTGGAGAGTCCTTTGCACTTTAAAGATTTAGGCTTAGATAACCGCTTACTGAAGAACTTAAAACATTACGACTTCAAGAAGGCGACAGAGATCCAATCAAAAGCGATCCCTGTTGCTATTGCTGGTAAGGATCTATTGGCTTCATCAAAAACGGGATCAGGAAAGACATTGGCGTTTGTGTTGCCAATGATACATAAAGCGTTAAAAACAAAGGCGTTTTCTGCTAAAGATCCTCGTGGTGTAATTTTGGCTCCTACTCGTGAGTTGGCTAAGCAGGTATATGGCGAATTGCGTAGCATGCTTGGTGGTTTGTCTTACGAAGCAACACTTATCTTGGGTGGTGAAAACTTTAACGACCAAGTTAAAGCACTGCGTAAATACCCTCGCTTTATCGTAGCGACTCCTGGTCGTCTTGCTGACCACCTAGAGCACCGTTCATTGTTCCTTGACGGTGTTGAAACACTGATCCTTGATGAAGCTGACCGTATGCTTGATCTTGGTTTTGCTCCAGAACTGCGTCGCATTGCAAATGCAGCTAAGCACCGTCGTCGTCAAACCTTGATGTTCTCTGCAACGCTGGATCACGCTGAAGTGAACGATATTGCTAATGAGATGCTAGACGCACCTAAGCGCATTTCGGTTGGTGTTTCTAACGAGCAGCACCTTGATATCACTCAGAAATTCTACCTGTGTGATCACCTAGATCATAAAGAAGCGCTTTTAGACCGTGTTTTGGAAGAAGCTGAATACCGTCAGGTAATGATCTTCACCGCAACTCGTGCTGATACTGATCGCCTAACGGATAAGCTTAACGAGAAGAAGCTTAAAGCAGTTGCACTGAGCGGAAACTTAAATCAAACGCAGCGTAATGCGATCATGAGTCAGTTTGAGCGTGCGGTTTATAAGATTTTGGTAACCACTGATGTTGCTTCTCGTGGTATCGATATTCCAAACGTAAGCCACGTTATTAACTTTGATATGCCGAAGCATACCGAAGAGTACGTGCACCGTGTTGGTCGTACTGGCCGTGCAGGTAACAAAGGCGATGCAATCTCTTTGGTTGGTCCAAAAGATTGGGATAGTTTTAAGCGTGTTGAGCTTTACCTTCAACAAGACCTAACTTTCTCTGTACTTGAAGGCCTAAAAGGTAAGTTCAAAGGCATTAAGCCTCGCAAACCAGCCTTCAAGAAGGGCGGTCCAGCTAAGAAATCGGGTAAACCTCAAGCGAAGAAGACAGCGAAGAAGCCAGTTAAACGCGATAAGAGTTTCCACCAAAATGTGGCTGTGGGTGATAGCGTGTTTATCCCTAAGAAGAAAGTTGCGCCAAAAACTGACGATGAGTAACTAACTCGCGTGAGCTAAAATCTGATGTTTATAAAAACAGATCTTTATAAAAGCTAACGTAAATAAAAACCGCCTATGATGGCGGTTTTTTTGTACCTAGCTTCTGTACCTGAGACGGGCGACCTCAAGATATGGAGTTACGCTGATGGCTTTAGAAATCAAAGGTTGAGAATGAAAAAGCTAAGATATGGTCGGCAATGTATTTATGCGTAGCGGTCGTTGGATGTGTCACGCCCCAGAAGACATAGCTGTCTGAGCCATAGGTTGCGCAATCATTGGTTAAGCTGTGACTTTTTAAATAGTCAGCAGCCGAGCTTCTATTGATATCTAGACATGCGTCACTCGCGTTTCGAAAGCCATGCTGTTGTGGATTGTCGGTGATGCTTGCGAACAATGCACTTGCATCAAACAGCACCACATTTTTCCCCATCTCTTGATAATGCTCGGCTTGATCTTTGATGAATTGGTTGAATTCTAAAATCTTGCCACGAACTTTTATGATCTCTTGTTCGGTTGAGTATTTGAATTGAGGGGCTTTGGTCGCATCGGGCAATGTGAAAAGCAGTATATTGTTCGCACCAGATTCTGTTAAGCGGATCAGTGCGCTACTAAAGTCAGCTTTTACATCGGCGACTTCTCGATTGTAGTTCATAAAGTCATTGAGACCAAACTCTAAGGTAAACAGTGAGTTTTCCGGACGATAGTTTTTAGCCACTTTCATGTAGGTTAGATAAGAGGTGACTTGATCATAAACACCCGTTAACGCGACGTATTGATTGGTGCCTGCTGCGCCACCCACAGCCCAGTTATAAAGAGGAACATCTTTCGCCTTTGCTAAGTACTCAGTCCAAACCAAACCATTCGAAAAGTGCCCTAAAAACCATGAATCAGCGTTCGGAAAAACCCATTGAGAGCCATTAAATAGGTTGCCGGTATCGGACAGGCTATCACCAAAGGTGACGATACGATTAATGGTGTTTGCTTGGACAGCGTTGTCATTTGTCCAAATAGAGTGATTGTAGGAGAAGCGGTTGTCTGCCGCAAAGTAGGTGATGTCTGCAACGTCATGTTGGATGCCGAGGGTTTGTTCACAACGCTGTTTGATTTCAGATTGCGGGGCATCACTGTAGAACATGTTTTTGAAAGAAACGGAAGACCACCAATATCCGTTGATTGTGTAGTAATCACCATTTTCCTTTTTTGCCCATTGCCAGTCGGTAGCAGGGGAATCATGTGATGCGTCAGTTCGGTACCAACATCGAACATAAGAATAGGTTTCTGAACCTTGTGTGCTGAGCACTTGTGCTGATGTAATCGATTCGGGTGTCGGTATTGAGTCTTCTGCAGCATAAGCCCCAAATGGTATGGTTAACGCGAGTATTAAAGCCGTATTTTTCATCACTGTATTCTCTTTTATATTTAGATGAGCCAAACAAAAACGTTGTTGCTTATTGATAAGTGGATAGCTGGATAAATAACTAACTGGTACGACCTATACATAAAATAAATATTTTTCGTCAATGTATTAATATTTCTTTGGTGTTATTAGTGGCATAAGTATCAAGTTTTCAACGAGTTTATGGTTGAAAAATACCGATTTCTAAACAGGGATCTATCGTGAAGTTTTTGTTTATTGCGAATGTCGAATTGATGTTTGAGTCAGTTTTTTGAAAAAACAGTTCCAATGATTCTTAATAAATTATAACTAAATCAATTGTTTATGAATTTAACTTCTCTCATCACACTGTTTGCTTAATGTTAATCGCAACTGTTTAATTCAAGTTCACTGTCACAAATATCGAGTCACCACTTTCAGTTTTATAAAATCATTGTCTACGTTTTCTTTACTCATCAGAGGTCTAATCTGTTTAAGGAAAGAGCATTGAAAAAGATATTAATTTGGACGATAGCCTGCCTATCTAGTTTTGGTGTATATGCCGGAACGAGCACATCAGTATTAGAAGCCCGCGGATATACTGAAACGAAATACCCCATTATGTTGGTACATGGTCTGTTTGGTTTCGATACATTAGCGGGCGTCGACTATTTCTATGGCGTGCCTGAATCCCTCACCAAAGATGGTGCGAACGTGTACGTCGCTCAGGTCTCTGCGACCAACAGTTCTGAAGTCCGTGGTGAACAGTTGCTAAGTCAAGTTGAAACACTCCTAGCCGCAACAGGAGCAAGTAAGGTGAATTTGGTTGGTCACAGCCATGGTGGGCCAACGGCACGTTATGTCGCGTCGGTTCGACCGGATCTTGTGGCTTCGGTGACCAGTATTGGTGGCGTACATAAAGGCTCCAAGGTTGCGGACCTTGTTCGAGGGAATGTATCTGAGGGCTCAGTTACAGAAGGTATTGCGGTTAAATTGGCTGGTGGTTTGACGACACTTATCAATCTACTGTCGGGTGGTTCTGATCTCGAACAAGATGGCCTCGCTTCTCTTGAAGCATTGACCACAGAAGGTTCTCTAGCATTCAACCAATTTTACCCGGAGGGTGTTCCTACGTCTGAGTGTGGTGATGGTGAGTGGCAAGCAAGTAACGGCGTTTATTACTATTCATGGACGGGGTCTTCCACTTTTACCAACCTTCTAGACCCTACCGATGGAGCAATGACAATCCTAGGCTTAGCCTTTAACGAACCTAATGACGGGTTAGTAGGAGCATGTAGCGCGCATTTGGGCAAAGTGATTGGCGACGATTACAAAATGAATCACTTGGATGAGATCAATGGGTTGCTGGGCATCCATCACTTGTTTGAGACCGATCCTGTGACGTTATATCGTCAGCACGCTAATCGATTGAAGTTGGCTGGTTTGTAGGCTAAACAACCGTTTAATAAGAAAACAAGGAAAGTAAGATGAAAAAGACCGCCATTTTGTCGATAACCACGATAGCCCTGATGAGCACAGCGGCGGTCTTTTTTTATCTAAATAACAAAGATACAAATTCACATAATGACAACGAACAGACCGCTTCCTCATTTAAAGTCGCCTCTCAACAAGATACCGAAATTGACAATGCGTCAGCCAAAGACATGATGGAGTATTTCGTGTCAGGCAATACAGAGCTAACCCTCGAAGATATTCGTGACAACGTGGCAAAACACCATGAGCAATCACAAGGTGCGGTGGTTGATGAAGTGTTATTTGCAAAATATCTTGAGTATAAGTCGGCACTGACATCACTAGATGTGCAATTTGACACCACATCAATATCCGCTGAGGACCTACGCGCACTTAATCAAGCGCTCCTTGAGCTGCAAGCTCAGTTTTTTAGTGAGAGTGAGGTAAGTATTCTGTTTACGCATGACAACAGAATGAGAGAAATAGCATTAGAAAAGCTACTTTTGAAACAAGAGGGATTAGAGGGTGAAGAATACCAACAAAGACTCGAATCCTATCTATCTGAACAACCAGGTTATGTTCAGTCGAGTCACCAGAATCAGGTGTTACTCCAACAACTCTCTAGATCGGAAGGTCTCGATGAGCAGGGTAAATATTTAAAGAGAAGCGAACTTGTTGGCGAAGAAGCAACGCAAAGACTCGAAGATCTTGACAAACAAAGAGCGGTATTTGAAGACGCTTTAGAGATTTACTTCTCAGAACGAAGTGATGTTTTGAACGATTCAGCTCTCTCGAAAATCGAACAACAAGAGACGATCGCGAAACTTAGGACTGAACATTTCCTGCCAAAGCAGCTTAGAAGAGTTGAAGCGATTGAAAGAATTCGTGCTAATGAAGCTAAACAATAAAGCCATTCTCCTCAACTTAGCAAACGATTGCTTGTTCTGTAATTAGAACAATTATAGGTGGAAATTGAAACTATTAACTAACTTATTGCTCCTGTCTGAATATAAATATCTCAAGCAATATAATACCAATTCATAATTAACTGACGCATTTCTTGTGATTAACATCACGCATTCATGCAAATGATAATTGATCTCATTATCGTTTAGGTGCAGTATACGCGAAATTTATTAAATTAACGCATGGATTTGTTGTATTTATGAAAGTGTTTGTGTTGTTAGCTTTTGCTCTTTTACCGACGGGGATGGTTAGTGCTTCTGATCAGTTCTCTTGGCTTAGAGATGACTCCCGTAGCGCGAGCAACGTACTAAACTATCTTAATCAACAAAATAATAAAACTCAGCAGTATCAAGAACGTATTCAACCCCTAAGCGAATCCTTACAAAAAAACTGGCAAGACAATCGCCCTGTACTCGCTGACAAACCATGGCAGGAAATTAGCGGGTACGAGTATGCGATCCTCAATCACAATGGTGAGAGAACCTTACTATCCCGACCTGTTGGGAGGGAAGAATCAACCGAGTTACTTAACATTGACGCTCGATCTGGCGATTTTGATTATTACCAGTTGGCTAGTTGGGAGTTGAATTCAACCAGAACAAAGCTTGCGATCGCGGAAGATGTAAGTGGATCAGAACAGTACCGAGTGAGTGTTGTTGATCTTCAAACTCATCAAGTCACTCCAATCGCGCAGAATGTAGACAGTACGCTTGCGTGGTCGAAAGACGATCAATCTCTGTATTTGGTTGAACTTGACCAACAAACGTCGAGACCTTATGCGTTAACGCAATACTTCTTAGATCAGTCAGAACCAACTCAATTGACTGAAGAGCCCGACTCTGCGTGGTTACTGTCGTACTACCTTTCAAGTGACGCACAATTTGCTATCGTTCAGGCAAACAATGAGAACTCAAGTGAGCAACGTTTAGTAAATCTTGATACCGGCGAGATCTCCGAACCACTTTTACCTCGTAGAACTGGTATCGAGTACTACGTTGATGTTGTCGGCTCTCGTTTATTCTCGAATAGTAACCATGCTGGCAAGGGGTTTACTTTTTACTCGGTAGCACTTAATCAAGTATCAAAAATAGATCGCTGGAGTGCTGTTTTTGAACCGAGTGATGAATCTAGAATTAGTAATTTTCATTTGTTTGAGTCTGGGCCTGTGATCATCACCCAGACTGGTGCGTCTCAATCTTTACACTTCTTCGATAACGACAACCGCCATCGTTCAAGCCTGATGGTAGCAGAGTCGGGTCAAGTTGCTTGGGTGAGCAGAGTGGGTGACTACCAAAGTAACAAACTGCATATCCGAAGCATGTCTTTAACTCAGCCTGCGAAGTGGGAGCGGTTAAATACAGATACTCTAAAACGAGAGCTATTCTCTCAAGATTATTACCCTGAATATCAAAAATCTAACTATTACACAGAGCAAGTCATGGTCAACTCTGGCGGTGTAATGATCCCCGTCACTTTGGCGTATCGCAAGGATAAGCTTACGAAGGATACACCTGTGCTTTTGTACGGATACGGGGCCTATGGGATGACGATGAAGCCTTACTTTATGCCGCAAATCATTAGCCTACTTGATGAAGGTGTAATTTATGCGATTGCACATGTCCGTGGTGGAGGCTTCTATGGTGACGCTTGGTATCAAGCTGGAAAAGGTATCAATAAAGAAAATGGCATTTCTGATTTCATTGCTGCGGCACAGGCATTGAGAGCGTACCGCCAAGGTACACGGTCTATATATGCTATGGGTGGAAGTGCTGGTGGGACACTCGTTGCTGCCGCTTTAAACCGAGATCCAGATTTGTTTGACGGTGCGGTGCTTAAAGTGCCGTTTGTCGATGTCGTGAATAGCATGTCCGATTCTTCATTACCTCTAACAGCTCAACAGTACGGTGAGTGGGGCAATCCAAATATTGCTGATGAATTGAAGGCAATGAAGCAATACGACCCATACTTGAATCTTAGTGAACAGAACTACCCATCAATATTGATCCAGATTGGCCTTAATGACCGTCGCGTTCCTTATTGGGAAGGTGCTAAGTATTACGCGAAGCTAAATGAGGTAACGACTGGCCACGGACCTTATCTATTGTCGACAAGCTTTACTCAAGGACATTCGACAGACAGGCGACGATCATTATCGCAACAAGCGTTTGAGTACGCATTTCTTTTATCACTTATCCAAAAAGACATTAAAGCGGAGCAGTAAATGAAGCTTTCCCCCCTATCAGCGGCAGTACTTAGTGTACTTGCTGCCAATCTCGTGCACGCTGAATCTGACGTTTATCACTTTGAAGAAGTGATAGTAACAGCCAATAAAATTGAACAGCCGCTATCAGAAGTAGCTGGTTCAGTTGCAGTGATTTCTGGTGAAGATCTAGAAAGCAAAGGTGCAACTGAGCTTTATGACGCAATAAAGAGCGAGCCTGGAGTCAGTGTTTCAGGGGGAGCTGGTCGATCTCAAAACATTACAATCCGTGGGATGACAGGCAACCGGATTGTGATTGTGAAAGACGGAATAAAGTCTGCTGATGGCTTTGGTGCCAACGATATCAATGACAAGGTAGGGCGTAACTCGTTTGATATGTCCAACTTGGAAAGTATTGAGGTTATAAAAGGGGCGAGTTCATCCGTATACGGTTCAGGCGCTATTGGTGGCGTGGTGGTGGTTACGACGAAAAAGCCGGGGGATTATCTCGACGACAAAGACTTTTATAGCGATGTGTCTGCAACCTATACCGGTATCAGTAATAAATACAAAGGTGCGACAAACCTTGCTTTCCGTTCAGGAAAGTTCGAAAGCTTAGTCAATCTTTCTTATTGGGAAGGTGAAGAAACACGTAACTTTAATGAGGACCTCTATAACCGAGACATAGATGGCGTCGGTGGTGGTTACACTTTGAACTACTGGTCAAGTGATGCCTTGATGCTCAAAGGGCATGTTGAGTACTACAAAGAGAATCTAAGTCGAAAAGAAGGCCTTGCTAAGATTCAGAAAGATGGTGAGTGGAAAACAGAAGATTTCGATCAGCAAGCGTACACGGAGTCATTTACTGTTTCTGTTGGGGCAGAATATTTCCCTATCGATTCATGGTTTGAAGAGCTAGACACCAAAGTTTATTTGCGTAGTACCGTTGCTGATGAAAATGTTAATGCATTGGTATCACAAGAACAAAACAATATTACGGTACAGCGTCGCTTGATCGACGACCGCCATTTTACCGATGAAGTGATCGGCGCTGATGCGGATTTTATTAGTACTTTTACGCAAAAAAGTATGAATCATAATCTCTCATATGGTGTGAGTTTTGACACAACGTTTTACGAACGTCCAAGTAGTGCTACAACCTTAGATTGGAATGGGTTGAACAATAAAGACGCAAAACCGTTCGCCTCTGCACGAGCTTATGTATTTGCTGGTTATGTACGTGATGTGATTGAAATTGATCGTTGGACCGTGACTGCTGGGGCTCGTGTCGATTTACATCGTCTGACTCCTGAGTCAGGAAATACTATGAATGGTTATACCGTCGAAGATAAAAATAGCGCAGAGTTTTCACCTAGTTTGTCTATCGGTTATCAAATTACCGATTCTTTGAACTCATATATTTCGTATAACCACGGTTTCCGAGCACCCGCGTACGATAAGGTTTATGGCTATCAGAACCATGATTTTGTGCCAATCACACCGTTCGAAATTATTCCGAATATGGACTTAGAAGCGGAAACCAGTGATTCATTTGAAATAGGTAGCAAATACGACAACGGTCGTACTCAATTCTACACTGCAGTGTTTTACCAAAAGTTTGAAAACTTTATCGATGTAAAACAAGTGACGTTCAATCCTGACCCTAATACAGGTAACTACTTTAAGCAGTTTCAGAATGTTAATGGAGTCGAGACATATGGCATTGAAGCTTCGATTGCGCACCAAGTTACAGACAATTGGGGGGTCAGTACTCAATTAGGTTTTGTGGATGGTGAAGATGGCAACGGAGATAAAATCAGAAGTTTAACCCCATGGGAAGGTAACGCTGAAGTGACCTATGATAACCAAGCATTCTCGGCTTATACGATGGTGAGTTGGGCACAAGCGATGGACAAGGTACCAGAATGCGAGACCGATATAGGTCTTTCAACCGAATGTGCGACGACTGCTGGCTGGGCTAGTGTTGATATGGGAATGAGTTATGCGTGGGACTTTGGTTTAAATCTTAGTGCGAACGTCATTAACCTATTCGATAAAGAATACATTCGATACCAAGATGTTGCAGGGGTTATGGACTCAAATAAAGGCTACTCAACAGAACCGGGTCGTTATTTCACTGTTAACGCTAAGTATGTGTTTTAAGGGCTCAGTATGATCAAATCACCTTTATGTTTAGCCATATTATTGGCCTCACTACCGAGTGTTGCGGCGCAGTGGGATTACCCTCAAGGTAATACGTTAGTTACCAATCAACAGGAAGCTCAAACTTACTTAGAACAAGCCTATCCTAGTGTGGATAGCTTGCAATTTCGTTATTCAAACCAGTCGAAACTCGGTCACCATTACAACTTTGATGTATTTGAAAATGGTGTCTATCAACAACAAAGAACAGTAGTACTAACAACTAACAATGACCATCAAGTATCACGTGTTTTCAAAAGTCTTGAAGACACTCTGATTAGAAATGGGCAGCCAACAACTGCCGCTGAGCTTGAAGCTCCTCGTCAGTTGGAAGCACAAAGACCGCCAGCCCTAGTTTCTGGACAGGTTGTGCAAGCAGAGCTAAGTATCTTCAGTCCTGACTTAAGAACAATGGACAGAAGTGCGCCACCAGCAACCTTGCTAACAGATATCAGTGAATACCCACATCCCCCTCAATATATTTCAAAGGATGTTGAGGTGCTTAGCCACAGCGATGGTATTTATCTGACCAATAGTCGAGTGTCTCAAGTGGATGCTGTAGCTTTAGTGACGGTGAATCACGAGACGGGAGAGACAATCAACCGAGATAGCCAGAGCTTTCTTCCTGCAGAAGGAGTGACGACATTCGCAAGTCTGGCTGAGCTGAAACAGGTTGATTGGCAAGATAATAGATTCGCTCAAGTGATGGCGTTTGCACATCTTGATCAGTCATTAAGTTACCTGAACCAATTAGGTTTTTCTCTATTTGATGAACCTTTAGAGTTTGATGGCAGAGGTTTATCGGCGGATAACTCTACTTACTATTACGGCCCCAAAGCGGCATTGTTTGGCATTGCTGGTGGATCCCCTGATGCCTTAGATGCTGATGTCATTATTCATGAGCTTGGTCATGGGATTCATTACCAAATCGTTAAGGATTGGGCTTATGGACACACTGGCGCAATAGGCGAAGGTTTTGGTGACTATTGGGCTGGCAGCTTTAGTTTCCGTACTCAGTTTGAAAATGCACAAACTCAAGGGCAAGAGTTTGAAATCGATACCGTCTTTAACTGGGATGGGTATTTTGGTGTCCGTAACACTACTCGTAGCTTATGGAACCAAAGAGCGCGATATTTTCAACATGCTGAATATAGACCTCACGAAAGTGTGGCTGGAGAACTGGGTGATGAACTCTGGTCTACACCCTTATTCCAAGCATTAAAAAGCTCTGTTGAGTTATACGGCCAAGTTGGCTTCCAAGAATTTGACACCATAGTTCTAGAGTCTATGTATGGATTGGGACGCGGCTTGAAAATGCATGATTTAGCTGAAAATGCCATTTTTGTTGCCAAAGAACTGTACCCAGAACGCCGTTACGCCGAGATATTGAAAGAAAAATTTGCCGTTCATAATTTAATTATTGAGCCATTTAGCGTTGAAATTGCTTCCCGATATGTTCATCCAGAAAAATTATTGAATGTCGACTTGTACCCAACCTCAAGGCAAGCGGACATTGAAGGTGACATTGAAGTAGGGGGGGTAACAAAATCCTTTGCAAGTCAGCCTACCAATCAGCTTTCTATCGAAACGGCTTTACCAAGTGGTCAAGTTTGTGGTTCAGCAATCAGCATGACGACATTGTTAGATTACCAATATGACACGGCTTTAAAAAAGTTGAATTGGCAACATCAAATAGACCTCATTTATGGGCTTCCTAATCTGAGTGCTTCATTAAAAGAAGTGAACAGCCCTTTACCTGACAGTAAGTTGAGTGCTTCTAACCAAGCAATAATAGGTTTCAAAACATTTAACTTCACTTTGAATGATGCCGTTCAATCGGTTGATAACCAATTTGGTGTCTATCTTGATATTGAGCACCCAAGGCTTGCAGATTTAACCGTGACATTAATTTCTCCACGAGGCACTCGTGTTGATTTACTGAAGCACCAAGCTACCCGTTCTAATGGCTTTAATAGCTTCTTTACCTTCAAACATGACGCTGTACTTAACGCGTTTGCTGATGAACCGAGTAATGGCACTTGGCGTTTAGAGATTGGTGATTATGTTATGGGGGAATCAGGGCAGCTAAACCGTTGGGCTGTTGGCACTATTTCGGAATACGACTGTGGTGATGCCGGTGCAAAGGCTTCCTCTAGCAGCAGTTCTGGCGGTGGAAGCTCTCCGTTTGCTATTGCTTTTATGTTGCTGCTGGCACTTTGCCGCTCCCTTAATTCAAAAAGTTCGTTATGTCTGACGAATCTTTTAGAAAGCGCAAAGCCGCTAATTAGTAAAACGCTCCTTACAAACAAAATGTTCTTTAAAAACACAACAAGAAGATAACTCTATGAAACCACAATTGACTATTTTGGCCATGTCTTTGGCTCTTGCGGGCTGTGGAGGTTCGGGCAGTTCCGAAACTTCAGCTCCAACTTATACCGTTGCAGGTAAAATTACTGCTCAGAATGTTGCACTAGAAAACAAAGTTTGTTCTGACTTGAATGAAAGTTTGACGTGTGACAGCGGTGAACCAACCACCACGGCAAATGCAAATGGTGAATTTAGTTTAACGAGCACTCAAAAAGCGATGCTTTCACTACCGCTATTAGTGGAGTTGGATACGGGTGTAGCCGTTAGCAACGCAGATGGTGTACAGACTTCTTTCTCTTACATCGCAGCTCCAGGCCTACAAAAAACATCAGGCAATGAAATTAATGGTATTAGTACATTGCTTGCAGGGTATGTTTTAGATGGCTACACCGTAAAGAATGCGAACAGTAAACTCAAAGCGCAACTGGCGGCTAAAGGCATTACTATTGCAGGTGATATTCAAGATCACCTATCTGACTCTGAGTTGGCGAGCTTAGAGCAAAATGTGGTTTCTTCGGTTAAAGTTTTTGATAAAACATACCGTGCTTATATGTTGGCACAGCTTAGTGATAAGTTTGATAAAAGCACCACTGATTTTGTTGGCGGTGTATTAACGAATGACGAAATTACGGAGTTTTCAAACGTTATTGCTGGCGATATGAAGGCAGCGACGGCACTAAATGATACGGGTGCAACTCTATACTTCTCCGATACTGATGATACCCAGGATGTTGCAGACCGCCCAGAGAGTTTTCCTGGTCAAGATGCTGAATTTGGTTTTGATACAACAGACAAAAATACACAATCGGGTAATGGGTTTAAGTTCATTAAGTTGGATGAAAGTGGTCAAACACTGGCTGATGAAGCGGCTCAGTGGTCTTGTGTTCTTGATGAGCGAAGTGGCTTAATTTGGGAATCTAAAACTGACGATGAAAACTCAATGCAGCATAAAGATCGTCAATTTGCCCTAGAAATTCCAGGAAAAGTGACGCCCTATGACCAAGACGTTGATTTAGCAACATGTAAGACTAAGGGCGATACAGTTTGTACGACCCAAGATTATGTTGAGCATATCAACTCAATCAACCTTTGTGGCAAGTCCGATTGGCGCTTACCTACTTTCCACGAACTCTATAACTTGCTTGATTTTGGTGAGACAGAAACTCATGCGAATGGTCAAGCTTACGGCCTTACATACAAGTACTTCCCTCATCAAAGCATTGGTGGGGAATATACGAAAATCGGCTCTGTGTGGAACCAGTCAGTTATCTACAACATTTACTCAAAATCTACCGTAGATGGCGGTTTCTACTATAACGAAATCGGCACTCTTGGTGACAACAGAGGTTATATTAGTGCGCTAGAGATTTACTCTGGTGATGTTGATTCTTCAGATAATTACGATTCTTACCAATTCCCTGCTCGTTTGGTTTCGCTACAAGGAAAATAGCAATGAAAAACATACTAACCGTCGCTTTAATTAGTTTATTTTCTGTAGGTGCCTTTGCTCAAGAATGTAGCTTAGACCTAGGGAGAACTGCATCTAACACTCGCTATGTTACCAATGATAACGGTACTTTTACTGATCAGCTCACTGGCTTGACTTGGATGCGTTGTCAGCTCGGTAAGACGTGGGATAAGTCATCGTTATCTTGTACCGGTGATGGGGAAACTTTCTTATGGCAGAGTGCATTGACCATGGTTGAGTCAATTAATGACGCTAATGGTAATCACCAGTTACACAAATTTGGTGGTGTTGATCAATGGCGTATGCCAAACATCAAAGAGCTGGTTTCTTTGAAAGAAGTCGCATGCCATTCTCCAGCAATGAGTACTAAGGTGTTCGGCGATACATTTAATTTTGAGACCGGTAACTTAGCCGCTTATGTATGGAGTTCGACTCCTGCAGGTAATGGACAGAGCGTAATGACGCTTGATTCCATTAATGGCGAGGTTTACCAATACAACGCAGCACAATACAAGTTTAGTGTCTTATTAGTTGCAGAATGATTTAGTTCTTAATCTGTAAATAAAAAGGCCGTGGTTCTTCCACGGCCTTTTGAGTTTTGGTGCATAGGTCTTACTTTAAACCTTAAACCTTGAAGTAATCCAACTGCTGTTTTTGCTGCTCGGCAAGGTTCGATAATTCGTGGCTTGCTGCTGCTGCTTGAGTAATGCCCGTTACGTTTTGGCTTACCAAGCTGTAGATGTTTGAGATATTACGGTTGATGTCTGAGGTTACTTGGCTCTGCTCTTCCGCTGCCGAAGCTACCTGAGTATTAATTTCCGTCATATCCGTTACTGAGTTAGCAATCCCCGACAGCGCTGCACTTACTTCACCAGCAAGTGTTTGGTTGTGTTCTAACATAGCCAGTGAGCTGCTCATGCTTTCGTTTGCATTACCAGATTGAACCTGCAAACCTTCGATAATGGTTTGGATCTCTTTGGTTGAATCTTGAGTGCGTGCCGCTAGCATTCGTACTTCATCAGCAACAACCGCGAAACCGCGACCACTTTCACCTGCACGAGCGGCTTCGATTGCTGCGTTAAGTGCAAGCAAGTTGGTTTGTTCAGAGATGCTTTGGATCACCTCAATCACTTTGCCAATCTGCTCAGAGTGTTCTTTTAGCGTCCCCACAACATTTGCAGCTTCGCTTAGTTGAATTGCCATTTGCTCATTGGCTTTGTTGCTTTCACTAAACAAGCTCATGCTGTGTGTCGCCATTTCATCAGCTTGCTTAGACGCTGAATCAGCTTGTACTGCATTCTCGTTGACGTGTGATGCTGTGCTCTCAAGTTGGTTCACGGCGGAAGCAACTTGTTCTACTTCTTGCTTCTCTTGATCTGAGTTAGCACTTGATTGCGTCATCACTGCAGCTAGTTCTGTAGACGCAGACGCAACTTCAATACTGATTCGAGAGAGTGAACTTACCGTGTCACGCAATTGCTCAACGGATTTGTTTACGTCTTGGGCAAGGCGCGAGATCTCGTTATCGCCATACTCTTCAGCTTTAACGAGCAGGTTGCCTTTCGCTACTTCACGCATGGTTTCCTGAATATTGCTAAGTGGCTTAACAATGATACCTGCAAGCGTCCAGCTGATAACTAATGCGATAGAAAGAATCGCTAGCAGGGCAATGGTCGCCGTATCCAGTGTGCTGGTGTGTTGCTGTCCGTTGATGTCGACTTCTTGAGTCGCAAGCAAGTTCAGCTTCTTAGACAGAGTGTTGATCGCTTGCACCATTTCATTACCCGCGTGACGGTATTGGTCAATTGCAGTCTGGTAGCGGTTTTCAAAATCTGAAGAGAGTGATGCATCGCCGTGCTTCGCTCTTAATAGAGGAAGCATGGTAGTTCGAGAGAAGTCGACATAATGATTCATCGCTTTGGTCATCGCTGCTACTTCATCTTGCATGCCTGGCACTGTGTTCAATGAATTCAGTAGGCGAGTATTTTGGTCGCGTTTTTGGTTTAGTGTTTCAACCAGTGTTTTTACGTCGTCAGCCTTGAATAGACTGTAAATTGCTTTGATACGCATGCCATAGCTGTTGTCGACGATTTCGCTGAGTTCTTCTTTATGTAGGATAAGTTGATCGGTTGCTGTTGATACATCTTTAAAAGCGCTTTCCAGTTTGTCACCACCGATAATGACACCCGTCAAAAGTAATACGACAGAAAAGAGTACTGGAATGAGAATTTGTATTTTTATAGATAAGCCACTGAGAAGTTGGCGCATGTAATGTCCCTCTTTGAATAAATAAATGAGCAGAAGCAATTGTTATTATTGTAATTAGCAGGTGATTCTAACTTCTGAGAATGACAATTCAATCAGTAATGGATTCGATTTTGATATATGAGATAGATATTTGATAATTTTTGAATATTTATTGTACAAACAAGGCTTTAGCCATTTTTAAGGTAGGGTTATTTGGCACAGAACCTTGTGTGGTATTAGGTAATAAAAGGGATGGTGCGATATTGAATGGTTTGGCTTAAATAGGTTGGAATGAATATTCGGTGCCTATGAGTGAGGCCAATTGATTACTTCAAGGCTATTTGGTAGGGGGAACAAGAAAATAAATTGTAGTTGTCATATAGGCTTCAATTAAGTGAAACACAACTGTCACATTCGGATTCTAAAGTAAGCCTCGTTCAAGCAAAACATTACGGCAATAACGCCACTAAAGGAAATTTGTGATGAAAAAGACAGTTATCGGTGCAATCGCACTACTAGGCGCTCTAACAGTGAATACAGCTTCAGCTAAAGAAACTATCTCTGTAGTTGGCTCTAACAGTGCTTCTCCACTGGTTGAAGTTTTTGCAGAAACCTACATGAATAAAGGCGAACCAGTGTTCATCGAAATTCAAGCACCAGGTTCTTCTGCAGGCATCAAAGCAGCAAAAAATGGAAGTGCTGACCTTGGTATCTCCTCTCGTGACCTTAAAGAAGAAGAGAAAACAGCTGACCTGAAAGAGCTAGTTATCGCTCGTGACGGTATCGCAGTTGTTGTTAACCCGAACAACGAAGTATCTGCTCTTACTGCTGAGCAAATCACTTCAATCTACAAAGGCGACATCACTAACTGGAAAGATGTTGGTGGTGCTGACAAGCCAATCGTAGCAATCACTCGTGATACTGCATCTGGTACACGTGGTGCATTCGAAGACATCATGAAGCTTAAGAAGAAGATCGGCGATAAGAAAGTATCGGCTATCTCTCAACGTGCACAAGTTGCAAACGGTAACGGCGCACTTAAAGTTTCTGTAGCAAGCAACCCATACGCTATAGGCTTTATCTCTCTAGGTACAGTTGACGAATCTGTTCAAGCTCTAACTATCGACGGCGCTGCTGCAACTGTAGACAACGTTAAGAACGGTTCTTACAAAGTTGCTCGTCCATTCCTAGTTCTTTACAAAGCAAACGCTCCAACAGCTGAAACTCAACAATTCCTAGACTGGATGGTTGCAGACGAAGCTCAAGCTATCGCTGGTAAGAAAGGCTACATCACAGTTAACTAATCTTAACTGACTCAATCTTAATTATTGCTCAGCCTGCTTTAGGCTGAGCCTTTTCTTTCAACTTTGTTTATTTCGAGCTCTTATTGAGCCACAAAGTTTGAGATTTTATATATGACCATCGCAAATAGTGAAAAGCTTATGAATACTGAAGCGACTCAAATCAACAAGCCAAGTCTACGTGCTAAGAAGCGCATCGACTGGAGAGAAAGAATCTTTCACGGCTTGTTCTTATCGAGTGCTGTAATCGGCATCGTATCACTAGCCGTTATCGCTTACTTTATCGTTGCAGAGAGTATCCCTGCATTCCAAGAGGCCGGCGTTTCTGGCATTGTTCTGGGTGTTGACTGGTTACCTCCAGCTCTATTCGGTGTTGCAACCATGATTGTTGCATCGATTGTTTCGACACTTGGAGCTGTAGTTGTTGGTGTACCAGTAGGTGTACTAACCGCTATTTTTATTGCTGAGATTGCTCCTAAGCGTCTTGCAGATATTATTCGACCTGCAGTCGAGCTTCTAGCGGGTATCCCGTCGGTTGTATACGGCTTCTTCGGTCTAGTAATTATCGTTCCAATGATTCAGAACATTTTTCAAGTACCAGCGGGTAACACCATCCTAGCCGGTATCATTGTTCTGGGTATCATGATTCTTCCTACCGTTATCACGGTTTCTGAAACTTCGATTCGTGCTGTACCTCGTACATACAAAGAAGGTTCACTTGCACTGGGTGCTTCGAAAATCTACACGATTTTTAAGCTACTCGTTCCTGCTGCACGTTCAGGCATTATGACTGGTGTGATTTTGGGTATCGGTCGTGCACTTGGCGAAACGATGGCAATCATCATGGTGATGGGTAACGCTCCTGCAATGCCAGAAGGTATTTTGGACTCGGCTCGTACGCTAACAGCGAACATTGCGATTGAAATGTCTTACGCAAGTGGCATTCACGCTAATGCACTGTACGCAACAGGTGTTGTACTTCTAGTGTTCATCATGATGTTAAATGGTGCTCTACTTTATCTTAACCGTGAAAAAGCGAAGTAGGCGAGGATGAGTAATATGGATCGCGTAAAACTAAAACAAGCACGCCAAATGAAAGATAATATCTTGAAAGGTTTTATCTGGGCAGCTGCAGCCGTCACCGTCGGCTTCTTATTCTGGATTATTTGGTACATCTTATCGAACGGTCTGCAATACGTAGATTGGAACTTCATCACTGACGATTACACTCGTACTGGTGAAGAGCGTGGTATTTTCCCAATGATCATCGCCACGATCTACATGGTTATTGCATCGATTGCGGTCGCTGCGCCACTAGGTATCATGACGGCGATTTACCTAACTGAATATGCGAAAGTAGGTAGCCGATTGGTGAAAGTGATTCGATTCTGTACTGAGTCGTTAGCTGGTATTCCATCGATCATCTTTGGTCTGTTCGGTATGACCTTCTTTGTTTCGATTCTTGGTCTTGGCTTCTCGATTCTGTCGGGCGCACTAACGCTAAGTATCTTGATTCTTCCTGTAATTATCCGTACTACAGAAGAAGCATTGATGGCAGTACCACAAACTTACCGTGAAGGTTCATACGGCCTTGGCGCTTCAAAAATCTACACTATCTGGCGTTTGATATTACCAAGCGCAATGCCAGGTATCTTAACTTCGGTCATTCTTAGTATTGGTCGTGTAATTGGTGAATCAGCGCCTGTGTTCTTAACAGCAGGTATGGTGGCACGTGTTCCTGAGTCGGTATTCGATTCTGGCCGTACACTAACGGTTCACCTATATAAGCTGACAACAGAGCTATTTACTATCGATGAGTGGAACCAAGCCTACGGCACGGCGACAGTCCTAATCGTATTGGTTCTCTTGATCAACATGGTTACAAAACTGATTGCGAGACGCTTCAACACGGCAACTTACTAAGCTCATTAGCTGGCTCAACAATAGAGAGAGCCCCCGTGATAAAGAAAGCATTAAGCTAGACACGAATTTAAGAATTTAGAGATTACGAACATGAACAAATTTGATATTGAGAACCTAGATCTGTTTTACGGCGAAAACCAAGCGCTTAAATCTATCAACCTGCCAATTCCAACGCGTCAGGTAACAGCTCTGATTGGTCCATCTGGTTGTGGTAAGTCAACGCTACTGCGTTGCTTGAACCGCATGAATGACCTAATTGAAGGCGTTACTATCAAAGGTAAGCTGGATATGGATGGCACAAACATCTACGGCAATATTGATGTGGCTGACCTACGCATTCGTGTAGGCATGGTATTCCAAAAGCCAAACCCATTCCCAATGAGCATTTACGAGAACGTGGCTTACGGCTTACGTGCTCAAGGCATCAAGGACAAGAAGCATATTGATGAAGTTGTAGAAAGCTCACTGCGCAGTGCTGCCCTTTGGGACGAAGTAAAAGACCGTCTTAAAGCACACGCATTTGGCTTATCTGGTGGTCAGCAACAGCGTCTATGTATCGCTCGTACGATTGCAATGGAACCGGATGTAATCCTGATGGATGAACCTACATCGGCTCTAGACCCTATCGCGACACACAAGATTGAAGAATTGATGGAAGACCTGAAGAAAGACTTCACTATCGTTATCGTAACGCACTCAATGCAGCAAGCGCGCCGTATTTCAGACCGTACTGCTTTCTTCCTAATGGGAGAGCTTGTAGAGCACAACGAAACGAGTGTTATCTTCAGCGAACCAAAAGATGATCGTACTAAAGGTTACGTAAACGGTGACTTTGGTTAATCGATTATTGACGTGCAGTGTTCTGCTTTTAGCAAAACCAGCACGCTAACTGATACGCAGGTTAGATAATCGAATAGATCGACAGAATTATCACTATAACTATAAGCGATGGAAGTTTTGCCCCACTTTAGGTGGGGCTTTTTTATGCCTCTAAAAAAGTCTCAATGTCGATGAAATTTTGGGCAGGAAATCCCATTTTTGTCGTCCTTCTCATGCTTGTGATAATGTAAAAAGTGAAATTGCGACCCGCTTAACATCTCATTTTTAGTTATATTGATTGCATATCAAGGCTTCTGTATTTTTGCTGTATTCTTAATCGCCAATGGACGGAAGCTGTGCCTGTAAAAGCCTTTGCAAAACAAATATCTGCTACGCGTGATCACCGTTTATTGGCAGAGTCTCTTTTTGACTACTTGGCTAAGATGCTTGCTCCAAAAGGGATTGGGATATTTTCTGAGCCGATACCGGAAAGCGATTCGTTGCCGTTGTTTTGTTACGGTGAGTTAACCTCTCTTGAGAATTACCCCTCTACATTTTGGCCTTGGGTTGCTCAGTTCGATACCGCGGACGGGGTTTTGCCTATGGCTATCAACACCTGTAAGTGGGAACACATGAAGGTACTTGGCGGTGAGTCATTCATCATGATGCTCGACAATGCGCCTGCCTGTAGAACTTATTTAATTGTTCAAAATTGCAATGTCGAAAAGATCAATCAAACCTTCGATCAGGATCTAGATGCTCTTCAACTTGCAGCCGCTCGTTGGCAGTGTATTCGTGCTGAAAAAAACGCAGCACTTGAGATCAAACATAGAGACACTCGTGAAGCTCAATACCTTGATGAAATTAAGCTTCGTGAATTGTTCGTAGATAATATGAAGCTGGTTCATCAGGTAGCGTTGGATCTCTCGAATCCCGACACCTTAGATGCACTCTATAAAGCATCAGTAGAAGCGGTGCGTGATCGTCTAGGCTTTGATCGTGCGATCTTCATGTTGCTTGATATGAAAAAGCGCTGCTTTAGCGGAACTTACGGCACTGATGAAACGGGTAAGACCAACAGCGAACATCATACTCAATATGATTTACATCAACTTGAGGCCGAATACATTGAGGCGCTGTCTGACAATCACACCAACTTAGTCATTATTGAACAAGCGCCACTCTACACCGAAGGCAAGGTGGTCGGGCAGGGCTGGAATGGAATGCTAATCTTGCGTGAAGGGGACAAACCTGTCGGCTGGATTGCGATGGATAACTATATTCACCGCTCTCCAATCACCAATTATCAAAAGCAGATGCTTGAGTCCTTCGGCTCTCTACTCTCTCAGATATATATTCGTAAACGTCAAGAGCAGAATATACGCATGCTGCATTCGAGTATGGTTGAGCTGTCTCGATGCGATAGCGTCAGTGAAGTATGTAAGTCCGCCGTTAGTTTTGCGATTCAACATCTAGGTATCGATCGACTGGCAGTTTTCCTAACAGACAAAAAGTGCAGTTACATGCAAGGTACTTGGGGTACTGACATCAAAGGCGATATTGTCGATGAGTCTTATTATCGCTCGGAGCTGGTGGAACGTGACATTGTCGCGGCAGCACGTGCTTGCCCGAATCAAGTCGCGTTTGAAGAGTCGGTCCCTATTTACCACGATTTCAATATTGTCGGTGTTGGTTGGACGGCCATGACCATGCTCACCACAAACACGGGTGAGCCGATTGCGTTTATCGCTGCCGATAACTTGCTAACTCGTAGCCCACTAACCTCACAGCTTCGTGAGGTAATACGTATCTTTGCTTCAAGCCTTGCTGAGGTACTGCAAAGAACCATGGCTCAAGAGGAGCTTAAAAAACTTAATGAAACTCTGGAGCAAGAAGTCAGCAAGCGTACTCAAGAGCTCGAACGAGCCAATGAACAGTTAGATATCATTTCTAAGCTGGATCCACTGACACGCCTTGGAAACCGCCGTATGTTGTCGCAGGTTTTAGAAGACTTGAATTGCGACGACCAAGGTGCGTTTGCCTCACAACACGAAATCACATTTGGGTTGATTCTCGTCGACCTTGATCACTTTGGTTTGTATAACAGTGTCTATGGTCATACTGAAGGGGATGCAGCGTTGAGGACGGTCGGCGAGATACTGAATGCTCATGTTCACAATGACAAAGAAACCTTCTGTCGGATTGGTGGAGAGGAGTTTATGTTGTTGATGATTGGCACGAATCATTCAGAGACAAAGCAACGCGCAGAGTCGATTAGAAAATGCATTGAAGAGGCAAAAATCCTCCATTGTGAAAGTAGTACCAGCCCTTATTTAACCGCATCCGTGGGTTATGCCTCGATAACTTCTGACCAGCACCAATTCGATTTTGATCTGTTGTATGGCAAGGCAGATAAAGCCTTATATCAAGCCAAAGACTCAGGGCGAAATCGAATTGTTTCTGCATTAAAACGCAAAAAAGTTACAGCCTCTCTTTCTTAAAATAAAGGCCGCTGATCTCCATATGATTAACGGCCTTTGTGCTTTACTGTTCTTGATGAGCAGTGTCGACTACAGCTTTTCTAGCGAGCTTCTATCCTTTTTACTAGCGACTCTCTTGGGATTTTTCACCGTTTTGATTGCCAGCTCAGGACTCCATGTTTGGGCTGATGCACCGGCTTCACCGTAAAGGCTTTGGTTTAGCTTAGTAAATTCGGTTTCAACGGTTTGCAACGCCTCATCACTTAGATCTGCATTTTCAGATTTCCATCGCTCAAACAAGGTTCTGAACATCACACCATCGTGCGCCTTTAGAGCGTTGACTAGCGCCTCTTCGGTATTGGAAGTTCTTTGTTCTGGGCGTTTCGATTGTGTGATTTTTCCACGGCGTGACCAGAAGTAGAATGCCATTGCTGAGCTGATTAGCCACAAAGCAGCGAATAGGGCGGTGAGATAAGGCCAGAAACCAGGGTTATCGACATTAATTACCGTTGGTGCTGTTTGTTGGAGCGGCGCGCTAGCAACTGGAGGTGCGCTTGATACAACACGATCACTTGCTGTTACTGCTAGCTCTAGGCCCAGAGCTTTACTGGTTTGTTCTGATTGAGCATCAGTATTGAACCAAGCTTGGGAAACATCAGGAAGCGAGATCTTTCCTGCTTCTTTTGGGATTAGAACCTGTTTGTACACCACAACCGCATCGCCGGACTGTGTGGTACCAAATTGCGGCTTTTCTTCATATACACGAACCGATTTAGGGTAGGTGATATTCAGTTTTGGTAGTTGGTGCTGCGTTAAGTTACTCGCCGTCATGGTAATAGTACGAGTTAGCGAATCACCTGCTTCCATTTCGATGGCTTGATTGCCACCTTCTAATCCTTTGTTATTGGTTAATTCGTTACCTTGGCTATCCGACCATTGCTGAATCAATTTGAAGTTAGAAGTTGGTAACCACTCACCTTTGTAGCCCTTTGGTACATCCTTCACGGTGACATCTAAGGTTTCAATAGGTGTGTCGAGTTGGAATAAACGTGTTGTACTAGAGTTGTTGGTTGAGTAGACAACGGCTCCTGTTAACTTCGGCCCGTTCAGCGTAAATTGACCAGCTTTTTGTGACGAGATACGGAACGACTGTTGAACTACCGTCACCTCCTTTCCATTGAGAACGTCTTGAAACTGCTTCGATTCCCCAATCGGTTCCACATCTAAGCCTGAAGAGCTCGGTGGTGCTATTTTCGGATCTTGTAGCCTTCTCGGATCCGCTTTAATGATCAGCTTTACATCAAGCTCTGCGGTTTCTTGTGGGTATAGTGAGCTCTTACTTAGAGTAAGTTGAAACTCAGCCATATCATGTTGAGTTGGCGCGGCTTTATTAACGGCAACATTGATGGTGATAGGCTTGGTTTTAGCCCCTTCAATATCAAAGCTCGGGATCTGTATTTGACCTAATCGCAGTGGAGCAAGGGTGATGTTCCACTCGCTTGACACCGAACGGCTACCATTAATGATTCGCATTGATGAACCAAAGCTTGGTGTACCGACATAGAAGTCTTGCTGAAGCTCGGTGAGATCTAGAGCATCAGAAGAGACTTTTTCATCGGTCGCAACTCTAAGTAGGAAGACTTCATCTTTAGTGACACTGTTCTGTGAAACACTCGCCACGGCATTAGCCGCCAATGCTGAAAATGACGAGAAAGCGCCCAACAGCAGTGTTAGGGCTATGGATAAAAATGGCTTATTTAGAAATCGCATGGTTACCACTTTTTGTTCTGGTTGTTAGGGGCACTTTTTTGTTGTGCTTGTAAAATCATTTGCGCTTTAAGCAGCTGGCTTGGATCTCGGACGCTCTCTACCTGCTCAAGCTTTCGCATATCCGGGTCATTTGATAGCGGCTTCTCTGAGGCTTGTGCTAAAGCTTGTTGACCATCTTTATCACCTTTCTCGTCTGAAGCTTGCTGTGCGCGTGCACTTTGAGGCTGTGACTTGTCCTGCTCTTTTTCCTCAGACTGGTTTGCTGTACTTGGCTGCTTAGATTGCTCGCCCTCTTGGTCGCCTGCGTTTGCACTCGATTGGTCTTTGGCTTGCTCTTGGTTTGCGTTTTGAGATTGGCTATCAGCTTTGATCTGTGAATTTTCAGCGTCTGCAGAGTTTTGCTGTTGATCCTGCGAGCCTTGTGAAGAATCATTTTGCTGACCTTGCTGACCTTGCTGACTTTGCTGACCTTGCTGACCTTGCTGACCTTGCTGACCTTGCTGACCTTGCTGACCTTGCTGACCTTGCTGACCTTGCTGACCTTGCTGACCTTGCTGACCTTGCTGACCTTGCTGACCTTGCTGATTTTGTTGGTCTTGGTCTTTTTGGTCTTTGGATTCAGAATTATCTTGCTGTTGCTGTTGCTGTTGCTGTTGCTGTTGCTGTTGCTGTTGCTGTTGCTGTTGCTTCTTCTGGGCTTGTTTGACGACTTCTAGGTTGTTTTTCGCATACTCATGATCAGGGTTGTTTTCAAGAATGCTTTGATACTCTTCGATCGCTTGATCGTACTTGCCTTGTTGTGCTTGAGCATTCGCAAGGTTGTAACGAGCACTTTCGTCAGTCAAACCTTGTAGTGTCTGCTCTGCGGCTTCGAAGTCTCCCGCTTTGTATTGTGAAATGCCTTTCCACTCTTGCTGTTTGAATTGTTCCGCAGCCTGCTGGAAATCTTCATCTTGATAAAGCTGATAACCTACTTGATTGTCGGTTTTCCATGGGCTTGCAAACGCAGCATTTGGTTGGCTAAATGATAAAATTACAGCCAATCCGCACCAAATAACGCCTTTTCGAAAAAGCCCAACCGCAGGTAGCAATAGGAATGGCAGTAGCCAGAAGCCATTGTTGACTCTGGTGTTGAGTGAGTTATTGGTTTTGGTCACTTCTGTCGTTGTTGCAACGCGGTCGAGATAGTTCGCAATGTGTTCAACATCTGAATTATCAAACTGCACTTCAGTAAAGGTGCCACCATAGCTGCGTGTAAGATCGCGCATGTTCTTTAAGTTGGTTCTTGCTACTACCGTCTGTCCAGAGTCGGTTTGCATCATCGAGCCAGTTGGCAACGAGATTGGTGCGCCACTTTCACTGCCTACCGTTAAGATAGATAGCGTCCAATTGCCACCAGATAGTAGCGAGTCGATCTCTTTCTTCTCTTGGTCATCGATGTCATCGGCAATGAGTACCAAATCACCTTGGTAGATCTTCGCACGAGTCATCATCTCAATCGCAAGCTTAACCGCAGCGGGGGCGTTGCTGCCTTGATAAGGCATGATATCTGGAGACAAGTTCGGTACTTGGCTCTTAATGGTGTTGATGTCTGACGTTAGCGGACTAATGGTATAAGCATCGCCAGCGTAAGCGACCATTCCGGTTAAGCCCTCTTTCCACAATGAGAGTAGATCGAGCGCTTTATATCGCACTTGCGTTAAACGGTTTGGTTTTATGTCGGTAGCGTAGAGCGACATTGACATATCCATCATCACAACTCGCGCCTGCGTTTTTTCAAAGCTTGGCTGCTCATTGTTTTGAAAGCTTGGCCCAGCTAATGCAATGACACCGACCAACCACCAGATACCAAAGTAAGTACTGCGGTTTTTAGACGGCTTGCTTGATTCTGGGGCTAAATATCGCGCGATATGAGAAGCAAATAACCCTTGTTTCGATTGTCTCTTGCTGAGCCACCAAATAGCGGGCAGGGCAACAAGTGCAAACAACCAATATGGGTAGATAAAAGTAAAGTTAGACATTGTTTCTCCTAATGGCTAACAGCATAAATGCGAAGAACATGGCAGCTGATAAAGGCCATACAAACCACTCTTGTTGTGGTCGCCATATTTTGGTGGCATTTGTCACGGGTTCTAACTGGTTGATAGTATCGTAAATCGTTGCCAGCTCTTTGCTGTCACGCGCTCGGAAGTATTGACCGCCAGTGCGTTTGGCAATTTCCATTAGCGTGCGTTCATCCAAATCTTGAGCGGTGTTTACTTTACGAGTCATGAAGAACTCTTTAACCATCATTTCGCCTGCGCCAACACCGACGGTGTAGATGGTTGCGTTGTACTTCTTGGCAATATCTGCGGCCTCTAGTGGGTCTAACACCCCTGCGGTATTACTGCCGTCGCTGAGTAGTACCATCACACGTTGAGGCGCATCACTATCAACAAAGGTCTTGGTCGCCAACCCAATGCCGTCACCAATCGCGGTTTGATTACCAATCAGCCTTAGGACGGCTTGATTGAGTTGTTGTGACAGCGTGTATCTATCCAAAGTCAAAGGTGTTTGTAGGTAGGCATGATCAGCAAAGAGTACCAAACCAACTCGGTCGCCTTTGCGGCGTTCAATGAAGTCACTCAAGACATGTTTCACTGCTGATAAGCGGTCGATGTACTCGCCATTGAATTGCATGTCCTCTTGGCTCATTGAATAAGAGAGGTCAACTACCAACATCAAATCGCGGTGCTTCGGCTGAAACTCAACGGGTTCGCCATACCAGACCGGACGAGCGCTCGCCGTTACTAGCAGAAGCCAAATAATGACTGATAACGCCTTTGGTAAGCGAGCACTCGGTGTTTTGGTATTACTGTCCTCTGGCAAAAATGGAAGCTTAAGAGCGCTGCTTGATTCTACTTTAGGTGAGAATAAGTAAATGAGAAACGGCAGTGGTGCGAGGAAAAACATCCACCACCAAACGAACTCGATGTTTAACAAGTTAGTGCTTATAAGATTAGTCATGACTACCTCGCTTTGGGGGCAGGGCTTTACGAAGCCACGTTTCGCAGTCGTCAACCAATTGCTGTTGGCTTTGACGCTGTTCGTCATTCATCGAAGTTGTATCTTGATAGAGCGACTGTTGCCACTGAGCTTGTTTCTCTACAAACAACGGCTTTTTCAGTTGCGCGTCTAAGAACTTCAACCAATCATCGCCGGCTAGGCCTGCTACTTTTTCTCGCGGGAAGTAGCTTAATGCTGCCTGGCGAAGAATGCGTTGTGCTTCGCTAGGAGATAAACGATCTGAAGACTGACTAGTCGTGAAGTAAGACAGCGCTTCTTGCTTTGGCTGTTGGTTGTTTTTTCTTCGATTTATAATAAAAAACACCAAGGCAATCAGGATAATGGCTGTGACAATCAATGCCCACCAACCCCACGCCAGAGGCCACCATGTTGGCGCATCTGGTGTAATCACAGGGCTTAAATCTAAGGGCTGCTTCATGACTGAGCTCCTGATATCTGGCTCATCAATGGCTGTGCACTCGACAACGAGCTATAGGGGATCGCGAGAGATAAACTCAACTCTTGTAGCTGCTGCTTTTTTAGTGAGAACGCGTGGTTGAGTTTTTGCTTCTCTTTGTTGGAGGAGAAGTTAAACCACTGCGTTTTACTGCCATCGGTGACTTGTTTCGAGCCTTTATAGGCCGTTTGACCTTGCTCTAGCGGGTCATAAAAATGTACCAGACGTACTCTGTTGTGTCGGCGTATTTGACTGATAAGTGAGTAATCACTTTCTTGGTAACGTACAAAGTCACTGAGGAGGATAATATCGCTTCCTTTTGGGCAAAGTTGATGAAGAGACTTCAATCCATGCTCTAAGGTAGTATCGCAACGATTATCGTCGTTGGTTAGCGCTGCATTATTGATTTCTATGACTTTTTGCAAAATACGCAAAGGAGCATGGTTACTGCCACTTGGTTTGATTTCTATGATCTCTTTACCGGTATCGATGACTGCGCCAATTCGGTCTTTTTGAGCGACGGTTAACCAGCACAGCTGACTAGCAAAGTGCGCAAGTTGAACCGATTTCAGCAATAAGGTTGAGCCGAAAATCATGCTGCTTGTTAAATCTAAGTACAAGATGACAGGTTGCTCTCTCTCTTCAGAGAACAGCTTAGTATGCGCTTTGCCTGTTCTTGCCGTTACTCGCCAGTCAATACTGCGTATGTCATCGCCCGCTTGGTATTGACGAACTTCTGAGAAATTCATCCCGCGACCTTTGCGGTTGCTTTCGTGTTGACCATTGAGCTGTGACCAGAGGCTTTTCGCTGGAGGCAACCATCGAACAGACTGCGATTTGTATTGCAGCAGTTCGTCCAGGTTCAGCATCACGCCGTCACTGTGGTTCGGTAATAAATTATTCATGCGCGTATCCCTATGCGCTACCAACCAGTGAAATAAGGTGTGCGATCACTTGGTTTGCAGTGACACCTTCAGCTTGTGCGTGGTAGCTACGAAGCAGGCGGTGACGCAAGACAGGAAATGCCATCGCTTGAACATCTTGTGGTGTGACATAGTCGCGGCCTGCAAGCCAAGCATGTGCACGAGCGCAGCGGTCGAGAGCAATCGTTGCACGCGGACTCACGCCCATATCTAACCACTGATCCAGTTGGTCGCTGTATTGCTTAGGTTGGCGAGTTGCCATTACCAATCTGATGATGTACTGCTCAATGGTATCTGCCATGTGGATATTGAGTACTTCTTGGCGCGCTTCAAAGATAGTCTGCTGAGAGATTTCCTGTGGCTGTACCGACTCGTTGCCTTGAGCTTCACCGCGGTTGAGTCGCAGGATCTCAAGCTCACTCTCCATATCTGGGTATTCAACTTCTAGGTGCAGTAGGAAGCGGTCTAACTGAGCTTCTGGAAGTGGGTATGTGCCTTCTTGCTCAATCGGGTTTTGTGTCGCCATGACCAAAAACAGTTCAGGCAGTGCATAAGTTTTTCGGCCTGCAGTAACTTGTTTCTCGGCCATCGCTTCCAACATCGCGGCTTGAACTTTGGCCGGAGCACGGTTGATCTCATCCGCTAGGATAAGTGAGTTAAAGATCGGCCCAGATTGGAACGTAAATTCCCCTGTCTCTGGTCGGAATATATCGGTTCCCGTTAAGTCGGCAGGCAGTAAGTCTGGGGTAAATTGAATGCGGTGGAAATCCCCTTCAACACAATCAGCCAGTGATTTGACTGCACGGGTCTTCGCTAACCCCGGAGGACCTTCAACCAGAATATGACCATCAGCAAGTAGTGCGATCATCAGTTGCTTTACGAGCTCTTGCTGACCAATGATTTGAGACTCTAAATAGTTTTGAAGGACTTCGAAATTTGTTTTGTGCATTTTGGACTCTCTGGGTATCCATTTGATCTTATTTTGTGTATTGGTCACTTTTCGATAGCAAAAAGTTCCGGTTCATCTACGTAATTTATTGTTTCAAAAATGGAATGACTCACAATCGGTTAGTTTTAAACACAGTGGATCATGATTTTTACCATATCAATCGACATTTATATAATAAAACTTGTACTTGGTGCGAATCTAATATCTTGATATTTATAATTAATTTTAAATTTGAACGGTGTATGCCTGTTTTGTTTTATGTGTATTTTGAATAGTTATTCCTGTTGCATTGTTTTTGCAGTTTTTTGCGAGAAAAGTCTCTAGTTTTATCAATCCTTGCCGATACATAACTCAGACTGTGCATTTCAGCTAGAGAGTGCACGAATAAGCCCTGTTTTGGGGATACGAATTAAGAGCGATTCTTTCTAAAGGTCCAAATATGTTTAAAACTAACTCTCTGAGTATTAAGCAAAAGGTAGTACTAGGTATTACTTTTGCGGTTCTTGCATCTACGGTCATTGTGGGCGCGATGGCGCAGCAGCAAGCAAGAGATGTATTAAGTCATCGATTGATCGATATTGAACTTCCGGGAATGTTAGAGCGAATCAATGGTGAAATTGACAGGGAAGTTTCTCAGTTATTGTTGGCCGCTGAGCAAATTGCTTCAAATGAATTTATTTCTGATGCAATCGAGTCTACAGACCGCGATCCAGCGTTAGAGAGTAAGTTGGTTAAACAACTGAATAATGTGCGTAACCAATACAACTTAAATGATGCTTCAGTAGCGAATCGTCAAACGGCGTATTACTGGAACCAAAATGGCTTCCTACGCCAGCTTAACCAACAACAAGATGGTTGGTTTTTTGGCTTTACTCAATCTGGGCAGCCAACCATGGTAAGCATGTTCCAAGAAGCTAATGGTGAAGTGAAGATGTTCGCTAACTACCAGCAGCCTTCTGGTCTAGCGATGTCTGGTCTATCAAAATCGATGGACGACATGGTGAGCCTTCTTAATGGCTTCAAAATTGAGAATACTGGTTTTGTGTTCTTAACCGACAGCCAAGGTGACGTGCAGATTCACCGTGAGCGTTCTCGCAGTGACTCTTCTCTTCAACAACTTTACGGTTCTCAAGCGAGCCAACTTCTGAATAAGTCAGGCTTTAACCTGATCACTACGGAAAGCCAAGGCCAAGAACTGTTTGTCGCAAGTTTGTATGTGTCATCAATGGATTGGTTTGTTATTGGTGTGGTTCCAACAGGTGAAGTGTTTGCTGAGCTCGATGAGACAGCACAAAAGATGCTGATCATGACGGCGGTTGTGGCATTAGCATTTATCTTGATGGGCGTAGTACTAGCGAACAGCATTACCCAGCCAATTAAGCTACTGGCTAAGCGTTTCAGTGACCTTGGTGAAGGTGACGGTGACCTTGCGCAGCGCATCGAAGTGAAAGGCAATGATGAAATCGCTCAGCTTTCAAAAGGCTTCAACGGTTTCATTGAGAAGATTCATGAGTCGATGAAAGAGGTATGCTCTACAAGCCAAGCGCTTCAAGTGGCGGCAGAGAGCGTTTCTAATAAAGCACACATCACCCACGACAACAGCCAAGAGCAACGAGATCAAACCCTTCAAGTCGTTGCAGCCATTAATCAGATGGGCATGACCATCAGCGAGATTGCATCGAACGCGGCAACCGCAGCAGAAACGGCAACACAAGCTTCGGGTAACACTGAAGTTGGTCGCTCTGTGGTAAACAAAGCAAAAGACGCAATCAGCCGTTTAGCGCAAGATATCGAAAGTACGGGGCAGGTAGTAGAGCAGCTCGCTTCTACAACACAGGATATCGGTTCTATTCTGGGTGTTATTCGTGATATTTCAGAGCAAACTAATTTACTCGCATTGAACGCAGCGATTGAAGCCGCACGTGCCGGTGAACAAGGCCGTGGCTTTGCCGTAGTAGCAGATGAAGTACGTAACTTAGCAAGTCGCACAGCAGACTCAACGGAAGAGATTCAGAAGATGATCAACCAACTGCAAAGCGATGCTAAAGATGCAGTAACGGCGATGAGTGCAGGTAAAGTGATTACGCTTGAAGGTGTATCGGCATCGGATGAAGCGGTTGATGTATTGGGTGGTATTTCTGACCGTATCGTTGACATTACCGACCGTAACACTCAAGTGGCAACGGCAACGGAAGAGCAATCAACCGTAGTTCATACCATCAACCAGAACATTGAAGAGATCAACGCAATTAACGAAGTGACAACTGGCACTGCTGAGCAACTTGCTGAAGCGAGCCAAGAGCTTCGAGATCTTTCTTCTCGTCTGGATAAGATGGTTGGTTCGTTTAAGCTTTAATTCCTTAGATCCGAAAATGGCTTAGGTTAGGGGCATAGACTAAGAGCTGGATTCATTTCATCGTGAATCCGGCTCTTTTTATTTATGGGCTTATTTTCTTCTAACTGACTTTAGCTTGATCTGGTTTCAGGCTTTACTTTCAATCAACCTAGCATCACAGAGCGGAAATGAGTAAAATCTTGTTAGGTTTAATATTTAGGTAAGTATCATGAGCGATTTTGAAAAAGAACTAGAGCAGATGACTCAAGAGATGGGTGATGAGCCAGAGGTAAAACTGCCATCAATTGAAGAGCAGAAAGCGATCGTTGCTGAATTTAAGCGACTAGAAGCTGAAGGCAAACTGACCCCAGAAATATTAGAAGCGCACTTTGGTCAGTTCAACAAGAAGAATGATACGCCAATCCACTAAGTTGACTTAGACAGGTTTCATGTCTGAAAGAAGTGATAATGCGGTTGGGTTTATAGCCTGACTAACAGATAAAGGTCTAGCACGCGCTAGGCCTTTTTTATTGCTTGTTGATTGCAGGTCTGCTCTAAAGAAAAATCCCCCTTACAACGTAAGAGGGATTTTAATTGGGCAAGTTATATCTTAAAGGCTTGGTGATTAGTCTGTGCCGTACTCTTTGTATAAACGACGACATGCGCGACCATCGCTGTGGAACAAGTGGCAACGGTGCGCTGGAATACCAATTGCTAGCTTGTCACCAGGTTCAACCGTTAGCGTGTCTGGTTGACGGTATATGACGTCAGCATCCGCGCTTTCAAGGTTTAGGTAAACTTGAGTTTCGTTACCTAGCTTCTCAACGATCATCACTTCACCTTCAATCGTTGCATCACCCGCTTCAGCAGACATCAAGTGCTCAGGACGAACACCCAGAGACATGCGGTCACCTGCATTGACTGTCGTTCCGTCAACAGGAATCCAGAAAGTCATGCCGTTAGAAAGTTGTACTAATACGCGTTCTGCTTCAGCTTGCTCAATATGTACAGACATAAAGTTCATCTTCGGTGAACCAATAAAACCAGCAACGAAACGGTTTTGAGGGTAGTGGTAAAGGTCAAGCGGCTTACCGACTTGAGATACATAACCACCATCAAGAACAACGATCTTATCCGCCATTGTCATCGCTTCCACTTGGTCGTGGGTAACGTAGATCATGGTGCAACCAAGCTGGCGTTGTAGTTTCGTGATTTGTGAACGCATTTGAACACGAAGTGCAGCATCTAGGTTAGATAGCGGCTCATCAAGCAGAAATACGTTTGGTTGAGAAACCAGAGTACGACCAATTGCAACACGTTGACGTTGACCACCAGAAAGCGCTTTAGGTTGACGCTCTAATAGGTGACCAAGCTGAAGGATTTCAGCGGCATGCTCAACACGTTTATCAATCTCAGCTTTATCAGCGTTCGCTAGCTTAAGACCAAAAGACATGTTGTCGTAAAGGTTAAGGTGAGGGTAAAGCGCGTAAGATTGGAATACCATACCTACGCCACGCTTTGATGGCTCAACGTCGTTCATGCGTTGGTCACCAATGTACAAATCACCAGACGTAATGTCTTCTAGACCTGCGATACAACGTAATAGCGTCGATTTACCACAACCTGATGGTCCAACGAATACTACGAATTCACCTTCGTTGATGTCTAAGGTTACGTCCTTAGAAATCTGTACATCACCATATGATTTATAAACGTTTTTTAACGTGACACTCGCCATCTAGCTTGTCCTCGATCGATCAAATTTTAAGTTTTACTGCTTATCATTATAAGAAATTTTTGGTTCAGCAGTAACTGTAGGAATTGGTAAGTATTGAGTGAGTAAGAAAAAAGTGGGTGAGACTTGGTTTCTTTAACCAAGCCCACCCATCATAGCCAAACTGATGCCCATTTCCCCCACATCCAGCTAAACCTCCCCCGTGATTCCATCACAGATTTAGCTCGATGCTAATATCAGGCACCAGCGGGCAGTGAAGCCAACTAAATGAATAATGCGTCAACGCATAACACTTGCCGGTAAAGGGTTCTTACTATCCACTCTTGGATGAATGCAGTTTCGGTGAATTGGCGTAAGGGTACATCCTCCTAATGGAAAATTAACAAGGGGGAGTAGGAGGGGAGGAGTAGATAAATGGGGTTATTAATAATTGGCGATCCAGTTCAAATAAATCCACCACATAACGGTGATGTTGATCACGATGAGTATGTGTTTTGTGATTTCAGTCTCTAATCTGACCGGATGGCGATCACGAATTTAAGCCATAATAGCTAGGGCGTAGTGGCTAGGATGATGAGCTAGGGTCTGTTTTCTCAGATCATAACCTCCGAAAACTGGCTCGTCTTGGTAGATGTGCCCTACGTATAAATATAAAAAGGATATTCACATGAAAAACGCTCTAAGCGCTGTAGCTCTAGGTACATTAGTTGCTCTGGGTTCTTTTGGTGCAAACGCTGCTATCGAAGAAGGACAACTAACAATCTGGGTAGGTGGTGATAAAGCTTACGAAGGCATGGCTGAAGTAGGTAAACGCTTTGAAGAAGATACTGGCGTTAAAGTAACAGTCGCTTTCCCTGACAAACTAGAAGAGAAATTCTCTCAAGTTGCAGCGGCTGGTGACGGCCCAGACATGATTTTCTACGCACACGACCGTTTTGGTGGTTTTGCGGAAGCGGGTCTTCTTGTTGATATCAAACCTTCTAAAGAAACTAAAGAAGGTATCGTAGACTTTGCATGGGACGCTGTTTCATACGAAGGTAAAACAATCGCATACCCTGTTGCTGTTGAGTCAGTTTCTCTAATTTATAACAAAGCGCTTGTTCCTAACCCACCTAAGTCTTGGGAAGAGATCCCAGCACTTAACGCTGAGCTTCAAAAAGATGGCAAGAAAGCGATCATGTGGCCTCTACGTGGCGGCGCTTACTTCACATGGCCTCTACTTGCAGCTGACGGCGGTTACGCATTCAAACAAACGGCTGAAGGCTACGACATTAAAGATGCGGGTGTAGCGTCTGACGGTGTTCAGAAGTCACTAGGTTTCATCGAGAAGATGGTTCAAGACAAAGTTATCTCTGCAGACATGGATTACTCAGTTGCTGAGTCTGAATTCGTTGCGGGTAACGTTGCAATGACAATCAACGGCCCTTGGGGCTGGGCAAACATCGAGAAAGCAGGCGTAGACTACGGTGTAACAACGCTACCTAAATTCAACGGTAAAGCGTCTAAACCTTTCGTTGGTGTATGGGCTGGTGGTATCAGCACTGCTTCTCCAAACCGCGACCTAGCGGTTGAGTTCATGGAAAACTACCTACTAACTGATGAAGGTATGAAGAGCCTAAATGACGACAAGCCACTTGGCGCTGTTGCTCTTAACTCTTTCCAACGTCAACTAGACAGCGATACTCGTATTGCAGCAACAATGGACAACGCGATGAACGGCGAAATCATGCCTAACATCCCTCAGTTCACTACATTCTGGTACAGCATGGAAGAAGCTATCGGCAACGTAGTTGATGGTCGCCAAACTGTTGACCAAGCATTAAAAGCTGCTGAAGGTCGTATGACTAAGTAACAACCAAGCACTACCTTTAAGGAGGGGGCAACCTCTCCTTACTTTTCTATTTTTATCTATATCGCTAGCAGGTTCCTCTATGCAGTCAGTTCAAGGTACAGATGCTATCCCAGCACCATCAAGCCTTCCAGGCAGTAAAAGCGTCTTCATCAAATGGGGGTTGCTTGGTAGCGTTGGCTTAATTAACGGCTACGCTACAATTCTAATGTATTCTCGCGGTGAGCTCGCTTTTGCGCTGCTTACAGTGATCTTAACGGCTTTGGCACTTTACATTTTTGGTAGTAAGAAAACTTACGCCCACCGTTATATTTACCCAGGTATTGCCGGAATGATCTTGTTCATTCTTTTCCCATTGGCATACACCGTAGGGCTTGCGTTTACAAACTACAGCGCAAAAAACCAGCTTTCTTTAGAACGAACTCAAACCGTTCTTTTAGATCGCACCTTCCAAAGTGGTGATAGCTACCCATTCACTTTGTACAAGACAGACGACGGCCACCAGATCGTGGTTAAAGATGGCGACCAACTGTTAGCAACTGACGTATTTTCTCTAGACAATATGATAGTGACAGAAATGGACCTGTCTGCGATCGAGTCTGCGCAAGGTGAAAAAGAGAAGATTAAAGCGATCATCCAAAACCGAGCAGCGATCAGTGGTGTTGATTTTAATCTACCAAATGGTGATGACATCCGCATGAGTGGCTTACGTAAGTTTGCTTCTGTTGCTCCGCTTTACACACTACAAGACGATGAAGAAACGTTAATCAACAATGAAACGGGTGAAGTTCTCAAGCCAAATATGGATGTGGGTTTCTACCAACCTGTTGATGCAAACGGTGAGTTTACGGGTAATACCATCTCTCCAGGTTTTGTGGTTAGCATTGGCACGCACAACTTTGAACGTGTATGGAAAGATGATGGCATCAAAGAACCTTTCATCAGTATCTTTATATGGACGGTTATTTTCTCGGTATGTACTGTGGCGTTCACACTGGTTATCGGCCTTGTGCTTGCAAACATCGTACAGTGGGAAGAGCTGAAAGGTCGTTCTATCTATCGTGTTCTACTGATTCTGCCTTACGCCGTACCAGCGTTCATCTCGATTCTTATCTTTAAGGGTCTATTCAACCAGAGCTTTGGTGAGATCAACATGGTGCTTGAGAATATCTTCGGCTTGAGCCCGAACTGGTTCTCAGATCCGATTCTTGCGAAAACCATGGTGTTGATTGTTAACACATGGCTAGGCTTCCCTTACATGATGATTCTATGTATGGGTCTACTTAAAGCGATTCCTGATGATTTATACGAAGCGTCAGCGATCGATGGTGCGAACTTCCTTGATAACTTCAAGCGCATTACGTTCCCATTGATGATTAAACCGCTTACACCGCTATTGATTGCAGCGTTTGCCTTTAACTTCAACAACTTTGTAATGATTCAACTATTGACGAACGGTGGCCCGAACATGATTGGTACTTCTGAGCCAGCGGGTTACACAGACTTGCTTGTAAGCTACACCTACCGAATTGCATTCGAAGGCGGCGGCGGTCAAGACTTCGGTCTAGCAAGTGCTATCGCAACGCTTATCTTCCTATTGGTTGGTGCACTAGCGTTACTAAACCTTCGTTTCACTAAACTGTCTCAAGATTAAGGAGCACGACAATGGCTATGGTACAAGGTAAAGGCCTTAAATACCGAGTATGGGCAACGCATGCAGTGTTGTGGTGCTTCTTGGCAATGATTATCTTCCCACTACTGATGATTATCGCAATCTCATTCCGTGAAGGTAACTTCGCAACGGGTAGCTTGATTCCGGATAATCCATCTTTGGAGCACTGGAAGCTAGCATTGGGAATTTCAGTAACGAACGCAGATGGCTCGGTAACGCCACCTCCATTTCCTGTTCTAACTTGGTTATGGAACTCGGTTAAAGTAGCGGGTGTTACGTCTATTTTGATTGTGGCATTGTCTACGACATCGGCTTACGCATTTGCGCGTATGCGCTTCAAGGGTAAAGAAACAATCTTGAAAGCGATGATGATTTTCCAGATGTTCCCAGCAGTACTGGCTCTAGTCGCTATCTACGCGTTGTTTGACAAGCTTGGTCAGTACATCCCGTTCTTAGGCTTGAACACACATGGCGGTCTAATCTTCTCTTACCTTGGTGGTATTGCGCTGCACGTTTGGACTATTAAGGGTTACTTTGAGACGATTGATAACTCACTGGAAGAAGCTGCGGCGTTGGATGGTGCAACGCCTTGGCAAGCATTCAGACTGGTTCTATTACCGCTGTCTGTGCCAATTCTAGCAGTTGTGTTTATCCTATCTTTCATTGCGACAGTTGGTGAAGTTCCAGTAGCTTCTATTCTGTTAACTGATGTGAACTCTTATACGCTAGCAGTAGGTATGCAGCAGTACCTATACCCTCAGAACTACCTATGGGGTGACTTTGCGGCGGCGGCTGTACTATCAGCACTTCCGATTACTATCGTGTTCTTACTTGCTCAACGTTGGTTAGTTGGCGGTTTGACGGCAGGTGGTGTAAAAGGATAAGCTATACCCTATAAGAAAGACAAAGAGCGACCTTTTAGGTCGCTCTATATTGGCATTTTTATTACATCATTTGGTTTGGCCGCCGATCAGTAATAAAAATAACCCTCAGGTTACGCATAGCTGGCTACTAATCAGGTTCCTTACGCTATTAATGATTAGTGGTTTTTGTAACTCTAACCCAGGTATTTACTTGGGTTTTTTTATGCCTGCTGTTTTTAATCTTACTTTTGTGTCAGCTTTACTCGTCAACAGTGTGCCCAGCGTAAATTTTGTGTTTATAACGGCTTGAGCATTCAAAGTTTCGAGTCACTTCTCTCCTAAATATCGACCACATCATCCCGGTTACTTGAGGAAATGAACTAGTCTTACAAATCAGACATTCAGTATAAGGGGCTATTGGTCTATTGATATATTGCTAATATTCCATTGCGTGATACTTCAATGATTTGTATGCAACAACTACTGAAATTGCATAAAAAATGGATATAGACACAATTGTGTATTTTAGAGTTTTTCTCGTTATTTATTGTGTTTATATAAGTTATCTGGGGTATGTATTTTGTGAAGTGTTTGGTTGAATATTGAGTTAGAACTCTTTACTTGAAGGAGCACATCCAAGGTGTTGCAGTAGTACATAGATACTTTCTTGATCCAGTGCCACGCGACGAAACAAGTCCGCAAACGTCGAGTCACCACCGAAGCACGTCTGGATGTAGTGATTAATTTCATTACTGTCGTAGCCCTCGACGTACAAGGTTCTAACCCATTGATACTCAACAGCCTTCAAATTGTTCAGTGTAGCTTCGCTAAGAGTGGGGCGTGTAACGCTCAAGTGTGGCTCCGGGAAATTCAAATACATCCATTATGATTGGCGGTATTTAATCAGAGCTAAATGACGACTTTATGACAGTCAAAATAATTCTTTGAACTCGTGTTGATTCATTTCAACCTTTGGCTGAGTATCACGCTCTTATTGCCGCATGGGGCAACTGGTTTGGCTGTGTAGAGCGCTAAGGTATCAAATAAATCAATGCCAAGCAGGTGCTTGGCATTGTAATAAGGTTTGTAGGGGGCAGTCGTTGGTGGGCCTTACTTGAGGTACTTCACGTGAGCTTCCATCTCTTCACCAATCTGTTTTCGCATATTCATTAGGCGAATAGCCGAATCTCGCAATTCGATGTCTTCTGGAGTTTCTGGTATCCACTCTGGCACTTTCGTTGGGTTACCATTTTCATCGACCGCAACCATAATAACGATACAGTGAGTTGTTAGGCGGTTATTGAGCTCTTTAGGGTCACTTGCTTGCACGTCGATAGCTATATGCATTGAAGATGAGCCGGTATAGATGACTTTTGCACTTACCTCTACAAGGTTGCCTACGTGAATTGGGGCAACGAATCGAATTCCACCAGCATAGGCTGTTATACAGTATTTACCACTCCAACCTGCAGAACAAGCGTAGGCTGCTAAATCGATCCACTTCATTGCTGCACCACCATGAACTTTACCACCAAAGTTCACATCCCCAGGTTCAGCTAAAAAACGCAGAGTAACGTCTCGTTTTCCATCTTGTCGGCTATTGTTACTGCTCATCTATCTTCCTTCATTATTATTTTGCTGCATAACATGCTTGTTACTTGCTAATAACAATATACTTAAGATGACATAAGTTAAAGCGGATAATCTCACGGTTAAGATTATTTTTTTCAAACAAATGAGAAGTTGATGAATATTGGTGTTTAAAGGTGTATAGCAAAGTAAATGAAGTTATATCAAGCAAGAGATTCGAAATATTGTGACAGTCTCTAGAAAGGTCGATTGGAAAAAAAACACCTAGCATAGTGCTAGGTGTTTCTAAGCCGTTAGGTACTCATCGCGGTACCTTTATAATGTTAGCCAACTAACCGTTGTTTTATCTGGTCTCGTTAAAGTGATTCTATCTTTATTACCACCAAAGTGGTAGTTAAAAGTCTTTATTGCTGAGCTCACTTTTACTGTTGTATGAAGTATAGATCCTTCGCGTAGATATTTCCTTTCGGATTGTTGTTTGGGAAGCCTTTGAGAGTATTTCGCACTAATCGAGTGTGATTGTAGTGATGTATAGGCATAACTGCTGCAGATTCATTTAAAATAGACTCAGCATGCTGGTATAAAGCAAAGCGATTAGTCTGATCTTCCGTCTTACTTGCTTGCTGTAAAAGCTCATCGTAGTCTGGATTACAGAAACCGCTTTCGTTTGCTGTGTGATCGCAAGTGAATGCTTCTAGAAGAGCAGAGGGTTCCGGGTAATCGCCGAATGCCCATGAACGAGCAAGTTGATAGTCTCCGGTTCCTTTCGCTGCGACATACGCTTTCCATTCCATGTTTTGCAACTCAACTTTTACGCCAAGTGGCTTCCACATCGAGGCAATCGCAATAGCTATTTTTTTATGATTCTCACTGGTGTTGTATGTCAGTGTAAATTTGAGTGGATTATCTTCGTTGTACCCTGCATCTTCAAGTAGCGTTTTGGCTTTTGTTAAACGCTGAGCGCTGTCCAAAGCACTAAATTCGGATAAAGGCGCTGTGTAGTCAGGAATATTATTCGGTGTCACGCTGTAGGCTTCTGGTTCACCTTGCCCTGTTACCTTATCTACAAGTATCCCACGGTCAACGGCCATGCTTAGTGCTTGACGTACTCTGACATCATCAAATGGTGCCTGACGAGTGTTGAACGAGTAGACATACGAACCTAGCAAAGCTTGTGCTTTAATTTGCTCAGGGCTCTCTTTGACAAGTTTTTGGTAGTACTCAAGCTGTACGCGATTGGTCATATCAATCTCACCAGACTGATAACGAATAAGCTCAGCGTTTTGAGACGATAAACCTAGGTAGGTTACCTTATTGATAACCGTTGAATCGTTATCCCAATAGTTTGGGTTTCTCTTCACTTCGACGTATTCATTGGGAACCCATTTACTTAGAGTGTAAGCACCGTTGGTCGCAATGTTTTCCGCGCGAGTCCATTGTTCCCCTTTTTCTTCAACCAATTTAGTTGGGAGAGGGAAGAAGGTTTTGATGCTCATTAAACTCATGAAGTAGGGAGTTGGCTTTGAAAGTGAAATTTCAACAGTGCGCTCGTCGATTGCTTTGATTCCAAGCTCCGAAGGAACTTTGTCCCCAGCAAGAATCTCGCTGGCGTTGACGATATTTGCAGTTGAGAACACAAATCCGGTGTTGTTGCCCGTTTTGGGAGATACAGCGCGCTGCCAACCAAACACGAAGTCTGCTGCTGTCATCGGATCACCATTTGACCACTTTAGACCGTCTTTTAAAACGAATGTAACCGTTTTGCCACCGTTGCTGAATGTCCAACTTTCAGCTTGTCCTGGAATGATTTGTCCATCGCTGTTCTCGATCACGAAGCCTTCAAACATGTCATTGACGATGATGTCTCCGGGCATGCCTGAATTGACGAAACTAGGATCTAGTGTGTTGGGCTCTGCGCCGTTGCCACGCACAAAATGTTGTTCTTCAGCGAGTGAAGTGCCAGAGGGCACAGAAGCGGCAATCGCTGAAGTTGAAGAGATAGCGATCAGCGATGAGATAAGCAGAGGTAGCTTTGGTTGAGTCATTGTAATTCCTTTTACAACTTAAACAGTACTTAATGCATTAAACATGAGTCGGTCACAGGTTGCAACACAGCAATTGTGCATTAACGGAATTTGAAAGCGATGTGAACAAAACGAAAATGCCTGCGGAGTAACGCAGGCATTCTTAAATGGAACTTGTATGTAGGCAGCTTAATGTAGGGACTGACCTAACTTTGTTGAGGTAGCGGCGCTTCCAGCCTTGGTTTTCTTTTGATTTGTGCAAGGATCACGCCTGAAATTACCATCACACCACCAATGATGTGGAACTGGTTAATCTCTTCGCCAAGCCATGTCGCGGCCAATACAATCGCAACAACCGGAAGTAAATTCATGAACATCGCACTGGAATCAGCACCGATGGTGTCAATCGCTTTCACCCACATCCAAGGTGCTAATATCGAAGCGGCGACCGCGGCGTAAGCTATCAATGGAATTGCTTGTTGAGGTGGTAAAAGCTGTTCGCTAGTAAGCCAAAGTGGCATGAGCATCGCGACGGCAAATAGGCCCTGCATGTAAATCACAACCCAGCTACTGATTGGCATTTTCCAGCGTTTCAATAACACACAGTAAGAAGCATAAACAAAGGCTGCAATTAGCATGTAGCCATCGCCTTGAGTTAACTCCTGATGCATGAAGAACAAAGGATCGCCTTTACCTAACATCAGAGCTAAGCCTGATAGTGACAACACACCACCAACAATACTCAAACTAGAAATTGACTTGTGCAACAAAGGAACGCTTAGGAATACACTGATCAACGGGACCAAAGATGTGATCAATGCCATGTTGGAAGCGGTTGTGGTTAAGCCTGCGTAGTAACCTAGAGATTGGTTCAGCACCATACCCAAAAAGCCTAGGAACGCTAACTTAGATAGGTTTGGTTTAATGACAGCCCATTGTTTTATCACTGGACGAATGCAGAAAGGTGTGAGAATTAACATCGCAAAAAACCAGCGGTAAAAACTCATCGCGCTAGGTTCTATGGTACTTGCAGCAAGCTTGTTGACGATTGCATTGGCGCCCCAAATACAGACTGTAAAAAATGGTAAGAGATAATGCATGTGAATTCCGTCGCAAATGAGTTGATGCGGCTAGTTTGACAGGTCGTTATACTTACAAGTATCTTTAGAAAGACATCAGGCGCGATAGGAAGACAAGTTTGAAAAAACACTCAAGAAACCTTCACCCATCCTTATCAATTGACAAGGCACCATCCAACGTATTTATGAATTTCGAAGCGTTTCTTTCGAACACTGAAACTCGAGTTCATAGTCACCCATGGGGACAGGTTCAATTGATCAGTGGTGGAATTCTTGAAATGGAGGCTGAGGGAACTCGCTTTTTGGCGCCGCCACATCTTGCTATTTGGGTGCCTGCTGGAGTAAGGCACTGTAGTTATAACCGTAAACCTTTGGATTACTGTTCGCTAAACATCGCACCAGATCTGACGCAGCACCTGCCAGAAAAAACCAGTCTTATAAAGATCACGCCTATTGTGTCTTCGATCATCGATGACTTTCGCGAGCGTGGAATAAATGTTGCGGAAACAGAGCAAGATCAAAGACTCGTTCAGGTACTGCTTGACCAGCTTGCGCAGCGTGAGGTTGAGCATCACTTTTTGCCTTCAACCGACAATAAGTACCTAGCACCAATATTGGCTTCTGTTGAAGAAAATCCAACCGATGAGGTGACGTTGAAAGATTGGGCTGAGCGTGTCCATACCACGGAAAGAACTCTTTCTCGCCACTGCCAGACGGAGCTTGGAATGAGTTTTACAGAGTGGCGATTGCGAGTGCGCTACCTATATTCAATGGACTTGTTGAGAAACGGTCAATCGGTCAAAGAGGTCGCTCTTACATTAGGTTATAACCAAGCAAGCCCTTTTATCACTATGTTCAAACGTTACGCGAACCAAACGCCAGAACAGTATAAGAACCGTTTGTTGTAATTCGATCGGATTCCCAAAAGAACGGATGTTTTCGCTAGCTAGTGAGTAGATAGAGCATAAGTGAATAGACATACCGTCAGTAAATACGTGCTGTATGATCTTATGGGGGCGTGTCTAATAGTCTGTATATTGTGTTCTGTTGTTCAGTGACATCGTCATAGTGTCTATTCAATAGAGCGCTTGTATTACCTACCTTGAACAATATGTATGTTTCTCCGTCGACCTCGAACCAATTGAACGTGCCGTGCTGGTTATGCGTGGTCATTGTTTTGCTTATCTTCATGAGATATACATCAGTATCGCAAGACATGCCGACGCACATAAGCCAAAGAAAGAAAAGAAAAACCACGAGCCCAAGATTGTTTTCTCTTTTCTTACCTCTTCATTACTTTGCTGCCAGCCAAGTTCACGGATCTGAGCTTTTGTAAGATTTAAGTCTAGCTTCTCGATGTATCTATTGAGTTCATCATTATGTATCGAGCTAATCATGTTCTATTTCCTCTAACCATTTGGTTGACATTTTAGAGTAGCTCTATGTTTGATTAAATCAGATATTTTATAACAAGCGTTTAGATAAATAGAACATGGTGAATAACTAAAAGCCTCTGTTGTGGAGGCTCTATGCTGTAAGAGCTCAGTCTGTGCCTACATTGTTACGACCCGACTTAGTACCCAGTTAATTCCATATAGCCAGAGCCGGAATGGGAGCCTCTAATTATTATTGGCCCTTCCCAATAGGGAACCGACAGTGGCATTTTGGCACTTGGATTGAGTGCTGAGGCGGTCAATTCTATTTGTTGAGTTGGAATTGAAATTTGCCACTCTGTTGGATACTCACGGCCATCGATTTTAGTTTGCCTGATAGCGGTTAAGCTTATGTCTTGTTGCTTAATCGTAATGCCGGAACCATCTTGATTCATCAACCTTGCGTGGGAATAATTAGCCTTGCCTGTTGTTGAGTTTCGAAGTTGAAACACCACCAAGCTGGTTTCACCACTCAGTCTTAGCGCAAACCAGTCCCACCCTTGTTGCGAGTCGAGCAAAAACTGCGAGCTCCATTCTCTGTCTATCCATCCTTTACCGAAAACCTGATGTGTTACGCCATCAATGACTACCTCCCCCGATACATTAATGAATGGTTGGCTGTAATAATAAGAAGCCACTTTTCCGTCGCTGCTTTTGGTGCTGTAGCCTTGCTCGCCTTGTTTCTGATATGACGAGTTACTGGTGAGTATTAGTGAGTAACTAAATTGTTCTGAATTGGCATTCAATGTCGCAGGGAAGAGGTCATCGGTAGTCGATGTCCATTGCCAGTCATCGAGATAGACCCGAAATGGTGACGAGCCAACACCCGCAAGTTCGGTTTGGCCGCGAGACCACTTTTCATCGGCGTAGTGTTTGTCTTTGGTCGTGACAGCGCTGTGTGCCATGTAGATTTGCTGACTTTGCCATGCAGTTTCCTTCGTGCTATTGCCGTTTTCCTGTGGAGCAGTCGCGAAGCGAAATTGTGTCCACTGCACGCCCAACGCATTGCCTTCTTCATCAATTAAGTTTCCGGTTAAGTACCACCATTCATGACGAAAATCAGGATGAGCCTGATGATCGATTGGGAAGGTGATGTCGACACCTTTTACTACCGGTGAAAACTGCCCTTTCTCGATTGCTGTTTCATCGTCAGTTTGTGTTTCAGTACCGAGTATTGAGCCCATATTTTGAGTTGTTTGTTGTTTAGAGTCGTGTCCAGACTCTTCACATCCTAAAAGGAACAAGATGCTAAGTGTGAGAAAGAAAACTCTGATTGGTCGATTCATCACAACACCTCGCTCTGCAAGCTAGATACCACTGGTTTACTGACTAAGCGCCAGAGTGGGATTAGAGTTGCGATCACAGCGACTAAAATGGTGATGGCTGCGATGCTGAGTGCATCACTCCAACTCCATAGGTAGTTTAAGCTCCAACCAAAGGCGCGCAGGGTAACGATGTCCGTCAACACATAACCGATCATAGCGCCGAGCGGTATGGCGACAATTAAGGTAAAGGTAACTAATACGACAATCTGCCCGACCACCATCGTCATCAACTTTCGTTGACTAACACCGAGCGCATACAACCTTGCAATGGCGGCTTTGCGTGCATCGAGCAACATGAAGCACGCACAGAACAACCCGATGACGGCGACCATCAAGGTGACACCATTCAGTGCGCGTGTAATGGCGAAGGTTTGTGAAAAGATATCTAAAGCGAGGGATTTGATCTGTGCTTGATCGTAAAGCTGGCTAGGGTGAAGATTCAGCTGTTGGCGCAGTTGTTCGTGCACCACTTGTGGATCGCCAGAGACTTTGATTCCTAAGCTGGTGGGTAAGTCAGTAAAGCCGCTTTCGAGCCATAAATTAGGTGCAAGCAATACTTCGCCATTCGGTGAACCGTAATCATGAAAAATCGCCCCGACAACGAGTGTTTTGTCTTGGAGCCCATCAAGCTTGAGTGAGCTTTCTAGTGACAAGCCGAGCTTCACCGCTGTGGGCTCGCTGATCGCCACTAATTCACCTTGGTAAAAGCGCGTCCAGAATTCATCAACGTGGGATTGGAACACCATGGTTTGCTCAAGTGTGTCTTTGTCTTTGGTGCCGAGCAAAGTCGGTAAGCCCTGCAAGTTATCATCGACGTAGTATTGTTTGTAGACGGTTTCAACGTTCTCCGACTGCTCTAACGCACGCTCCACATTCGCGATTTCACCTTGGGCTGGGCTAACGTAAATATCAGCATGCAATCGTTGTTCAAGCCATTGCTTTAACGTGGATTCAAAGCTGCCGACTAAAGTATTCATCCCTATATTGGCGGTGACGGCGAGAAGTAATGCCATCATGGCAAGGGAGAGAGGGGAGATCAGTTCACGCAGCTCAGCAAACAGATACTGTATTAATCCCGACTTGGTGCGCTGCTCGCTCCAATTTGCTAACACGCTGAGCGTTTTGGGTAGATACAAGGGAATCGACACGACTAAAATGCCTAGCCACGCCATGGTGAAGCGGTGATGTTCGCTTAACCATAACCCTGCTAACGCGAGAGTGGTTAATACTGCCCCGATAACAAACAGCTGATTTTCGTTTGACGTTTCCGGCGCTTGATAGAAACCGCCATGGGAAGAGAGTGGTTGTCGCACTCGCTGTTTAAAGTGCTGCCAACACGCGACAAGCGTTGCGGCCAGCGTAAGCAGCAGTGCCTGCACTAACCATTGCCACTGCCATGTGCCGGGAAGCAGTGTTGCACCATAAAGTTGTTCAAGCGTTATCGCGACGGTTGGATGCAGCCAATGGCTGAGTTGCATGCCGAGAATGAAACCAAGCGACGCGCCCAATGTGACTAAAAGAGTCAGCTCGACTAACAGAGCTGAAAATACGATGCTTGGCGCAATCCCGGCTTGTTGAATTTGCACTAACAGTCGATTGCGTTTGAGCAAGCTGTACTTCACGCCGTTGTAAGCGATGAACAAACCAACCAAGAATGCCAGTAAGCTCATGGCAGTGAGGTTGAGGTGAAAGCTGTCGGTAATAGATCCGAGATCGGTACTTTGATTATTGGTGATCCATTGACCTTGTTCTGCGATGAGATTCTGCCAGTTATATTGTGGTTGGTTCTTGATATCAAAAACGGCGATGTAGCTCAGTTGACCTTGTTTGTTGAGTAACTGCTGAGCGAATCCAATATCTATCAGCATTCGGCTACCCAGCTGCCATTCATCAGGCAGCACGACCACTTGGGTAACGATGTCATCTAGAGTGAGCGTGTTTACTTCTCCCAAGCTTTGATGTTGCGACTGACTCATCATCACTATGGGGTCGCCAGCTAAGAGCTGAGGTAGGGGAAGTGCATTATCAAAAAGAGATATGTTGTGTTCGTTCTCTTCGGAGTAGCGAGCTCTTGAGGTGAGTGCGGCGATCAGCTCACTGCCTTGGATTGACCAACGACGTCCTTGATTGTCTCTCACACGCCCTTCAATCACAGGTAGTACTGCGCTGAGTCCGTTTTGTCTTAGCTTGAAGTAGAGGGATTCAGGTAAGTAGTTTTGTCCTGCTGGTGGAATGATTAGGTTCTGAGCCTGGGCGCTCAGTTGTTCGGTGGATTCTGCATAGCTGCGTTTGGCATTCAAGTTGATGGCTTGTACAGCGACAAACAAGGTGACCGCTAGCACAATACCAATCAAGATCGCCGCAGCTTGCAAAGGAGACTGGCGATAGTGTGCGGCGAATAGGTTCAGCGTAAGTTTGGTGTGCGTGATCTCTAAGCGAGCAGCCGTATTAGTAGAATTAGCCTTTGGCATGAGTCATCTCACTGGCTTGATTTTGGTCTACAGGCTTAAGATTTCCATTGTCCAAGACCAGTTGTCTCTGCATAAAGTCAGCGCATTCAAGGCTGTGTGTCACCAATAATACAGCGGTGTTGCCTTGTGTAGTGATTTCACTAAGTAATTTCATCACCTCCAACCCTGCTTTATTATCTAGGTTTCCTGTGGGCTCATCAGCAAGCAGAAGTTTAGGTTTGTGAGCCAATGCTCGAGCGATCGCTACTCTTTGTTGTTGCCCACCAGAGAGCGCTGATACATGCCTATTGAGCAGGTCGCTGATGCCTAATGTTTCCACTAAGTAATCACACCAGTCGCCCCATTTTTGTTGATTCAAATGCAACGGGAACGCGATGTTTTGTTTTACGTTGAGTGGGGTTAGCAAGTTAAATTGCTGAAAGATAACGCCCAGCTTTTGATGGCGGAAGCGGTTCCATTGTGGGTCTTTCCAAACCGACGTGTTGTCACCATCGAGCCACAACTCACCACCTGAAAGTGGATCAAAGCCTGCGATGAGATTGAGCAAAGTACTCTTTCCACTGCCACTCGCACCAGTCAAAGCCACACTAGCGCCCGTCGCTAAAGTGAAATCGACACTGTCCAACACGCTATGGGTGTCTTTACCATCAACAAAGCTTTTGCTGGCCTGTTTAAGTGTGACAATTGGGTTTTCCATTCCCTCTCCTTATAACTAAACAAACCATCAAAGGTGTCGCTTAGTGGCAATTACCGTCTCAATAAGCTCTATAGAACTTTAGACAACAATTTCAAAAAGATAGCGATTTACATCGAATTATTAATAACTTGTACTTCGAATGGCTGGAAATAGATTAATTAGAGGAAAAATATAGATGTTAACAGGAGCTTTGAATCACTGTTTGAGGGTTTGTGTTCGGGTTTAAGTGCACCAGATTAGAAGGAGTTGGTAGGTGTTGAAGGGGCTTGTGTGTGGAAATGGAACTCAGTTTCAAACTCTGCAACTTGCCTTACTTTTCCTCATGTCTAGAGTTTCAATAATGTATGTAAATGCTTTACATCACATATATTAATAAAACTGATAATGCTTACATTTATAAATGTGATTTATATCTCCATTCATCTTTTGATTACTTTCTAAGCTTAGTTGGTTTTTATCTAATTAAACAGAAGGTTATATGATAAATAGAATAATAACACTAAGTGGAGTTGCATTACTTTGTTCAGCGAGTGCGCATGCGCAAATGCAAAATGGAAGTTTCGAAAACTGGGAAGGAAACGTACCATCTGGATGGAGTGTGATTGACTCCGGCATTGCACTTTCGCTCTCTACCGATCCTGTAAATAACGGCAGTTTCTCTGCACAAGTAACCGTGAATACAAGTACTCAAAGTAATACCGATTTTCTTCAAACGATAAGTGTTGAACAAGGAAAAACTTATGATTTCTCTGTCGATGTTTATCACACTGAAGGTAACGTGAAAGCTCGCCTTTTTGTTGATGGCTATTTAGGCTACTCGAATAATGGTTTAACGAATCAGTGGCAAGCATTAACTCACTCGTACAGCGCTACGAGCACTAAAGATATCGTTGTGGGCGTACGATTTTATGATGATGCAGGTTTTGATGGCTCGGAAGTGGTGTATTTAGATAACTTTCAGCCTACGGAGACTCCACCAACACAAAGCTGCAATGACACAAGTGCCGCACTCACGCTAGTGACGGATAACTATGGTTCTGAAACCAGTTGGTCTCTCAAAAACTCAGTTTCTCAAACTCTTTATTCTGGTTCAGACTATCAAAGTAACACCATCAATGAAGTGGAAATGTGTTTAGCGGATGGTATCTACACCCTAGAAGTCTCAGACTCTTATGGAGATGGAATGTGCTGCAGTGTGGGGAATGGTTCATACAGTTTGTCGGTAAACGGGACCGTTGTGGCATCTGGTGGTGATTTCCAAGCAAGTCAGAGTACAGAATTTACGATTGGTGGCTCAACTACACCACCAACTGAACCACCAGTTTTAGGTGAGTATTACAAAGACGCTGAAGGCAAAGTGGGCTTTGCGTTAAAAACAGCCTTATATCAAATTATTGATAACCATAGTAGTCAGGGTTATACCGCTATTTGGACGTTGGTGTCTGAGGCTGACCTAGACACATACTATGATACTGATGGGTCGATTCTCGATATGTATTCGGAGAAACCTTCAGGCTCAGATTCAATCCAATTTACTAAGGTGGTCGATCAATGTGGTCAATACAGCAAAGAAGGTGATTGTTACAACCGCGAGCACTCTTTCCCGAAAAGCTGGTTTGGTGGGAAAGTTGAGCCTATGAACTCTGACGGCCATCATCTATTTGCCACCGACGGCTACGTTAACTCGAAACGCAGTAATTGGCCATTTGGTGAGGTGAGCAGTGCAACATACACATCAAGTAATGGTTCAAAACTAGGCAGTGCAGCGAGCTCTCTTGGTTATGTGGGGACTGTGTTTGAGCCAATTGATGAGTTTAAAGGTGATTTCGCAAGAGCATATTTCTACATGGCAACACGCTATGAAAATGAAATCGCTAATTGGGAAGGGAACTCTACAAGCTCTGATGCCATTCTGGATGGAACCAATACAACCGTTTTTGAACCTTGGCTACTTACTATGCTAAAGCGTTGGCATTCTGAAGATCCAGTAAGCCAAAAAGAAATCGACCGAAATAAGGCGGTACATGATTTTCAAGGGAATCGTAATCCGTTTATTGACCATCCAGAGTTTGTAAGCCAAATCTGGGGAAATTAATCGGAATATAACCACTAAGACAGTGGCTTCATGATTATTGAATTGAGCCCAATCCTTTGTTTGGGCTTTTTTATTTAGAGGCATTAGAGAGCATGATTTTAAATATTTGAAAAAGCATATTGTCATGAAGGTCACGTATACTTGTCAGTGATCTGCACCATCAATACTGGACGCTACGTTAAGCGACTTTCCATACCTTTAGTTATCTATGAATTGCTAATCTAGGGGAAGCTGTAGCTCATTGATGTCCAGAAACGTTACACCTAACCTTTATCCGACCACATTTCTGACATAAAAGTACCCCTTCACCTTCATCTACACCGGAAGCAATATGATCTTCCCATTCAAAGGCGTGGTTTTCGATTCGATAAGATCAATCGCGGTTTGGAATTCATCTAATGGAAGACAGCGGTCGACGTCGAGTTGTATGTCGTTTGCGATGAAGTGCTCTAGCATGGCCATGAACTTTTCACGGCGAACATCTTTACCTTCAGCGTCTTCCCAATAACGTAAGAAAAAGGTACTGAAATCGATAGCTAGGTTTTTTGCGTATTCGAAGAAGCGTGGCTCGTAAAAATCCAGAGAAAGCGTTCCGTAGTTGATAAAGCGCCCTTTGTTACCTAGGGTATGAATCAATTCGGTTCCAGGTTTCCCGCCAATCGCATCAAAGGCGACAGTTGGTTGAGGTAAGCCTAATGCCTTAATTTGAGATACCAAATCATTGTTAGCATCTAACACCCAATTTGAAGTGGTTGAATATCGTTTGGGCTGTGATGTTACGACAATGATTTTGAACCCGAGAGATGCCGATAACTGGGAGAAAATCTTACCAATGGCTGAGCTACCTGCATTGATGATTAATACATCTTCTTGGGTCAACTTCGCCACTTTTGTCGTCAACACCCAAGCGGTGAGTGCATTAATGTACAACTGACAGGCGTAGCCATTTTCTAGGTGTTGGGGAAGGTGGAAAAGGTTGTCTGGTGACACATCGACATAGCTCTGCCATGTCCCACTTGTTGCCACTAACACTCGCTGGTTCAGAGAAAATTCAGAGTGGCCAGACTCTACAATCCTTCCAACAGCTTCAAACCCCGGCACTCTCGGCGGCTGGTGGCTGTGTTTGTATTGCCCAACACCGTAAATCGACAATAGGTCACTAGGATTGATGTTGGTCGCTTCAACTCGTACTCGCACCTTATCTTTATCAAGCGCGCCTAAAGCGACATGTTCTAACTTGAGAGACTCTTTCGGCTGCCCGAAACGGAACTGGCTAATTCGGGTATTTTGCTTAGTGTCAGTCATGGTTCGGGCACCTTTGTGGTTTATGAGCACTGCATTGACTTTAAGTGTAGCGTGTTCATAAACAGTCTTGGATCAGCGATATTGTTTAGCATTGTTGGCGTTGGCAAGCAGTCGTCATCAACGTAGTCGACATAGTCTGCCGCCGAATCAAAGATCAAAATATCCAATGCTAAACGATCCAACCCGTACCGACCTCGGTGGATCATATCTGCTGAAAATACCAATAAGTCGCCTGCAGCTAACGGTATCTGCTTACCGCCAGAGATATCATCGCTGCTCACTTTACCATTCTCTTCTTGGCGAACATTGTATTCTTCTTCGTTGTCCCAGCGTTTGTGTGTTCCGGGGATAAGCTCCATCCCTGGCTCATCAAAGATAGGTACACGGAGGTGCAATACTTGGGTTTCCATGATGACCTTCATTTGATCATCAATGTCATAGTCGTATTGACAGTCGCGATGCCAGAAGTCTTTTTGTTGCGGGTTCACAGGGTTGAAGAACAGCTGCGTGTTCATGAATGCAGGTTTGTTCGGTATTACCGCATCGACCACTTCCATCACTTTTTTTGAGCTGATGAAGTCAAAGAGTACGGTTCTATCGTCGGCGGGTAGATACTCGCTTCCGGTAATCAAAGATGAGTTAAATGCCTCTTCTTGATAGAACTCTTCGTTGTCTGCTTTCCATGATTCATGGAATTTCAGCACGACTTCTCTAAGTGATGCAATCTGAGCTTCATCGAAATAATTTCTGATAACAAAGTAACCATGCTCGTCGTATTGGCTGCTTAATTGTTGGCTGTTTTCTACCACTGACTACCTTCGTTCATTCTTTACCGTGTAATAACCACAGATTTCTTGGGCGCATAATGCCAGACAGTCGTCATTCAACCAAGTAACTTAAGCTTTCCTTTTTACACTGACCTCTATGTTTACATCAAACAATACGAGCGCGACAAGCACGCTCTTTATGGTTGTATTTGTGATATGCGTTGAGTTCATTCTAGTTATCTTTACTGGCTTGAATTCAATAGCATTAAATTCGCGGTTATTGCTTTGACGCTAATTGTTAACCTTCAAAAACCCAGTTTTGCCAACTTTGCATGCGTAGAATCACTTTGCGTACGATAGAGAACATTTCCCATTTCGGTGAATACACGGCGACATGCGCGTCTGTACCTGCAGGGATAGGTTGGCCGTCCAATAGTTCAGGCTGAACAAGCTCCACTTTCACTAATACGCGACCACCGACTCTCTGAAGAGGATCATTTAAATTACCCGATGGTGTGACGGCACCTTGTTTGAAGATGTCCAATACATCGATGACTTTTGCTCGGTAAGCATGGCCGGGAATGGTTTTGAAGGTCACTTCTGCTTCGTAGCCGGGTTTGATATAACGCGCTGGGTTTTGTTTGAATGCTGCGACGATGGTTTTAGATTCGTCATGCACAAAGGTTAGGTTTCCTTGGAAAGGGACGACACGGCTTTTCATACCTGGGTGCAACGCTACCTGTGTGACATAGCCATCTGTCGGTGCAACAACCAGTGTTTTATTGAGGTTGAACTGAGCTTTCTCGAGCTCGGCAAGGTGAACCTTTTTTGCGGCCAATTGCTGTGCAATCTTTGAGTCAGCGACATTTAATTGAATGTGGTTTTGTGCCTGAACGGCTTTGAGCTCAGCTATGGAGTCAGTAAATTTGTCTACTTTTGTTTGAGAGGCGAAATCACTTTTTGACAGCTCGATAAAACGACTCAATTCCTTTTCATTGAAGACAAGTTGAGCTTGTGTTTTCTTGATTGATTCGCGGATGTTTTGTTTTGATAGAAGCAGTTCATCAATGGCGGCCTTTGTCGCGGTCACTTCCGCTTTGGCTCTGTCTACACTTGCTTGGAATGGGGCCGGATCGATTTGGTATAAAGGGGTACCTTTCTTCAAAGCAGCATTGCCTTGCACAAAAACATCGGTGACTTCACCCGAAACTTCTGATGTGATTGGGGTGGTAACACTATATACACCAGCGACTCTTGCTACTGGCTGATACATCGCCATGTACAAGAATATCCAACCTACTAAGAAAGCCCCGATGACAGTCGCGGTTGTAATTGTCCATTTGTTTTTAGGCAGCTTAAATACACGAAATACAATCACACACAGCGCTACGTAGCTTAAAATTATCAACGTTTCCATTACTGTTCCCCCTCGCTTTTTGCTTGCAGCGCATCGATACGTTTTTCTAGCTCATCGAGCTTTGATTGTTCTGTAGTCGTTGCTCTCAAAGGCTCACTCAACATGGCCCACACCCAAAGTAGTGGCCACATTACGTGTAAGAAAAAGAGGCTGACCCAGCCGGCTACGTGGATGGCATCTTGATGGGGGTGATTGCGTTTTACAGCAATTTCATAAGGAATATCGTGAATAACAATGAGTCCGTACACTAGGATCAGTAGTACGAGGATCAGAATACCCAAAGATAAGTAATCTAAAGTAAGGTTCATAATGTTCTCTCTATTACGGATGAAATCGACCATTAATTTCAGCAGTATCAGAGAGCATAAAAGCTAACCCTTACCCAATCGATAGGGTAAAGGTTAAATGACATTTAAGTATTACTTAATCGAGAGTGAGGTTTGGCTTAATTGGAGAGGGGGCTTTGCTTAAATGAGGGGTTGGGTAGCGGAAATCAACGCATCGCAAAACCACTTATGTCCGTTGTCAATGATGACCAAACCCGTGATTAGTCTCTACTGGTGCTATTGCTATATCGCAGGCTGTGATTCTGAGTCAGCATCGTGATTTTGTGTGAGCTTTTGATTATCGGCAGTTTCAGCTTCGTCTGCAGACGTAAAATGCTTATCTGTTAGCGTCACGGTCATTGCTTTATGCTTCACTGTTATGGTCGACGCTTCTGATTGGGCTTCGTTCGTCGTCGCGGGTTCAGCGAATGCCATTAGTGAGGTTGTAAGTACGATTGTTGTTAGTGCGATTTGAGCGAGTGTTTTCATTTGGCTGTATCCTATCGGGTAAGTGGAGATTACAAATAGCTGATACGTGCACTATAGAAACTATGTGGAAGTGGTTCTTATCATTTTACGCCACCGTCTAATTTTTAGACGGTGTGAAAATTTTGAGAGGGTAACTGAGCTGGTTACTGGTACGTTGCTATTTTTTACCACGTTGCACGGTATTACTACATGGCCTTTTATTGCCACATACCCCTTTATTGCCACATAACTAGGACTGCAGCGACGGAAAGTAATATCAGTGCAAGAATGTCTTTGCGCGCAATGCTCTGCCCTAACCAGAAGTAAGAGATTAATACCATAAAGACCACTTCGACTTGCCCTAATGTTTTCACGTATGGCACGGCTTGAAGAGACATCGCGCTAAACCAGCCAAGAGAACCAATTACACTCGCTAAACTTGTCATCACAACCAGTTTTGATTTTTTGAATATCAGGCGCAATGTATCGGGCTCCTTAATCAGGAGAAAAGTGCAGATAATTAATGTCTGCAGGCTGATGACCAAAAATAACACCCAAGCAGCGCTATGAGGGAAAGGAAGTCCAATACTTAAGCTCGCTTCACGTACCCAAAGCGAGGTTAGTGCAAAGGCGGTGCTACACGCCATGCCCAAGCAAAACACTTTAGGAGAGACGCTTCGCCAGCCCGAAGCGCTACTCATGATGAGCACGCCCAATGTGCCGATTAATACGCCGATCCAGCCTGTAACGGTCAACACTGTGCCAAAAAACAACACGGAAAGCACAGCAGAAACAGGAGCTTCACATTTGGCAAGCCCTGCACCTATGGCGTAGTTTTCAAGCTTGAATAGTATCACCATCAAGCCGGTCGCGAGGATCTGCATGATTGCGGCTGCAACGACATAGAAAACAAACTCACCGGAAAAGTTCGGCGCGGATACTGGCTGCCATTGATACAAAGCGTAGAGGTAGAGCAGGGCGATCGGACCTGCCCAGATAAATCTTGCCAGCGTCACACCAGCCACGCTCATGGTGCCACTCAATTTGCTTTGAAAGGCATTACGCCAAGATTGGCTGAAGGCAGCAAGCAGGGTAAAGGCGATCCAACTAAAAGACATGACGCTTCCGTGTGTGAGGTAATTTAATGATTATGTTAACAAAAAATTACCTGCTGAGCAGTGGAAGCGGTCTTTTTATGAACAGAACTTCACCTTTGCCCTGATTTGATATGGCACTGAAATTTAAAAGATTGGTGTTTTTTTGTTATTGAAGTAGAACCACCCGCTGATTAATACGAACAGAAAGGCGAAGTAATAGCAGAACGAAGATAGCGACGCCAAGAAAGCGAGGTTTTGCTCTATCTCTTGCTCGGAGTAATTGTTAGAAACCAATTTGTAGTAGTAAGCATACAAAATACCGATCAGCCCATATCCGAGGTTAAACATCAAACCTTTGAAGCTAAGAACCGTGGCTCGGTTGTGAGACTCGGTTTTTTTGTTTAAGTGGTAGCTTATGAAAATGTTCATCGTCATAATGATAAAGATCAGTACCAATGCAGGAATTACCCCATAGATTGACCAGCCCAAACTGATCCAATAATAGGTAGCGATACTTGTTAAGCCCATGACGATAATAAAGGTTTTCGGCTCGATACTTTCTGCCAGTCTACGGCTTTGGCCCGCTAAAATGATTTTTAATAGACTGATTCCTGCACCAATAAAACCGAAGTAAATAATCGGAATATCGATGGCAAGATAGTATTGGCTGTTCATGGTGAGGAACATGCGAGAGGTGTGTTCAAATAGGCTGTAGTAGAGCAGTATGAAAAGCACGTAGGGCGTAGCGAGTACCCACTTACCTGTGTCAGCAGTGAGCTTAAGGCTGGCCATGGTTGTGGCTAATTTAGTTTGACCAGTTGGCATCACTTTCTTTTCTTCACGCATGTTTACCGCAGCATAAATCGCGAGTAGTGCAACCAATAAAGTGGCGAATACAGGAATACGCATCAGGTCTTTGGTGCTTTCTGGCGCGGTTAACCCTAGCGCATGGAAAATGTTTGTCATGAAGTTTACGTCGTACATTGCAGCACCAATTAAGGTGACAAAGATGCCGACGCTTGAGGCGATACGAAGCTGGATCTGCAACACACGAGGCCACAGGTCCTCATTGCCTTGTTCTTTTAAGGTATCGTATGCCAGTGCTTCATCAGCACCGCTTGCTAATGCCATGGCTAACCCGCTGAGTATCCGGTTGACCAAAAAGACCATGAACACTAAGTTCGGGTTTTCGGTCGGCACTAAAGCGATCATGGCGATTTCAACAAACATCACAAGGGAAGATAGTACCACTAGCTTCTTACGGCCCAAGGTGTCGGCAAATGCTCCAGATGGGACTTCGGCAAGTACGATGGTTGCTGCCCACACTACGTTAAGCATGGCAAATTGCGAAAGGGTTAGGCCGTAATCTAAGTAGAGTAGAGTGAATACTGGGTAATAAAAACGCGCAAAGTAGCAGCTTCGAAACATTAGGAAGTAGCGGACATTGGGAATTTTAAGGATTTCTTTGAGCGTCATGATGAATTAGTCGATTTAATAACACATTATTATGTATAACTCTTTTCTCCTTTTAAATCATGAAATTGTTGAAAAATGATCAATGTCTGACGTAGTAAGAGTGCATTGAACTGGCGCGGGGTCTAACATTTTCCTTTTCGAATTCAAACCAAGCTTGGCGACACCTGCTTAAACAATGGTTAAACGAGATCATAAAGAGGTGCTCTAATGCTGAGTTGCTCAACGTGTCGTTTTGAGCTTGGCTTGTCGAACAGCTATTAGAATGATTGCGTTTTATGGAGTGCTTGGTTTTTAACCACATTAGCGACCGCTTCGATGATTTTCGATTCTTGTTCGGACGCTTTAGACGATAAGTTGTAAAACATAATGCAATCTTGCTGAATCATATTTGGCGCTTCTTGGAGCTCGATTTCACGTACCTCACCACTTTTTATGTATTGGGTTAGGTTTTCCCGAGGACACACAACCCACCCGTCTTGCTTTAACTTTTCAATGAGTAGGCTTTGTGATGTGACCACTTCAAACTCGCTACTGATCTTGGTGTGTCTAAGCTCGTTAGCAATGTCATTCTCTGTGATTAATTGACGAAAGGTGGCCAGTTCAGCGATCGAAATCGATCGGTTGGGAATACTAGAGTGTACGGAAGTAAAGAGGCTCAGCTGAAAAGATCCGAGGTTGATATTACCGATACCCGCATTCGGGTGTAAGTTACCCATCCCCGGCATAATGGCAAACAGTGCATCTCCGTCTTCTATCTGCTGTAAACAGTGGTTTCTATCTCTTTGCAGCCAGTTGATAAGCATGTGAGGGTGAAGAGACTTGATCTCAGACTCAATGCTAAGTAACAGCTGACAAGGGATCGAGCTGTCGTGATAAACGGTAATGTTGTTGAGCTCGCCTTTGTAAGCAGATAAGGCTATGTTTTCGAACTCTAATGATTGTCTCGCCAGTAACCGTGCTCTTGGGTACAAACGATGAGCGATGTCTGTAGCAATCGCCTTTTTTCCTTCAATACAAAACAGCTCCATTCCCATCAAATCTTCTAACGCGTTGATTCTCTCTCGCACGGTAGAACGAGCCTTATTCAATCTTTTGCTCGCAGCACTGTAGCTTTGAAGCTCATAGACACTGGTGAAGCATGCCACCTGTTCATTCGAAATCATCATTTGATTACCTTTGTACTGTTTGAGCGTACATTCTGGATTTATATGTTTGAACTTAGCAAAGTACTCTACATCCGTATACACAAGATTGTTAACGGAGATTTCAGATGAGAAAGTCGATTATTTCATTGGTCACTGCGGGCCTATTTTCGTCAACCGCTTTGGCGGATATCAAGCCTATGTCTACAGTGCCAGCAAAAGCGAATGCGCAAGTCACACTGGAAAACTGGACGCATGCACCATTTAATAAATGGGCTTTCCAGAACATGGGAATCCATCCAACGGCCATGGTTCCTAGAAATGGTGCAATCAACGAGATCCCACAAGCATTGAATGCGGAAGTCGCTCAACACAAATTTACTTATGCTGGAGAAGAACTGACATTTCGTGATGCCATGATTAATGATCACACCGATGGATACATTATTATTCAAGACGGAAAGATACTGCATGAAGAGTACTTTGGTGACTTCACTGCGAGAGATCACCACCTGTGGGCTTCAAGTACCAAGTCTTTGGTTGGACAAGCTTTAGGTTTGTTGGTTGAGCAAGGTAAGGTTGATGTTGAGAAAAAGGTCAGCACATACATTGAAGAGCTTAAAGGGACACACTTTGGTGAGCAGACTCTACGAACTTTACTGAACATGACTTCGGCGATTGATTACAGCGAAGACTATGTAAACATGGCTCCGGGTGATGTGCATTTTGAGTACTTCCGCCGATTAGGGTTTATTCCAGCGTATGACTTGCTGGCATTGGATCCAACAAAGACAGATAAGCCGCGTGATTTACTGAGCTTCTCAGCGATGTTTGAACATAACGACAACTTAGAGGTGAACGATAAGTTTGAGTACCATAGCCCAAACGTTGATGTGGTAGGGTGGGTTATCGCTCGTGTATCAGGTCAAACACTTGACCAGTTCATTGCAGATAATATCTGGAGCAAACTGGGTACAGAGCATGATGCCTTCTTCATAACGGACATGAACTATAACCCAGTCGCAACCGGCGGTTTCAATACTACGCTAAGAGATTTTGCTCGTGTTGGGTTGGCGATGGTCAACAATGGTGAGTACAACGGGCAACAAGTCTTCTCTGAAAAGTGGGTCAAAGATAGCTTCAATATTACGCCAGAAGAAAATCGACACATGATGAACAGTATCTACAAAGATACTGAGGCTCAAGTTTTTGACTCGCACTTAGAAGGTTACAAAAACTTCCTTTGGGTGCACGATTCAGACAAAAATATTGCGACATATCGTGGGGTGTTTGGTCAGTTCTTGTATATCAACCAAGACAAGAATGTCGTTATCGCAACCTTCTCTTCAGCAGAAAGCGCTTCGAATGCAGCGCGAGAAGAATCAAAAGTGAGAGTGGAAGCTTTTGAGTCGTTGGCTAAGTCGTTATAGTGATAAGGTCTAAATGAAAATCCCCTCAAGAACCTTTCTTGAGGGGATTTTTTATCAGTCGTTGATTAACGTGTTAGCCATTAGCCATCTACTCTTCACTTTCGGCTTCTTTGGTAACGTTCGACGTACCGCAGCCTTTTTCAAGCCAGTTATCGAGTACATGTTGCAGTGCATTCAAAGAGGTTGGTTTTTCTAGACGACCATCCATCAACTTGCTGATCATATCTAACTCGTGTTGTCCTGATTCGCCAGACAGAGCAATGATTGGCGTTTTAGGAGAGCGTGCTTTGATAATTTGGCTGGCGTCAAAACCGTTCATTATCGGCATTTGTACGTCCATTAAGATCAAATCGACCTTGTGTGTTTTGAACAGCTCGACAGCATTCTCACCATTTTTAGCTTGTAAGCTATTGACGCCAAGTCGACTTAAGTACATCTGAACAAGTGTACGTTGCACTTCTTTATCGTCGACGATGAGTACAGTTGGAGCCAAGTGGTTCTCTGGAGCTAGCGTACTTATCGGTTCTGAACTTTGTGTTTCCGCTTGGTTATCTGGCTTAGCTGCTGGGTTGGTTTTGTTTTCAGTTGCGGTTTGGTTGTGTTTCCAATCATTGAAGTAAGGCGTACGAAGTGCGTCTGCTTTTGGGGCATTTGGTACCACAGGGAAGTACAGGTGGAACTCGGTAAACTCCCCAACTTTAGAGTGGCATTCTACTCGGCCGCCAAATGAACGCATCACACGTTGGCAATAGCCGAGCCCAAGGCCGCTACCACCGCTTTTTTGGTAAGAGAAAAAGTCATCAAAGATCTTATGCGTAATGGCTTCGTCTATGCCGGGGCCGGTATCTCGGAATATTAGAACGTTCTCGTAAGACCCTGCATTGGAGCTGATCTCAATTTGGCTTTCTGGGTAAGAATCAAAGTAATAGATTGCATTGCGTATCAGGTTGAAAATGACGAAGTTGAATAAGGTTTCATTCAGCTTTGCTACAAAATCAGCGTGTTGTGGTAAACGAATGCGTTCAATAATCTTTTCATTCTCGAAACCATAGTGGCTTACGGCTTGATCCACGGCTTTATGGATAGAGGTCATCGTAACTGGACCATGCTCAGGCGTACTGTCACTGACTTCGCGCAGAATGATATCAATCAGCTGTCGTCCGCGTTGAATCGCTGCTTGACCATTTTCAATTTCAAGCAAGATTTGCTTAGCAGGTACTTGATTGTCAATGTGCTGTTTTAACACCTCAAAATGCAGTTGTACTTGAGCCAATGGGTTACGCATTTCATGGGCGATAGAGTTAGCAAGGGCGCGACTTTGACGGATACGTCTATCAGCTTCGATGGTGCTTTGTACTCGAGTTAACAAGGTTTGCAGGGCGGAGATCTCTTCGTTAGAAAACATCTGATCGTTGCTCTTGTGTGACGACACCAATAAGTGCGTCACCGATTTACCCTGACCAAACAAAGGCATCACCAAGGCGGTGTCGTTTGAACTCATTTTGTCATAAAGGGCTTTTATTGAGCGCTTGGATGGTGCGGTGTAATCAAGCTCTTGGGACAGTTCGTCAAATACTAATACAGACTTGTTGGTAGACAGATAATCTTCGTAGAAGGTTTCGTTGTAGTTGCTGTTCACCAGACGCAGCTTGTCTTCTGGAATTTGTAGTAGGCTACCTAATCGACGCATTGCATCATCAATCGACAGCTTGAAATCGTCTTCTAGCGATAGGATTTGTTGTACTGGCGTCTTCTTGTTTCCGTAAACAAAGAAGGAAGCGTAGTGGCTTACTCGCTTGTAGAGAACATGCCAAGTGATGCCGATAATCGCACAGATTGGGATAGCAACGAGCCATTGACTATCGTCTGTCAGCGGAATAAATATCGCACCAAAAGGAACAACTAAAATAGCGCATACCAACAGCGCATTTAGGCTCATGTACGCAAGGTACTTGACGCTGTAAAAGCGCGAGGTCAGTAGGGCATAGCCAACGAACAACATTTCACTGATCGACAAGGCTGGTGGCAACCAAGTGAGCGAGAAATCGCGCAAGAAGTAGGTCATGCCTAGGTGGATTGTCGCAGTAGATAGCATGAAGACTAAAATGCCTGCGATCATGTAGTTGGTTTTGGCTAAGGTAAGCTTGCTGCTGTTGGCACGCATGGCCACCAGGTTGATTAGTGTCAGGATAACAAAGCTTATCATCCCAATGAAGAAATACGGCGTGTGTGGGCCAAACTCAATCACGAACAGGCTTGGACCAGCGATGGTGACATGCTCAACGGTTAACCCCGGACTTAAATTGATAAAGAAGGAGTAGACGGTTAGGGTGACGAAAATGGCTTTTTGCCATGCATGAACCTTCCCATTACGTTGTTCGGCTGCGAGCTTACACGAGAAGTAATAGGCAAAGGCAAACGCAAAGAAAGAGGCGAGGTTGGCAAACTTTGCCGCGAACACGGCGGCGGAGGCCCCAAGTTCCGGTAATAAATCGGTATGGAAATAAGCGTTGCTGCTGATCCACGCAACAATGCAGATCGAATACGCGATGTAAGGGGCATGGTGTGTCCCCGCGATCACTTCGTTCTTGTGTTTCAAGCGATAGCAGTAATAGAACAACCACATAACAACCACAGCCACGGTTGCAAGTAGTGTGATTGCTTTTGCATAAATGATCGCCTCGAGGCCGAAATCAAACATGTTCATCCTTTCTTAGCGAACTTGGTTTTTCTACCGAACTTAGTTTTTCTGATGAACCTAGCTTTCTGCTTTCACGTACCGCACGTTTGTAGTTCCGAAAATCGACATCATTGAATGCTTCTACCATCATCTCAAAATTCCAAAAACCACGATAAATTGTTGTGCCATCACCATTTAATTCGCAATACCCAGAGTGGAAGTACGCATGGGCATTAATGGTTTGATAAAACTGAAGCATGAAAGGTTGCTCAATGATAGTGAAGCCGATCTTATAGCCTATTTGATGTAATACACTCATCAGCTCTTTTTGAGCAAGGTAGAGGAAATAGAGCTTTTGTTGGGTATTGCCACTGACTGTCAGACGCAACACTTCACACAGAGCGTGTTTAGCAGACAATTGTAGCTGGAATTGTTGGTCAAATTCTGGGAGAGAGTAACACTTTGGCAATGTAGGCGGTGTGAGAAGTTGTAGCTTCGCTAGTTCATCATAGCCGTAATTGGGTAAACAGTATTGCCATTGCTCATTGCTGAACGGCGGTGCGTAACTTAGCCAAGTATCATTCTTGGACCAGTCTTGAATCAGCGCGGAGGAAACCAGCGTCGGAGTTGCTTCGTTGACAGGATGTTTGAGCAAAATAAAATGCTTACCTGCCTGAGAAAGGTGCAATAAAGGCAACATCTCAAACCATTTCTCACCCTTGATGAATACCTCAAGATTGCTTAAAGCAATGGCATCGCAGATTGGCATTCCTTGTGGGTGACTCGGTGTTTGTACCAAAAGTGGGTCATGCTCGATCTGCTCAATGATCGCACCATAATAAGCACTGTCATTGATGGGGAGGTCGACATGATAAAGAGGGCCTGAATTTAATGGTGATTTTGCTTTTATCGCAGCAATTTCGCACTCACACCAAAAATCTAACCAATGCATATAGCACTGTCCTACCGCTTCCTCAAGGCGCACGATCTCTGCTGATAATGCATTTGGATAGCGTTGAATCAGATCTCGATAGTCCATTAATTCAAACAGTACCGAATAGCTTTTGTTTTGATGCTCAGGGAAAAGTAATTCTAATTGGCTTCTACGATATTCAGTCACGTTTTGGAAAAGCTCAGTGCGCTCTTGTGACTGATAAGTGTTGATGACGAGCTCTATCAGCGCTCGCTGTTTTATTTCGATAGACAGACTGCTAGCCAACAGTGAGCCTAAAGACGACATTAATTTCATGTTTAACCTAGCCTAGGTTTATATAATTATTTTTATTCGCTCTGCACTATCTACAGGACACTGATTTTAGGTATGTATTTGAAGTTAGGTTACTTTGAGCGAGCTAATCGTAACTTTACTTGTGTCTATAGTGTGCGAGGTAAGTTGCATAATCGGGCGAGATTTTACTACTTGCGCTCACTCTTAACAATAAAGATTTACCATATCTGAATGAAATCAAGGATGAATAAAATATAATATTATCAACAGCTTGTAGGTTGAATTGACGTTTTTAAACCAGACATGATCAAGCCGAGCATAAACTTTTGAGTTTATAAAATAATCTTAAATATCTATTTTTTGAACCAACATCATAATCCATATCAAGGTGAGCCCATCTTATTAATCATGAGGGGGAATATCAGTAACTCAAAGCATTTGGTTAAATGATTGGTTGTATTTGTCTTATACTCGCTTATTACATCGCTATCATTTTAACGATTTAAATATCAGAGGAGTAAAAGCAGGGCATTAGTGTCCGGCTTTGTTTTTCTGACAATCTTCTGTGTTTATAGAGTAGTTACACCATAATCTCTGATGAAGTGATGACATTCGAGGTTTAAGCTTGCCTGCATATGAAACATTATGGCGAGTAATCCCTCGTGAATGATTGAGGTAGAGAGAATTTATGAAGAAAGTACTATTGGTAAGCTTGTTTAGTGTTGCGGCGCTAGCAGGGTGTAGTCAAAAATCTGAGGTTCCAACTCAACCGCAAGAGAATACGAACCCTATCTGTAGCACAAAAGATCTGACTGGTGGTTGGTCGCAAAGCGATATAACACCAGAAGCTAAGCAAGCTTTAGACGTGGTTCTTGCCCAAATGAACACTTCAGCTGGGCTCAAGCAGATCTTGAGTGTTCGAACTCAGGTTGTCGCGGGTTTGAATTACGCTATTGAGTTTGAAATGGATAATGGTGAAGTGTGGAATACCATCGTCTATCGCTCTCTACAAGGTGACATCGAAATGACGCAGCCTGCACAGAAAGGCCGTTTGTGTTCATAGTTTAGAGGCGTCTGTAACTTGTTAGACAGCAAATGAAAAATGGCTCCGTATCGGGAGCCATTTTTGTTTTTAAGAAGATAGATTTATAGAACGTTTTAATCGGCCAGTTCGGGTTCAGCTAACTCTTGTATACAAGCGCGGCTGATGTCTTCATCAATATAGGCCATTCCCAGCTTGTTTAAGTAATCCATACGATCAGCAGTGCGAAGTTCAATGTCAGGGCCTGCTATGTTGTTCTCTTGATAAACCTTAGCCATGTGAACCATGAACTGTTCGCCAACACTCATCATCAACAAGCTCATTGCTCCCACGTCCGGTCTTACTTTGGCACGTTGCTTTTCAAATAGGTTTACCGCTAATACGATAGGCTGTTCTTCTCCTTCGAAACGAACACTGCGCTCACGAACGGTTTGTTGCGCCCAGTAATACGCCAGCTCTTTACTCTGAGTCAGGAATACTGGTTCAACCGACTCGGTGTAGTTATTGCCAATCGTTGCCATGGTTTTTGAAGCGGCCTCATTGAGTGCTTTGTCTCCAGAACGTTTCAGGCCTTGCCCTTTAATTGAAGCAAGCAAGGCTGAAGATGTGCCGTGATACCAAGTATCACCCGTTGCGAAACCATTTTCTGATAGCAGCGTTTTTGCATCTTGTAGGTGTTTAGGTATTGAAGTCATAGGCACTCTCAATCAAAAAGAAACATTAACAAACAGGAATCTCAAAAAACATGAATACAGTTAGCTTAAACAGATGTTGCTTAGCTGACCGTGGTGTAGAACACAATTCTCAGACTTTGAGATAAAGCCGGCAGTAGAAGCTTTATCTCAAAGCCTTCCCCCGGATCTTACCTAAGTAAGAGAGAAGGGCGGGGGGAGGCTTTAGTTTTAGCGATTAATCAAATTGGTTAGACGTATTCGCTTCGCCTGCTGCTTTTAGTGCATTCTCACCAGCGAAGTACTCTTTGTGGTCATCACCGATGTCTGAACCAGACATGTTTTGGTGTTTAACACATGCGATACCTTGGCGGATCTCTTTACGTTGAACATTAGCAACGTAACCCAACATGCCTTGGTCGCCGAAGTACTCTTTCGCAAGGTTGTCGGTAGACAGCGCTGCAGTGTGGTAAGTAGGTAGAGTAATCAAGTGGTGGAAGATACCCGCTTCACGAGATGCGTCCGCTTGGAATGTACGAATCTTCTCGTCAGCACTTGCAGACAGTTCAGTTCCATCGTATTCCGCGCTCATTAGGTTTGCACGGTCGTAAGCTGATACATCTTTACCTTCAGCAACCAATGCATCGTAAGCTTGTTGACGGAAGTTTAGCGTCCAGTTGAATGATGGAGAGTTGTTGTAAACCAGTTTCGCGTTAGGGTGAACTTCGCGAACGCCATCCATCATCTCTTTGATTTGGCCGATGTGTGGTTTCTCAGTCTCAATCCAAAGTAGGTCAGCACCTGCGTTGATTGCTTCAATACAGTCGAATACACAACGGTCTTCGCCCGTACCTTGGCGGAATTGGTATAAGCCTGAAGGTAGACGCTTAGGTCGAACTAGCTTGCCGTCACGGTTAAAGCAAACGTCGCCTTCTGCCATATCTGCAACATCGATCTCTTCAACATCTAGGTATGAGTTGTAGATATCGCCTTGGTCGCCCGGCTCTTTCACTACTGCGATTTCTTTTGTTAGACCAGCGCCTTGAGAATCGGTACGAGCAACAATAACGCCGTTGTCGATGCCTAGTTCAAGGAAAGCGTAACGAAGTGCGCGAAGTTTTGCGTGGAAGTCAGCGTGTGGAACCGTTACTTTGCCGTCTTGGTGACCACATTGCTTCTCATCGGCAACTTGGTTTTCAATTTGTAGACAACATGCGCCCGCTTCAATCATCTGTTTAGCCATTAGGTAAGTCGCTTCTGCGTTACCGAAACCTGCATCGATATCGGCAATGATTGGCACTACATGTGTTACGTGGTTGTCAATTTTGTCTTGAATACGATCTTGTAGGTTTACATCGCCTGCTTCACGGGCTGCATCCAGTTCACGGAATAAGCCACCTAGTTCACGAGCATCAGCTTGGCGCAGGAATGTGTATAGTTCTTCTACTAGGCCTGCAACCGATGTTTTCTCATGCATTGATTGGTCTGGAAGTGGACCAAAGTCTGAGCGAAGTGCTGCAACCATCCAACCTGAAAGGTATAGGTAGCGGCGATCTGTCTTGCCATCAAAGTGCTTCTTAATAGAAATCAGTTTTTGTTGACCGATAAAACCATGCCAGCAACCTAAAGATTGAGTGTATTGAGAGCTGTCTTTGTCGTAAGCCTCCATATCCGCACGCATGATATCTGCCGTGTATTGCGCGATATCTAGACCTGTTTTGAATTTGTTTTGAGCTCGCATACGAGCAGCAGATTCAGCATTGATTGCATCCCATGGAGCACCTGCAGCGCTTTTTGCAACTTCTATCATTTCGATATCTTGTGTAATTTGCGACATAACTATTCCTTAGTTTCACGTGGGGTATGGTTGCCAAATTGGCTTGGATTAAAACTTTGCTATGGACAAAGAATAACCACGCATGTGATAATTTTGTTAATTTATAGTTATTATATTCGGTATTTTTCTTATGAATATTGCTCGTATAGACCTTAATTTACTTGTGTATTTAGACATGTTGCTACGTGAAAGAAACGTTACACGAGCGGCAAATCAATTAGGAATAACTCAACCAGCCATGAGTAATGGACTGCGCCGACTACGCGATCTGTTTGAAGATCCGCTATTGGTGAGAACCAGTGAAGGGATGGTGCCGACCGAGCGCGCGCAAAAGTTGCAACCGCTGATCCGCAACATCTTGGCGAATGTAGAAAAGACACTACAGCCGACCACAGAGTTTAATGCAGAAGACAGTGAGCGCGTGTTTCGTATCATGGCGAGTGACTATGCTGAGTCGACCATTATTCAGCCGCTATTGAAAAAACTGAGCGAGATAGCGCCGAAAATACGACTGGATATAATGACGCCAAGTGACGTGAGTTATCAGGATGTAGAACAAGGCACCGTGGATATTATCATCAACCGTTTTGATGACATCCCACAGTCCTTTCACCAGATGAGCCTTTGGCACGACGGGTTTTCTTGTCTATTCAGCTGTGATAATCCAATAGCCGATAACTTTGATATTTTGTCCTATTTAAAAGCGCAACATATCTGGGTAAGTAAGACGGGGATGGGAACCGGAGTGGGGATCAACCCAAGTGAAGCGCAAAAGCTCGGTTGGATAGATGAAGCGTTAATGCGCATTGGTAAAACCCGCAATATCACGGTGTTTACCCGACATTACCTATCTGCGATTCTCTTCGCTCAGCAGAAAAACCTTATCCTTACTATTCCAACCAAAGCCGCGCAATTGCAGCGCAACAACCCTAATTTGTTAATCAAACCAGCCCCATTTGCGATTGAACCCTTTGAGGTAAAGATGGCGTGGAGCCCATTGTTACAAACCAATCCAGACCACCAGTGGATGCGTCGCTTGATCAAAAGTGTCGCCAATGAAATCGAAAGTGGTGTGACGGGATAACACAGTTTTTGTGGTATTTCTTTTGTGAATATCCAATATAAACGGCATAAATTAGCTAAATTTTCGTCAGTTACGTAAATTTATTTAGTAGTCAGCGGTTAATTTGAGAGAGATTTTATGAGCAGTCGTATTCAACAGGGAAGCTTGAGCATTGATAGCACCCTCTACCAATTAATTAATGAGCAGGTCATTCCTGGAACAGGCATAGTCGCAGAGGACTTTTGGCAATCTTTCGCAGCCATCCTTAAAGATCTGGCACCAAAGAATCGTGCACTGCTTATCAAGCGTGAAGATCTTCAACATCAAATCGATGTGTGGCACCAAGAGCGTGCTGGTCAAACATTAGATGCTGCAGAGTACAAACAGTTCCTACAGCAGATCGGCTACCTAGTACCTGAAGGCGAAGACTTTCAAGTTACTACCGCAAGCGTAGAGCCTGAAATCGCAACACAAGCTGGGCCGCAGCTTGTGGTACCTATCATGAATGCACGTTTTGCACTTAACGCAGCAAACGCGCGCTGGGGCAGTTTATATGATGCGCTCTACGGCACTGATGTGATCAGCGAAAGCGACGGCGCAGAGAAAGGTGGAAGCTTTAACCCTGTTCGTGGCGCTAAAGTAGTGAGCTATGCTCGCGGCTTCCTTGATGACGCCGCGCCGCTGAATGGTGTTTCTCATAAAGACGTGACCAAATACAGCATCAGCAATGTGAGCATTGGCAACACGCTGACAGCAACGCTAGATAATGGCGAAGAAGTCACTCTCATTGATCGCAACCAGTTTATTGGTTACCAAGGAGACGCAAGCGCGCCTTCTTGTATCCTGCTTAAACACAATAATCTCCATATCGAAATTCAAATCGACCCGAGCGCGCCAATCGGTAGCGTCGATGTTGCAGGTATTAAAGATGTGCTGGTGGAATCGGCACTGACTACGATTATGGATTGCGAAGATTCTGTCGCTGCCGTTGACGGCGAAGACAAAGCATTGGCTTACCGCAACTGGTTAGGCTTAATGAAGGGTGACCTACAAGAGTCGCTAGAGAAAAACGGCAAAACCATCGTTCGTAATCTAAACCCCGATCGTCAATACACCAGTGTGACGGGGGGTGAAATCTCACTTAAAGGTCGCAGCATGTTGTTCATACGCAATGTGGGCCACCTAATGACTAACCCTGCAATTATTGATGCTGAAGGTAATGAAGTGCCTGAAGGTATCATGGATGGCATGGTTACCTCGCTTATCGCAATGCACGATTTAAAGGGGAATAGCCCTTACCAAAACTCGACCGCGAACAGCATCAATATTGTTAAACCTAAGATGCATGGCCCTGAAGAAGTGGCTTTCACCAATGAACTGTTTGGTCGCATTGAGGATGCATTAGGTTTAGATCGCTTCACGATCAAAGTTGGCATCATGGACGAAGAGCGTCGTACCTCTGTGAACTTGAAAGAGTGTATTCGCGCAGCCAAAGACCGTGTCGTATTTATCAACACAGGTTTCCTAGACCGAACGGGTGATGAGATCCACACCAGTATGGAGGCGGGTCCTTTTGCTCCTAAAACACAGCTGAAAACCATGACATGGATTGGCGCATACGAAGATCAAAACGTTGATCTTGGCTTAGCTTGTGGCCTGCAAGGTAAAGCCCAGATTGGTAAAGGTATGTGGCCAGAGCCAGATAACATGGCCAAGATGATGGACGCGAAAATTGGACACCCACAAGCCGGTGCCAATACCGCTTGGGTTCCTTCTCCAACTGCGGCTACTCTGCATGCCTTGCACTATCACAAGGTGAGTGTTCCTAGTCGCCAGAAAGAGCTTCGTGAGCGTGTGAGAGCAAATGTTGACGATATTCTTACTATCCCGCTGCTAGGCAACCAAAAGCTTACTGCTCAAGATATCCAAAATGAACTGGACAACAATACTCAAGGTATTCTTGGTTACGTAGTTCGTTGGATAGACCAAGGCGTAGGTTGTTCGAAAGTGCCTGATATTAACGATGTAGGGTTAATGGAAGACCGTGCGACGCTGCGTATTTCAAGCCAACACATCGCTAACTGGTTACGTCATGGTATTTGTGAGGAAGCCCAAGTAATGAAAACCATGAAGCGTATGGCAGCAGTGGTTGATGAGCAAAATGCAGGAGATCCAAGCTACCAAAACATGGCGCCTGATTTTGAAAACAGCATTGCGTTTTCAGCAGCGTGTCAGTTGGTATTTGAAGGCTGTGCTCAGCCGAGTGGTTATACCGAGCCAGTGTTACACGCGATGCGTCTAAAGCTGAAAGCTCAGAGTGCTTGAGTCGGAAAGTGCTGAGCCGCAGATAAGCGGAAGCACAAAAAGCCCAAATCACTGAAATAGAAAAGTGATCTAATAATAAAAACAGAGAAAGAAAAATACTAAAAAAGAAACCCCCTTTAACCGAGCCCAAGGTGCCGCGCTTTATAGCGCGGCTTTTTTTTAGCTGTTAGTTAGATGCTGGATCTGAGATTGGAAGTGAAAAGCAGCTATATTATTTCCCACCGAAGCTTAATTTTCGCCAAAACCTTAGTTGCCACCGAAACATAGATACTTAATATCCATGTACTCATCGATGCCTTCTTTAGCGCCTTCACGGCCAATGCCTGACTGTTTAACCCCACCGAAAGGTGCAACCTCAGTTGAGATCATGCCGTCGTTAATACCAACCATACCGTACTCAAGTGCTTCTGCTACCTTCCACACTTGGTGGATATTCTGGCTGTAGAAGTAAGACGCCAAACCATAAATAGTGTCGTTAGCCATTTCGATTAGCTCTTCATCGCTGTCGAATTTCATAACCGGGGCGACAGGGCCAAAGATCTCTTGTTGAACGATGTCCATATCGTGCTTCACGTCCTTGAGAATGACAGGCTGAATGAACAAACCCGCAAGCTCTTGCGTTGGGGTGACAGGTTGGGCACCTTGTTCAATGGCGCGATCAATCAAACCTTGGATGTTCTGTTTTGCTCTTTCACTGATCACAGGGCCAATGTTGACGTCCGCGTCCAAGCCGTTGCCAATTTTGAGTTGCTGCACCGCTTGGTCGAATTTAGCCACAAACTCATCGTGTACTTTGCTATGAATATAGAATCGGTTAGCACAAACACAGGTTTGGCCTGCATTACGGAATTTCGAAGCCATTGCGCCTTGAACTGCAGCATCGATGTCCGCATCGTCAAACACGATAAACGGAGCATTGCCGCCAAGCTCCATCGAGGTACGTTTGATGCCTTTTGCCGCTTGAGCCATCAAGATACTGCCAACACGGGTAGAGCCTGTAAAAGAGATCTTCTTGATTAATGGGTGTGATGTGAATAGCTCGCCAATTTGTTCTGGGCTGTCACCCAATACCACTTGAAGCAGATCTTTAGGAACACCCGCTTGGTAAGCCAGCTCAACAACAGCAAAAGCAGAAAGTGGCGTTTCGTCAGAGGGCTTCACAATAAAACTACACCCAGCCGCTAGAGCAGGTGCAGCCTTACGAGTGATCATCGCAATCGGGAAATTCCACGGTGTGATGGCACATGCTACGCCAATCGGCTGCTTGATTGTCACTAAACGCTTATCCCCAGCGGTACTTGGAATCGAGTCACCATAAGTGCGCTTGGCTTCTTCGGCGAACCATTCAATAAAGCTTGCACCATAAACTACTTCGCCTGCAGCTTCTGCCAATGGCTTGCCTTGTTCAATCGTCATTAAGTGAGCAAGGTCGTCCTTGTTTTCAATGAGCAGTTGATGCCAAGCTTTTAGTATCGCAGCGCGAGATTTAGCCGGAATTTTCGCCCACTCTTTTTGCGCAATATGAGCTCGCTCGATAGCACTGTCCAATTCTGCCTCAGATGAGATAGGCGCATGTCCAATAAGCTCACCCGTTGCTGGATTGGTCACGGCAACCGCGTTATTCGCTTCTGTCACCATAAAAGAGAGTAAGCGCTGGTTATTAATTTCTAGCATGTGATTCCTTCTCGATGATTACTTAACACGTGTTGGTGCTGTTATTGAGTTGATGTCTATGGCAGTGCTGATGATTCGCTTGAGCCTGCCAAGGTTATTCTTGCGTCCAGTTGTCTGCTTCTATCTTCGCCAGTGCTTTCGCAGCTTTTTGTAGAGCAGGTAGGAACTTGATCGCCTCGTCCGGCTTTACTCGAATCACAGGTGCTTGAATTGCTAAGCCGAGATTGGATTGGCCCGTAGGCGATGGAATGAGTACCGCAATACACACCAAACCCGGCAGAAACTCTTCGTCATCAATCGCAAAGCCTTGGATCTTCGCTTCTTCGATGTCTTGCTCTAACACAGAGTAGTCGGTGATGGTTTTGACTGTGTACTGAGTCAGTGGCACGTTTTCAATCAGTCTTCTGCGCTGTGATTTCGACATGTGAGCCAAAAACAGTTTACCTGTCGCAGAGCAGTGAACAGGAACACGAGAGCCGGGTTGCAGGTGGAAGCGAAGTGGCGCTTCGGTCTCTGCACGGTCAAGGTAGATGATCTCACCGCTCGATAGTGCGGTTAGGTTGCAGCTTTCGCCGACTTCCGCTCGAAGGTTTTCGAGAATCGTGCGTCTAGCACTGTGCATGGTGCTGTTGAACAGAAGGTTTTCAGCGAGCTTCCTGAGTCGAATGCCAGAGCTGTAATGCTTTTCATCACCGTCTCTTTGAATGATGCCTGCGGATTCTAATTGTTGCAGCATACGGTGCAGAGTAGGTTTCGGTAATCCGGTTTCTTCGACGAGCCCTTGAAGGGAAATAAACTCGTCTTTTTGCGCTATCACCTCTAATAGTGCAAAAAGTCGGAGAGTGGGCGTATCTCCTTGAACTTGTGGTGTTTCTGTTTGCATAAAGTGATTCATCCTTGCGATATGTCTATGTGTAAGAGTGTACATACCAAATCAATATTCTTCAATTATCTGAATAAAATTTGACCTTTTTTATTATTTCAATTATATAAATATAAATTATGGAACAATTAATCTCAATAAATGGAATTTTAAAATGAAAGCAATTGAACGGATTATTGATAAGGCGCACCTAGATCGTAAGCGTGTGGTGTTGAGTGAAGCTGAAGACCCTCGTGTACTCAAAGCGGCACGATTAGCGATAGATAAACAGCTCGCTTATATCACGCTGGTGGGCGATGAAAAGGCGATTATCGAAGCCGCGCAGCTGCATCATATTAACCTTGCAGGCATTCATATTGTTTCACCACAAACATCTGCACTTAAAGCCGTGTTGGCTGAACGGCTCTATGAGTTAAGAAAAACGAAAGGCATGACTTATGAAGATGCATTGGAGAAGGTCAAAGATCCACTGATTTGTTCCAACTTGATGGTGAGAGCAGGGCTGGTCGATGGCACAGTAAACGGTGCGGTTTATACCACTTCAGATGTGGTGCGAGCTGCGCTGCAGATCATCGGCCCGGCACCAGACAGTGAATTGGTATCGAGCTTCTTTCTGATGATGTTGTGCGAGCCTTTCCATAATCTTAAAGGCGGCATGATTTTCAGTGATTGTGGCTTGGTGATTAACCCCAATGAAACTGAACTGGCCTCCATTGCGGTAGCGGCATCAAACAGTGCTCAAACGTTGCTTATGGAAGAGCCGAAAGTGGCAATGTTGTCATTTTCTACCAACGGTAGTGCTAAACACGAATCGGTCGATAAGGTTCGCAATGCCGCTCAGTTAGTGAAACAGCGTTGTCCCGGAATAGCCGTCGATCAGGACGTTCAACTCGATGCTGCGATTGTCACTGAAATTGCGGCGAAAAAGTTGCCCGATTCAGAGGTTAAGGGCGAATCAAACGTGTTGATATTCCCCAACTTAGAATCAGGCAATATCGGTTACAAGCTTGCTGAAAGGTTAGGTGGCGCGGTCGCAATTGGTCCGTTGTTGCAAGGGCTGAATCAACCTGCCAATGACTTATCCAGAGGGTGCAGCGCCGAAGATATCTTCAATGTAATCGCGGTGACTGCCGTGCAAGCACAACAATGTAAAACGGCAAATCCAACGGCGGATGTTGAATCTGATGCTAAAGAAGTTCCAGAAGATCAAAACGCTTCAGAAGATCAAAAAGCTGAAGAAAGAGAAGAATCAGAATTTGAGTTTAGATACTAAGGCTCACACTTAAAGCTCGCACTCATACTAAGTAAAAACACCTAATTAGGATTGCTAATGGAGTTACCTGTTTTACTCGCCATTCTTGCCACCATTGCGGTAGGTACCTATTTCCAAACAGTCACGGGGTTTGGACTCGGCATTATCGTGATTGGTCTTACGGTCAGCCTTAATCTGGTTTCGTTGCCCGTGATTGCCGCCGTGGTCAGTATCGTGACCTTGTTTAATTGTTTGGTCGCGTTGATGGGCAAGCCACTGCTTGGGGAACTCAAAATTCTGGTGGTGTTAGTGATTGGTATTATCCCCGGTGTGTCGTTGGGAGTGTTTTTACTGGATGAGTTGACTGAGTCGGCAACGCATATCCTGCGAGGGTTATTGGGGGCAATGGTGTTATTCGCAGGTCTGAGCTTTATGTTCAAACCAAAAACCAGAAAAGACCGCTCGGCAACCGTGTCTTTCTTGTTGTCTGGCTTTAGTTCTGGGCTCGCAGGAGGGCTGTTTGGGATGGCGGGCCCACCGATTGTTTATCATCTCTATCGACAGCCTTTTACGCTCGATCTGGTGCGGAGCACACTGTTGATGGTGTTCGCTTGTACGTCGATGTCTCGTACCGTCAATGTCTACGCAGCAGGTGACATGGATGCGAGCATACTGTGGTTGTCTGCTATTGCTGTTCCCTTGGTGGCGCTTGTGACTATGTTTGCTCGGCGCTTTCCGCCGCCGTTGTCGAATGACCAACTCAGGAAGTTGGTATTTATGGTGTTGATGTTGATTGGTGGGTATTTGATGGCTGTTTCTGCATGGTCGTTGCTTGGCTCTTCCTAAACCATTCTCGACAAAGGAGGCTAGTGATTCGCTAGCCTAAGCCTTTCTGTTTAAACACGCTTTAGCATCTCAAAGATACTCCTAGACAACCCAAATAAGCAGCTCTCCTGCACATCTAAAGTGATGTTACTTCGGTAGTACGGGCTTAAATCGACGCCCATCCCCACTCCATGAATTTCGATACTGTTTTTGATCGACTCGCGCTCAATCACTTGTTTGAGGTGGTTATCCAAATAGAACTGATCATTGGCTGTGCTGGTGGCGGTATCCATCGGGCAGCCGTCTGAGAACACAATCAAAACCTTTCGCTGTGCGCTATGTTGCTGCAAGCGCTGGCTAGCGAACTGAACCGCTTCACCATCAATCCCTTCTTTAAAGATGTCTGCTTTGCGAAGGCTCGCAATGCCAAGACGAGAGCGCCTCCAATGGGTATCAAAATCCTTAAACACTATGTGTCGAACCTCGTTTAAACGGCCTGGGTGTTCCGGTTGACCTTGCTTGAGCCACTGTCGATAAACCTTGCCACCATTCCAGTTGTTGGTGGTGAAGCCGATAATCTCGAAAGGGATGTTGGCTAGCCCGACGGATTTGAGAATCGTATCCATCAGTAGACTGAGCTTGTGACTGTGTTTTTGCATTGAGCCTGAGCAGTCCATTAGAAATGTGATGGCACATTGATGAGATGCGCCAATGTCAGGTTGATAGAAGACAGCACGATCCAACGGTGATGTGATGAGTTTGGTGATAGTGGTGGCGTTGACGATGCCTTCTTCCAAATGATCCTGACGTCGATTCCTTTGGGGCGTCGCAACAAAGCTGGTGAGCATAGCGGCTAAACGGCGGGTGTTCACTTGTCTCGCCATAATGTCATCGGTGAGCTTTTGCCTAAGCTCGAGTAACAGGGCGCGCCTGACGAGTTTATCTGCGGCAACCACTTGGTCAAATTCTGAATTAAAGACCTGATAATTGGCGCCCGACAGTTCAAACACCTTACTACTACCCGTGATATCGGTATCGACGTCTTCATCTTGAATGTCGCCATCAACGATAAGGGCAAGCTGCGCGAGGATCTTGATGTCTTCTTCAACCGTTGGCGTGGTTGAGCTATTACTCTCTTGCTCTTGGTTGATGAGCTCTTGCGCTAAAAAGGCCAGTTCATTGGCGCAGTGAGCAAATTGCTGTTGGTTTGCTCGATGTTCCTTCAAGCGCTTCAGACTGCTTCCGAAAATAGGCACGATGCCCGCACGAGTTGATTCAATGGTTTCAGCAATCGGTTCAGAAACGGGAACACCGGTTAACCGAGTATGGATGACCTGCATCAGCGTGAACAGCAACATGCCGATTCGTGATTCGGTAAAGCCATTCTGATGATATTGATCGCTCCAATACGTAAAGTTGAACTGAATGCTCTTAATCACGCCTTTTAGATAAAGCGGAACTTGCGATTCGATTCGTACTTGTTCGCAGAAATCATATAACAGACGTTCGACTTCGTTTTTTGGTCGTAATGAATAGTGAAGATCAGTATCTGACAACAATAGTCTCAGTGCCGATGAATCGATCTTGCCTTGCATTGAGAGCTTGCTGTTTGTTAAATCATGGCGAGAAACAAAGGTGAGATCGTTGGTGTGTGCAGACTGATAATAGCAGGGTCTATTACCGTTATAGAGACGCTCTCCCCGATAATTCAGGTTCAATTCACCACTGATCGCTCTAGCGACAGACACACCAAGGTCGAGGATCTTTTTCTGCTGAGAAGAAACATTGGCCATGGTTTACGACTCCGACTGCGCATAACTCTGAGTAGGCGTTTCTAGGGCCTCACCAAAGCAGCGGAAGTAATATTCGCTTACCAACTCTTTCTCTTCATCTTCACAACGGTTTAGGAATGAAAGCCTAAATGCCGTGGCTACGTTATCGAATATTCGGATATTTTCGGCCCATGTGATCACGGTTCTCGGAGACATTACCGTCGACAGATCGCCTGCTCTAAAACCATTTCGAGTTAAACTAGCGGTTGCGATCATTTTCTCTACTAACTGCTGACCACTTTCACTGTTCAGCTCTGGGCGCTTTGATAACACGATCTTGGTTTCATGTTGCGGATCTAAATAGTTAAGCGTGGCGATGATGTTCCATCGGTCAAGTTGGCTATGGTTAAGTACCTGAGTACCGGAATACAACCCCGAGAAATTGCCCAACCCCAACGTGTTACAGGTAGCAAATAGGCGGAAAGAGGGGTGAGGCGTGATCACTCGGTTTTGCTCTAAAGAGGTGTATTTGCCGTCTTGCTCTAAGAGTTGTTGGATCACAAACATCACATCTGGTCGTCCTGCATCGTATTCATCTAAGACCAGAGCTATGGGTTGCTGGATACTTTGCGGAAGAATGCCTTCTTTAAACTCTGTCACCTGCATGCCATCTTTAATGACGATGCTGTCTTTTCCTATGAAATCCAATCGGCTTAAGTGCCCGTCTAGGTTGATCCTCAAACATGGCCAGTTCAATCTCGCGGCGATTTGTTCAATGTGAGAAGACTTGCCCGTTCCGTGTGTACCTTGTATCAGCGTGCGTCGATTGGAGGTGAACCCCGCCAATATCGCTAGCGTTACTTCGGGGTCAAAACAGTAGTTAGGATCGACCTTGGGTACATATTCGCCCACATGTTCAAATGCCATCACGGTTAGGTTGCTGTCGATCCCAAAACACTCTCTCACACTTACAGGCTGTGTTGGTATCAATTGCGCCTCTTTCATCATATTTCCCTCTATATAGCTCATCACTTGTCGCTGCTATCGCGATATGTCATCGATTATTAACAGCTCCTCTTACGTTAATGGCACTTTTTGTACGAAAAACTACCAATAATGTGATCCAGTTTTATTAATTAGAATGAATTGTTCCAATTTAGCATAAAAAGTTGACGCGCAAAAAATCTACTACTAAGGTGAAATTGAATTCGAAAAAGAGACAATTCATTCCGAAAAATGAAATTTTGGTTAACTCAAGGAGAATGGAAGAATGAGTGAGCAAGAAAAACGTACGGTTGTTTCCGGCACAGTAACAATGACACCATCAGAAGCGTTCGTTGAAACTATGGTTGCTAATGATGTTACCGACATGTTCGGCATCATGGGGTCAGCATTTATGGACGCAATGGATATCTTTGCTCCTGCTGGCATTCGATTGGTCCCAGTGGTTCACGAGCAAGGTGCTGCTCACATGGCAGATGGTTACTCTCGTGTATCTGGTCGCCATGGTGTGGTTATCGGGCAGAATGGCCCAGGTATTAGTAACTGTGTAACAGCGATTGCAGCCGCGTTTTGGGCACACAGCCCGGTCGTGATTGTGACGCCAGAAACAGGTACCAAAACAATGGGCTTAGGTGGTTTCCAAGAGTGTAACCAGCTTCCAATGTTCCAAGAGTTTACTAAGTATCAAGGACATGTAACGCACCCAGACCGTATGGCGGAATACACAGGCCGATGCTTTGACCGCGCAATGAGCGAAATGGGCCCGACTCAGCTGAACATTCCACGTGACTACTTCTACGGTGAAACTCAAACCGAGATCCCTAAACCAGCGCGTTTAGACCGTGGTCCAGGTGGTGAGAAGTCTCTGAATGAAGCGGCAGATTTGATTGCTGAAGCGAAATTCCCAGTCATCATTTCTGGTGGCGGTGTGGTAATGGCTGATGCAGTCCAAGAGTGTGCGGCACTGGCAGAACGACTAGGCGCACCTGTAGTAAACAGCTACCTGCACAATGACTCTTTCCCTGCTAGTCACCCATTATGGTGTGGTCCTTTAGGCTACCAAGGTTCGAAAGCAGCAATGAAGTTGATGGCTCAAGCGGATGTGGTTATCGCTTTGGGTACACGTCTTGGTCCATTCGGTACCTTGCCTCAACATGGCATGGATTACTGGCCGAAAGACGCAAAAATCATTCAGATCGATGCTGACAACAAGATGCTTGGCCTCGTTAAGAAGATCTCTGTTGGTATCTGTGGCGACGCAAAAGCAGCGGCTGTGGCATTAGCTGAAAGACTAGAAGGTCGTGCACTGTTGTGTGATGACAACAAAGGCGCTCGCCAAGACACAGTGGCAACAGAAAAAGCGTTGTGGGAAAAAGAGCTTGATGAGTGGACGCACGAACGTGATTCGTTCAGCTTGGATATGATTGAAGAAAACTCGCACGAGACTCCGTTCTCTGGTGGCGAATATCTACACCCTCGCCAAGTATTGCGTGAACTAGAAAAAGCGATGCCAGAAGACGTAATGGTCTCGACGGATATCGGGAACATCAACTCAGTGGCAAACAGTTACTTACGCTTTGAAAAACCACGCAGCTTCTTTGCAGCAATGAGTTTCGGTAACTGTGGCTACGCGTTCCCGACCATCATTGGTGCGAAAGCGGCAGCACCTCATCGTCCTGCTATCTCTTATGCAGGTGACGGTGCGTGGGGCATGAGCTTGATGGAGACCATGACATGTGTTCGTCATAACATTCCAGTGACAGCCGTGGTATTCCACAACCGTCAATGGGGTGCAGAGAAGAAGAACCAAGTCGACTTCTACAACCGACGCTTTGTTGCTGGTGAATTGGATAACCAGAGCTTTGCGGAAATCGCACGAGCAATGGGCGCTGAAGGTATCACGGTTGATAAGCTAGAAGATGTAGGTCCAACTCTACAGAAAGCCATCGACATGCAAATGAACGAAGGCAAAACAACCATCATTGAAATCATGTGTACTCAGGAATTGGGCGACCCGTTCCGCCGAGATGCACTATCAACGCCGGTTCGTTTCCTAGATAAGTACAAAGACTACGTATAAGTCATAAGAAGTTTGCCCGACCAAAGCAGTCTCGTGAATGCTAGATAAAGAGTTATCGAGAATGTGGTCGGGCAAACAAATTAAGCTCTAACACTAGCCATTAGTTTTAAATTAGATGATCAAACAGAATGACTCAACGACCGAGTTGTTTTTAAAGATTCTTAATAGTGCTGCTATCTAAGTATTGGGTCATATATTTCTATTGTTCCGATCTAAATATTAGAGGCCTAATGAAATAATCAAGATGAATAGGTACTCGGCTTCAGTAATAGAGACTTATCAATAATTATTATGAGTTACTTTTAAATAGTAATTACTGATAAGTCGATAGAGTTATTAGACTTTAGTCTGTGTGTTTTATTACATGTCAGTTTTTAACGAATAAATTTTAATTTAGTTATTTATATTGTCGAGTGGTTGGAACCAAATATGAACAATAAATGTTATATCAGCACGCTCGAAGAACTGTATAAAATAATCGATTCATTAATGACTGAATGCAGTGACCAACGTGGTTTGATGTATAACGTGTGTGATTATGAAAATAATAACCTAATGCCAAGTTTAGGTCGTTCCAATCGTAAGAACATACGTCGTGTCGAACAAGAGTTGCTTTCAACTGTGAGAGTTTACGGTGGTCACTCGCTGAGCTCACACGACATAAATGACTGGTTATTGATGTGTTTAGCCAAGAAGCAGGGTTTTCCCACCCGTTTGCTGGAATGGACCGATAACCTGTTAAATGCGCTTTGGTCGGTGTGTCATAGCCAAAGTAAAGACTGCATAAATATAATTAAAGCTATTGATTATCAGCGAGTTAGTGTTTTTAGCTCGACGTGTAACATCAACAAAACTCAGATATTTAATGTGGCGGATTGCGATCAGCAAGAGCCACGCAAGGACAAGTGGTATTCCATTCACCCATTTAAGGAAGGTGGCAATGATGCCATTCAGCCTTTGTACGATGAGAAAGAATATTCAAACGGTCTAGTGTCCGTTCATATTCTTCCATCAGTGAAAGTAAACCTGATAAAGGAGTTAATATCCATGAATGTTTTAAATGAACCGACAGAGTACGTCGAAGAGAAACTAACGGATTTAAAAAACGAAGCACATGCAGATAATAACCAAGTGATAAATAAAGGTGACGGCAATATCGAATTGCAAGTTAATACTCATGATCGTCAACTTGAACAGTATGGTCGAAAGTATCATCAAGACTTTGATTTCGACTAAAGGCTAACACGTTCTAATTTAATTATACCTCTTATATCGTGAGTGAAAATTCGAGTAAATAAAATTAGAACACTAATTAATTTATAAAAAGATGAAATCTGTGAGCTTAGAGATTGTTTATAACCTAACTCGAAGTTAGAGTGATGAATCTTGTTATCAAGTTGTTAAATTTTCACAGATCTAGTTTAAACACTCTAATAAAAAAGTGGCGCAAAGCTACTGAAATTTAAACCAATAACGAAAACATAAAGGATTCTGGAATATGAATATGCAAACCAATGCAGCGACATTCGTGCTGGAAAACCAAGTCGACACCGCCTTTTTACAGTCTTTTAGTGATGCGTGGAATAACCATGATATTGAAGCGCTGATGTCTTTCATGACAGAAGACTGTGTATTCCACACAGTGGCAGGAGAAGGCTTGCTTGGAAACACTATCGAAGGGTACGAAGCGGTTCGAAATAGCTTTGAATTGGTTTGGCAGAACTTTCCAGATGCGGCCTGGAGCGATCCTGTCCACTTTGTGTGTGGTGACCGTGCTGTGAGTGAATCTACGTTTTCTGCGACGAATCCGGATGGCAGTGTCATCGAAGCTCGCATGGTCGACGTGTTTACCCTGAAAGATGGAAAAATCAGCGTAAAAAATGCCTTCCGTAAAACACGACCTCTTTTAACTCCTAACAACACTCCCAAGAGCTAGACACGAAACCACAACCCGTTCACGTGTTATGACTAGGAGAGTCGAATTATGAGTTTAGTAATGGAACAACCGGCAGCCGATGTGCCGCCAAAGGTGAAAAGCACCCAAGCAAAAGAAAGTACCCAAGCAAAAGATAAATACGATCCAAAATACGATCCACTTAAAGACAAGAGCCCAGGTCACGGTAAGGAATATGCCCCGACTTATTGGGTAGATACCGCAGGCGCACCACCTGAAGATGATGGCCCAATCACGTCAGACATGGATGTCGATGTGGCAATAATCGGTTCAGGCTACACAGGCCTAAGTACCGCGATACACCTTGCTGAAATGTACGGCATTAAAGCGACTGTGATTGAAGCTAACCGTATGAGTTGGGGCTGCAGTACCCGAAATGGTGGTCAGGCGCAGTGTGCTTCTGGGCGTTTAAAGCGTTCCCAGTGGGTTGAACGCTGGGGCCTAGAAACGGCGCTAAAAATGCACCGCGAGTGTGTGGATGGCATGGAAACGTTCAAGTCACTAATCAAAGACATCGATTGTGACCCACAACCGGGTGGTCACCTATATGTGGCTCACCGTCCAAAAGTGATGGCAACGCTTGAGAAAGAAGCCAAGTTGCTGCGTGACACGTTCGATTACGATGCGCAGATCTTAGATGCGGAAACTGTAAAGCGTGATTACGTTGGTGACCAAGAAGCGGCAGGCGCGATGCATGAACCAGAAGGGATTGGTATTCATGCAGGGAAACTGGCGTTTGGTTACCTAAGAAAGGCGCGAGCACTCGGCGTTAAAGTTCACCCATCTAGCCCAGTTATGGGTTGGGAAACTCGTGGCGGTGTGCATTACCTGAAAACGCCAGGTGGTGTTGTGAAGGCGCGTTCTGTTGGTGTTTGTACTGGTGGGTATACCAGCCAAGGTTTGCATTCCGAGCTTAAGAACCGCTTGTTACCAGTGCTTTCTAACTCGATGGTGACACGTCCGTTAACTCAAGACGAAATCGCCGAGTGTAACTTCAAAACCAATCAAGTGATTACTGATACTCGAATTCTGCGCCACTACTACCGTTTGTTACCGGATAACCGAGTACAAATTGGTACACGCAGTGCCATCAGTGGCAAGAACGCCCCCGAAAAGAAATATGAAGACATGTTGAGAGCCGATCTTACTCGAAAGTTCCCGTCTCTCGATCAGATCAAAATCGACTATTCATGGTGGGGCTGGGTGGATGTCAGTCACGATATGATGCCGAGAATTTATCAGCCGAATCCAAAACAATCCATCTTCTACGCGCTGGGTTATGGCGGCAATGGCGTGATGTATTCCGCTCAAGCAGGTAAACGCCTTGCTCAATGGATAGCAGGTGAAGGTCACAAGCTCGACCTACCAATATTTGAATCAAAACTTCCGTTCCCCAACGTGAGGGAAGTGGTGGAATCAGAGATGTTTGCACCGTTTCGAAGAATGGGGCAGCGGTTCCTTTATCAGTGGTATTCGTTAAAGGATGAAAGGCTGTAACTACCCGAACATTGTTTCCAAAATAGGGAAATAGAACTACGACCAGGAAAGTTGTACCAGGTCACCTTGTGAGCAAAGTACAGGCAGGAAGTCTGTATGATAGGAAAGGTTAAGACTATGAAATTGATTAAAAACAAAATTATTGCTGGTGTCACTATTGTAGCAACAGCGGTGTTATCTCATACCGCGGCGGCAGCGAATTTTAAAATGGCTATCGGCGATGCTGCTGGTGGTACGCAGTGGGAACTAGCGACCTCATTCTCTGAACTGATGGAGCAAAAAACAGACGGTAAAGTGAAAATCGATCTGTTCCCCAACGGCCAATTAGGCAACGAGCAAGACACCGTAAACGATGCGGCAATCGGTCTTCTAGACTTCTCTGTACTGGCGATCAACAACGTGACGCCTTTCTCCCCAACCGTTGGTCTATTGACCATGCCTTACGTGATTCAAAGCGCAGAAGAAGCAGTGCTACTGACTCAAGGTCAGGTAGGCCAAGACTTAGTCGATAACACGATTCGTGACGCTGGTGTTCGTATTGTCGGTTGGGCTTATTCTGGATTTAGGGTTTTGACTAACTCGAAAAAGCCAGTTGCTTCACCAGAAGATCTAAAAGGGCTAGTGATTCGTGTTCCTCGTAACGAAATCATGATCGCGTCTTACCAAGCATGGGGTGTAAACCCAACACCAATGGCGTGGTCTGAGACTTTCACTGGCCTGCAACAAGGCGTGGTAGATGGACAAGATAACCCTTACATCACAGTGCACGCGATGAAGTTCAACGAAGTACAAAAGTACGTGACCAACATTCGCTACATTTTCTCTCTAGAACCTCTAATCGTGAGTGAAACGGTCTTCCAACAACAGACACCTGAAATGCAAAAGATCATCCTTGAAGCCGGTCAGGAAGCGACAGAGCACAGCTTTGCTTATCTAGAAAACACAGAAAACAAGATTCGCGAAGAGCTACAAGCGAAAGGCATGGTATTCACAGACCCAGAAGACAACGAGCAAGAGTGGATAAGCAAGGTGACTAAGTCAGTTTGGCCTAAGTTCTACTCAAGCATTGGAGGCAAAGACAAGTTAGACGACGTTCTTGAGTTACTTGGTAGAAAGTAACGATTAGATTCGCCCTATCTGCTGTTCTGCGCTACTTAATCACCTAGCGATAGAACAGTGAGATAGGGCATTTACATGGCTGTACTCGTTGATCTGTTCTGTACCTGATCTTTTTAGGACCGTGAGCGACTGGTTGTCATGTGGAAATCAACATTGGAGGTTATATGTCAGTCGCTAAAACAATAAAAAAGCATTTAAACAACATTGAGGAATATACATGTTGTCTGCTGCTCGCAAGCTTTGTCCTATTGCTGTTCACACAAATCCTTACTCGTCAGTTCTTTGATTACTCTATCCCTTGGGGGGATGAGGTCGCTACTTACATGTTCGTTTGGTTTGCCTATCTAGGAGCTGTTGTGGCTGCCAAGATGTCGGCGCATAACCGAGTGAGCTTCCACTTCAAATTCTTTCCGCCAATCGTGCAGACCGTGAGTGAAACCATCGCTGACTTCTTATGGCTCTGTTTCAACGGCTACTTCGTTTACCTCAGCTACGACTTCGTGTTCAACAAAATGAATCTGTTTTGGAAGTCTCAAACCACAGGTATCCCGATGAAGTACTTCTACATGATTTTACCTATCGCGTTTTCACTGATGATGATTCGAATTATCTGGAACAACTATGAGCGTTTATTCAAAGGCGCAACCAACGAAGATCCAGAAGTCAAAGAGCTGCGCAAAATGACGGCACAAAAGTCCGCGCAATAGTCATCACAGAGAATAGTCGTAATAGAGAGATGTAATAATGGAATCCTATTTAACTCTAATTTTATTTGGTGGCTTTTTAACGCTGTTAATCCTAGGCGCACCAATCACAGTATCACTGGCTGGCGCTTCGATGGCGGCCTATATGTTGCTCGATAAAAACCCCATCGCTTTAGTACAAATCGCGTTTACCTCGGTGGGTAACTTCCCATTAATGGCGCTGCCAGCCTTTGTTCTTGCGGGTGCCTTAATGGAGGCTGCAGGTATCTCCAAACGTCTGGTTGATATCGCCGAAAGCCTAGCTGGGCCCGTAACAGGCGGACTTGGCGCGGCAACGGTAATGGCATGTCTTTTCTTTGGTGCTATTTCGGGTTCAGGCCCTGCAACCACCGCCGCGGTAGGCATGCTAATGGTGCCTGCGATGGTGAAGCGTGACTACGATAAGAGCTACGCATCGGCAGTTACGGCAGCATCCGGTGGGTTGGGAATTATCATCCCGCCATCTATTCCTTTGGTTATCTTTGGTATCTCTGCAATGGGCTTAATGGCGCCACCGGAAGCCATCGCTCAACACGGCCAGTTTGCTTCTTTATCGATTCCAAAGCTGTTTGTTGCTGGGGTTGTACCGGGCTTTATCATGGCGTCGACGCTGGTGGTAACCAACTACTTCATTGCTAAGCGCGAAGGCTATAAAGGGTTAACTGAAACGTGGTCATTTGGCGATGTGAGGCATTACTTACGTCGCGGGTTATGGTCGATATTGGCGCCGTTCTTGATTCTTGGTGGTATCTACAGCGGCATGTTCACACCAACAGAATCTGCGGTTGTAGCGATATTCTATTCGTTGTTTGTGGGTGTGTTCATTCACCGCGAATTGTCGTTCAAAAGTGTGATGAAATCTCTATCAACCACGACGTGGATCACCGGACGCGTATTGTTAATCCTCTTTGCTGCCACCGTGTTTGGACGCTTGTTGATTGAGCAAAAAATCCCAGTAGTGGTGGCTGAATCACTGCTCAGCTTCACCGACAATATGTACATGGTTTGGGCGCTGACGATTACCTTGCTGTTGTTCATAGGCATGTTTATGGAAACTTTAGCTGCGATCATGATCATTGTGCCAGTGCTGCTACCAATTATGTACATGCTGGGTGCTGATCCTACTCACGTGGGCATTGTGGTGGTGTGTACCCTATCGATAGGTTTTGCAACGCCACCACTTGGTGAAAACATCTTTGTCGCCTCAGGGATAGGGGGCTCCACGGTCGAGCAAATCACCGCGAAGATCCATCCCTTTGTTCTTGCTTCTGTTGTGGGTGTATTCGTTATCGCTTTCTTCCCACAAATCACGCTTTGGCTACCGTCCTTAGTCGGCTATTAGGAGAGATAACCATGAATTTATCCAGAATAATCCTCATTGGATGTGCCGTGTTTGCTGTAGTGAGTGGCATTGGTTTACGTGCCGAACATTCTGAAACAGAGAAAGAAGCCAAGCCTGTAAACGTGCTCGATATTTCTGAACCACATGTTGTCAGTAAGGCTGAAAGAAGAGCTAAAACTTTGCTGGCGAAGGCAGTAGTCCACGTTCAAAAAGAGGGGGACGATAGCGTTAAAGATTTCATGAGTGACCCTGAATATATCGATGGGGAGCTATATGTGTTTGCTTTGGGCATTGATGGTCAATTCCTTGCCAGTGGCGGGTCGTCTATGGTGTTGGTTGGTGACAGTGTTTTAGATACGCAAGATGTTTACGGTAATCCTTTTTTCCGTGAAATGATCACCAAAGCGGTACACAACGGTTTTGGTGAAGTGAAGTATCACTGGACGAACCCGACCGATCGCATGGGTGAGCCGAAAACGACTTTCTTTGAGCGTGTGGGCGATGTAATTGTCGCTGTCGGTTATTACCCAGAGCGTTCCAGTGCGGCCGAGGCTAAGAACCTACTGGCGAGAGCGATGACTGCAATTGTCGAGTCAGAGCAACAAAGCCTTGCCGAGTTTAATGACGCTGAAGGCAGCTTTGTTGAAGGGGATTTATATGTGTTTGTGATGGATATGAACTCTGGAAAGCTGCTTGCACACGGTGTTTCTCCTGAACTTATCGGTCGATCACACAGCGAGATCCTAAGTCCAGACGATAAACCGATTCTTACTGAGATGTTGAATCTCGCGAAGGAAAACGGCCGAGGTGTTTACACCTATCGATGGTTGAATCCGCTGTCGAGTAAAGTCGAAACCAAGCACACTTACTACCGTGTTATCGACAATAAGTTGGTTGGGGTCGGTTATTACACAAATTCAAACAAGACGTAAAAGTGTTTCTACGCAGCTCTCAACCCAGTTAGATAAAGGGCTGGGGGCTAAAATTACCTGTTTGTGTAAAAAAGCAATTTAGTAAAATTCACACTGTAAAATTTTTGTTGTGAAATTGTTTAAAAAATACAAGTAGTATGAAAAACATGGAAGACACACAGTAAAGAACAAATTTGAACAAGGTCAATTAGGATTTTTGACCTACCTGAAATTCAGAGCCGTACGAGGGATAGATTATGAATATGCTGACACTAGACAAAACAGAACTTCACAGAAACCATTCAACTTTTATTGCTGAAGCTGTCTTTGCCGTCGAAATGGTGAAAGCAGACAAGCAACTCGAAAAGCAGAAGATGGCGAAACAGTTGCTAGATACTCTATTTCCTCTTGAGTCGGGATCTCACGAAGATGTTGTAAGCTACGAGATTGACTACCGACACGTTCAGGTTTACTTCAAAAATGGTGAACATACAGGTCTGAAACGCGCTAAACACTTTGTGGCTTACACTGGTGATAAATCTAAGCCTTCAGCAATCCTATTCCGTGATGAAAGTGGTACACACGTTGAAGTGACAATCGGTGCTCGTAAAGGTACAGGCCGTCTGGAGTTGGTTGATATTCAAGATATCCAATTAGAGACGTGCACCACGTTTGGTCAAACTGAGGCTAGCCGCTCTTCTGGTATTCGTCACTGGGTTAGCTTAGTAAAAGGCGATGAAAGCGGCCGTCCAAACGCATCAAGTGAAGACAAAGAGTTCACGGCGAAGAATGGCGAAGACTATAACTTAGGTTTTTGCTTTGCGATCTAATGTGCTGTCTTTGCAAATGTGCAGTGCTGCTCTGCTAGACGTAGCACTGATATCTGAACACTGATTTCTCTTTTACCTTTGGTAACTTTCCCCGCCCCTATAGCGGGGCTTTTTTATTAGAGCTATAAATAAATTAGGCTGTTGTTAAATTTATCTTTAGAAAGTTTGAATAGGATTTTACGGTGTGTCATTTTAATTTAATTTGCTGTATTTAAAGGTTTTTATTTGTTTATTTTGTTCTGTTTTTATTGTCTTAACTATCACGATTGACGGTGGTTTGGATGACTATTGAGCAAAAACTCAGTCAAAATGCTTCGTGCTGTGCTATAATCCGCGGCCTGGGATTGAGCTAGTAAGTCCATTTATCACCACTCAAGGTGGTTTTTATCACGTTTATTTCAGTGGTATGGCGAGCCAATCAAGTAGTAGTTGGATATGGAGAGCGTCCTTATATTCGTTGATTCGGATATGCGAACATCATAATTTATGAGTTTTAAATCAAAAAAATACAGTATCGATTCTACTGACTATCAAGTTGGTCAAGATAACGTCAGTAAATGGGGCATGGATGTCCATAACACCGTCTTCGTAGCCTCAGTAGGCTTGTCTCTTCTCTTCATCATCACTCTTCTTGTTCTTCCACCTGCAGATGCTAAAGCTGCAATTGATTCTATTAAGGGTGCTGTTTTATCTAAGTTTGACTTCCTGTTTATGTGGGGAGCGAACATCATGCTCGCTTTTGCTGTTGTTCTCGCATTTTCACCGTTGGGTAAGATTCGCCTAGGTGGCGAAGACGCGACGGCAGACTATTCAATGTCATCTTGGATTGCGATGCTATTCGCAGCAGGCATGGGTATTGGACTTATTTTCTGGGGTGTTGCTGAGCCAACTGCGTTCTTTACCAACTGGTTTGGCACTCCGTTGAACGCAGAACCTTTTACAGAAGCAGGTCGTGAGTTAGCGCTGGGTGCAACAGTATTCCACTGGGGTTTTCATGCATGGGCTATCTATGGCATGACGGCACTTTGCTTGGCGTACTTTGTTTACAACAAAGGCTTACCATTATCAATGCGTTCTGTGTTCTACCCAATTTTGGGTGAACGAGTATGGGGCAAAACCGGTGATGTAATTGATGTACTTACGGTACTGGTTACTCTGTTTGGCCTAGCGACTTCATTGGGTTTAGGTGGCACACAAGCAGCAAGTGGTATCAGCCATGTGTTCGGCTGGGAAAACAACATCTTCCTTCAGCAATCTATTATTGTTCTGATTATGGGCTTAGCGATCATATCTGTTCTTCGTGGTATGGACGGTGGCGTTAAGTTCCTAAGTAACCTGAACATGGTGATTGCGTTTGTATTCCTTGGTTTAATTGCTGTTCTTAACTTCACAACAGTGCTTGATTCTGTGGCGACGGCTGCAACTGGCTATGTGAAAAACATTGTAGCATTGAGCCAAAGCTCAGGCCGTGAAGACACAACATGGCTGCATGGTTGGACTGTGTTTTACTGGGCTTGGTGGGTTGCGTATGCACCATTCTTCGGTATGTTTGTAGCGCGTATTTCTAAAGGCCGTACGGTTCGTGAATTCCTGCTTTGCGTACTGATTATCCCAACATTGGTCACTTCAGCTTGGATGTCTATTTTCGGTGGCGTGGCTATTGAGCAAGTGATTAATCATGTAGGGCAACTTGGCCTCGACCAAGGCATCACTGATGTATCTCTAAGCTTGTTCCACATGCTAGATGCGTACTCGTTTGGTAGCATTCTTTCTGTTATCGCTGTAGCACTGATCATTGTGTTCTTCGTTACTACACTAGACTCGGGTTCTATCGTTATTGATGGTATGACAGCAGGTGGTAAGCTTGAAGTTCCAGTGAAACAGAAAGTGGTTTGGGCGGTTATCTCAGGTGTTATCGCAATGGTGATGTTGTGGATTGGTGGTACTCAATCTATCCAAGCACTTCAATCGATCACGATCATTGCTGCATTGCCATTTACGATCATTCTTCTGATTGGTTGTGTGAGTTTGTTGAAAGGCCTACTGACAGAAGTCGGTAAAGGGCAAGAAACGGTTACTCCTGCAACTAAGTAAATCGCGAACTAAGTAAGTTTTTAGATAGGGACTTACTCTAGTCAGCAGATTCAAAGCTCCCTTGCACCGCGTGCAAGGGAGCTTTTTTATGCCGTAGAAGAAATCAGAGATAAGATAAAAAAGAGCCACGAATGAATCATCACTTGTGGCTCTTTCTCAGTTCTCAGCTCTAGGCACTAGGTTCCAGTTACTAGCTGGTATTCGCCTATGCGTTCAGTTCGTGCTGAATAACGTAATCCAAAGCACCGACTACCGCAGCAACTTGAGCATCGTTACACTCTTCGTCTGTTACTTTGTCGCTGTCTGGGTAAACCTCTGTGGTTGTACCGTACTTACAGTCAGTCACGCCGCCACATAAGCCAAGCTTCTTCATTGGGTAGTTGATCACGCCGTGTTGAGTGACGTCTGAACCAATGATCTTGCCTTCGTCATCCGCAGGCGCAATGTGAGTGACTTGCTCTACTGATTTAATTACCGCTGCTTGGAATTCTGGCTGTGGGTTTTCAGTATCACCCACCGTGTAGAAACCGTCTGGGATCATACCTTCGATGTACTCAATGCCGTCACGTGCTGCGAGTGCCGGTCGGAATTCAGTTTCATCAGAGTCTGTCGTCTCATGCAGGTCAACGTGAACCAATACTCCTGGTAGGGACGCAACTAAAGCACGTAGGTTTGCTGATTCTTCTGCTGGCGTACCGTCGTAGAAAGAGCGATTTGGATCAACAGCATTTGGGTTCCAGCGGTTGATCACTTCGTAACCCCAAGGGCTCACACAAGGTGCTACAACAATGTTGAAGTGCGCCGTGTATTTTTCTGCTTGAGTTGCAGCGAATTTGATCGCGCCATGCACACCACTGGTTTCGTAACCGTGAACACCACCGGTTACCAGAATCGTCGGCTTTGACTCGTCCCAGTTTTTGCTCTTGATTGCGAAGAGTGGGTAGCGGTTTTCGTCGTAGCTCAGCGCGCCATATTGTTCGATGTCAAAACGATCTGCTAGTGCTTTAATCTTTGGTACAACTTCTTGTTGGTATTCACGCTTAACCGTTCTTTGAGCTAACCATGCTTCACGTTCTGCTTGTTGCCACTTTTGTCCTGGATTACCAATCGGGTAGGTAGATTCACTTTTCATCTATACTTTTTCTTTTATGTTCGTGAAAGATTAAGACAGATTATTCCTGTCTAACAGAGACAGCAATAGAAAACACAACTTGTGACTTTATTTTTTACAGACTCATAACTTTGATGAGTGAATTGATGGTGTTACATTTTATTGATGGTTTAATTCTTTATAAAGAGACAACAAAATGGCTGGAGCAAGTTTACTAACACTGCTAGATGACATTGCAACTGTGTTGGATGATGTCGCACTGATGTCTAAGGTGGCAGCTAAAAAAACCGCAGGCGTATTGGGTGACGATTTAGCCCTGAACGCTCAGCAAGTATCAGGTGTTTCTGCTGAAAGAGAAATCCCAGTGGTGTGGGCGGTTGCAAAAGGCTCATTTAAGAACAAGCTGATTTTAGTGCCAGCAGCATTATTGATCAGTGCCTTTATTCCTTGGCTGATCATGCCTTTGCTTTTGATTGGTGGTCTGTTTCTTTGTTTTGAAGGCGCGGAGAAAATTTTAGAGAAGCTCTTGCCTCATGCCCATCAACATGACGAAAAGGGAGAGGATACCAGTACTGGAGAATCCATCGAGGAATATGAGAAGAGAAAGGTCGCAGGCGCGATTCGAACCGATTTCATATTGTCTGCGGAAATCATAGTGATAGCTCTGGGTACCGTGACGGGGACAAGTATCCTTACCCAGATTCTCGTCGTGAGTTTGATTGCGGTTGTGATGACGATTGGTGTTTATGGCTTAGTGGCGGGTATCGTTAAGTTGGATGATTTAGGGTTCTATCTGCAGCGAACATCGAATGGGAGCGCTATTAAAACTCAATTGGGGGTTGGGCTTGTAGCCTTTGCACCAAAGCTAATGAAGATGCTTGCTGTGGTCGGCACAGCTGCTATGTTCTTGGTTGGTGGTGGTATTGTGGTGCATAACGTTCCTGCGATTCATCACCTAATTGAGCCGATTATTATGGATTTTCGTGGACATACGATAGCGACAGCGGTTGTTCCCACTTTGTTGAATGGCGTGATTGGTGTAGTGGCAGGGTTACTTGTTGTTGCGGTTTGGAGTGTGATAGAGAACGTTCGTGGTAAGTAGGACTTAAACAACGTCTTCGGCAATGAGTTTGTTAAATACTAAACAAAAAGGGTCACCCATAATCGGGTGACCCTTTTTAGTTGAGGTGAAGTATTTACGACGTATCTACAACGTATTTACTTTGCCTTCCGAGCGTTTATTTTACAGACCAAGCAATAGTCTCGCCGCCACGGATTGGCACAACGATGTCAGAACCGAAAGGCATCGTTTCAGCAACGTTCCATTCTTCTTTAACAAGAGTGATGGTGTCCGTGTTGCGTGGAATACCGTAGAAGTCTGGGCCATTGTGGCTTGCAAACGCTTCCAAGTTCTCAATCTTGCCTTCTAAGTCGAATACTTCTGCGTACAGTTCAACCGCAGCGTGTGCTGTGTAAGAACCCGCACAACCACATGCTGACTCTTTTGCACCTTTTGCGTGTGGTGCCGAGTCTGTACCCAAGAAGAACTTCTTGCTGCCGCTTGTTGCTGCTTCGATAAGCGCTAATTGGTGAGTGTTACGCTTTAGGATAGGAAGACAGTAGAAGTGTGGCTTAATGCCGCCAACCAACATGTGGTTGCGGTTGTAAAGCAAGTGGTGAGCGGTGATGGTTGCAGCAACGTTGTCGTTCGCGTTCTTCACGAAGTTTGCAGCATCAGCAGTTGTGATGTGCTCTAGAACAATCTTCAGGTTAGGGAAGTCATTCACAATCGGCGCTAGCACTGTATCTAGGAACTGCTTCTCACGGTCGAAGATATCAACATCGTGAGTGGTTACTTCACCATGAACCAGTAGCAGCATACCCACTTCTTGCATTGCTTCTAACACGTGGTAAATCTTTTGCGCTGACGTTACACCTGAATCTGAGTTAGTTGTTGCGCCTGCTGGGTAAAGTTTTGCAGCCACTACTGCACCAGACTCTTTCGCTTTACGAATTTCATCAGGTGTTGTGTTGTCTGTCAGGTAAAGTGCCATTAGAGGCTGGAATTGCTCGCTTGGTTGCTCCGCCATGATGCGCTCACGGTAAGCTAAAGCCATTTCGGTATCGGTTACCGGTGGGATGGTGTTTGGCATGATTAACGCTCGACCATTGTAGCGGCTGATATCGCGCACAGTATCTTTTAATACTTCGCCATCGCGTAGATGAACGTGCCAGTCGTCAGGACGAGTAATCGTAAGTTGTGTCATTGAAGGCTCCCACCAATTGAAGTGTTATGTAGTTGGAGCCTAAACTCGGCGAAATCTGTGAAAGCAATCGCTTACGTTTAGGCGACAGGATGATAGTGGAAAAGCACTTTCATTTCATCCTATTTTTAACTCTTCAGGGTTAAGAGCTTATTTTTATGGGATTTTAATTTGGTATTTTTCTTGGATTCGAGTTAGCGAGTCGCGACCCAGAGCCCGTGAATCATTCCTGGTACCCAGAAGAAGAAGGTCAGGACGATGTTAATCAGCAAATCTTTGCCTGCACCACGAGCGAAGAACACACCAACTGGCGGAAGTAGTACACATAAAATGATAATGACGAGTTTGTTCATGATAAATCCTTTTTATTCAATGAAAGTTCAATGCACCAACGGTATTCAGATTATAGAAGGTCTGGAGAGTGTTAATGCATTACTGTCTTGATATATACAAGACAGTGATTTAAACATCTCAAGATATTAGCTTAGTATCAAGTGTTTAATGGCTGCCAGTTTATCTATTTATAACCATTTGTTAGCATTGGGACAAACTACAAAAACATTGGAATCGTTATGTCGCAGTCACCTCTAGATGGAAAGGCTTCAGAGCAAGCTCCTTCCTTATCTCAAATCAATGTGTTTCCGGTTAAATCAGTGGGCGGCATTGCGCTCTCTTCTGCTTGGGTTGAAAAACAAGGCCTTACCTTTGACAGACGTTTCATGCTGGCATTAGCTGACGGTTCAATGGTTACTGCACGTAAGTATCCTAAAATGGTCAAGGTGTCTTCAAGCTTGCAGCCAGACGGTTTGATTTTTACTTGTGAAGGTAAAGAACCGCTGCGCCTAAAGTATGCAAACTTCAAGATGCAGGAAGCTCCAGCTACTGTGTGGAAAGACAGCTTCACGGCCTACACAACGTGTGATGAAGCCGATGATTGGTTTAGTGATGTGTTGGGTGTGCGAGTTGAGCTACTTTTCTCTGGCGAACAATCGAATCGTGTTCGTGAAAAGCTGGGTCAGAATGTCAGTTTTGCTGATGGCTACCCAATGCTAATCATCAGCCAAGCTTCGCTTGATGAGTTGAATCACCGCAGTCCTGAAACGCATTCGATGGATCAGTTCCGCACCAACTTCGTCGTCTCAAACACAGAAGCCTTTGCTGAGGACGGCTGGAAGCGTATCCGAATTGGTGAGGTTGAATTTGAGGCGGTTAAGCCTTGTGAACGCTGTATCCTAACGACAGTCGATGTTGAGAGTGGCGAATTTAGAGCTACAAAGGAGCCGCTTAATACCTTCTCTACATTCCGAGCCAATGAGCGCGGTGGCGTGTTCTTTGGTCAGAATCTTGTGGCTAAAAATGAAGGTTTAGTCAAAGCGGGTGACGTCGTTGAAGTACTTGAAACTAAAGAAAAAGAACACTATGAAGACACTTGGGTTGAGTTACTGCATCTAACCTGTGTTGAGCGCGAAGAGATCGCTCGCGACTTCACTACGTTTTGGTTAGAGCCTGCGAAAGAGAGCCACTCCCTACCAAGTTACCAGCCTGGACAACATCTACCTATTGAGATGATGATTAATGGCGAGAAGGTTTCTCGTCGTTACACGTTATCGTCTAGCCCATCACGGGCTGGTCGTTTAGCTATTTCAGTGAAGCGAGTGGACGATGGTCAAATCTCAAACTGGCTCAATGATCACTTCCAAGTGGGTGATACGCTAGCGGCTCAAAACCCAGATGGCGCTTTCTATTTAGAAGAAAACCCAACACATCCGTTATTGTTGTTGTCTGCGGGTAGTGGCATTACGCCAATGTTGTCGATGTTGCGTTACTTAGCCGACCATAACCAGATTGATGATGTGGTTTTCTATCATCAGTGCAGCAGTGAAGAGGATATTCCTTATCAAGCTGAGATTGATAAGATCGCTAACGAACATGCTGGGCTGCGTGTTATCTATTCGCTAAGTCAGCCAACTAAAGAGTGGGATGGTTTATCTGGGCGTTTAAGCGTCTCTCATATCGCTAAAATTGAAGAGTTACACAAGCGCCAAGCATTTGTGTGTGGTCCTGATGGCTTTATGGATAATGCAAAGAAATTACTGATTCAAATGGGCCTGAATCCTCAGCACTATCATCAAGAAGCATTTGGAGTCGCACAATCAACGGAAGAGACAGTCAAGCAGCTACAGCTAAGTGTTAATGGCTATCTATTCGAAGGTAATAACCAGTCCACCTTACTAGAGCAAGCTGAGTCGGCGGGTGTGTCTATTGCATCAAGCTGTCGCGCGGGTTTCTGTGGTGCTTGTAAGGTGACCCTTGAGTCAGGGCAGGTTCACCAACCGGATGTTCCAGCGCTACAAGAACACGAACGTAACATGGGTCAGATACTGGCGTGTTGCAGTGTTCCTCAAACCGATATCGAAGTTGTAGATTAACGACTCGCGAAATCGAAATGCAAAGCAGCAAAATAGAAAAGGCCGGAAGTTCAATGATCTGAACTTCCGGCCTTTTTAATCTAAGTCTGAGACTAAGATAAGATTAATCGTAGATCGTCGGGATCGGTTGACGCTTGTGTTGTGTCGCTTTGTAGATACTTACTAAGCGGTCTGATACGTCTTGAGGTACTTCTTTTCCTTCAAGGAAATCATCGATCTGATCGTAAGAAAGGTTCAATGCTGCTTCATCGGCTTTCTGTGGGTCAAGCTCTTCTAGGTCGGCAGTAGGCACTTTCTTAACCAGTTGCTCCGGAGCACCCAGTGTTGCAGCAAGTTCGCGAACCTGACGTTTGTTCAGGCCGAACAGAGGTGCTAAATCACAGGCACCGTCACCGTGTTTGGTGTAGAAACCAGTGATGTTTTCTGCTGAGTGGTCGGTTCCAATTACAAGGCCGCCTACGTAACCTGCAATTTCGTATTGTGCGATCATGCGAGCTCGAGCTTTTACGTTACCTTTTACAAAGTCGATTTTCGCCGAGTCTGTTGGTAGTAAACCCGTTCCTTCAAGTGCAACGTGAGAAGCCGCGTGAAGTCCATCAACACCCGCTTTAATGTTCACAGAAACCGATTGAGAAGGCTGGATAAAAGAGAGAGCAAGTTGCGCTTCATCTTCATCTTTTTGCTCACCGTAAGGTAGGCGAACCGCGATGAACTGGTAGTCATTGCTACCTGTGCTTTCATTCAAGCTGTCAACAGCCAGTTGTGCTAGACGACCACACGTAGTCGAGTCTACGCCACCACTGATACCAAGGATCAGGGACTTGCAGCCAGATTGCTGAAGTTTCGTTTTGATAAAGTCCACACGACGAGTCACTTCGAAGTGAGGGTCAATTGAAGGTAGTACGCGCATTTCGTCACGAATTAACTGTTCCATTCGTATTCCTTTCCTGCAAGCAAATTAAAAATCTAGTGTTATCATACCTAAATCATTCGATTTAAAAACCTCTTTGCACAAGCTTAGAAAGAGAAGGCAGTAATAAGTAATGGAAAAAATAGCCATTTTCGGTAGTGCGTTTAATCCGCCTAGCTTAGGGCATAAAAGTGTGATTGATTCCTTGGCTCACTTTGACAAAATTCTACTCGTTCCCAGCATTGCCCATGCTTGGGGAAAAGAGATGCTAGACTTTGATACGAGATGTCAGTTAGTTAACGCATTTATTAGCGATCTTTCACTGGATCAAGTTGAGCTTTCATTGATCGAGAAAAGCTTATTTACCCCCGGTGAAAGTGTGACAACTTATGCTGTACTCAGTGAATTGCAAAAGTTACATGGTGACGCTGAACTCACGTTTGTGATCGGGCCGGACAACTTCTTCAAGTTTTCATCTTTCTATAAGTCAGATGAGATTACCGAGCGGTGGTCTGTAATGGCTTGCCCTGAAAAAGTCAAAATTCGTAGCACAGACATACGTAATGCGTTGATAAGTGGGAACGATGTATCAAAATTGAGTACAAAGTCAGTTACAAAGATGTTGCAAGATAGTAGACTGTATACAATAATGTAGATTCACTAATTTAAGAGGTCTCATGACTATGCTAAAGCGCGCGATACCAGCGACGATGATCATTGCGGCATGCAGTTTACCTGCACAGGCTGAATGTGACTTTTTTAGCTTAGACTCAATAATGCTGACTTCTGATGATGAAAATAGCTGTCTAGATTTTTCTACGAGCATCGAGTCGTTTGGCCTGCGCATGCTGGAAATCACTGGTTTGAATGAAGAAGAAGCCGAGAGCACACCAGACTATTGGTCTGATTGGGTACTTCAAACCAAGGATACGCCACTTTTAACTCAAAGCCTCGAGTCTAACTATGTTGGTTTGGGAATGTGGTTTCCAGAAGATCTTGAAGATGAGCAGTACGATATGTCCACAGAAGAGTGGTTGATGAATCACGGTTTGCAATTAAGCATCGGTTTTGGCGAGAAAGTTGACGGGCAACCTCGTATGCGCTTTGATTATCGTTGGCATGATTCACGTGAGGCGGACCTAATGATGCAGATTGAGTTGCCATTCTAGATACACAGATAGCCTCTACCTATGTCTAAATACTAAGAATTAAAAAAGCCGCAAAAACTCAGTTTTGCGGCTTTTTAGTATCTGGCTTATGGCTTTAAATATTAGCTATAACTTATCGCCAAGCTATAAATCTTCACCAAAAACAAGCATGCATAGCTGTTCAAACTCTTCTTCTTTGCCTGAAAATAAATCATCAATCACAAGTGAACGTTTCTGACCTGACTGCATGCGTTTCTTTGCTTCTCGCATCACCATAACGAGAGTGTGTTCTTGTGGAAGATTTGAATCATCAATGTTCCATTGATTGAATCGTTGGGAAAGAGCACTTTCGCAAAGCAGTGGTTTAAACGACAACACCTCTTGCTTCAATACAGAAAGCATATCTTTAAACGCTTGCTCAGTATTATTGGCCTTGGAAGCGCGAGCTTTAGTTTGCTCTAGTTTTTCTAGTAGCGCCGAAGAGAGGTTAGTTTGTGTAATGTAACCCGCTTGTCTTGGGAATGAGTCCGTCAAACGTACAGAAAAGTCGACACGGTTAACCTGAGTGTTTGGAAAGTAGGTCAGTGACGTTAGGCAATCGTAGGGAATCCAGACGCTTTGTCCTGGTTCAACGGCATACTCTTGTTTACCCAGCTTAATTAAAACCAAGCCACTTTGAACTGATACAAGGCTATGTTTAAGTACTTTCTTGCGTGGTGTGATCGCCAAGTGTGAAAAGTAAGCCGATGTATATTCAATAGCGAAGTTCATAGATAGTACCTTAATTTTGGGGCGTCAAGATTACCGTTAATCTTAAAGAATGCCAACAATAACAGGGGATTTTCAATGTTTCTGGTCTGACCTTGTCAAAAGTATGGGCTCTGTAGCTGCGAGAAGTCAAAACAACGCGTAGAATGAGCCAGCTTTTTATTATATGAATTAAAAAATGACCTCTCCAACCGATCCATATGTTGATATTCGTCCTTACGGCGATGATGAAATTCCAGCGGCACTAAACCGTCTTATTAATGATGAAGAATTTATCAGTGCAATCTTGCACTATCGTTTTTCAAACCATGCGTCTTGGTTCAAAGCATTAATGAGCCCGATTTTGCGTGTGTACTTAAAAATGAAATGGAGCAAGCTGACTAGCGTTGAATCCATTCAAATTGAAGTGAAAAAGTACTTACGCGACACGTTAGCGAAAACTACCAATGGCGTGACGTATACTGGTGTCGAGTCACTGGATGCGAATCAAGCTTATTTGTTTGTATCAAACCATCGTGACATTGCTATGGATCCTGCGTTGGTAAACTACGCTCTGCATCAAAATAATCATCAGACTTGTCGTATAGCTATTGGTGACAACCTGCTGAAGAAGCCATGTGCGACTGAATTGATGCGTTTGAACAAGAGCTTTATCGTAAAGCGTTCTTTGAAAGGACCGCGAGAGATGATGAAAGCACTAGGGCAGTTGTCTTCTTACATTAAGCACTCTCTAGAAACGGGTAACTCTATCTGGATCGCTCAAAAGGAAGGTCGAGCTAAAGACGGTAACGATTTTACCGAGCCAGCAATCTTGAAAATGTTCCACGTTGAAGGACGTAAGCAAAAAATTGCTTTTCCTGAATACGTGAAGTCATTGAAGATCGTTCCTGTGGCTATTTCTTACGAGAACGACCCATGTGACACGGCTAAAGCGATAGAGCTTTTCGAAAAAGACGTAAACGGCAGTTACGAAAAGGGTGAGTTTGAAGATATCGAAAGTATCATTCAAGGCATTATCGGTAACAAAGGACGCGTTCACGTTGGTTTCGGTCAGGTTATCGACCAAGATTTTGAGACGCCTGAAGCGCTTGCTGAAGAGATTGATCGTCAGATCCACGATAACTACAAATTGTTCCCTGTCAATTTGCTGGCAGCGGAAAAAGAAGACGAGTCGATTACGGAAGTCGTTAAGAAAGAATTTGAAGAAAAGCTATCGAGCCTGCCTAAAGGTGCTCGTCAGTACTTGATTGATAGCTATGCGAACCCAGTGAAGAACATTGGTTAATGAACGTTAGTTAGCTTGTTAGTTGATTAGCAGCTTGATTGAATTGAAAAAGGAGCCTTGGGCTCCTTTTTTGTTTCTGAATCACTACTTGCTGCTGCAATAAAGTATTAAGTTGAATTAGCGAGCGACTGCGCCACCGAGTTCTAGATTGATTGGCCATGTGGTTACAGTGTTGCCTCCTAGATAGATGTTGCCTTTGACGGTCATGGTTTCGGGGAACGTTGTAATCCCAGAACCGCCTATATATAGATCGCCATCAACCACGATCCCGTTGGGCAGCTCAGTCAAAGGAGTGCGGATTACGCTCAGATCGCCTTTCACTTTAAAGCCATTCGGTAGCCTTTCAAGTGGAGTATCAGTGAGGTTGATAAAACCGCCCACTTTTACACCTCTTGGCCAACTGGTAATTTGGCTACCAATCAAGTCTGCGTAGCCTTTAATCTTGACTCCAGTGGGAACTCGGGCGAGTTGGCTGTTGGAGCCCTTAAGGCTGCCGTTTACTTCCAACCCTTTGGGTAGGCGCGTGATCGCAGTGTTCTCTATATTGAGATTACCATCTACTACCAAGCCAGTCGGAAGTGATGTATAAGGCTTATTTCGTAGATATAAGTTTCCGTAATTATCGAGATGGTTCAATATTTGATAGTGATCGAGTGGTTCAGCACTGACATTTGTTATGGTTAATGAACCAATAATAAGTGCGATTATTCTGAGCATAACAGGCTTCTTATTACGATAGACGTTAATACTATAATGGAAAAATTAATCTCGCATAGTGTTTTACCCATATGGCGGTAGATTAACGAGGAGTGGAGCAAAGATGGTAGGCAAATCAATGATTAGAGTAAATTTACGAATTGTTAAGGTCTTTCTGATAGCAGCTTCAATGTTTTGCTCAATGTCTGCGAGTGCCAACAAAGTAATTTCAACACCTGGCAAAACTGCTGTGGTGGTGACACAAGGCGGCCAACCGCAACGAGTTTGTTATTATGATGACAAGGCTTATAGCATTGGGGCTGTGTTAGAAGTGGGCGGTGTAGTGATTCAGTGCGCAGCAGAAAATGATTTTGAGCAAAATGGTTCACTTGCTTGGATTCAAATAAAAAAAGACGAGTAATTCAACTCGTCTTTTAATAAGAATATAAATGCTTATATTAACGCGCTAGAGAGCGAGTCTTAAGTTCAAAAATAATCTTCTCAGCGCTAACTTCAAATTTAAAGCGAGCGTGCAATTCCGTGCTTTCTTCAGTCATCTCTGATGCTTCAAACTCAACGTTGCTAGATACTTGCTTAGCAAGTTCAACGTACTTAGCAAATTCGGCTTCAATAAGTGCTTTTGAGTTTCCGTAGACCGTTACTTCAGCAACATCGTCGCCTTCTTTGATGATGAACCCGATTTCGCCTGCACAGCCGCAAGCTTCACATACATCGTTGTTACCAATATCTTGGCTCATAAATAATCCTCTTACAAAGTCTGAGGTTATTCTAACGAGCAATTTGAACTGTATCTACAAAAATTAAAATCTTTGAACTAATTTGCACTGGTATGCTATGTTGTTTGTTGAAGGGGTTAAATGAATGTGTACATTCGCGTCGCCAAATATGTATGTGATCTATCTCATGTTTTGTTGATAAGCAGTGTCATTAATTTGTTAGAATATCATTCAGTTAGTTGCGTCGTAACTAATTTTATAAGACTATCTATTGCTTGATAGGTATTTATACAATGAATTTATTGTTGGGTATTTGATATTCTAAGTTGTTATTTTAGATTAACCGCTTAGAGAGGTAAGGTGACTTTCGAAGAATAATTAGACAAAGTGCCCAAAGAGGCAGCACTGTAAAGTTGTTCGTACAAAGTATTTGTCGGTATTTAATGGAAATACTTGCGAAAAAATACCTTGCTCACATAATGCTGATAACGATTTTCATTCTGACTTTATTTGATTGAGTTAGATGGATTTACAAAGAGAAGAGCCTGAATATGCCAAAGCGTAGTAAAGAAGATACAGAAATCACGATCCAGAAAATCATGGATGCCGTTGTAGACCAGCTACTAAGATTGGGTTACGACAAGATGTCATACACGACGTTGAGTCAACAAACGGGTGTTTCTCGTACAGGTATAAGTCATCACTTTCCAAAGAAAACGGATTTTACTGCTGCTCTAGACGGTCGTATTTTCAAAATGTTCATGGAACACATTGACTTTGAAAATGGCCTTGACGCATTTTCAGCTAGCTGGGTTACAGCACTTGAAGACGCTGAGTTCCTAGCAATCTTACGTTTACTTTTCCATCATATCGTTACTGCAGAGAGCGCACATGAGTTCGCTGCAAACGGTATTGATCGTCTATACAAGCTGACTGAAACTCAGTTTGGCGATACTAGCGGTAAAGAACTAGAGTGGTTGATTGGTAAATCATTGATTCGTATGAGTCAATAATCAGCACTCAATAAAAGAAGCTCCTGCGGGGGCTTTTTTTGTGTCTGCAGTTTCTCTTATTTCTGCGCTTCTCCCTCCCTCTATCTATCCCATACCGATGCCGCAGTCTTGCTGCTGTGTTGAATGAAGTTATTTCTTTTCTTTTTATATGCTTATATTTATACCCTTCCTTCACTCTCACGGTTAAAAGCTAAGTAACTCTAATTGATAATGTTCACTTATAGGGCCTCAAACGCTCAGGGCTAGACGTTTAGGGGGGATTGCTATGGTTGGTAATAAAATTAAATTTAAAGCGAGAGGGAGACTATGAGCGAATAAAAAGCCTCGAGAAAATCGAGGCTTAGAATGACTTAATTGTTATTAGAAACGAATACTAAAAATGAGTAGGTTCTAAATTGAGTCTATTGGGCGGGGTGAACCTGTGGGAAGCTCATGGTTGGGTGCTTTTCTACAATACTTTTATAGCCGTACACATCCTCAATCATAGAAGGTTCAAGTGCATCCCAAGGCTTGCCATCGCAAACCAAGTTACCGTCTTTTAATACTACGAGTCGGTCAGAATACTGAGCGGCTAGGTTTAGGTCGTGCAGAACCACGATAACGGCGGCATTGTGGTTGTCGGCTAGCTCTCTCGCGATTTTTAAAGTGTTGTGCTGGTGGGCAAGATCCAGTGCAGATGTTGGTTCATCGAGCATTAAAATACATTGGTCGCCAGAGTGGTGAAGCTGAGTTAACACTCGAGCCAAGTGAACACGCTGTTTTTCACCGCCAGATAGGGAAGGGTAGAGCCTTTCACTTAAGTGAGTAACATCAGCTATATCCATTTTTTGGCTAGCAATGCTGGTCAGCTTCTTGTTGGATTCTTGCAACGGGATTCCACCAAGCTCGACAACTTCATGTACCAAGAATGGGAAGGTCAATGTGCTGTGTTGAGGGAGCATTGCCAAGTGTTTCGCCAGCTTCTGCGAAGGCCACTTGTCTTTAGTGTGTCCAAAATACTGGATATCACCCGTGCTCGATATCTCCTGACATAAGGCTTTAAGTAATGTGCTTTTTCCTGCGCCGTTTGGCCCAAGCAGTGTGGTTACCTTTCCTGCTTCAATCTCAATAGAAACGCCATCTAAAATCACTTTGCTGCCGAACTTCACTTCGATGTCGGTTGCTTTTAACGCTGCAGGAAACATTAAAGGATTCTCCCTTTCTGTTGGAATAGTAGATACAAGAAGAATGGAGCGCCGATGATCGCAGTGACAATACCTACTGGCAACTCAGCTGGTGCCAACGCCACGCGAGAGAACATGTCTGCAGCCGTTAGTAGTAATGCGCCTAGAACCGCTGATAGGGGAAGTAGAACTCGATGATCCGGGCCCGCTAACATGCGACCTAAATGAGGGATCACAAGCCCGATAAAGCCAATCATGCCAGATAAACTAACCGTGATACCAACGCCCGCAGCTGTCAGTAGAATCAACTTTCTCTTTAGCTTTTGTACAGGAATACCAAGGTGTTGCGCTTCTGATTCACCCAGTAATAGCGCATTCAAAGACATCGCTTGGCGGTAGAACACAACAAACAGGCCAACGAGCGTAACCGCAGCGAGCAAAATTCCCGACCACTTAGCTCCTGCCAGTGAACCCATCGACCACAGTGAAAGATCACGCAGCATTTGGTCATCTGCAATGAAGTTTAAGAAGCCAATACCTGCGCCTGATAGTGCACTGATTGCCACACCTGCAAGCAACATGATGGTGACAGAAGTGCCGAATTTGCCAGTACCCAGTTTGTAAACCAGCAGCGTGGTTAAGGCGCCGCCCAAAAAGGCAAACACAGGTACCGCTGCAAAGTTCATGAATGCAGGGTATTGAAGTGAAAGCTCAGAGAACAAAACGATAGCCAATGCAGCACCTAATGCAGCGCCCGCAGAGACACCGATGATGCCAGGCTCTGCAAGTGGATTTCGAAACAAACCCTGCATCACTGCGCCACACAAGGCGAGGATTGCACCTATTAGCATACACAAGATGGTTCTAGGTAAGCGGATCTCTTGGATCACCAAGTTGATGTGAGGTGCTAAGTCATTGTTTGGTTGAATTAAGCTCGTAGCGCTGTCTGCTAAGCTAATGTTCATTGGCCCAACAGTGATCGAGTACAGCGCGACAAAGGCTAGGGTAGCACCTAAGCCTAACATCGATGTTTTTAGTGGGACGGATCGTAACAACATAAAGGGCCTCAATATCTATCGCTAACTTTAATCCCTTTTACCAACAACGTGAGTCTGTTGGCGAAGGGAACTGGATTAGCGATAGCAGAAATAGGGTGGTCGAGTTATAGCGGGTAAATAAGTGCGTTTAAGCGCTTAGCTTCAGAGAGGCTTTCTAGGCCAAGCCCGCCAACCAAAGCACTGCCATTTACGGTAATGATTTGCTTGTTTATACCTGCAGGCGTTGCCGCTAGCATAGGCAGTGATTTAAGGATGGCATCTGCACCGCCCATTTTTTGGTAACTACGGCCGCTTACTAAAATGACATCAGGTTGCATCTCAACGAGTGATTCCATTGAAAGTGGCTTGTAAGATGTTAGGCTCTGAGCTGCAGGGTTGATACCGCCAGCTAACTCGATGATTGCGTTTGGTGATGTTTCACCGCCAGCAACGTTCGCAGGGCGACCTTCATGCAGTAACAGGAATAAAACTTTCTTCGCTTCGTTGCTTGGAACCTGATTCGCTTTAAGTGCTGCAATCTTTTGATTCACTTCAGCTTTCACTTGCTGAGAGTGGTCTTCGGTATGGGTGATCTTTGCGATTTGGTCGATACGCTTCAATAACCCTTCAACGTTTGCTTCAGTGTTAACAATCTCCACATCGACGCCTGCCGATTTTAATTGAGAGATAGCGTTGTCTGGTCCCATTTCATCAGAACCAATCAGTGTGGTTGGTTCTAGGGCTAGCAAGCCTTCTGCCGACAGGTTTCTGTGGTAGCCAATCTTTGGTAGCTTTTCAGACTGAGGTAAGCGACTGGTTACATCAATACCGACCAATTGCTCTTCTGCGCCAAGCGCTAAAACCAATTCTGTTACGGCACTGCCAGCACTGATGATTCGAGGTTTTTCAACGTCGTTGGCCAAAGCGGTTGGTGCGCTAAGTGCCAAGCTCATAGCGGCTACTGAAAGGAGATGTGTCTTGGTCTTTAATTTATTGAGCACGTTTAAGTTGTTCATAATAAGTTCTTTGTATTTTCTTTTTGTATCGCGAAGATACTCAGTGAGCAGTCCGTTCGCATTGTGAGTTCGAGTCGATAGAGAGGCTTAGTTCCGATTGTTTAGTCTTGTCGGTCAGAAGCCAAACTTCGTGAAAATTGCGTATTGTTTTAACCATCGTCAGTGAGCAATTGAGTCGCTGGTATTCCGTTCTCTTGAAGGAACGAAAGCAGCTTCACTAGGTTCTCCACGTTGGCAGCTTTATCCGCGCCAATGATGATCGGCTTTTTATCCGTTGAACCTGTCTCTTCTAACAGGGCAATCTTGAAGTTTTCCCAGTCGATATATTCTTGGCCGTTGATTGCCCAGTAGGGTTCATGGTCTAGAATGTTGACGCTAATCGAGTCTTTATGGACTTCAGAAACGTTTTTGACGTCCGAACTTGGCAGCTCAACTTCTAGTGACTCTAGCTTTACCGATGCAGTGAGCAATAGAAAAACCATCACGATAAAAATGATGTCGAGTAGCGGCGTTAAGTCCGGCGCTAAACTTTGTGTGTTCGATGAGTGGGGTGTTTTAATCATGCTTGGCTCACATCACCGATAGAGGCTTTGCTGGCAGGTGTACCTTGAGTATCGCCAGACTGACTCGTTTGAATCGACATACCTTCTAACCACACATTCACATAGTTCAGAGTATGTTCTAGCTGAGCAAGCACTCGGTCAGCCCAAAGGCCTAATAGTTGTGCACCTGAAATTGCTGGAAGTGCGATCATCAAGCCTGCTGCGGTCGTTCTCATTGCTAATCCAAGGCCGTCTGCTAGGTCGTTCGGGGTGATGCTGCCCGTAGTCGCGGCAACACCTTTGAACATTTCAATAAGGCCAAGTACCGTACCAAGCAGTCCAATCAGCGGGCTAATCACACCGATTAAACCAAGTAGTCTTAGGCCTGCATGTAATTGATGGCGTTTCTCTTGTAGCCAGATCCCCGCAGCATCTTCACGCAAACCTTTTGAGAAAGAGTGGTGAGCAAGCAACATCGACACGCCTTTGTAAAGCAATGGCCTTTTACCTGAAATCGACTGAGCGAGCGCTTCAATCTCTTTGCTATTAGTTGGTGAGATCTGATTGAGCTCACGACGAATGGCACGTTTGCCAACGCCAATGCTTAACATAACTTGGAAGACACGTTCTGCGATGATCATTGCGGTGAGTGCAGAGCAGATAAGAAGAGGCCAAGTCATTAAGCCCAATTGTTCTTGTAAGTAACTGATTTGTTGCATGATTAATCCAACCTAAAACGAACAGGTATTTGTACTCGGTGAGCAATCGCTCGACCATTGACAGTATGAGGTGAGAATTTCCATTGTTTAATGGCATCTAAAGCGGCGTTATCGAGTATTAGTGCGCCTGATGAATTTACTAATGCTTGTTTAATTTGTTTGCCTTCTGCGTCTAACCAGATCTCATAAGTTGCAACACCTTCAACGCCACGACGTCTGGCTTGGCGAGGATAGTTCGGCGGTGTAGGGCGTGCAGAGAAAGAAGGCTTAGTTACTAGCACCGGCTCTTGGTTTGACACGCCTTGGTTTACTTCCTGAGGTTGGTTGGCAGACTCGTCCATATTCTTATCGACTTTCTTGTCGGCCAGCTTCTCTGGTTTAGTGGCTGGTTCTGGGCGTTCTTTCTTCACGACCTTTTTCTCAGTCACAGGTTTTTTTTGAACCGGCTTCTTCTCGACTTTCTTTTCAACAACCTTTTTCTCTACTTTCTTCGGTTGAGGCTTATTGGTGATCGCTTTTTTCTTTGGTGTCGGTTTGGCTTGCTTTGGCTCAACTGCTTTCGGTTCAGCAGGTTTAGGTTCAGCTTGTGAGACAGTTTCCTCAATTGGTTTTGGTTCAACGGGTTCTGTAACCGTTTTTTGTTGAGCTTGAGAAGGAGCACTTTTAGGCGTGAAGTTGATCGATACCGTGTTCGATTGGCTACCTGCAGGCATCGCAAATACTTTGGATTCTTGAGCGACAAACAATAGCGCCGCATGAATCACCAACGATGCACCGCCTGCAATAACATATCTAGGAACGTTCACAATCAATCCTTTACCAAATCAAAATTCTGTATCGGATTATTGCTTAGAATCTAAATAAGATCAATTATCAATTGCATTATCATTTGGCTCTATTTATGATTCTCTCAGTTTTTAGCGAATAGTCTTCCAGACTTTGCTATGTAAGTGTTTAGAGAGATTATATGAGCCTTAATATTTATAAATTTGACGAATCAATCTTGGGTGTTTCTAGCCCTGATCCGCTTCGTTTTGCGTTTGCGAAAAAGCATTCTGCACATGCCGGAGGAAGTTCAATTCCGGTCGACCCGAGCAAGAAGTTGGAGCTCTTTGATGAACTGATGCTAAGCGAAGGAAAGAAACAGGATAAGCGTTGCTTGTATATCCATATTCCTTTCTGCCGAGTGCGCTGTACCTTCTGTAACTTCTTCCAAAATGCCGCAAGTCGCAAATTAGTGGATGAGTACTTTGATGCTCTGATGGTTGAGTTGAAGCAAAAAGCCAAAACGCCTTGGGCTCAGTCTGGATTATTTCACGCCGTCTACATTGGTGGCGGAACACCTACCGACCTATCGCCTCAACAAGTAGAGCAATTAGGTAAGGCTATTCGCCAATACTTCCCGTTAGCAAACGATGTTGAAATGACCTTAGAAGGGCGCATCAATCGCTTTGGCGATGAGATGTTTGATCGTGCGCTTGAAGGTGGTTTCAACCGTTTCTCCTTTGGTATTCAAAGTTTCAACACTCAAGTTCGACGCAGCGCCAAGCGCTTAGATGACCGAGAGGTTGTGCTAGAACGTATCAGCTCACTAAGTCGTACAGAGCAAGCGCCAATCGTTATTGATTTGTTATACGGACTACCGCACCAGTCTATGGAAGTGTTCCAACAAGATTTAGAAGACTACATGTCTACTGGGGCACACGGTATTGACCTCTACCAACTGATCGTTGCGGGCAATGCACCTATGCTTAATCTTGTAGAGAAAGGAAAGATCCCACCACCGGCCAATACGCCTGATAAGGCGAGCATGTACCTGACGGGTGTTGAATTCATGGCTAAGCACAAGGTCAAGCAACTGAGCGTTAATCACTGGACTCGTGATAACCGTGAACGCAGCATTTACAACAGCTTAGCGAAAACCTATGCCGAAGTGCTTCCAATTGGTTGTGGTGCTGGTGGCAATATTGGCGGCCATGGTGTGATGCAACACCGAACTTTAGACAGCTACATGGAGTCTATAAAACAAGGTCAGGTGCCGATTGCCATGATGACGAAGCAAAGCTCATTAGAGCCAATCTTCTCGACATTAAAGGCAGGCTTTGATTCTGGTGTTGTTAGAAGAAGTACGTTGCCGACCTTTATGGGACAAGACACGTTCGATTACTTGAAGCCTCTGTTCTCACATTGGGAAAAGAATGGCTTGGTTGAGCTTTCGGAAGATTACCTGAGCCTGACTATTGCTGGCAGCTTCTGGGCTGTAAGTCTGGCTCAAAGTGTGATTCAAGTGCTTAACGCTGAATATCAAGCGATGCACCCTGCGCCGAAAGCGCCAGGTTCGGGCGTTCACCCTCATGCAAGTTTGAAGCACGCTTAATATCGAATTATTAATTTAAAACTTACGTAAATTACTCGTTTATACGGAAACATATTCAATGACAGATACAACATTAGAAATGACAGAAACTCTAGAACAACGTGTTGCTCGCATTCTAGAAGAAGAGCCAAAACTGCTTCCTACTGCGATTGCTGAGAAGCTAGGTGTTTCAGAGGTTGAAGTGGTTGCTGCTTTTCCAAACGACATGGCAGTAATGCTAGATGGTAGCCGTGCTCAAGAGATTCTAGAAGGTTTAGTTGGCTGGGGCCCTGTGACCACAATCGTACATTCATTCGGCTCAATCTTTGAAGTAAAAGCACCGTTCCCTAAAGGTAAAGTAGCGCGTGGTTACTACAACCTGATGGGTAAAGAAGGCGAGCTGCATGGTCACCTGAAACTCGACAACGTTAAACAGATCGGTTTGGTGAGCAAGGCGTTCATGGGTCGTGAAAGTCATTACTTCGGTTTCTTCAGTGAAACAGGCGAGAACATTTTTAAGATCTACCTAGGCCGCAATGAAAAGCGTGAGCTTATTGCCGACCAAGTAGAACGCTTCAAAGCGCTAAAAGCACAAGCTTAAACAGAATCAGCAGTAACAGTTAATAAGACATCAATGCTCGAGGATCGTTTAGTTCGCTAATGATCGCTCAACCTCGAGCAAAAATAATAAATCAGAGAAAGTGAATAAAGGAATTACCCATGGAACAGCAAGTAAAACAAGAACGTCTACAAGGTCGCCTAGGTCCAGAAATTAAAGAGTTTCGCCAAGAGCGCCGTACCCTTCAACTTGCAACGGTTGATGAAGAAGGTCGCCCAAACGTAAGTTACGCACCTTTTGTTCAGAACCAAGAAGGTTACTTTGTTCTAATTTCTGATATTGCTCGTCATGCTCGTAACTTGAAAGCAAACCCTCAAGTGTCTTTGATGATGATTGAAGACGAAGAGAGCTCGAAGCAGCTTTACGCACGTAAGCGTCTAACGTTTGATGCGCAAGCGAGTGTTGTAGAACGTGAAACGGAGCTTTGGACTCAAGTGATCGGCCAGATGCAAGATCGTTTCGGCGAGATCATCGATGGTTTGAGCCAGCTTCAAGATTTCTCTCTGTTCAACCTTAAAGCAGAAAACGGCCTGTTCGTAAAAGGCTTTGGTCAGGCATACCAAGTATCGGGTGACGACCTAGTCGATTTCGTTCACCTGCAAGAAGGCCACAAAAAAGTATCTAACGAGTAATCTCGTTTAACTGATTATTTAAGAAGCCCTCCAATGTGAGGGTTTTTTTACGTCTAAAAACCGTTGTAAACACAGGACATTGATGTGAGAAAAAGCAGACTAAATCAAAGAGTTTGGTATATTGGCGTCTGATTAATATTTATGTGTAAGGATCGCTACGTGAAACCAGTAAGTCGAGATTGGGATGAGTTCTGTTACCCGTTTATTTATGAAGACAGTCCTATCTGTGATTTTGAGATTCTATCGGACGAGCTTTGCTGCCGAGTTGGATTGGTTCTTTCATTGGAATTGGAACCACAAGTTCGCGAGATCCTGCAACGCCTGCAACCGAATATCTATCATTTGAATGGCTCCGTACGTGGGAAATTAGCGATCACTGAATCCGAACTGGTCGAGCTTAAGCAAGATTACCACCGTATCCGTGAGCACCTAGAAGGTGGCTTCAAAGGGTTCGTATTACCTGGTGGGAACCGCGTGTCGAGCGAACTTCACTTGTGTCGTTGTCAGGCTAAGAAAGTGGTGCGAGCTTTGGTGAGTATTGAACACCATGAAAGCAAAAAGTCACCGGATCCGATTCTTTTTAAATACGCTAACTTAGTCGCGAACACACTGTATGCATTGGCGTCTTTCACCAATCATGTCAATGAGGTAGAGGAAGTGGAATTCGTGAGTAAGAGCTATTCGATGCCAAAAAGCTCTATGCCGAAAAGAAAGGCTAACGATTAGCTCTATTTGGGTTAAGAGATGAAAAACTAAGAATTGAAAGAAGCTAAACCATTGAACTTGATGTTGGTTTAGCTTCGTGAATAGCCCTAAGCAGCCGTAGAGGCGTCGTTTAAGACTTTTGCGCCGCGTAGCATGGCTTCGATTAATTCACCCGCATTGAACTTCTCAAGCGCTTCATGGGCACCTACCTGATTCGCACGATCCACACAGATCTCACTTGATAGTGAGGTATGCAAAATACAGTAAGCATGACTTAGAGCACTGTCGTTTTGCACTTCAAATGCAAGCTCATAACCATCTAACCCAGGCATCTCGATATCACTCACTAGAAGGTCAACTGCATTGCCTGCGCTGGCTTGGCGTCGCATCAGGTCAATCGCATCTAAGCCGTTATTACAAATGCTGTAAGGGATGTTGATGCTGTCTAAGGCATCAGATAGCTGTTTACGCGCAATCAAAGAATCATCAACTAATAAGATGTTTAGCGCTTTGAGGCGTTCCCTTTCGACATCAGTTAGCATTGGAATATGCGCGTTCTCATAAGCCGGGTAGATCTTAGAAAGCAACAACTCTACGTCGAGCATCTGTACGATGCGATCTTCAAAGCGCGTAATACCTGTAACAAACACATTTCGACCCACGCTTGCTGGTGGCGATTCAATGCTTTTCCAATCGCATTCAATGATCTTATCAATCGAACGAACCAAGAACGCTACTACCGTTCTTAAACAATCGGTGACGATGAGCACACAATCTTGGTATTCAGCGGGTGTTATCGGGCGGAAGCCAATCGCAGCAGACATGTCAATGACTGGAACCGTTAGGTCACGGATGGTCACTGTACCAATCACGTGATGATGGGAGTATGGGATCTGAGTCATCGGTTGAAAAGGGACGATTTCTCTGACCTTAAGCGTGCCAATCGCAAAACTTTGAGTGAGGGATAACTTGAACATCAACATTCCCTGTGACTGACTCGCTTTACTGATCGGTTTGGCCATAAGTGGCTCCTACTTAATACGCGCTTAATTTATAAGGATTAATTTAAAGGGAAATGGAAGCCGCAGCAAGTCACGATGCTGTATTTAACGCTCTTTAGGGCAGTTGTTTTCGGTTATAGAGTGAAGAATAGCTGTTCTTGGGTTAAAATCACGCTAAACGCAGGCTATCGACGAATTTATGTTGATAAGTCGTTAGCGGCAAACAGATTTACAACAGTCAGGGCATTAGTGATGTTCTAAGCAAACTTCGTAACTAAACTGGCAGCAACAAACTGAGAATTATCATGGCAAGAACAGCAGCAGCGCTTCATATTTTGGTGAAGCATAAAGAACTAGCAGAAGACATCATCACGCAGCTTAAAAAGGGCGCTAAGTTTCAAACGCTAGCGAAGAAACACTCAACCTGTCCATCTGGTAAAAAGGGCGGTGACCTAGGTGAGTTCAAAAAAGGTCAAATGGTGCCTCAGTTTGATAAGGTTTGTTTCTCTGGCGAGACGCTAGTACCACATCTTGTTAAAACGAAATTTGGCTGGCACGTGGTGAAGGTTCTTTACAGAACTTAGTCATAAATATGTGTTAGATTGAATAAAAGGAGCGTATATACGCTCCTTTTTTGTGACTTTTTTGAGCACTTTCAAGCACTATGGTTGAGTGTTCATCCCAGACGTTATGCGATAATTGACGCTACGCCCTTAACTATCCGCCGTGACTAATCGGTGAGAGGAGGAGGGGATTTACTGAGTAACTCATATAATAAATGCCATTCTTAAGGAAATTTATGCAGCTTTGCCTTTTAGCCTTTGTGTTTGTCTAGAAAGCTGTAAACGAGTTTGGTAGGAGAACAACATGGAGAGTTCAGCTATGTTAAGCAACCCAGCGACAGATGTCATATTGCATGCCTTTGACTGGTGCTACGCTGACGTAATGAAGAACGCCCCACTGATCCAAGAGTTGGGTTATAAATCTGTTTTAGTATCACCGGCAATGAAATCGTTACGTGGGCCTAAAGGTTGCGACCGAGATTCTGGTACTCAATGGTGGCAACGCTATCAACCACAAGATTATCGTGTGATAGATAATCAGCTTGGCGACACCCAAGACTTCATTGCGATGGTCGACACGTTAAAGCAATATGGGCTGCGTACCTATGTGGACGTGGTGTTCAACCACATGGCAAACGAATCTGGCATTCGCAGTGACTTAACGTATCCGAACCTTCAAGATATGGCGTCTTACCAAAAAGATTCTGATTATTACGAATCGATCCGCTTGTTTGGTGATCTTTCTAAGCCTTTGTTTGATGAAAACGACTTTGTAGAAGCGTTTGGTATCAAAAACTGGAAAGACACTTGGGAAGTGCAGAATGGGCGTATTACTGGCGGAGCTAGCGATCCTGGTTTGCCAACGCTGTTAGACAACGACAATGTGGTTGCACAACAGCGAGCGTACCTAAAAGCCTTGAAAGCGATTGGTGTGAAAGGTTTCCGCATTGATGCTGCGAAGCACATGACACTGTCACACCTACGCAAAGTCTGGACTGACGATATCTGTGAAGAAATGCACATCTTTGGTGAGATCATTACCGATGGCGGTGCGACAGAAGAAGAGTACGAGCTGTTTCTTGAGCCTTACCTTAAACACACTCGTTTAGGGGCGTATGATTTCCCGCTGTTTAATACTATCTTCAAAGCGTTTGCGGCGCAGGGTAGTTTTAAATCACTGATCAACCCCTACTGTTTCGGTCAAGCACTATCGAACATGCGAGCCATCACTTTTGCCGTGACCCATGACATTCCAAACAACGAGGTGTTTTTGGAGCATGTGATGGATGAAGTGGATGAACGATTGGCTCATGCCTTTATTCTTGGTCGAGATGGCGGTGTGCCGCTTGTATACAGTGAGCTAAGTACCAGCGGTATTCTTGATAAGAGCGGTCAGCCTCGTTGGCTCAACGACTGGCAAGCGCCTTACATGAAAAACATGATTCAATTCCATAACCATGTTCATGGCGAAGCGATGCGTGTGGTTGAAGCGAATGATGATTTACTGGTATTTGTCCGTGGTGATAAAGGCATTGTGGTGATCAACAAGTCGAAACGAAGCAAAACAGCTTCATTAAATTGGACTGGGGCAGTGACCGATTTGTTGTCTGGAGAAGTGTTCGACAGTGTCGGCAAGCATTTAACCATTAAGGTGGAATCTAACCAATGCATGATGCTGACGACGAATGAGTTGGAGTCTGTTACGAGCTAACTCGAATAGGCTAGAAAAGAGAAGCCCCGCTTACTGGCAATCAGTAAGCGGGGCTTTTTATTTTAAGCTATTGCCCGGTAACTAAACCGAAAGGCGACTAAACAGTGAACTTGTTCAGTAACTCGTCTTGTTGATGAACATTGTCAGTTTGCACTTGCATCGCGGCATTTGCCTCTTGAGCTGCAGTAGAAACTTGTGTTGAAAGGTCTTTGATCTTAACTGTGTTGTTGTTGATCTCTTCTGCTACCAAGCTTTGCTCTTCTGCTGCTGATGCAATCTGAATGTTCATATCAGAGATGCGTTGAATTGCATCACGGATACGGTCAAGTGAAGAGTTCGCTTGCTGCGCACGTTCTACGGCGTCAGTGGCAGTATCTTTACTCTGGTTCATCGCGTTCGATACTGAGCTTGCGCCAGCTTGAAGTTGCTCGATCATGTTGCGGATTTCAGTCGTTGACTCTTGAGTACGCTGCGCCAGAGTTCGAACCTCATCAGCCACGACAGCAAAGCCACGCCCTGATTCACCAGCACGTGCCGCTTCGATTGCTGCGTTTAATGCTAGCAGGTTAGTTTGGTCTGCAATATCGTTGATTACTTTCAGAATCGTTTCGATATTCGCTGTTGCTGATTCCAGTACTTGTACTTCAGCAACGGCTTGGTCGATACGCTCAGATAAGTTATCAATCGCTTGAGTGGTTTCACTTACTACAGAGGTACCGTCTAGCGTTGCTTCGTCTGCTTCACGGGCCGCCGCAGCTGCCCCTTGAGCATTGTTTGCTACTTCTGTTGCGGTAACCGCCATCTCGTTCATTGCGGTCGCTAGCTGCTCAAGTTCTTGCAGTTGCGTGTTCATCGCATTCGCAGATTCACCAGCGCCTTTCACTGTGAATTCAGTACCACGCTTAATCTCAACACCAATCGCTTTCGATTGAATGATTTGATTTTGTAGGTTTTCAGTAAAGGTGTTGAAACCTTTCGCTAGGTCAGAGAACTCTTTGTCTGTGTTGGTATCTAGACGTTTAGTTAGGTCTCCTTGTCCGCTCGCTACATCTTGAATCGCTTGGTTAAGCGCATCCAGTGGGCGCATTAATACGCGGATAAGAACTGTTAGAGCAATGATGCTGAGAATAACCGCAATCAACGAGTAGATCATTGAGCTGTGTTTCAAGTCTTCGACTGTTTGGTAAGCGATCTCTTCATCTAGGATAGCGCCGATGTACCAATCTTCACTTGGAATGTGCGTGAAGTTAACTAGGAACATTTTTCCGTCGACTTCAATTTCTTGAGAGCCTTCACGAATAGTCGCTTGTGGCATGTAGCTTGAAAGTGTTTCACCGTTGTTTTTAGCATTTGGGTGAGCAATCGTTGTGCCGTCTGCCGTCACAAGGAATAAGTAACCAGCATCAAACAAGTTCACTTGGTTGACCAAAGTAGCAAGGTTAGTCAGTTCTAGGTCGTAGAACATACCTGCAGTAAAGCGTCCATTCTCTTTAACTGGTGTTCCCACTGAGATGATGACTTTCTTACTTGATGCATCCACATAAGGAGCGGTAACAACTAAACTGTTTTTGGATTTAGCATCAATGTACCAAGGGCGAATTCGCGGATCGTAATCTGGACCTGCATCCCAGCCGTCATCATTTTCAATAACGAAACCGTTTGCTTCATAACCAAAACCAACCGCTAGGAAGCTATTTTTAAGCTTTGGCTTTTCTAAGATTTCTTTAACGTAAGCGCGATCTTCAGGGTTGATCTCGATGACTTCAGTTGTCGATTGAGCCAACGCTTTCTTGGCGTTCATCTCAGATTCGACGGTATTTTTCACGCCAGAGACCATCTCTTTCAGGCTCGAATTGACGTGGTTTTCTACAGCACTTCTTACGGTGTACAGTTGCTGTATTGAAAGCAATGATACTGTTACTAGCAGCAAGGCTGATGATGCAGCAACCACCTTATGGCTAAATTTCATTGAGTTTCCCCCTTCTCACAGGCTTTGCGAAGACTAAAGTTAATCGTATTTTTGTAATTATATATATCGACAAGATTGAAATTTACTTGAATGTAATTTCACAAAATAGACTACAAAAATACAACAACCTAAACAATACAAAATTCACTAAATCACATATTTGTTACTTTTATTATTTGGTTCAATGAGTTGGGGAATGAGCCTAGACGAAGTTTAAGGAGGAGTTAAGAATGTATTAATTGGGTGCTTATGCGCTAAGTTTTCTATTAAAAAGAGGAAGGGTGAATAAAAGATATGAAATTAAATGATATGCAGAACTAATGTGTCGATTACACTTTAAATAACAATGTGTATATATTTTGTGCAAATAAAAAGCCCCACAAAAGTGAGGCTTATAATTATATCTGCTTATTTATATAAGTAGCATCTAATTTAGAATATTAGGTGAGCTACACCAGCGATAACTGGAAGCGTAATTAGAGTACGCAGAATAAAGATAATAAACAGTTCCAAGATGTTCACTGGGATCTTACTGCCTAGAAGCAGAGCGCCTACTTCAGACATGTAAATCAGCTGAGTTACTGACATTGCTGCAATAACAAAGCGAGTCATCTCGTTGTCGATAGAAGCGGCAAGAATCGCAGGAATGAACATATCCGCAAAACCAACAACGATGGTTTCAGATGCTGCAACGGCTTCAGGTACACCAAGTAGCTCTAGGAATGGGATGAAAGGCTGACCTAGGATTGAGAACACAGATGTGTATTCCGCAATAACTAGCGCCATTGTACCTAGACCCATAACAACAGGTAGTACACCAAATACCATATCGACTGCGTTACGAACGCCTTCACCAAATACAGACTTAGCCGACTTCACTTGAGATGCTTTATTTACCGCTAGCTCAAGGCCCCATGAGAATGTTGAGTGACCAGCTGGGATTGCGTCAGCGTCTTTGTGCGGCTTACTGCCATCAATAAAGGTATCTTTTTTCATACTTAGTGGTGGAAGGCGAGGGATGATTACCGCTGCCACAATACCCGCTAAACAGATTGCTGCATAGAAAGGTAAGAATAGGTGCTCTAGCTCTACTTGAGCAATAACCACAAGGCTGAATGTGATAGAGACTGCTGAGAAAGTGGTGCCCACAACGGCCGCTTCACGTTGAGTGTAGAACTTCTTCTCGTACTGTTTGCTTGTAAGCAGGATACCAACGCTGCCGTCACCTAACCAAGAAGCCATACAGTCGATAGCACTGCGACCAGGTAGGTTGAAGATTGGACGCATTACTTTGCTTAGTAAGGTACCAAACAGCTCTAATAGACCGAAGTTAAGCAGAAGAGGCAGTAGCAAACCCGCAAAGATAAATACTGAGAACAGTGTTGGAAGCAGACCTTCTAACACTAAGCCACCAGTATTCTCTTCCCAAATAACCTCAGGGCCTACTTGGAAGAAAGCCATAACTGCTGCAGCACCACCAATTAGACGAACCAATAACCAAAGTGGAGATGGGTTGAATAGGCCATTTAAAAATGAATTCGATGTAATGAATGTAGGCTTGAAAATGGTGCTTAAAACGGAAGCTACAGACATAAAGGCAACGATTGCAGTGATGATAGATACTAGATATTCACCGAAAACCGCTTGGATTGATTTAGCTAGAATAGCGACAGGGATCGTTAGATCACCTTGGTAGCTGATTGGAGCCATAAAAAGGAACAAACCAATCAGAGATGGGATTAAGAAAACCCAGAAACTGCCTTTAGATTTCTCTGTTTGAGCAGTGTTCGTGTTGTTAGACATGTTAATTGTTCTCGTATTTCTACATGTAAAAAAGCCACATCCTTGGCGTTTTTATTCTCTAAACATCCGTATTTTCTCACTGGCTGCAAGATTACCCAGTATTGATAGTGCTTGCAATACTATTCATCAAATATCGCTAACTATTCATACTGGTTATTCTGCAACTCATTAAGAGTTTAGAATAAAGTGTTGCGGATGTTACGTAATCTGAGGATATATTACCAGGTATTTATAAATTGACTGGGGTTTCAGTTCGATAGGTCAAGTATAGCCAATAACTAAATGCGATAATGAAGGCAAAAGAGGCAGGGAAAGCGAGTGCCATAATTTCGAAGCGTTGGAACAGACAAGCGCCACTTAAGCCGCCAAATAAGAAGCCAACGACAATGAACATCAGCAGCTTTGCTTTACGGCGGTCAAAAGGCATTCCCTTTAAGCGAGCACCAATCATGATCCCAAGATCGGTAATGATCCCGCTCATGTGTGTTGTTCGAATGATCGCACCGCTGTAAGTGGTGATCATCGCGTTCTGCAAACCACACGCGGCTGAAGCGAAATACTGACCTGAAGTGTAGCCTTGTAACAATGCCCACAGCGCCAAGAACAGCAATCCACCCTCTATACATAGAGCAACACCATAACGACGTCCTAACTTTAATGCTTGGTTTTCAATAAAGAATCCGCTGAATGCCGCACCTAACATGAAGCTCATGATAACCAATAGCAGGTGAACAGAAGCCGAGGTTGGTGTGAGTAGGCTGCTGCCTAGTAAAGACATGGTACCTGAAATATGGGAGATAGCTTGGTGTTGGAAGCCAAGTAAACCGATAGCATTAACGCTGCCAGCAAGACCAGCTAGTAGTAAGGCGCCGTATTCAACCCAGCGAGGCAGCTTAGAAATCATGTGGTTCACCCTAGGTTAAATAGAGGAGCAAGATTATAACGCTAGCGAAAAGATACGCTAGCGTTGTGGTGCTTTGATATTTGATCTTAGGCAACAGTATTGCAGTTTGTTTTAATGCTGTTGTTTTGTAGAGGTAAAGGGCAGCAATAAGCTAGTTGTAGTGACTCATTTGATGGTCGAATTTGACCCAACCGTGTTTACGTTCTTCGTAGACTGAAAAGCTTGGTAACGGAAAGTCTTGCTCTTTAAATAACCCGAGTGGGACGATGTAAAAGTCGGCGGCGGAAACCGACTGCAAAAGCATGGTGGTGCCACACTTAGGGCAAAACTGATAGGTGACTTCATTACCGGTATCGCTGATGCGTGAGAAAGAGGTCACTTCGCCATTGAGTGTGACTTGTTCTATTGGGTACCGAGCCTGAACGCCGAACACACTTCCGGTGCGTTTCTGGCACTCATAACAATGACATACCGAGGTTCGTTGAGGTTCACCTCTGCATACTAGGTTGACTGCTCCACAGCGGCATTCGCAACTTCTGATATTTCTATGTTTTATATGATTGATATCCATCCATGCTCCACTTCTCGTTAACCCTGTATTGATAATTATACTAAAGCCCTTTATGGTCTGCACAACTGGATGAAAACAAAAGAATATAATTGCCCATGAAAAAGAAAATCTTACCTATACCTCTGATTCTACTGATTCCAATCGTCATGTTAGTGGTGGTGATACTGGCGGGTGTTTATCGCTTTAGTTTAAGTGATGAAGAAATTTTAGCTAAGTTTCCTTCTTCTCAAGTCACTTATGACCCAGTCGTAGAAACCGTTTTTGATATGAAGACAACCAACCCATGGACAATCAAAGTACCTGAAACCAACGCATACGCTTTTATTAATGAAATCGATGCACCAAAAGCAATCGCGTTTGGTCGCTATGATTCAGGGGTAGAGCGTGGTGTGGTGACCGTCGATACGAAAAGCCTTTCTGCGGTAACCTTGGGGAATGTGAGCTTTTTTATTGCGCCAATGTGGATATCGAACCAAGGCAGCGGTGTATTTTATTACCTTGGTCTGTTTAAACATGATCAGCAGCGAAGCCGTGTAGTGTTAGTTGACCAACTTCTCTTGGGCGATCGCGTGCAAATTCAGACTTTGGATGTTGCCGAACAGCCAGATTCACAATTACAGAAAAAACTCACTGGGGAAGGTTTTATCGGCTTTACCCAGCATTCTGCGGAACAATCATTTGCAGAAGCACCTTCTGAAAAGGTGTTAATGAGCTTTTCTTTTGATACGCAATCAATTGGTAAGCAATAACGTTTTGTTAGTGTAAGGATCTGTTGTTTATGTGAGCCAAATTACATATTATCTTACGTAGATGAATGAAATTTAGACACTCATAGCCTTGTGTCTGCTTACTTTACAAATGGAGCTTGCAAATGATTAATAAACGTTTTTTTAAAACGAAAGATGAAGTTGAAGTGACTTTTGAGCTAGAAGCTCAAGAAGCGAATTCTGTGTCTATCGTTGCTGATTTCCTTGATTGGAAAGCAACGCCAATGAAAAAGTTGGCGAAAGGGAAGGTATACAAGTTTAAAACTCGCTTGCCTAAAGATGGCGAGTTTCAATTCCGCTACCTAGTTGATGACCAACAATGGGTAAACGATTCGAATGCTGATCGTTATATCCCTAATGAGTTTGGTGAAGATAACTGCCTAGTGTCGACGGTTAACGCTTAGCCTTTTTCCGGAAACTAGCAACTAATTCGCTTCGTTTATTAATTAATCGAAACGGAATAACGTCGACCAATAGAAAGCAGAAACTAGCCGTTTCTGCTTTTTTATTTTCAAATTTAGCGGTTAATTTTATTTTTTGTTTAATGGTAATTAGTCTACGGCAACTCAATGACTTAGGGTAAGTTGGGCAGATTCACATCATATTATGACAATGCATTGATGATTTATGCGTTTGAAAAGCATATCCTATGCCTTTATATCGTAGAAAGACCTGTTTACCGTGTATTCAAAAATATTTCCCTCTCCGTTTGCTGAGCTTTCACCTGTAAAAAAAGTAGCTATTTTAGGGCTGCCACTTATTGCAGCGATTGGAGTTGCTCTGCAATCTTCGCAATCAAATCTGACAAAAACGATCGAGCTTGATCTACCGGACTCAACGGTTATTGAATCTATTCTATCGCCTTCTTCTGTTACCGTAATTGAGCCGCCGACATTTGAGTATCAAATTCAATCTGGCGATAACTTGAGTAGCATTTTCACTCATCTTGGATTTTCTTATAAATCGATGATGAGCGTGATGGAAACCGATTTGAACTTCCTTGCTTTAGATACACTTCGTCCGGGTAACACATTACGCTTTTGGCGTGATGAAGCGACCGGCGACCTTTCTAAAATGGAACTTCAGTTTAGTGTTGCAGACAAAGTGGTTTACCAACTGCTTGATGACGGCAGCTACGAATTCGAAGACATCTCTATTCCTGGTGAATGGAAGCAAAAGCCTTTAGTGGGTAATATTCAAGGCAGTTTCTCTATGTCGGCGAACAAGGTTGGCTTGAGCAGTCTTGAGATTGACCATATTGTGACTCTTCTTAAAGACAAGCTGAATTTTAGCCGAGACCTACGTGCTGGCGATCAGTTTGAAGTGCTTCAAAAAGCGCAATATGTAGATGGTGTTGCAACCGGAAAACGTGAAATTGAAGCAATTAAGATCATGAATCGTAACCGAGTTGTGTCAGCGTACTTACACACTGACGGGCAATATTACGATGCTAATGGCGATAGTTTACAACGCGCTTTCCAACGCTACCCAGTGAGCAGTGGTTGGCGTCAGAGTTCTCAGTTCAACCCTAAGCGCTTACACCCTGTGACGGGCCGAGTCTCACCACATAACGGTACAGACTTCGCGACGCCAATTGGCACGCCGGTTCAAGCAACGGGTGATGGCAAAGTTATTATGACGCGTAAGCACCCATATGCCGGTAACTACGTGGTCATTCAGCACGGCAGCACTTATAAAACACGCTACCTACATTTGAGTAAGATCCTCGTTCGTAAAGGACAAACGGTATCTCGTGGTCAGCGTATTGGTTTATCTGGTAAAACTGGTCGAGTGACAGGCGCACACTTGCACTATGAGCTGATTGAACGTGGTCGTCCTGTTAACGCAATGACAGCTAATATCCCAATGGCAGATTCTGTGCCTAAAAAGGAAAAAGCGACGTTTGTAGCAGCAAGAGATGAAGCTGATAAGCTGTTAAAGGTTGCTTTAGAAGCTCAATCTAATAACAGCTAGTTGGATCTCTTAGAGATAACCCAACATTAGGCTGTTAATCATCAAGCAGTCAGCTAAAACCGCGAGAGTATCACTCAGAATAGAGTTATGCCCTCGCGGTTTTTTCGATCCTAAATTAATACAACGGATAGCGGTTTAAGCCAAAGGCTCCGAATGCGTGATATAGCTGACGATAGCCTCTGGTCGCATCGGTGGTGAGTAGAAGTATCCTTGGATTTTGTCACATCCCATTGCGTGCAACTTTTCTAATTGCTCACGCTTTTCTACACCTTCCGCAACCAATGATACATTGAGCCTATGAGCGAGTTGGATAATCAACCAAACGACGCTCTCGGAAGTTGAGTTAGTCAGCAAGTTACGGATAAAGGTGGCATCAATTTTAATGCAATCTATGGGGTAGCTGTGAATATAGTTCAAACTGGAGTAGCCCGTACCAAAATCGTCTAGTGCAATTCTAAAGCCTTGCCCTCTCAAAAAGTTAAGTGCCGATTTTGTCTCTTGGGTTGGAGATAACAACACCGTTTCGGTTAACTCAATAACAAACTCATTGGCTTTAAAATGGTGTTGTTCAATGGTTTGAGTGAGATAGGAAATGTAACGCTGAGAGTCGGTAAGCTCATGAGCTGAACAGTTGATTCCAAGCTTAACCTTGTAACCTAAGCCTTGTTCTAATGTGGTTTTAGCACGGCACACTAACTCGATAATACGTTCACCTAACTCAACAATCAGCCCAGACTCTTCAGCTACTTGAATGAACTCCACTGGCGATATGTCACCATGTCTGGCGGTTTTCCAGCGAGTCAGTACCTCGAAGTATTCCCATTGTGTGTCACCTTGACTGACAATTGGCTGCACAACCACATACATACCATTGTCATTAGGTACATAACTATTTGACACCGGGTTTTCAAGCTCACTTCGCAGAGCGGCGACTAACTCGGCCTTTCTTTGGTAGCGTAGCCTTAGATGGGTGTCATAACATTGAATGTGAGTATCTTGGTTATGTTTGCACTCCTTTAGCGCCAAGCTAGTGTTGAAAATGATTTGCTCGATGTCTTTGGTGTCTCCGTCTGAGCGTGCAATACCGATGCTAACGTCAAAATCGATCTTGATATCAACACTACTATAGCCTTGTTTTATTTTGGCCAGAATTTCTTCGCATACGGCGATTGGATTAGAATGATAGGTGATAAAAGCAAACTCATTACCCGCAGTCCGGAAAGCCAGATTGCGCTCGGGTAAGGTGCGGCGCAAAATTTCAGCGACATATTGAAGTACTTTATCGCCAATATAATTACCGTATATATCATTAATCGCTTTGAAGCTATTGATGTCGAGTAACCCGATGGTGAACGGTGTGACGCTCTGTTGAGTAATAGATTCCAAGGTATCTGATAAACAACTTCTGTTTAGTAACCCGGTAAGGCTGTCGTGTGACACCTCATAACTGAGTTGATTCACCAGTTGCTCTGAGCGATCGTTAAACCACATTTCTCTTAATGTGTGGATTATGATGTCTGCGAATAGTTGATGGTGCTTTATCGCATCTTGTTGCTGATCTGGGCTAATAGGTGTAGTGAATGTCGAAAACAATACCCCCATAACTTCACCACTTTGAGTACAAGTAGGGATAGCAATAGAGTTTTGAGAGGTGATTTCTCGTTTAAACGCCGACGTAGGTAGAGATTGAACGATGTATTGTGCAAAGGAGCAATCTGGGTGGTTTTGATTGATTGCTTGCTGATAGATTTGACCATGACGAGGGTTGATCTTGTCATGTAATACATGGTCAGAATGTGCAATCACTAAAGGAATGATTTGGTCTGGGAAGTACTTTTTCTCGATAATGCTGGTGTATTGTGTCCCAAAAGCTTGGTGTAAGGTGAGTACAGCTGACTCTAGAAGGTCGACTCCTTCCAACTTTAACAAGCGGCCAATGCGCTCTGTGTTTATTATGCTGCTTTGTGTATGTTGAGTCATAGTCACCATCCGTAGTTAACCAGAGTCATCGTGCATAAGTTGATATGCGTCTTGTTTATTATTGACCGAGTTGTATACCTTTTCAAATTTATTTGTGACTAAATTCACAAAATCTGGGTGCTACGCTCTTTATCTAGCCTCTCTTTAAGATGATCCAAAAATAGTTTTGTTCGTGTATGAGAATAATCAAGCTTAGGGTAATAGGCGTAAACCATCACTTCGTCGGCGGTAATATTTGGCAATACTGGAACTAATGTCCCTTGTTTTAGATCTTCTTTGATCATCGCTTTGATGGTTAACAATACGCCCATTCCTCGCTTGGCTGCGTGAAATAGAGCCTCTGGGTTGGTTGTCGCAAAGTTTCCATTCAACGTGATTCGTTGACCTTTCGTCAGCGTAACCTCTCGAGTGGGACGCTCGCCCCAAATCAGCGAATTGTGTTGTTCTAAATCTTGCTCGCAGCTTGGGTAACCGTGTTTAGCCAAGTAGCTCGGAGCGGCATAGAAACCAGCCTTGTGCTCAAACAAAGGTGTTTTTTTAAAGCTTAACGAGTTGAGTTGTTCAAGTTCGCGGCTTATCACCAGATCTAAGCCAAGTTCAGGCAGTTGCCCAGAGGTGGTGGTGATGAGCTGTACCTTAATATCCGGATACTTTTCAAGGAAGTCGTCCATGTGCTGAACCAGAAACTTAGAGCCGACCGCGATGGTCGCACCTATCTTCAGTAAGCCTGCAGGAGTTTGGTTAACTGAGCGGGTTTCATCAATGATCGACTGCCAGTTATCGAGTTGGTCTTTGGCTCTTTGGTAAAATAGTGCGCCCGCTTCGGTTTGGCTGATTGAGCGAGTCGTTCGCTTTAAAAGTTGAGTGCCAATGCGCTCTTCAAGCCAGTTTACTCTTTTACTGATCGCTGAGCTTGTGGTGTTGAGTTTACGCGCAGCACCGTTGAAACTGCCTTCTTCCACCACTCTAACGTAGCTCTTTACGTTGAGAATCCAATCCATATTGTTTCCTGTTAGGACTTAATTAAATTCCAATTTGGTTAATTATCAATTACTGGTTTTGAATATAAACTTATATCATGAACAAATATCAAACGAATAGGGAATTTTTTGAGCCAATCGACCTTTAAAAAAACGCCGTTACTTTTAGCAATGATGATTATTGCTACGGGGCAGGTAGGTGTGAGTATCTATTTGCCATCTTTGCCGTTAATTGCTTCTGACTTAAGTGTGACTCAGGTAGATGTACAGCTGCTCGTCACGCTGTTTCTTGTGGGTTTTGGCTTGTCTCAGCTATTTTACGGACCTATGTCTGATGCGGTGGGAAGACGGCCTATCTTCTTGTTAGGTCAGGGCGTTTATTTGATTGGTACTATCGTTTGTGTCGTGTTTTCTGACAACATGCTGGCGCTAGAGGTTGGCCGTTTGTTGCAAGGTTTAGGAGCGGGTAGTGCTTCGGTTCTCGGACGAAGTGTGCTCCGCGACAGCTATGATGGCCCTCAACTGACCAAAGCGTTGTCTTATATCTCGATTACGGCTTCTATTATGCCGATCATTGCGCCGGTATTTGGTGGTTGGATTTCATTTCACCTCGGTTGGCAGGCGGTGTTCCTGTTCGTTTTATTGTACTTATTAGCGATATTTACGCTGGGTTACTTTGTACTTCATGAGACTTTGCCATACGGAAAGAGCCGCTTTGAAGTCAGCCAAGTGGTCAAGAACTATGGGCGTTTGTTAACCAATCGCCAAGTGTTGACCAGTGCCAGTTATAACTGGATGAGCTACATGGCGAGTTTGGTTTCGTTGTCGTTGTTTCCATTCTTAATGCAAGAGCAATTGGGGCTGACTGCCGCAGAATACGGAACATTGATGATTGTCCCTTCGGCAGGCTTGCTAGTAGGTAGCGTCGCTTTAAACTTGCTCAATCGTAGGTTTAGTACGCCTCAACTGATGAGCCTAGCTATCTTTATTATCTTGGCGTCGGGAACTTGGCTTTTGACTCATGAGTTATCCATCTTTAACTTAGTTTGGGCGTTTACTTGGCTGACTATTGCACAGGGTATCTCTTTTCCTCTCTCTATTAGTATGTTGTTGGAACCACATAAGAAACAAGCTGGTGCGGTCTCTGCATTGTCGGGTTCAATTCAGATGTGTTTGGCGGGTTTACTTGGTGGGTATCTCGTCGAGAGTTGGGTGACGACTTACCTACAGCTGGGTGTGTTCTACTTGATTATTGGGGGAGCTATGGGAGGCGTGCTTTGGTCTTCAATCAAAATGAACAAGAAAGATGATACTGTTGAAGTGGAATATAGCTAAATGCCTAGTTCACTATCGTCCAATGCACCATCGTTAATACGTTGTATTTGTGCTGATGGTTTTCTACAATGCTTCGGTCCATTGAATAGGTAAAAACAAAATGCAGCAAAATGAATTTGAAGTACTGGTAAAAGCTATCTGCGCACTAGATGGCCTGCCTCAAGCGCTTGAGCTATTGAAATCCAATGAGGATACAGAAGTCGCTGAGGCTGCTGCATCACTGACGGGGCAATTTGCACTAGCTGAAGTGGAAGGCGAAAAGCGAATTTACCACGTAACGCTTCAAGAAAATGAACAAGGCGAAGAGCAAGAGTACATCGAGCATGTCATGAATGAAGGCGATGACTTAATCAAATTTGCAGCTTGGTTCTTTGAAACGATGTTTGAATTGAAGCAAAAAGATACATACCAAATTGCCGGTAAAACTTACAGACAGCCAAAGCGTAGCTAGGTTTCTCAGTACAGTATTTTCGAAAGCAGCTCACTTGAGCTGCTTTTTTTATGACTGTTTAAACCAATGTTTTGGATTGTTCATAGAAATAGACATTAAGGTCAAACCAGACTTCATGTTAACTCTTTGATATAAGGATATAATGTCGATCTGCGCAAAGATAAAAACAGACTTATTGCAACTAAGTTAATTCAGTTGCAATAAAGTGTGATTTAGATCTTGTTTTTGGGCGTTTTAAGTGTAAAATCCGCGCTAAAGAAAGTTGATTATGTGCGGAGATAAGCATGAACTACGAACTAGGCCACGCATACCTTGGTCAAATGGCAGCAAAAAACATGATGCACGAAGCAATGTACGGCAAGTCAAAGCCGAAAAAAGCATCATTCATCAAGCGAATGATGAAGAAAATGGCTAAGTAACCATTTTCCAAAACGGAATTTTAAAAGGCCTTAAACTCGTTGAAGTTTAAGGCCTTTTTCGTTTTAGCGATTGGTGAAGTTATCGCTTTGTTTTGTTGTGGATGGACACAAAAAACACTAATTTCTCGTCTGACTAATGGCTCTTAATGAATTTAACCAGCAGATTGATTGGATAAGTCGACGACATTATTAGGGATGCTATCTAGGCCATTCTCTTTCATCCACGCTTCTAAGTTGTCCGCGCCACCGATGTATTTGCCATCCAGCCAGATTTGCGGAACGGTTACGGGTGTTTTCTCACCAATGTGCGCTTTTACTTCAGGAATCATGCGATACAAAGCTGCGCTGTCTTTTACGACATCGTGGTATTGGTATTCGACACCTGCTTCATCAAGCATTTTCTTTGCTTTAACACAGAATGGGCACGTCGCCTTACCATAAACGATGTTGCCTTTTAAGCTGTCTCGTTTGGTCCACTCTTTAATCACTGATTGAACCAAGACTCCGCGATTAAGCGCTTCGCCTTGGCTTACAACTTTGCCTTCAACAACAAGGATGGGAGCATGCCAAGAACCTAGTTTTAACGGTTCCCACCAGTGAGACAACCAATCTTTCACTTCCAGTTCGACATCGACATCGGCCAACTCATTTTCAAAAGTATCCTCAAGAATGTCTTTGGTAAGGGTACACTCTCCACATGGGATGTTTACTTTAAATGGACCCCAGCTGCCTGCCCAACGGTATAGTGTAATCTTGACTGGTTTCTTCATGGTTACGACCTCGCTTAAAATTCTCTTATCAATATAGAACGGACAGTCGAACTATTTATTTCATCGACTTTAAACTTTCTTAACTTTCGTCGGTTTTTTCGTTTCCCAATGGGTAATGAACGCAACAGAAGCAATGATAATCGCAGCCCCTAGCCATAAACGACCTGGTGGAACCCAGCTGAAGACTAGCCAGCCAGCCAAGACATTAAGTGGTAATTTCGCGTGATCAAACGGTTGAACGAAAGAGGCATCAGCGACCGAGTAGGCTTTTACAATCGCCCACTGAGCCAAAGCTGTCATAACACCGATAACGATTAAGATAGCCCAAATAGTGCCGCCACTTGGCATTTGCCAATCAGGAACGGCCAGCAAGATGTTAAATGGCGTAATCAATAGAAGAAGGTAAACCACCATGGTTGAAGGGCTGTCTTGTGAAGAGAGCTTTTTCACCATCAGTGAGTAGCATGCCCAGAAGAAAGCTGCACCAACGGGTAGTAATGTAGCCCAACTAAAGTCTTCGGCCCAAGGCTCTAGTATCACCATAGCTCCAGCGAAGCCGGCTAAGGTCGCGCCCCAGCGAGCTGCGCCCACTTTCTCTTTGAGGAAAAGCCCTGAACCTATGGTGGCGAAAAGTGGCGACGTCATGAGAAGGGCAATGCCTTGCCAAATAGGCACTGGGTAAGCCAGTGCCCATATCCAAAGTTGAATACCAATAACTGACAAGAATACACGGAATACGTGCAATTTGAGGTTGTCGGTTTTTAGTGCGCGGCGAATACCTAGCGTTTTCAGATAAGGAAGAATTGCGAACAACGCGATGGCGTATTGAATGACGGCAACGGTGGTAGAAGTAAGTCCGAAATGAATGCTAGCAATTTGAGTTAGGCTATTGATAACGGCAAAGGCTAGACCTGCGGTTAGCATCCAGCTAGCGCCTTGGATCGGATGATGTTGTGACATGATGCTTCTAATTATTTGATGTGGTTCACGTATGATACGGATTTAGCACCACTTAACCAGAAAAAGCATTGAAGAAGTTAGTCAGAATATTTGAATATGAAAAAAGGTTGAGCTATTGCCCAACCTTTTTAGTCTGAATCTAAAGTCGATTTAGATTAGAAGTCGTAACGGATGCCAGCTTGTAGTTGGTCATCTTTATTATCTAGCTGTTCAAACTTGTAACCCGCATATGTACGAATGTGGCCGTTGAACTTGTATACCGCTTCAATTGCAAAGTTATTTGCTTCTTCGTCAGTCGCTTTATCAAACTCACCGTAGTTGTACACGCCAATGAGTGATAGCTGTTTAGTTGCTTTGAATTTGGCGGAGAGTTCGTAGCCAGTGTAATCTTCATCTGCAACTGAAGCCATTGTGTATAGGCCTCCCACCGTAAACGCGTCCATAGAGAACTGAGCTACAAGGTTGATTTGATCATCATCGAAGTTACCATTCTTTTGAGAAACGTAACCCGCACCAAGGTCAAAAGCACCTAGGTTGTACATAGCAGCGAGGCCAAAACTATCTGCATCTTTCTCGTTTGCAGCTATGTAGTTAGCTTGAACGGTCAGTGCATTGAACTCACCGGAATAAAGGAAGTTGTTCTCGCGTTTGTCTTTGTTACCAGCAACTGCATCAGCAGCATCTGCCCCAAATGTAGCCATGGTATCTGTAATATCAGTTAGCATTACTTGCGCAGAATCTTGCTTACCGTAAGAGAACTCACCGAATTTGGTACCTAAACCTGCGTAGTAGTAGCGATTGGTAAGAGACTCATTTTCAATTTTTACAGTATCGCCATTTCCGTCTTCGAACTCTGTTGTTGATGCGCTAGTGAACTCTGCTTCATACTTACCGAATCCATATAAGCCGTCAGAAAGCTCTGACTTACCTGAAATATTCACACGTGCACGCGATTTGTCTTTGAAAGAGCTGTCAGATGCGCTTTCGTTGTTGTCAGAGATGTTGAAACGAGCTTCAGCACGACCGCCAATCTTGAGCTCAGTACCATCAGAGCTGTAAACTGTTGCTGCTAGAGATGAACCTGAAACTAGTGCTGCTACCACTGCAGAAGCTAGAACTGCCTTTTTCATAATCACTTACCTTGTATTTTAAAATCCGTGAGCAATGTGCTCTCCGTTTCGATATGAAGCTAATTTAGAGCAGGTAAATTAAGCTTTCATTTCTATAAAATTACATTTTCGTGAATGGGGAACTTTTTTAAGCATTGATTTTATTGCGTTTTTATTTCAATAGACTGAGTGTTCTGTGAATAGTTATATAAGCCATGTGTACTTTAGTAGTGACATTCGCAAGTTTTAATTCGGAATCTCGGATGCTGATGCTGATGCTGATGCTGATAAATATGGGGAGCGGTTCAGGGCTTGCTAGTCTGATTAACTGCTTGTACTGGTTAAGATATCCTCTATGATGCAAAAACTTAGAAGAGAATAGATTTTGCTCAGCAAGATGGAGACGTTGGATGAAAACAGAGTACTTAGGTGATGTTTTACAAGGTAGGCAGGTTATTGGCTCCTTGAATGTTGAAGACCTACCTGTTGGTGAACATCAGTTTTGGTTTCAAGTCACCAGTGATGGGCTAGGGCAACCTAAGAATATGCCGGTTTCTGTTTTCAAAGGCAGCCAAGAAGGCCCAAAGCTGATGATTACGGCCGGTATTCACGGTGATGAGCTAAACGGTGTGTTGGCTGCTCAGCAAATTATCAGGGACTTAGTCGGTAAAACATTAAAAGGCACGGTAACGATTGTGCCTACGGTGAATTTGTCTGGCTTGCTAAACCATAGCCGTGATTTTATCTCTTCAGACCCGGGGTCTTGTCCTGCCAACCTTAATAGACTCTTTCCGGGAGATGTGAATGGCTTGGCAGCGGAGCGCTTTGTCGCCTCTTTGTGGGATCGCTTGCTTAAGCACAATGCAACATTCGCCGTTGACCTCCATACTCAAACACGTGGCGCGGTCTACCCACTTTATGTGTTTGCTGATTACCGAATTGAACGATGTTTGGAAATGGCAAGGTTGATGCGAGCAGATTGTGTTCTCAATGATCCCGGCGACCCGGGTATTCTTGAAACGGTCTGGAATCGAAGTGGGATACCGAGTATCACGGTGGAAGTGGGGATGGGGAAATTTACCCAGCCTGACATGATTCAACGAGCGGTAGACGGTGTTTTTAATATGCTGTCCTATTATGAAATGTTCGAGATTGACATAAATAACCCAGAGAAAATCCAACTGCCTAACATGGATTGGATAGAGGGTAACAATGTGGTTTCTATCCGCGCCGATATTGGTGGTTTCGTATTGCCACAGGTTGAACTTCTGCAGAGTGTAGAACAAGGTGATTTATTGGCGATTCAATATGACGCTTTTGGGAATGAATGCCGCCGTTATCACGCGCCGTCTGCCGGACGTGTACTCAGCTATAACGTGGATGCGTTAAGGGAGCCTGGTGCGTTGGTGTGCCGCTTATTGAGCTAGATGTAAGTTAGACTGTCGCTAGGTTTGTCATTTGAAACGCACAAAAAAAGACCGAGCTAGGCTCGGTCAAAGGACAGTTGTCTAGAGTTAACACGTCTTGGACTCGTCGACAGAACTGCTTTTAGAGTAAATAGGATAAATTAAGAACCCATGGCGAGATGGTGACACTTCGACTGCTTTTTTGTTTCAAAAATAATACTGAAAACACTATCTTAAGCTCATAAAAAAGCCGACTACGAGTTACGCTAGTCGGCTTTTATTTACTTCTCTTTCGAGTCTTTGTCTCTATTTAAACTCGATTAAAAAGCGTCATCCACGATCTCTTTTAATCGGTCGTAAGGTACGTATCCCGGCAAGATCTGCCCGTTCATCATTAATGTTGGTGTGCCGGTTAGACCCAATGCGCTAAAGGTTTGGTGGTTAGTCATTAACGTGTTGTTTTGTTCTGTGGTGGTGTCTAGCTGCGCTTCTGTTCCCGTCTTCTTGGCTACAGCTTGCAGTGATGACTTGGTGTGAATACCACTTTTCGCCATCAGTAATCTGTCGACTTCAGGGAACGCTTCCGGGTTATCTTTCCATACTTTCATCGCGTATAGAGCAGCATTGGTCTCTAGACCCGAAACTTGCTGCTGCTTAAACGACAAGTAAACATTAATAACCTTGATGTCATTGTTTTCAGAGGCCAGTTTAACTAAGCCTTTTTCTAAGCGTTTACAGAAAGGGCAGTTGTAGTCGGTGAAGTTAATAATGACCGACTTGCCATCCGGGTTTCCGGTGATTGGGTGCGCGTCATTGTTATATAGCCAATCATGGCTTTCAGATTGTGCTTTCTTTGCTTGCGCTTGGCCTGCAACGTACTGTTCTAGACTGGTATGTAGACCTGAGATCGTCGAAGGGTTCTCTTTAAGAAACTGATTTATTTCTTCAAGTTGTTGGGTCTGCTCTTTGTTTAATTCAGCGAAGGCACTTGTGCTCATTAGTGAGCCTAAAATCAGCGTGCTTATCAGATGTTTTTTCATGTTGTCTATTCTCTAAATTCTTGATTTTGGTAAGCGCATCCTGGGCTGCGCTCACCGTAATATTATTTGTTAAATTGGCCCAGTCGGTTTATCACTTTGCTTTGCTCTGTTTTCTTTGTAAGCCAGCTAAGCGAAGTAGGTCCTTAACCACAGGCCTATAGGGGAAGTAACACCCGTTGCGATACTGGTGATCTCTCCATCTTTGATGATGACAATGCTCGGTGTAACGTTGATTCCCCAATCTCTACTGATTCGTCCTGAAAGATCATTGATAACCGGAAAATCGTACTCTTTTGCGTCCATAAAGCGCTGAACTCGCTCGTCAGGGCCAGACGAAAGCGCCACAGAGACCACTTGATGGGAGTCATTGAAACTATTAATGGTTGGGCTTACCAATTTACATGCGCTACACCAAGTCGCCCAAAAATAGACGATGACAGGCTTACCATTTTTGCTTAGCTCAATAACATCAATATCTTCCCCTTGGATCGATTGGCCAGCGATTGGAATTGCGTCTCCTTGGGGCATACTTCTACTGTGATAAAAGTCCATAGCAAATGAAACGACGCCAACGATCAGAATCATTGAAACGAGTTCCTTTCCCCATTTCTTAATACGGCTTGGCTTCTTCGCCTCGCTCTCTTCCGATCTATCGGTTTTATCTTCAGTGTTGGGAGTGTTCATTAATTACCTCGCAGCGTCGATGGCTTGAACGACGGTTTCACTGTTGAGGATTACCGGTAGAGGGATGCCTTTTTTATAGCTTGGACCGTATACGATGTTAAATGGCACTCCAAATCGCCCGTTACTTTGCAAGTATTGAGTGACACTTTCACTTGGTGTTGTCCAATCGCCTTTCATCAAAACAATGTCTTCTTGTTGTAGGTGGCTGTAGACAGGATCTTGAAGGATGACACCGATCTTGTTCGCTTTACATGTAATACACCACTCTGCAGTCACATCAACAAAGATCGTTTTACCTTCTTCGACTAACTGAGGGATCTGTTTGGCATCGAGCGGTTGCCAAGGCAAGTCATCCACAATAGGGGTTGACCAGTTATCTGCCGTCATGCTGCCAACGATTAGTGCACCACCAAATACTATCGTGGTTGTAGCTAATATAGGCGTAAGTACTTTTGCACCTAGTTTCTTACCAATCCAAATGAGTACCGTAGCCAGAATGAATACAGTAAGAACAATGGTTGGGAACTTACCAATGAATGGGGTCAGTAAGCTTGTTAACCATAAGCTGGTGATGAACATCATTAAGCCAAATACCAACTTAACTTTGAACATCCACGCGCCCGGTTTCGGCAGCAATTTGGTTAGGCTTGGGAACAGAGCGAAGATTAGCCAAGGTGCACTCATACCAATGCCAAGTGCAATGAAGATAGCCCACAGTTCTTGGTAGCTTGCACCGAGTGCATAAGCTACGGCGGTACCAAGGAATGGCGCGCTACACGGTGTTGCTAAGAGTGTGGCAAACATGCCTTGAACGAAGTGACCCGAATGTGAATCGTCACCTTTGGTCGCCATCCAGGTGTTTAAACCTGAAGGCAGTCGGAACTCAAATAAACCCAATAGGTTAATTGAGAACAGCAAGGTGATTATCAGCATGAAACCGATAAACCAAACGTTCTGGAATTGGATTCCCCAGCCAATAGCGTTACCACCCATCTTTAGGACGGTTATACCTAGGGCTAACAGCGCAAATGACGTAATGACACCTGAGGCAGAAGCTAAGAATGAGAGTCGGATATGTCGGTTGGATGCACCTTGGTTTTGAATGATGCTGTTCAACTTCATTCCTAATACGGGTAACACACATGGCATGATGTTGAGGATCAACCCACCAATCAAGGCAAAACCGATCATCGCAATGAAGCCGTTGTTGCTCTCTTGGTAAGCGATTGGCTCTGAGCCCACTTGAGCTGTCATCTCTTCGGCAAAGTTCGTGTCCGACACTGTGACACTCACCGTTCGATCTGTTAAGTCGACTTCACCAATCCAGTTGCTCACATCGAATACAGCAGTCATTGTATTGTCTGTTATGTGGACGGTTGGTTGAGAAAAGAAGTCATCAATCACTTCTTGACCGTCAATCAACACCATCGGCTTGTCCCAACCATCTTTGCTTGTCAGCTGAGTAACCAGTTGCTGCTTGTTCTTGTCCCAAAATAGACCGACCACCGAAGTGCGGTTCGCTTCTCGCGGAGATTGGCTCATGCCTTGGTTGAACAAGAACATGGCTTCTTCATCGAGCGCTAATGTTTGCGGATCGATCGGCAATTCGATGTCGTAATCGGTCAAAACACAGATATTGGTGCACGACGGGAAAGTAAACGACGCCTTGAATATTGCTGGCTTGGTGTTGTCTTTCAGGGTTAACGTAACAGGAAAGCTGACGTGCTTTTTGTAGCCTAATGTCATCACGTCAAGCTGCTCGTAGTACTTAGGTATCGGCCAATGCCACTCTACCGACTCAATGTTTGTTGAACCAGACCAGTCCCAACTAGGAGGAATGCCACCTTCCCCCGGGCTACGCCAATAGGTTTTCCAGTCGCCGTCGAGTACGACATCGAGTACGGTCTGAATTTGAGAACCGTCATCGGATTGTTCGCCTGTCGACATCATTCTCATTTTTACAGGCGGGTGCTCAGGCACGCTAAGCCAGCCCGTGGTCTGTGCCAAGGCGGTAAATGAAGTCATAACCAAAATGGCTGTGGCTAAGGTTTTCGCGCATGTACGCATACAGAATGTCAATGAATCGACAAACTTAGTTAGTAGTGTGTTGTACACAAATGTATCTCCAAAAAATAAATAAATAGGGTGTAGTAGCCCGGTTATTTACTCTCTAAATATACAGTGAGTTAGGTGTAAGCGGAGTTTTGTAGGTCGAGTTGAGCGATGATTATCTCTAGATAACCTTGAGATGTGAGGCGGTAAATTAAATGCAACAGCAATAATAAGTACGAATGGGATCAGCCAGCCGGTTTTTGGGGCGGCAAAGGTCAGCATTTTTGAACTTAGGCTGCATGAACTTGAATTGGGTGAAGTTAACATTTTAGAGGCTTCTAAACCGAAAACACTGGCGTATAGAGCGGCCATTTTTTCTGAAGAAGCGATGTCGGTTTGAGGGGTACTGGCTTCCGTATGAGTTTGTGCATCAACTAGGATAGATTGACCAATGAGAGAAGTTGAAATCGATACTTTCTTTACAGATAGCGTACTTGCCAGACAGGTTACGATAACCAGTCCGGTAAGAAAGAGCGCCCAAAGCGAATGCTTTTGTCGGCGGTTCTGTGTAGATAAGAAAAGCAATGGTGTATTTAGCAAATCAGTCAGTAATCGAATCAGTTAGTAGCTAAAGCGAGCTCGTTGGATTGTGGCTAGCTTAGATAAGTTCTCTTCGCGCCACAAGTCATAAAATTGTTAAAGTGAAACTATGTATTAGTGCGGGAAACAGCAGATATACGATAAACGCCGTATAAACACCAACTCACGCGAATACGACATTGAGCTCTAGTTAAAGTTCACAACAATCGGCAGTTATCGCGAATTTATTGTGTATCGAGTGGTTTATTTTCCATGAGGCGATACAAAAAAGCCCAACAGGTCGTAGATGAACGTGTTGGGCTTTAATCATTAGGACTAGTGGAAAAACTTAGTGAGTGCGGCGAGGGCCGTTACGTACCAAGTCTTTACCATTATCAAAGACTTCTTTGGTGATCCAACGAGCAAGTAGAACTTTATGGCTACTGTTGAATACAGCAACGAAGTGACGGCCATCAGAATTATTGGTTGCCATGCCTACACCTTCAACGCCTTCAAGGCCTAAGCCGCCAGCTTCCACTGAAATTAGGAATTGCTCTAACTCTTCTAGAGACTCAATAATATCAAGTTCGTTGTTCATTTTTATACTCTCTTGCTGTGAGCCAACATCGTATTTAAGGCGCTTTAGTGCATGCGCCAAAGTGAAGATATTGGCCGTTGTTCTTTGTTGGGTGGGTACTCTACAGGTCATAAGAGGGGATTGGAACTCTCAAATATTAGAAGCTGACTGATAATTTGCGAATTTTTAACATAACATACGTTTAAATGCTTGTTATCCATATTCTTTTTACTACTATTTATAGGGTCAATTTAGACAGTAATAGGAATTTATATGATGAAGGTTTGGCGTTGTCTATTGTTAATGTTGGCGTTTGTTGCATTTGGAAGTTATGCGCAGAGCGTTGAGAAAATAGCAGAAGTACAAGATCAGTTAATGCTCGATCTGGCAACATTAGAAACGGCGCATGATGCTGAGAAACCCTTTCTTGAAGATATTTTGAGACGCAAGAACCAAGGGTTGCGTGAGGAGATTTTCACACAACTCTCCTCTGATAAGAAAGAAGGGCTAGATGTTGTTCTTGCTCAGCAGGTTGAACTACTTCAAAAATTGTTATCGTTGAATGAAACTAAAATCGTTTCAATGAGCAAAGAAAATCGCTCAGCTGAAGGTGATGTTAAGAAACGTCTTGAATTACGTATTCAGAAACGAATCGGAATGATGGACACCTATTACCAACAGCTTGCTAAAACATTAGCGTGGTCAAAAGAGCGTGGTGTTGATGTAGCTGTACCGGAAAAAGCTCTAAAAGTTGACTTGGTGTCTCGCTCTAAATACCTGACTAATGCCATTCTTTACACAGACACACAGCGACAAGATCTAGAAGCGCGTTTGTCTTTCGTGAATGAAGAAGAGAAAGCGACCATTAAAAAGGAGCTTGAGCGTTTCAGCGAGCGCACGAGTGTAATGGTGGCGAGCTTAGAAGAAACCATCACACTAATGGAACCGTTTGGCGTCGACGTGACTTCTTACAAGCGAGTGTTGCTGGCAACGACGGGAGACATTAACGCTGATGTATTGGATGTTGATGTTGCACTGGAGCTTTTAGATGGTTGGCTTCGTTCGTTCAGCTCATGGGCATTCGAAAATACCCCTTCATTCATTGTCAAACTGGCTCTGTTCTTGGGTATTTTGTATGTGACTCGTTTGCTGTCAAACGTCGCACGCAAAACCGTTCGTAAGAGCGTTTCGCATTCGAAAATGGACTTTAGTGTATTGATGCAGGACTTCTTTGTATCAATCGCATCTAAAGCGGTCGTGTTTATTGGTTTGCTTATCGCGCTGTCGCAAATCGGGATAGAGCTAGCACCACTACTAACAGGTTTCGGTGTTGCCGGTGTGATCATTGGTTTCGCATTGCAAGATACGCTATCTAATTTTGCTTCTGGCTTGATGATTTTGATCTACCGTCCATACGATGTGGGTGACATGGTGAAAGTCGCTGGTGTTCAAGGCACAGTTAAAGACATGAGCCTTGTATCGACCACCGTCCAGACTATCGATAACCAACGCTTGGTGATTCCCAATAATAAAATTTGGGGTGATGTGATCAATAACATCACAGCAGAGCGTGTGCGACGTGTCGATATGGTATTTGGCATTGGCTACTCTGATGACATTGATAAGGCGAAAGCCGTATTAAACGAAATCATTGTTGCGCACCCTCTAGTGCTAAAAAAACCAGAGCACATGATTAAGCTGCATACCTTGAATACGTCTTCAGTTGATTTCGTGGTGAGGCCTTGGGTTAAAACCGACGATTACTGGGATGTATATTGGGATGTGACGGAAACAGTGAAGAAGCGCTTCGACGAAGAAGGCATTACCATTCCATTCCCTCAACGTGATGTGCATGTATACAACCACGAAGAGAGCTAATCACTAATTTATTAACGTGATGATTAAATGGACGCTATTTAGGCGTCCATTTTTTGTTGTCGGTTTATCTTAAGTCTCATTCCGTTGTCTCACTTCATCCAACTCAGAATTACGTTATCATGGGGTAGGCCTAATCTTGATAGTTGAAATTGAATGGATGATTCACAGCAAAACCCGGATATTAAAAAAGCAACGGTAAGAAAAGCGCGACGAATCGAAAGCGTTATGAACTCTGCCATGTGGCATTTAACTCAGAGGGATATGACTGAAAGCGAGTTGACTGCGAAACTGAAAGTGAAAACGGACAATCAAGATTGGATCGATGAAACCTTGAGTAACTTGAAAGGTTACGGGTATCTAAAGTCTGATCAGGATTTTGCAGAGCAATTTGTCGAGCAAGCTTTCTTTGGTGAGTTTGGCTCCCGTTATATCGTTGAGAAACTGAAGAAGAAAGGGTTAACAGACTCGGTCATTTTGGATGCGATTCATAAGGTATCTGCTGACAAAAACATAGATGAACAAACCATCTTGATTGAACGCATCAACAACTACTACACGGGCTTTACCATGAGCCGTGAAAAGCTGGTAGCGACATTACAAAAACGTGGCTTCAGCTATCAACAAGTCAAAATTGCTATCGAACAGCACCCACAAGCTCATGAGCTCAAGAGTAATATTCAGATCAAGGCCGAGAAAGCCGATTTGGAGAAAGAAGTGTTGAAATACGCGCGTAAAGGGAAGGGTTTGACTGCCATTCAGCAAGAGCTGAAACAACGACAAATCGACACAAGTGAGCTATCAGTGTTAATCGATCGATTAATTAACGCAGAGCAACTGGATTTCTACTCGTCTTGCTTAGAACAATTACAGAAAAAATCTTATGATCTTAATGACCATAAAGAGCGCTCCAAGGCTTACGCGATGCTGAGCCGTAAAGGCTTTTCATCCGATGAGATAAAGTTCGCGTTAAGTGAAGGCAATGAATAACTGGGATGTATAGGAGCCAAAATAAACAGACCTATCGAGTTATGTCCCTGTTTTCAGTGATCCCAAGGCCGTTACGCAAAGCAAATTGAACCAATTCATTGTGATTATTCAGGTTCATCAACCCGAGCATTCGGTACTTATGTGATTCGATGGTACGCGGGCTTAGGTGCAATTTATCGGCACACTCCTTGGCTGTGTAGCCTTGAGCGATAAGAGATAGCACCTTAGTTTGCTTCTTCGTTAACAACAACAGTTTATCGCTATCGTCTTCCCATAGATTCTCGCTTTGATTCAACGTTCGCGCTAACGTTGAATGCTGCCAATAACAAAGCCACATCTCACACACAAGTTTCAGCCGCTTAATATCTTCTAAACCCAAAGTGGTTTTATTGTCGTGGAAGTTAGTGAAAGAGAGTGCGCCCCAACGTTGGTTAAACAGCTGCAAAGGGATAATGCAGTGCCACTTGCCACCTTGTTTATATATTCGGCTCAATACATCGTTTTGAATTTTAGCGAGCTGATCTTCAGAAAACTCTAAGTAGGTTTCTTGGGTTTTGAGTAGCTTTAAGTACTCAAGATGGTTACAGCCTAAAAAATCTTGCTTATTGATAGATGGGATATGTGACTTAGATACTGAGCAAGTTTTCCCGTCTTCGAGTAGTACCATAGAGTTTGGGTACAGGGTTAACCTATCAACATCAAACCAGTCTAGAACGTCAAAGCTTGCTTTGGACCAAGTAGCAGTAAAATCTTTTGGGTCACTATTGATCAAGGTTTCAGACTGACTCATCAACAATTGTTCAAAGCTCTGGCTAGAGGCGCTCACATTTTATCCTTATCAAAAATTAGGTTATTCATTCACGCCGTGAAGATATTCGTTAAAACGCTCAAGGGCAAGTGAACCTGAAAAGATCGTTAAGGTGTTCTTAGTTCGATTTTTTTAGAACACTTTATTCTATGTATTTTAGCGAAAAGCAGTAAATTTGCTGCATTAATTGAAGGCTGTTTTTAAGAAAATCGGACGTTTTAAACTATTGAGAAAGTTGTGACAGCGTTAAGAACAACCCTAACACTATCCCTATCGATTTTGCCTTTTTACAGTGCCGTTGCATCTCCAATGTTCGTCTATGCACAATCTCCAATTCATTCGAATGTACTCTCTACACAGCTTCGTTCTGCTGAGCCAAATAGGACTGGTACGATAGAATTTAAGTCCTCTTATACGCAGTCCAGTATATGGGCACATACGCAAGCTTACTCCTTAGACTATTATCAAAATCAATCGAACATTGCTGTTCAATGGCAAGCCTCTCCGATTTGGAAAACTGAACTCGATTATCGTGTTGTCACAGCAAAAGATAACGGTTTAGACAGCTTTGTGATGGGGTTTCATGATCTGTTTGGTATTGGGCAGAATGGCCGTGATGAAGTTGCGGAAGACCAGTTCACAATGGATTTTCATAATGCCGGTGTTCATGTATCGGATTTTGAAGGCGATGACTTAACCAAAGCGCTTACTTTCTACAATGAGTTGCTATTGTATTCTCGAGGGCCGATGTCACTGTCTGCTGGTGGTTCGTTGTTTTACAACAATGTGAGAAGCGGGCAATTTGCGAGAACCAGTTTTGAGCAAGGTGCTCAACTCAACTACAGCTATATCACACCAAGGCACAGTATTTTTTCTACTATTGGCCTTGTACATCGAAACAGCGATGGTCATTTAGTTAGCGATGAGAATCTAACCCTTGAAAACGTGAGTGCCAGTTGGGCTGTCGGATATGAGTATCGATGGAATCAGCAGCATAGCTTTGTCCTTGAATCGCTTAACTATCAAGGCTGGTCGACGAATGACCCCGATTTCTCGGAGCCATCGAATGAAGTGGTTGTGGGGTATCGCTATCGTTTGTACCGCCTTGCTTTAGAAGCCTTGATGATTGAGAACATTCGCAATATGGATAACAGTACCGATATCGGCTTTACGCTCGGCTTGCGTTTCTCAATATAAAAGCGATATCAACATATCATTATTTAATTAAATTCATCTTGGTTATAAAATTTTCAGTAATTTTACGGTATATCAATAACTGGATTTTTTGAACAATAGCGCCACTCCAAAAGGCCGGACTAACAAGGCCGAATCAATATATAGGTAGTGGTAATCATGAAAAAAACATTAGTAGCACTTGCGATTGCAAGCATTTCAACTTCAGCATTCGCTGTAAACACAAGCAGCCAAAATAGCCAGAATGAAGAGATGTTTGCTTTTGATTCTATGCACAAAGATCAATTCTCAGTAGCAGGTTCTTTCGGTGTTGGTGGTTACTACGACACAGGTTCTAAAGCATTCTACGATGACTGGGCGACTGGTCTAACACTTGCGGTAAGTTACCGTAACAAGCGTTTTGTTGGTTACTTCGAAACTGACATGATGCTGAACTACACAACTGACGATAACGTTGCAGGGAACGACGCAGCAACATCTGGTTGGGTAAATGGCATTGATACAGGCCCTGCGACAGACGTAGATAAAGCGTGGTTAGGTTTCGACACTGGTTACGGTATCGCTTCATTCGGCTGGGAAAACGATACGGCACTAGATAAAGTTGACGGCGCAGGTGATAACACTTACGAGTTTGGTGCTTCTGCGGGCGATGCTTCTGATGCATTCAACGTAGTTAAGTTCCAAGGTGCAACAAGTGGTATCGCTTACGGCATCTCTTACTTTGAAACGAAAGACTCACGTAATGATGAGAAATTCGATAAAGGTGTGAACGGTTACGTTGGTCTAGAGCAAGAAGTATTCAACCTATACGCTGGTTACGAAAACCGTAACTACGAAGATGATTTCGAAGTATACACAGTAACTGGTAACGTGAAATTTGGTGCTCTTAAGCTAGGTGTAAACTCTTGGATTGAAGAGAGTGATTCAGCTAAAAATACAGGTTACTACCTGTCTGGTGGTTACACGCTATCTGAAGACCTAACAATTGCAGCTGGTTATGCATCTAGCAACAATGAACTTGATGGCCAAGCGGATGTAGACGCTTCTTACATCAACGTCGCCGCTATGTACCGTATTGCTGACAATGCTGATATGGGCATCGATATTAAGCAAGATATCGAAGGCTCGCGTATTGGTTCAACAGGTATGCAATACGACGAAGAAACACACGTATTCGCAGCAGCTTACTACTACTTCTAAGAGTAGTATCGAGGCTTAGGCGCGCTGAGAGCCTAAGCTTTTAAAACTCAAATATTGAAACTGAACGTTATGGTGTAATTGCTGCCCGGTCTTTACACCATATTCTCTTCTTTGCGCAGCTTAAGCATCCACTGTTCGACATGTGGTATGCCACTCAAGCGTTACGAGTGGGTTATTATCTGGAGAAACAAAATGGTTAAGAGCATAACTGGCAAGGGTGTCATTTATGGCAATGAGACTCTGTTTATGTGCAAGCCTAATCGAAATGGATTGTTCGAATTGGCACGTAAACATGGAAGAGCTGCTGGTACTCGCCCACAAGACTCACAAAACAAAGTCTACGCAGAATCTTTGGATGAAGCATGGAACTTACTGCAAACTGAAAAGTTTTATATTGTTTTGACGGGACAAGTATATGGTATTCACAGAAAGTCTTTGAGAAGCGTTGAATCGGTTGATATTGAATTCGATACCGAAACACGCTCGGTGTGCGCTACGGCGTAGTGCCAATATTGAAAAAAGGACGATTGATATCGTCCTTTTTACTTTTTGTCCGTTTAATCAACGAGTGATAGTGATAGTGATAGTGATAGTGAACTTGAACGTTGGTTATCGTCCATATTTTTCAACAATATAACGCTCAAAATCATCACACATTTGCTCATTCGACTCTTCATTATTCGCTAATTCAGTTGCGCCATCGACGATCGATATTTTCGCATTTAAATCTGCGACTTGTGCACGTTCACGAGAAGCCAGTTGTTTGATCTTTCTCTCTTCGATTGCCCATGCTTGTTCAGGTGTTAAGTTGCACTCATCAGCAAGGTATTTGGCATTGAAACCTTCTCCAGTCAGGCTCTCTATTGTTCCATTGTGATTAACACTATTGCCTTTATGCCAGTAGTGCTCAGCCAATAAAGGGCCGATCTCTGGGTTATCCGTTAAGTACCCAAACTTGTCGGTGAAATAAGCACGTGTTTGATACACCGCCATGTGAGCCAATAGATAACCTTGATATGAACAAGATGCTTCATCCGACAGTAGATGTGGGATCGCCATCAGTGGGCGAGGGCTGCAAGTCAATCCAAGAATTGCCTTTTCAGTCCTACGTGCAAGTGCTGTGATCTTTTCAGGTGTTAGGTCTTCATCAGCCAGTTCGTAAAGTGCACGCTCAAAATAAGGGACCACAAGAATGCTGCGCTCTTGATAGGCTCTAAACGGTTGTTTGTTATCAATAATTGCTTTAATCAATTCGTCTGGCACAGGTTGGCCTTCTGAATTAAGCGCGTACTGTTTTAACCAATCGGCGTCGTTCAACAAGCTGTCACAGAACATAGACTGAGTTTCAGCATAAGCCATCGAGGTTGGTGCAAACTCTTGAGAGAAACAAGGCGCGTTCATTTTCACATTGGCAAAATGCGCTGCGTGCCCACCTTCGTGAAACAGCGTGTTAATCCCATCATAACCACTGCCTACTTGATCGGGTTTAGCGTTGCTCGTGAAGTTGACTTGAGCTGCAACCCAAGCGCCTTGGTCGCAGAAAGAAGGGATCGGCCCATGACAGAAGCCATTAGGGTATTTGCCTTTACGATCAAGTAAATCCAATTTCAACGTAGCTTGAGAGTATTCAATGTTTAGGCGACCAAAAGATTCTATCCAGCGTCTCAGTGATTTTGAGAAGGGAACATAAGGGTCTAAGTCATTCATAACGTCACCAGCAAAAGAGTAGGTGAAGTTGTGAGCTTGCAGTGCACTTTCACCTTTCTGCTCAGCTAAGTTCGTTAGACTTTGTTGATGGCTATCGCGCGTGCGCGCATCGAAGTCGTCTAGGATCGTAAACAGTTGCTCTGTTGTCATCTGTTCAGTTTTAACTACTGAGTAATCAAAAAAGGTTTTGAAACCAAGTGATTGAGCAAATTGGTTACGCTTTTTGATGAGTTCAATGAAGCCATTTACCAGTAACCACTGTTCTAAATCGAGCAATGTTTGGTGTGCAGAAAGCCTTACCTCTTCATTACTATTAGTTCTAACTGTTGAGCCTAGAACTGGCAAAGAGCCTTCTGTTTCTTCACCCATCTCATTGACGTAAGTCATTACGTGATTTTGTTTTTTCTCAAACAGAGCTGCTTCGAATCTGATTAGGTCGGCTTTCAGTTTCTGAGATTGTCGAGATTCAATCGCGTGAGACTTAAAGGTCGCTAACCAGCCATTTAGTCCAGTCAATGTGCTCTCTTTTTCTTCTGCGTCTCGAATTTCGTCAATGGTAGAAATGTGCTTTTCGATAGTGGTTATCTGTTCAGCCGCGCTAAGAAATTCGGTCCACTGAGTTTGCGCTTGTGTAGACCCATTATGGTCGTCACTTATCCCCATGTAAGTATCCCAAAAGAAGTCTTCTTTTGCTTTATGAGTCGCAAGATATTTTTGATTCAGTTGGTTGAGGTAGTTCGTTGCCGTCATGACTTTCCTTGAAAATTAACCAGTAATTTCAACATTATGACACATTCACCAAATGTATTTTGTGACGTTACGTATAACGGCATAGAAGTTATACGTAAGATCAAGCGTGCTGAACCAATACGGCTTCATCAGTTTGCCGCCAGAAGCCATTCAACGTAATAAAGTAAGACTATCGCTTGAAGAGCCAGCAATAGAAGGTGGCTATAAATAATGGGTATGATGTGTTGTATATGAATCATCGGAATGGTATTGTTAGTTCCGTAATGGTTCTCAACGTGACGGATTACGTTATTCGGCGATAGAATTTATCTAGCGGGCATGTATGCCCGTTTTTTTTCGCCTGAAATTTGTGGTTCAGGGGTTTGTTTACTGATCGGTCGCGTATAATGGACGGTTCTTATCGCACGAAATAAGCACAATTAATGAGAACTTTTCCTGCCTCAACCCTACCTTTGTTACTGGTTTTGAATGCAATTGCATTCTCCGCACAAGCAACCGAAAGCTGGTGGCTGCGAACGGTATTCAACACAAGTTCAGATCAGCCAAGTGCTCAAAACTATATCAACGATATCGATCTTATGGATTGTGGTGACATAGAAGGCACTCTGCTGTGCAGTGACCAAACCAAATATTACGATCTGGATGTTTATGTTGAACTGGAGTTAGGTGAATCAAGTATTGAAGTGGTTCGCTTAAGCTTGCCATATTCAAACTTAAGTTACACCAAGCTTCAGGCTTTCCTTCGTCAAGATGGCTTTGCTCTGAGTTCAATTCGTATTGGGGAAGATGAGTTTGATGTCGTCGCTCAACTCGAACACGCAAAACGTGAGGGCGTTGGTTTTGATGAGGTAGATAAGCAGCTCGTAGAATTTATTAATGCGCCACACCATTCATCCGATCAAGTGAGTTTATGGAACGTTCCTAACTCATCGTCTGCTAGTTCGTCTTCTCCTTGGGTTCAGTTACAGAGTGATGGTGATAACTTAACGGTTGAACTAAATCGCTTTTAATTGCTCAAATTTATAGATGCTTTCGTAATTCATTAGAGAGAACAAGCCTTTTGGAATAACGGTTCACGGGCAGACAGCAAGTTATTATTCATTTAAGTGTTCGTTTTTCTGTGGCTCTCACATTTTTGGCAAGCGTTTACTTTTGCCATTTGTTATACGTTGAGCCTTCGGTAAAACGAGCTTAGGATACGTTCAGTATTGATAAAGGAGACAACCTATGGTTGCAAGAGTAACGACAGCGCCACAAGGCCCAGAACTTTCTGAGTTGGTGCAAGGATACTGGCGTACAGCTGAGTGGGGCATGACCCCGCAACAACGCCTGACCTTCCTTAAGCAGCACATTGATCTTGGCATCACAACTGTTGATCACGCGGATATCTACGGTAACTACCAATGTGAAAAGTTGTTTGGTGAAGCATTAGCGCTTGAGCCAAGCCTTCGTGATGACATTCAAATCGTCACCAAGTGCGATATCAACTTGTGTGGTAACCACACTCCTGATCGTAAGATCAATCACTATGACACCAGCGCGCACCACATTTACCAATCAGTAAATAACTCACTAGAGCGCCTCGGTGTTAACGATATCGACGTATTGTTGATTCATCGCCCAGACGTACTGATGGATGCCGATGAAGTAGCAGAAGCGTTCGCAGAGCTACATAAGGTCGGTAAAGTTAAGCACTTTGGTGTTTCTAACTTTTCACCGCGTCAGTTCGAGCTGCTTCAATCTCGCCTTGGTAAGCCATTAGTCACCAACCAAGTTGAAATTAACCCACTGAACTTCGAAGTTGCCCATGACGGCACTTTAGATCAACTGCAGATGAACCGCATTCGCCCAATGGCGTGGTCTTGTCTGGGTGGCGGTAGTATCTTTAGTGGCGATTCAGCACAAGCGATTCGCGTTCGTGATGAGCTAGAAGCGATTCGCAAAGAAGTGGGTGCAGACAGTATTGATCAAGTGATTTACGCTTGGGTTCGCCGTTTACCGTCTAATCCGATTGCGATTATTGGCTCAGGGAAGATTGAACGTGTGAAGACGGCCGTTGATGCACTGAAAATTGAACTGACTCGTGAGCAGTGGTACCGCGTATGGGTGGCTTCTAAAGGTCACGGTGTGCCATAAGCTCTAACCCACAGTAAGTAAAAAGCCAGCTATGAAAGCTGGCTTTTTTGTTTTGACGTGAGTCTGTTTTTTTGAAGAGTAGCGAGTTATCAGAGTGTTATTTGTTGTATGGCGGGGGAGTCGCTACCGAGTATTCTTGAAGCTCACTAGCCCAACTAAATCCGTTCGACAGGTTCTTTGTCCCCGAGACCATGGTTCCATCAACTGCGTTATAAAGTAGATAAGGTGCGTTACTTAAGTCAGCTTCAATATTGTAGTAGTGGCAGTATGAAAAGTACTGCGATCTTTGATGGATGTAGACTTGATAGCCAGCATCACGAGCTGCTAACAACTCGCTTTCGCTAACCGTTTCTCCATTTTTCCAACCACCGCTACCAAAATTGATATCTTCGAAGTGGTCACTGTTGACGACGTCTTGGAAAAGCTCGTAACAGCCTCTCGCATTGTTGATGTCTCTACGAACACCTGCGTTGCTGTTGCGAACAGGATAACAGCTGCCTGAAAAGTTAGAATAGATACCATCAATATTGAAATCTGATGTGTTTTGTCCTTGTAGCTCAGTGACATCTCCACCTCTCGCTAAACAAGCTCCTTGATAGATCTCGGCACCTGCGCGGAAGTTGTCAAACAGTGCTCGGCTAGTCGCTTCTCTAGCATCATCAGCAATAGATAAAAACCGTGGTGCAGCAATGGCAGCGATAACGGCGAGTATGACAATGACAACGATTAGCTCTAATAGTGTGAAGCCTTTGTGCCACGAAGTTTTTTTCATACTGATGAATCCTAAGGAGTTTACGAGTTTCTAACTACTTTATAGTATCCCGTATTTTATTATTAATTAACACTGCTAATTAATAAATATTTGTTATGGTTGTTTGTTTCTTCAAAACTGTGATTAAGGTGGAATAATTTTCAAAAACACTCATAATGCACTCTGTTTTTCACCAGTTGGATATTTCCATTGAGCACTTCAAAATTCTCTTCAATCGCCCTTAAACCAGAGCTTCTAAATACGTTAGATTCTCTTGGTTATACTGAAATGACGCCGATCCAAGCGTTAAGTCTTCCTACTATCCTAAATGGCAAGGACGTTATCGGTCAGGGCAAAACGGGTTCAGGTAAAACAGCTGCTTTTGGTTTAGGCGTGCTGCAGAACCTACGCGTTAAGCGTTTCCGTGTTCAGTCTTTAGTGTTATGTCCGACTCGTGAGCTTGCAGACCAAGTAGCAAAAGAGATCCGTACTCTTGCTCGTGGTATTCACAATATTAAAGTGCTGACACTATGTGGCGGTATGCCAATGGGCCCACAGATTGGTTCACTAGAGCATGGCGCACACATTCTTGTGGGCACTCCTGGTCGTATTCTTGACCACCTAGAGAAAGGCCGCATTGACCTGTCTGAACTGAACACACTTGTGTTAGATGAAGCCGACCGCATGCTAGAGATGGGTTTCCAAGACGCTTTGGATGCAGTGATTGAAGCGGCGCCAAAAGAACGCCAAACTCTGCTATTCAGTGCCACTTTCCCTAAACAGATCAAATCTGTTGCAGATCGCATTATGCGTAACCCAGAAATGGTGAAGGTTGAGTCAACGCACGACCACTCAAGCATCCAGCAACACTTCTACAAGCTAGAAGGTTCTGAAGCTCGTGATGATGCCCTAGAGTTGCTGCTACTTCATCACCAACCGGAATCTGCGGTTGTGTTCTGTAACACTAAGAAAGAAGTACAGAACGTAAACGATGAGCTAAGCCACCGTGGTTTCAGCGTTATCGAACTTCATGGCGACATGGAGCAGCGTGAACGTGACCAAGCTTTGGTTCAGTTCTCAAACAAAACGATCTCGATTCTAGTTGCGACAGACGTTGCGGCCCGTGGTCTTGATGTTGATAACCTAGACGCTGTATTTAACTTTGAATTGTCTCGCGACCCTGAAGTTCACGTACACCGCATTGGTCGTACTGGCCGTGCAGGAAGTAAAGGTGTCGCTATCAGCTTCTTTAGCGAGAAAGAGATGTACCGTGTTGCTCAAATTGATGAGTACATGGATATGCCGATTGAGCCATCAGAGCTTCCAGCAAAACCCATTGCTAAGCCGTACTACTCAAACATGGTAACCATTCAGATTGATGGCGGTAAGAAAGCTAAGCTTCGTGCTGGCGATATTCTTGGAGCATTGACTGGTCAAGGTGGTATTGATGGTAAATCAGTAGGTAAGATCAACTTGTTCGCAATGCGCGCTTACGTTGCTGTCGAGCGCTCTGTCGCTAAGAAAGCACTGAACAAGATCGAATCAGGTAAAATGAAGGGGCGTCAATTCCGCGCCCGAATCCTGAAGTAATTCGAGACTGAATCCCTTTGCTGCGATGCGTTATAACTAATGACATTGCAGTAAAGGGTATTCTGCAAAATGTCACTTAAGTTTCTTCTTTTAGGTTTATCGGCCTAGTCCTCTATATTAAAGCATTATTCATCGGGTCTTATCGAATAAAGATCGTTGATATGTTTTCCTTCGCTAACATACCAATTCATCGCTTCCTGTCGATTGTGAACGAATATCGTGATTGTGGTTATTGAACCATCGTCAAAATAACAAAGCTCATATTCTAAATCGCTTGGGTGCTCAGGAATAGCGGCCATAGCTTGCCTCCCAAATAATCAATCATTTAAAAATACGCTGACCCGTTTCTTTTATAGGGTTCGCACTACGTCAAATGAGTAATAAAAATCAAGTTATATCACTGCCGTTAATTATTTTTAGTTTAATCATTTGCCTAAATAGACGGTTTAGCAAGGTGAAGTCTCAATTTATCTTAAAGTTTTTACGATTAACTGCTTTTATAGCTAATGTTATAAGATCAAGAGTGAATCTGATAAGGCTGTTTACAGGTTCGCTGATCAGTAAAGGGTTGTGAGAGGGTGTAATGAGAAAATGCCGTTGGTTAGTGATATTGGTGTGCTTTCTATTTGCTGGATGTGGGACAAAATTCGCCTATAACAATATCAGTTGGTTTGCGGTTAGTTATATCGAAGACTTTGTTTCGTTATCTAATAGTCAAGAGTCCGAGCTAGAAGCCCGCCTAGACTCATTGCAAGTCTGGCATAAAGAAACTCAACTTCCTCTATATATTTCGCAATTAGAAGTGATTCAAAGTATTGCTCGTGCTGATATGAACTCTGCCTTTATCGTTGACCAGAGCGAACAAATTAAAAATCATATTCGCGCTATCGTCAATAAGTTTGCCCCCGATGTTTACGCGTTAAGTATGCAATTGAGCCCTAAGCAAGATAGTGAGTTCTTACAAAACTTTAGAGAAAAGCAGCAAGACTATTACGAAGGAAGATTGTCGTTGAATGACGAAGATTCCAGAGGTCGATATCGAAATCGAATAGAAGAGAGGCTAGAACGATGGCTAGGGTCGGTATCGAAAGAACAAAAACAGATTATTTTCACTTGGTCTCAAGAATGGGTAAATACCAACGATAGCTGGCGTCAATATCAAAATAATACCTACCAAGATCTCACAACACTGATGGGAAAGAAGAGTGATCTACATATCGCTCAGCCAATTATTATGAACTTGCTTCTGAATAATGAAGCTTATTATCCAGACGAATTGGAATCTAAGCTTAATAAAAATATGCAGACATCAGCCAAATTCTTGGTGGATATCGCCGCAATCAGTAGTGATAAGCAATGGTCTTATTTCATGAATGAATTAGAGAGTCTCGAATCTACACTGGTGACGCTGCAGGAGTAGGGGACAAGTAAGCTTCGTTAATAACTAAAAAGGCTGATCGTGTTAAACTAATCAGCCTTTCAAACATTATCGCATGGTAAGGGTTTTAACCTCGATTACTCATCAACAGCTTTGCAATAGAGCCTTTAGCGGTCTTAGATATTTTCTGCATCAGTTGAAAGCTCGGTTGTTGAATACCGTGGTCGCTTTGTAGTTCATCAATCATCAATAACCACAGTCTAGCTGTCATTTCTGAATCGGCTAACGCTCTGTGGAAAGTACCGTCGTTGTCGATATTCTTGAAACGCACAAGGTCGCCTAACTTATGAGTCGGCGCGTCTTGGATTAGACGACGAGCAATCAGCATTGAGCAGGCAAACTGTCCATTGTAATCGCGACCAATATTATCTAATTCCGCATCAAGAAAGCGCTTATCAAATGAGGCATTGTGAGCGACAAGTTGGCTGTCTTGAATGAAGTCTGCAAACTCATCCATCACTTCACTACAACTGGCCGCTGTGCTTAACATACGGTTACTGATTCCGGTATAACCTTCAATGAATCCACTAACACGAAATCCTGGGTTCATGAGTTGTTGGAAGGTGTCGACGACTTCGCCGTTAACTAATTTAACCGCACCGATTTCAATCGCTCGGTCACCCATGTTTGGTGATAAGCCTGTGGTTTCGAAATCGAGAACGATAACGGAGTCTGCGGAGTTTGGAGCCATCGTGTTTCCTAATTACTATTGGGTTGTATCGCTTTATATGGAGCGTTTAGTCTTGCTACAGGGCGATCTATTGCGTGTTGTTGCTGATAGTGAGCTCAGTGTAACCCGTCGAATCGTCATGCTCTCTGTTGAAGGTCAAGGTATCGTAGCGGTGAACAATCAATTCAGCGGTGGTTGCGATAATCGTCCCTTCAAGCAAATGCCCACCAATCACATTTCCATTTTCATCAGCAACCGATATATGAACATGCTGGTGGTTTGGGGTTAGCGTTGCCATAAGCGACACAATTTCGAACGGAGCTGTGATTAGCTTGGTGTTGTTCGCATTAGCCAAACGAATATTGAGTTGAGAAACACACCCGACACAAGACGCGACAGAGCCCGCAGAGATATTGTGCGCTGTCACAAACTTTTGGAGTTCAAGCTTTAGATCTTGGCCTCGGGTTAATCTCGTTGCGATAGGAGTGATCATCTTATTGCCTCAGTTTTATTTGTATTTCAAAGAACAAAACGAAGCCACATTGGGCTTCGTCTTATTTTTATTTTGGCTAACGCGACTTTCGCATTTTCTGTAGCTGAAATTACTTAGTCTTGTTGCTGTTCTCTTTTCTTCTTAGGAACGAAGTTCAATACTGAAATTGGTACTTCTTTGCGTGGTTCGAAACCTTCAACAACGCGACGTTCAATCAAGTGGCCAAGACGTTTTTCAATGATGCACAGGTTTTTGAAGTTATCTTTCGATAGGAAAGAGATCGCTTCACCAGACGCATCAGCACGGCCTGTACGACCAATACGGTGAACATAGTCGTCAGCTGGGAATGGGATGTCGTAGTTCACTACGCGACTTAGATTATCGATATCGATACCACGAGCAGCAACACCTGTTGCAACTAGATATTTTAGACGACCTTTCTTGAAGTCAGCCAGAATCTTTTCACGAATCGCTTGGCTACGTCCACTGTGGAAAGCTTCAGCTTGGATGCCACGCTTTTCAAGTTGAGCAACCAACTTAGCCGCACCGTGCTTGGTCTCGATAAAGATAAGCGCTTGGTCCCACTCACCGTCAGTGATCATGTGGCTTAATAGTGCAGACTTACGGTCTTTATCGACGGTCACCAACCATTGTTCGATGTTTGCTTTAGAAGCGTCAGTTTTGGCGATAGAAATCTCTTCCGCTTCACTGATTGCGCTTTTTGCTAGCGCACGAACTGGCGTTGATAGCGTTGCTGAGAACAACAAATTTTGAATGTTTTGTGGCAAACGCGCGATGATCTTGTTGATGTCTTCAATGAAACCCATGTCTAGCATACGGTCGGCTTCATCAAGAACCAGTACTTCGACTTCATCAAAGTGAACGGCACGTTGCCCGTACATGTCGATCAAACGGCCTGGTGTTGCCACAAGAATATCTACGCCTTCAATAAGACGATCTTTCTGGTGCTGGTAAGACACGCCACCGTACATCGCTAATGATGTTAGGTTTAGGAACTTCGCGTACTTAGTAATGTTCTGTTCAACTTGAATCGCAAGCTCACGAGTTGGTGTCAGAATAACAGCACGAATACGTTTTTTACGTTGTGTTTCACCTTTACTTAGCATTTCTAAGATAGGGAGAACAAAGCTCGCAGTTTTACCTGTACCTGTTTGTGCAGCAGCAATAAGGTTCTTACCAGAAAGTACAATCGGAATTGCTTTTTCTTGAATAGAGGTTGGCTTTTCATAGCCTTGTTTTGCAACGGCTTTAACAATAGGTGAGCTTAATCCAAGCTTGGAAAATGGCATAAGTTTCTCGGTATGATTTGGCTAAATAGCGATGGAAAGGTTCAACAATCTTATACAAGGATAAGATTAATGGCGGCATTCTACCATGTTGCTTGTGTACCGCTAGTAACATAGACACTTTAGTTGGATAATACTGGCTCAATAAGACGACGATAAGACAGGGATGTATGGAAATTACGCCGAATGAACGCGATGCAGTATATAAAACGATTTTTTCTCGCCGAGATGTTCGTGGTCAGTTTCTTCCTGATGAGATCCCAGAAGACGTTTTGATGCGTGTGCTAACCGCAGCGCACCATGCTCCCAGTGTGGGGTTCATGCAGCCTTGGGATTTTGTCGTCGTTCGTGATATCGAAACCAAACAGCAGATCAAAGCGGGTTTCAATCAGGCTCATGCAGAATCCGCGGAAATGTTCACCGATGAAAAGCAGGCGATGTATAAGCGTCTAAAGCTAGAAGGTATCGTCGAATCACCTATCGGTATCTGTGTGACTTGCGACCGTAATCGAACCGGAAAGGTTGTGTTAGGTAGAACCATTAAACAAGAGATGGATCTATACAGCACCGTTTGCGCGGTTCAAAACCTGTGGCTCGCGGCAAGAGCCGAAAACCTAGGTTTAGGATGGGTGAGTATCCTGCATGACTCAACACTGCGAGACGCATTAGATATCCCAGAAAACATCGATATCGTGGCGTATTTATGTATTGGCTACGTTGATCATTTCAAAGATAAACCAGAACTTGAAACCATGGGTTGGCTACCAAGGAGAGACGTGAATTCAGCGATTCATGAAGGGAAGTGGAACCCTAAGCAGCTGCAGATTGATGAAAAGTAACTGCTTCAACAGAAACACTGATATTAAGATCTAAAAAAGGGCTCATTGAGCCCTTTTTGATATTTGCTTTAAGCCGAGACCTTAAGCGATCTCAATTTTCTCAGCTTGGTTTTGTTCTGCCATAGACAGCGCTAAAGCTTCAGCGACTTTAATACCGTCGATACCAGCAGATAAGATACCACCTGCGTAGCCTGCGCCTTCACCTGCAGGGAAGAAGCCCTTAAGGTTGATGCTTTGGTAGTCTTTGCCACGCTTGATGCATACAGGAGAAGAGGTTCGAGTCTCAACACCTGTTAGTAGGCCGTCTGGTGTAGAGAAACCTTTGATCTTCTTCTCGAACGCTGGGATTGCTTCACGAATCGCTTCGATAGCAAAATCAGGCAGCGCTTTTGAAATGTCTGTTAGGTGGATACCCGGTGTGAAAGACGGTTGTACTTCACCGATGGCACTTGGATCGCGGCCTTTCAGGAAGTCGCCAATTTTCTGTGCTGGTGCATCGTAGTTTTCGCCACCAAGAACATAAGCACCGCTTTCTAGTTCTCGTTGTAAACGGATACCAGCCAGTGCGTCACCTGGGTAATCGCGTTCTGGGTCGATACCAACAACGATTGCGCTGTTTGCGTTACGTTCTGCACGAGAGTATTGGCTCATACCGTTCGTTACAACGCGGCCTTCTTCAGAGGTTGCAGCAACCACAGTACCACCAGGACACATACAAAAGCTGTATACAGTGCGGCCATTCTTACAGTGGTGAACCAGTTTGTAGTCAGCCGCACCTAGAATTGGGTTGCCTGCATTCTTGCCGAAACGAGCTTCATCAATCATTGATTGCTTGTGTTCGATACGGAAACCTACAGAGAAAGGCTTTGCTTCCATGTAAACGCCACGGTCGTGTAGCATTTCGAACGTGTCACGAGCACTGTGGCCAACAGCCAGTACAACGTGGCGAGACTTAATCTCTTCACCGTTAGAAAGCGTTAAGCCAGTGATTTGACCGTCTTCCATGTGTACGTCGTCTACGCGAGTGCTAAAGCGGATTTCGCCACCTAGTTCAATGATAGAAGCACGCATCTTTTCGATCATGGTAACCAGTTTGAAGGTACCGATGTGCGGCTTGCTTACGTATAGAATTTCTTCTGGTGCGCCAGCTGCAACGAACTCTTCGATTACTTTACGGCCGTAGTGTTTTGGGTCTTTAACTTGGCTGTACAGCTTACCGTCAGAGAACGTACCTGCGCCACCTTCACCAAACTGTACGTTTGATTCTGTGTTTAATGTGCGTTTACGCCAGAAACCAAAGGTATCTTTAGTACGTTCACGAACTTCTTTACCACGTTCAACGATGATTGGGTTGAAGCCCATTTGAGCAAGCACTAGACCAGCGAACAAACCACAAGGGCCAAAGCCGATAACAACAGGGCGTTCAGTTTGGTTTTCAACGGCTTTAGCAACGAATTTGTATTCCATGTCTGGAGTAACTTTTACGTGCGGGTCGCTGATGAATTGCTCTAGCAGCTCAGCTTCGTTTTCAACGAGAACATCTAGCGTGTAGATAAGTAGGATCTTCGATTTCTTACGAGCATCGTAGCCACGTTTAAAGATATTAAAAGAAAGTACCTGATCAGAGTTAATACCAAGCTTCGCTTCAATCGCGTCTTGAATGGCAGACTCTTCGTGGTCTAGTGGAAGTTTAATTTCGGTTAAACGTATCATTTAGATGTCTCGTTTTTTATAGGTGTCTTAGCTAGACCACTTCTAAACACAGAGTTTGATGAAAACGCTGATGTTGAAAGAAGCGATAAGCTCACAATGGCGCGCATTTTACGAGAAATTGATTTATCTGTCATACTAATTTGGAAACATGGAGCAAATAGACACGATATTAGAGCCGTATGATGTTGAATTTTGCTTTGGGATGAGTATTATCCCCATTCTTCAATTTTGACTAACATATAGAGCAGAGCATCATGGCATTTGTCGTAGGCGATAATTGTATTCAATGTAAATACACAGACTGTGTGGCCGTGTGCCCCGCAGATGCGTTCCATGAAGGCCCGAATTTCATGGTAATTAACCCGATCGAATGCATCGATTGTGGTTTATGTGTACCTGAATGTGATGCTCAAGCGATCTTCCAAGAAGACGAGCTGCCAGAAGATCAAAAAATCTTCATTGAAGTGAATGCCGAGCTTGCCGAGATCTGGCCAGTGCAAACGGAAGTCAAAGCACCGATGGATGAAGCTGAAAAGTGGAATGGTGTCGCTGATAAGTTGGCAATGCTAGAAAAGTAATTGTTGAAAAGAACTCAAATAAAAAGGCGTACTGATTTAATCAATACGCCTTTTTTAATATCTGAACACTATCAACTGGATCGTTAGCTTATGAGACCTAGCTATGCTGACGGCGCATGTTGTCGAGGATGATACCTGTCGCCATTGCTACGTTTAAAGATTCTGCGCCACCGAATGCTGGAATCGTAATCTTGTCAGTCACGTATTTAGCCGCATGTTCACGGATACCGTGAGACTCGCTGCCCATCAGCAAAATACCGTTGGCAGTGAAGTCAGTCTTATGAACGCTTTCACCTTCTAAAAACGCGCCGTAAACAGGTAGGTTCGCTTGCTCTAAATATGTTGGCAAATCCGTTTGGCTAACGTGCACTCGACCAAAGCTACCCATAGTCGCACTGATGGTTTTAGGGTTGTATGGGTCTGCGCAATCGCTGCTCGCAACGATATGTTTGATGCCATACCAGTCGGCTACGCGAATAATCGTACCTAGGTTACCTGGGTCTGAAACGCCATCAAGTGCGATCATCAAACCTGTCGCTTCTGGTAATTCAACCTTCGGGATCTCAACCACGGCAATTGCGGCATTGTTACTAACCAAAGTACTTGCTTTGGTTAGATCGTCTAGCGAAGCTTCTACACAATCAAACTCAATCAGTGATGCGTGATTTTCTGATAGGAAATCCGCAGTCGCAAAGACGTTTTTTACGACTAAGTCACTATTGAACAGCTCAAGAACGTTCTTTTCACCTTGAACTAGAAACAGGCCGTGGGCTTTACGTTGTTTCTTTTGGCCCAAAGCACGAAGGAGTTTTAATTGGTTTTTTGAAATCATGTTTTTATCCTAGATATAAGCCCGCGCATTATAGAGCAAAGGTTGGATAACCAAAAGCGTGATGACTCAATGCGATCCACATAACAAGTAAAAGAGACCCACTTAAAAAAGAAAAGCGCACTAAATAGCGCGCTCTTATAGGATTTACTCAAGCTGAACAGAGCAGGTATAGCTCAACCAAAGATTAATACGGCACAGGATAGCGTTTAAAGACAGCGTTGATATCGGTAAGGATCTCTTCAGACAGCGGCTTACTGAACGCTGCCACGTTTTCTTTCAACTGTTCCATGGTGGTGGCGCCGATAATGGTCGAGGTAACACCGTCGACTTGGTTACACCACGCTAATGCCAGTTGACTCGGTGTGAATCCATGAGCATTTGCCACTTCAACATACCCTTTCACTGCTTCATTGGCAGATTCAGTGTCGCGGAAAATGCCTTTACGCTGCATGTAAGTCCAGCGACTACCTTCCGGCCTTGCACCATCAATGTATTTACCACTTAGCATACCGGCAGCCAAAGGTGACCACGGCAGATAAGCGACATCTTCATGTACACAGTTCTCAATCAAATAAGGCCAATCTTTGGTGTGCAGGAGGCTGAATTCATTCTGGATAGAGACCATACGCGGTAAATCATGTTTTTCGGCTAACTTAAGGTAAGTGTTAATGCCCCAAGTACTGTCATCAGATAGGCCAACATGGCGGATTTTTCCTGCTTTAATACAGCTCGCTAGAGCTTGTAAAATCTCCAACATTTCAGCTTCATGCTGCTGTCGATCGATGTCGCTGAAATGAATCTGATTTGGAAAATGTTTACCGAAGTGTGGTGTCGTGCGGTTTGGCCAATGAAGTTGGTACAAATCGATATAATCCGTTTGCAAGCGCTTTAATGATGCATCAACCGCGGCGATGACCGCTTCACCTGTGATAGGGCCACCGTTACGAACCCAAGGAAGCCCAGGCCCGGCTATTTTGCTCGCAATGATCAACTCTTGTCGACGTTGTGGGTTACGCGATAACCAGTTACCAATAATTGCTTCTGTTTTGCCATAGGTATCTGGAGATGGTGGAACTGCGTACATTTCTGCAGTATCGATAAAGTTAATACCTTGGCTTAATGCGTATTCGATTTGTTGGTCGGCTTGCTGTTGCGTATTTTGTAGCCCCCAAGTCATGCTACCAAGACAGATACGGGAAACGGGAATTTGACTACTTCCTAGCTTTGAATATTCCATTGAATTCGGGATTCCTGTGGTTAGGTTCTCTGGCGCTCGCATTATAGTTTTGAAAAGAGGGCGAGTGAGGAATGAAAACGAATATAAATTATTAGCACAAAATGACACGATAAGGTATGGCATCGGGGAGTTTAGTGAGTCATTTCTCAGTGCCGAGCTTTCTGCAGCATATATAAAAATACGTTCGTGAAAACTTATGAGGTAAACGGTGAATGAATTTAGTGGTTAAAGCTGGGGGGATGAAAATACTTCGCGAATAAAAAAGCTCTACAGGATAGTGAATAGAGCTTTTTCATAGGGGGTCTGAGTAGTGCTAGATATTACTTGAGTTACGAGGTCGCATTTGTATCTAACCCACCCTGGGTCTGCGCCTGTCTTAGAGCTTCCTGCCTTTGAACTTCTTTCTCAGTTAATACTGGTTGAAGTTGTTCCTCAGAGGCTTGAGGAGAGAAAATGAAATATTTATTAATCGTCATAACTGTGTCTCCGTGTAACGTCTGACAGATTCTGCATCAAGGATAAACTGTGATCATCATCCACTTTGTACTTTTTTTAGGCTGAGAGCGAAGGGCGTAGAATGCGTACAAAGTCATCGTTTATCATCCTTGTGTAAGGTGGAACTGACGAAGCCCTCTGTTTTCAAGTATAGGAAGCTCATTTAATTTCGCCCAATAATGATTTAGAGCAAATACATACATGGTCAGGGGCGTAAGATGAAAAAACTCGCTACTGACTCTGCGTACGTATTTATTTAACAATATTTCTAATAATTAGGTCAGTAAATCAATTACTTAATCCATGGTGAGATGAATTATGGAAAAGCTTGTAGAACGTTTCCTGAATTACGTTACTTTTGATACCAAATCCGATCCTTCTAATCAGCAATGCCCAAGTTCACCGGGTCAAATTACTTTTGCTGAAGCCTTAAAGTCAGAATTGATTGCACTAGAGCTAACTGATATTTCTTTGGACGAAAATGGATATTTGATGGCGAAACTGCCGTCGAACGTCGATTACCCGGTACCTGCGATTGGCTTTGTCGCACATATGGATACTGCTCCTGACGCATCAGGCGCGAACGTGAAACCACAGGTGATTAAAGATTACCAAGGTGGAACGATTGAATTAGGTGAAAGTGGCGAGTGTTTGAGTCCTAGCCAATACCCAGACCTTGATTCTTTACATGGTCACGACCTTATCACGACTGATGGCACAACTCTGCTTGGTGCTGACAACAAAGCAGGCATCGCTGAAATCATCAGTGCGATTGCTTACCTGAAAGCGAATCCAGACATCAAACACGGTGACATTTGCATTGGTTTCACGCCAGATGAAGAGATTGGCCGAGGTGCGAACCTGTTTGATGTTGAAAGATTTGGCGCCGAGTGGGCGTACACCATTGATGGTGGTCCTGTCGGCGAGTTGGAATTTGAGAACTTCAATGCAACAAGTGCTGATGTTATTTGCCACGGCGTAAACGTTCACCCGGGTACAGCAAAGGGTAAAATGGTGAACTCGATGAATATCGCTGCGCAATTCCAATTGATGATGCCAGCGCAAGAAACACCGGAATGCACAGAAGGCTATGAAGGTTTCTACCACCTGAAATCGGCTGAAATGGGCGTTGCTCGTTCTGAATTGGGTTATATTATCCGTGATTTTGAACGTGAAGGTGTAGAAGCGCGTAAGGGGTTCATGCAACAGAAAGTGGATGAACTAAACGAACGCCTAGAGAAAGGTCGTGTTGAGTTAGTGCTAACAGACAGCTACTTCAACATGAAAGAGATGGTTGAACCGCACCAACACATTATTGAGTTGGCGAAGCAAGCGATGATTGAGTGCGATGTTGAACCAATGATCAAACCGATCCGAGGTGGTACAGACGGTGCTCGCTTGTCATTTATGGGGTTACCATGCCCGAATATCTTTACTGGTGGCTACAACTTCCACGGTATTCATGAGTTCATTACCATTCAGGGTATGGAACAAGCGGTAAAAGTGATTGTTGAGTTGTCGCAACGTACAGCCGCTCACTACCAAAAATAGCAGCCTTTAGCGCGATATCTCTTTGTATTTTTGAGAGTATTCAATAATACTCTCTTTAAGCATAAGGGAGTACGCGATGAAAAAGTTAGTTTTACTTTGCACCCACTTAGCCGTGGGTGCTGTTGGTTTTGGGCTTGGTGTTTATGCATTGCCTATCTTGATTGAGCCTGATTCTCCATCTTCGAGTTCAGTTGAAGCTATCTCAGAGCAAGCTATTTATACGGGCGAATTCAGCAAAGATCGCCAAGACAGTGATTTCTTGCACTGGGGGGAGGGCATCGTCTCGGTTTCGGAAAGTGCGATTGCGTTTGAAGGCGAGCTGGCACCGGGTCCGGACTACAAGGTTTATCTCTCTCCTAAGTTTATTGAAACTGAACAAGCCTTCAATGACAGCAAGAGCGAGTTACTCAGGGTCGGAGATGTGAAAACATTCGACCGATTTATGGTTGAGCTTCCGGAAGGTGTTGATCTTAATCGATTTAATACCGTTGTGATTTGGTGTGAAACTTTTGGCCAATTTATTACTTCTGCCCAGATAAAGTGATAGCCTTAGCTAAGCTGATTTAGGCACGTAAAAAAGCGCTCTAGAATTGAGCGCTTTTTCATAGCGCAGTTTTCGGCTGCTTTGTTGTTAAAGCTAACTGTTGTAATGCTAAGGAATAAGTAATGGAAAAAGTGTGGCAAGTAATAGATTTCCTACTCGCTCATAAGTTTATTTTTAGTGCGCTGATTATCAGTCTTATTTTAATCATTCGCCGAATCACCTTGTCTCGCATTAGAGGTGATGTCGCTTTCCTTAGCGAAGATCAACGTAACTGGATGTCTCGTACCAAAAACGGCACCTTTGCGATTATTGTCATTACGCTGTTTATTCTCTGGAAATCTGAAATCAGTGAGTTTGCTCTGTCTGTGACTGCGATTGCCGTTGCGATAGTCGTGGCTTCGAAAGAGATCATCTTGTGTTTCACTGGCTCGATTCAACGTGCGAGTTCACGCTCGTTTCGAATCGGTGACTGGATTGAAGTGGGTAAAATCAGTGGTGAGGTGATTGAACACAATTTGATGGCGACCGTGATTCAAGAAATCGATTTGTATCATGGGCAATATCACTTTACTGGCAAGACTGCCACGCTGCCCAATAGCATGTTCTTTACGTATCCGGTAAAGAACCTCAATTTCATGAAGCGCTATGTTTATCATAACTTTTTTGTGACGGTAAAAGACTTCGTAAACTTATACCCTATGGTGCCGGGTCTTATTGTGAAAATTGAAGAGCATTGTGAAGAGTTCATTGATGTTGCCCGCCGTTACAACGGTGTGATCGAAAAGCACGCTGGCGTTGATCTTCCGGGTTCTGAGCCTCACATTCATATCACGAGCAGTTCGACAGGCGAGCAAGAAGTGCACTTTATGATCTTCTGTCCGACCGAGAAAGCGGTTCATCTAGAGCAAGATATCCGTAAAGACTTTATGGAAGCGTACGCGGAAGCATTCCCAACGAGCACTTAGTTTGCTCATCACCCCATAAAGACTAAATTATAGCGTCCAAGCTATAAGTCCAAACAAAGGAAAGCTGAGAGCGATACTATCTACTCTCGGCTTTTTTGTGTCTGAAATTCAGCTTAGATATTAGTCTAGATCTGCGAGTGGCAGCCAATCCACTTGTACACCAGCTTGCTCAAACATATCTTGGCTAACTTTAATTTTGTCGCCCCAGCGAGAAAGAAAATCTTCGCTTTGCTCTGGGCAATGTACCGCTGAAATACCTGTTTGGATGATTTTTGCCGCACAGTTTGGACAAGGGAAATGAGTCACCCAGATTTCACAACTATCCAAATCACGCTTAGCGAATAAGATCGCATTTTCTTCAGCGTGAAGTGTCTTGAGGTACTTCATCTCTCTGTCATCAGTATCCGCACTATCAGACACGCCATGTGGGTAGCCATTAAAACCAACGGAAACAATACGGTTGTGCTTAGTGATTACGGCGCCGACTTGAGTTGAAGGATCTTTACTCCAAGAACCGACCAATTCCGCCATTTGATAGAAACGTTTAGCCCATTTTGAAATCATGAGAATTCCTTAACAATTAAATGTGAATGCTTATCTGCCTGACAATACATTATGTTAGACAATATCCATAGAGAACAAAAGCTGAGATATTGATTTACTTAGGAATTGTAGCGTGTTTGTAATTACTTTATAAGCACGTGGTTTCAATTAACATATTGATACACTTTTGCGAGTTATAATTGATATTCCTCGGACATTTGAAGCAATTGTGTTACGTAACTTTTATGCTGTTCAATTTCTCATAAGTGACGGTATAACCATGCGTAAAAAGTTAATCCTTACGGCTCTTGCAAGCTCTCTTATTCTTGCTGGATGTGGGCAAGATGCTCAAAATGCCAAGCAAGCGCCTTTACCTCTCGTAGCTGTACAGGATGTTAGCGTCGTTTCTCACCAGCAAAGTAAGTCGTACATCGGTCGTATTGAAGCCGTTGAAGACACGGCTATCACGGCGCAGGTTTCTGGCTATCTACAAAGCCGTCATTTCAATGAAGGTCAAATGGTCGAAAAGGGCCAATTACTTTATTCCATTGAGCCATCTTCATTTGAAGCCGAAGTCGCAAGTGCAAAAGCGTCTGTTGCTCAAGCGAATGCAAACCTTAAAAAAGCCGAACTTGATTTCAACCGTGGTAAGAACCTACTTCCTAAGGGCAGTATCTCTCAATCAGAATTTGATGCATTAACCGCAAACTTGCTAGGCTCTCAAGCACAACTTGAAGCAGGCCAAGCTCAGTTAAATGCCGCTAACGTTCAGCTTTCTCATACTAAAATTATTGCGCCTTTCTCTGGCCGTATTAGCGACAGCAAAGTAAGTACTGGTGATCTGGTTTCACCGTCTTCTGGTGTATTAACAACCTTGGTTAGCCTAGACCCAATTCACGCCTCTTTTAGCATTAGTGAGCGTGAGCGTATTGAGCTAGGTATGGACCGAATTGAAGGCGATGGCAGTAGCGACAGTGAGCGTGTTGAAGTGCAAATTATGCTTGAAAATGGTGAAGCATTCGAACACCTAGGTCAGCTCGATTTCTTGGGCAACCGTATTAATCTAAACACTGGTACGATAGCGATGCGTGCGATAGCCGATAACCCAGACCAGCAACTACTTCCGGGCCAGCACGTTCGTGTTGATCTGCGTGAGAAGCAATCTATTGATGTTGTGACTATTCCTCGCCGTGCGGTTCAAACCGACCTTGAAGGCGATTTTGTCATGGTGCTAGTTGAAGGCGAAGCGGCACCAGTGGCTGAGCGTAGAAACATTGAGATGGGTCGTCAAGTTGAAGGTGGTGTAATTGTTCATTCTGGACTAGAGAAGGACGACGCAGTTATCACTCAAGGCTTACAGCGTGTGCGCAATGGTATGTCTGTTCGCATTCAACCTGTTGCTGAAAAAGCTGAGTAAGGGGCTTATTTATGTTGAGTCGTTTCTTTATTCAAAGGCCTAAGTTTGCCCTTGTCATATCCATAATCTTAACGCTGGCGGGTGCGATCTCTCTCGCCATTTTGCCAGTGGCGGAATATCCAAAAATCAGCCCGCCTTCTGTTAGTGTTACCGCATTCTACACAGGTGCAAGTGCTGAAGTAGTAGAACAGGCGATAGCCGACCCCATAGAAACGTCGGTTAACGGCGTTGAAGATATGATCTACATGTCTTCTAAGAGTGCTAATGATGGTTCATACAACCTTAACGTGACCTTTGATGTTGGCACTGATCCAGATATGGCTCAGGTCAACGTTCAGAACCGAGTTGCTCAAATCGAATCGAAGCTTCCTCAAGAAGTTAGAATGGTGGGTGTCACCGTTAAAAAGCGTTCACCGGACCTTTTGATGGTATTGAACTTCTATTCGCCAAACGGTGAGTACGACGATCAGTTCCTGATCAACTACGTTAACTTAAACATTAAAGACCAATTGGCTCGTGTAAAAGGCATTAGTGAAGTTAATGTTTTGGGTGGTGGTGAATACGCGATGCGTGTTTGGTTAGATCCTGAAAAAATGGCTAACCTGAATATCACCACCTCTGACGTGAATCGCGCGTTGGCGGAGCAGAACGTTCAAGTCGCTGCAGGCCGTATTGGAGCAGCACCTTATAACGATGCGCAAGAAGTGCAGTTCAACTTGGTAACGAAAGGCCGACTAGAAACGGCTGATGAGTTTGAAAATGTTGTACTTCGTGCAAACCAAGACGGTTCAACGGTTTACCTAAAAGATATTGCACGTGTTGAGCTTGGTAAAAAGTTCTACGATGGTAATGGTAAATACCGTGGTCAAGATGCTTCGATCGTAACGCTGTCACTTCAGTCGGACGCTAACGCGCTGGAAAGTGGTAAAGCAGTAATGGCTATGCTCGACAACCTAAGCAAAAACTTCCCTGAAGGCGTTGCCTACGAGGCGAGTTATGACACCACAGTATTCGTTGCTGAATCGATCAAAGGGGTAGTAAAAACCTTAATTGAAGCTATTTTGCTGGTTATCGCGGTGACATACCTGTTCTTAGGTAGTGCGCGTGCAACCTTGATTCCTGTTGTTGCGATCCCTGTATCTTTGATCGGTACGTTTGCCATCATGCAGATGACGGGCTTTACCATTAACACGGTCACCCTATTTGGTTTGATATTGGCGATTGGTATCGTAGTTGATGATGCGATCTTGGTTATTGAAAACGTCGATACCACGATGGCTAAAGACCCTACCATCTCACCACGTAAAGCCACGCTCATTGCAATGAAAGAAGTAACGGGGCCGATCATTACGTCAACCTTGGTTCTGTTAGCGGTATTCATTCCAGTAGCGATGCTGCCAGGTATTACCGGCATCATGTATCGCCAGTTCGCTCTGACTATCTGTATCGCCGTTGTTATCTCTTCTATCAACGCACTAACGTTATCACCAGCATTATGTTCATTGGTTCTTAAGCAGGGCGGTGGTAACACAGCTCGTTGGTACCAAGCGTTTAACCGTGGTCTAGAATCCGTTACTAACAAATACGGTCAAATAGCTGGCTTCTTGGTTAAGAAAGGCGTACTGCTGTTCACTTTCTTCGTCGTTGCTTTAGCGGCTGTTACTTACTTCGCGAAAACAACGTCTACCGCGTTCGTGCCTCAAGAAGATAAAGGTATTTTGCTGGTTAACGTGCAGCTTCCTGACGCGGCATCACTGTCTCGTACAGAAGATGTGACTGAGCAATTGCTAGAAATGGTTGAGCAAGAGCCGGGTGTTGATGGTGTGACACTGGTTAACGGCTACGCATTTATGACGGGCGCTTCTGCATCGAATGGTGCGTCGATGTTCATCAAACTCCACGATTGGGATATGCGTAACGCACTGGACGGTCAGCATTCAGCGCAAGCTATTTCTCAGCGTATTAATGGTCGAGCAGCAACAGAACTGCCTCAAGCTATTGTATTTGCCATGGGACCTCCAGCGGTACCGGGTATGGGTGCGGCGTCTGGTTTTGAGTTTGTTCTCGAAGATACATTAGGCCGTAGCCGTACTGACCTAGCGATGGTTATGAATGACGTGATTGCTGAGGCGACCAAACAGCCTGAGATTTCACACACATTTAGTACCTTCCGTGCAAATGTACCGCACTACTATGTCGACATTGACCGTGAGAAAGCGCAACAACTTGGTATTCCGCTGTCGGAAATTTTCCAAACCCTACAAGGTAATCTAGGTTCTCTGTACGTGAACGATTTCACCATGTTTGGTAAGAACTTCCGCGTAACCATGCAAGCAGACAGTGAACACCGTAGCAGCATGGATGATCTACAACGATTCCACGTGCGTTCGTCTAATGGTGAGATGATCCCGCTAAGTACGCTTGTTACTTACGACCAGATCTTTGAACCGGATGTAGCATGGCGTTACAACATGTACCGCAGTGCCGTGATTCAAGGCCAACCAGCACCGGGTTACTCGAGTGGTGATGCGATTGCAGCTATGGAGCGTGTAGCCGCAGAAGTCTTACCTCAGGGTTATCAGTACGAATGGACAGGCATGGCTTACCAAGAAGTACTCGCAGGTAACCAAGCAATTTTTGCGTTCGCATTGGCACTGATCTTCATCTACTTATTCATGGTGGCTCAGTACGAGAGTTGGACCATACCGATTGCCATTATCTTGGTAGTACCGGTCGCAACTTTAGGCTCCTTCTTAGCATTGAACCTTACTGGCACACCGCTGAACCTTTATGCACAAATTGGTTTGGTTCTCTTGATAGCCTTGGCCGCGAAGAACGCAATCTTGATTGTGGAATTCGCGAAAGTTGAGCGTGAAGAGAAAGATGCACCAATCGAAGATGCGGCAGTGAAGGGAGGTACACTACGTTTCCGTGCTGTGAACATGACGTCTTGGTCGTTCATCTTAGGTATCTTCCCGCTTATCTTTGCAGCGGGTGCAGGTCACGTGAGTCAGAACTCTTTAGGTATTTCACTGATTGGCGGACTGTTATGTGTGTTACTGGCGGGTACGTTCCTAATCCCAGGCTTCTATGCATTTGTGCAGCGCAAGCGTGAGAAAGCACACGGCGGTAATACCAAATTGGTTCCGCTTGATGACGAATAGGGAGCGGAGCTTCTTCTAAGATTAATCACTTACAAGACCACCCCTTGGGAAATTAATTCCTTATAAAAACTGAGGCTTAGCATTGCGCTAAGCCTTTTTTATTCCACTTGTGAATAAAAACGCTATTTATATAATCAAATGTTTATTATGTGATAGAGCTAGCACTCTAAATTGGGTTTTGTAATAAAATGATGTTTTATTAGTAAGTGTCTGTTTATTATAAAGATAGTAAGGTTCAGCTAACGTGTGTATGCTCGAAAACATTTGCACAATAGTGTGAAGTGTTTCAAAATTACGAAGTTATATTGAAATTTTTTGTGCATTGAGGTTCTTATGAAGGTCATTGATTTATTTAAACACCGAGGCGACAGCATGTCTTCGCAACACTCAGAGTTTATGCAATGGATGTCTCCAGCTCTTAGAGAGTACTGGGGCGACTTTCTGAATCGTACGCAAAATAGCCATTTCTTTGCGTGGGTTCGTGATCACCACAAACCTGCTGTTAATGAAGATGCACCAGAGATGCCGGTGGAACAACCGATCGTACTTAAGCCAGAAGCACAGCTTGTGTTTGATGAGCTTAATCAGCAGATCGGTGAAGTTATCCATACTGGTGACTGGATCAATGTAAGTCAAGACCGCATTAACCAGTTCGGCCTTGTTACTGAAGACATGCAGTGGATCCACACAGAGCCTGAAAAAGCGGAAACAGACTCTCCGTTCAAAACAACCATTGCACATGGTTTTTTAACTTTATCTCTGCTTCCTCGATTAACTGATAGTGTTGATCCTGACAAGTCTCAATTCCCAACAGCGAAGATGGTTGTAAACATTGGTCTTAACCAAGTACGTTTCCCATACCCTGTGAAATCAGGTAGCAACGTTCGTGCTAAAAGTACGCTAACAAAAGTGACGCCAATTAAGAAAGGCCTTGAGATAGAACGCGAAATCCGCGTAGAAATCGAAGGTGTTCGTCGCCCTGGCGCGGTTATCGTTTCGGTGATTCAACTTCACTTCTAAGTGGCTTGTAACTAAGCGACTTGTAAAGATTCAAAAAAAGAGAGAGCGTAATGCTCTCTCTTTTTGTTTGTGTCCTACCAAATTGACGTCATTAGTATCGCTAATAACCTCGATAAACTGCTCCACTTATTTAATGCGTGTGTAGCCGTACTCTTCGATAAGATCTTGTCCTTGTTTTGACTTCACGAACTTGATGAAGTCTTTGCTCTCTTTAGAAACAGAGTCTGTTTTGTGTAGTAGTAAGAATGGACGAGCTAATTCGTAACTGTGGTTTGCAATGTTCTTAGATGTCGGTTCTACGCCTTCAAATGTGATTGCCTTGATAGAACGGTCGATAGAACCTACAGAGATAAAACCAATGGCATGCGGGTTATGATTAACAATCGTCTTGACCATGCTGTTGCTGTTCACTACCAAGTTATTTGGGTTGATGTCAGAAACTAGACGGTCATTAATGATTTTTGTTAAACCAAGCAGGCTTTCGAAGCTGTAACGTGAGCCTGAAGACGCTTCACGAGTCACAACTGCGATAGGTTGATCCGCACCGCCTACCGCTTTCCAGTTGGTAATTTTGCCTTTGTAGATATCGAATAACTGCTCACGAGTAACGTTACTTACAGCGTTTGAGCGGTTAGTTACCACTGCAAGGCCGTCAAAGGCAATTGGAAATACCTTCAGTTTCTCGTCCTGTTCGCGGTCGGTTAAATAACGCGAGCTCATACCGATATCAGAGACACCTTTATTAACCATGGTAATACCCGCTGTAGAACCAATGCCCTGAACTGCAATATAGTTATCAGGGTGAGTCTTATTGTACTCCTCAGCTAAAACATCCATCACTCGTGATACTGAAGTGGAGCCCGAAATAGTGGTTTCTTGTGCCAAAGCAACATGAGAAGACAGGGCTAAGGATAAAAGAGAGGCAAGCGCGACTCGTAACATAAACAACTCCTAGTTAATAACATTTGTCGCATATGATAGGGCGGTTATATGACACTTTTGTGAAATTCTATGTGCTTGATGTATAGCTATTGGCGCGATGAGTGAAAGCTGACTGGGTTTACTAAGGCAGGGTTCGTTTCTGAGAGCTAGGCGGGTATTTTGTTTGTGCCTGTTCGCTAAAATGTTTGTTGGGTTCTAAGCTAAGTAGAGGAATTCACTACTTAGAAGTTTCTATGAAGTTACAAGGGGTGTTATGTCCGTTATTCATATCGAACTGAATCGTCTTTTAATTGGCGCTGAGAGGCTCTGTACATCTCGAAATCGCAGTTTACCTGTCGAGTTGGGCAAATCTCTATATGAAGAGTGTAAAGGTGGTGTACTGTTTTCTCAGGCGCATTATCTACTCGACTCATCTCATAGTGATTATACAAATGAGATCGTCAGCGTGACCTTTGATGAGTCGTTATCTTGTTGGTTGGTCATGGTGCCGCTTGAAGACGATGCAGAAACTGACTCCGTCAATTGGGGACCTTACCCTTATCTTCCTAAATCGAAAGACCTTGAAGCGGTGTTGTCTGAAATTGAAAAAGATCCCAAATCATACTTTTGGTCATAGCCACCAACTTTATGTCTTAGCTGGTGGTGCAACGTATAAACTTATCGGCTGCGATGTGCCGAAACTCAATTTTGTACCTCAATTTATTTCACTTCTTTAAACCTGTGGTTTCACGCTTTGCAATTGAGATTGTGCGATAAGTGATCGGAAATCTTTCGGTGTTTTTCCATGATACGTTTTAAAGGCGGTACTGAAATGCGCAGCGCTCTTAAAGCCAGATTCATAAGCGATTTGAGTAATGGATTTGGTCGACGTTCTAAGCTGCGTTGCGGCATGAGCAATACGTTTAATTTTCAATAAGTTTGAAAACGAAAGATCTTCAGCTGATAAACGACGTTTCAGAGTAGCTGGCGACATTCCCATGTAGCTGGCTAGCGTGTCTAAAGAGATATTATTTTCAATATTCTGCTCAATGTAGTGAATGACTTTTTGCGTTACGGTTAATCTTGAAGCTCGAGCAATTATGACCAAAAGAGCAGGGTACTGTTCTACCATGAGTGATAGCAAACCCAGTCCAAGTTGAGTGAGTGCGTAGTCATTCTGAGAAGAAGAACTGGCAAGCGACATGATGAGATCTTTCAACTGGCAGAGCTCAGTATCAGTTTGGTTGAATTTAATGTACTTGTCTGGGATTCGATAGGACTCTAGATCACTGAACTGGTTAATGAATTTCTGAAAGATAGCCAAATCAAAATCTAAGCAGGTTGCGCTGAATTCGCCATTTTCAGTATTAACGGTGATGTCTTTAATCTGCCCAGAATTGTAAAGCGTGAAATCTCCGGCTTGTAATGTGGCTTGAGTACCATTGGGCAACACAAAAGAAATGCTGCCTTTCGATACCATAAAGATACCGTTTTTAGAGGCAGGATAACGTTCGCGTCTCCTAGGAATGAAGTTTCTGAATTGAGTAACTGTGATTGATGACATAGTGAGCTTCTTTGACGTTGTAAATTGATTGCTTATAGATTGTTTTTTTAAGTATTGTTTAAGCATGAGACATTTACAAAAAAGGCGCTAATAATTAGCGCCTTTAGAAGTGAACCTTTGAAGCATTTGACCTTGAAAGGCCTAGCCTTTGCAGCTACTAAGCTTCGGTTTCGTTTGTTGTTTCAGGCTCGCTAGGCAAGTCCGCAAATACTTGAGTAGGCTTTGCTACCAAATTACGGTTTTCCTGATTAACTTCAGAGAGAACTACTTCTAAAACGTCTCCCAGTTTGTATACCATTTCTTTATCGATAGATACAGTACCCATATCACCGTTGCACTCTATTCTTTCTTTATTATCAAGAATGAGAGAACCAGGGATAAATGCAGCTGCACCATTTTCAAGTAAACGTACACGCATACCTGCACGGTTAATATCGAAGATTTCTGCTTGGAAGCGAGTTTCCTCTGCTGGAGCATTTGCTAGAGTACGAGCATATAACCAGTCGCCGACATTACGCTCAGCCATACCGTGGTGACGGCGGTGCAGTGCAAGTTCATCACCAATGGTTTCGTCTGGTGTTTGGATTGGCGCTTTACCTAAGATGTGCGCTTTCAGCATGCGGTGGTTAATCATGTCGCCGTATTTACGAATTGGAGAAGTCCAAGTTGCGTAAATGTCTAGACCCATCGCGTAGTGTGGTGCAGGCTCATTGCTGATTTCACTGTACGCTTGGAACTTACGAATACGGTTGTCGTAGTAGCTGTTGTCTAAAGAACCTAACCAACGGCGCAGAGTAGCAAAGCCTTCAAGAGAAACGATCTGCTCTTCAGTGAACGGTGTTTCTGCTTGCGGGTTTACCAGTTCAAGAACATCAGAGACTTTCTCGGCCTTGAAACCAGAGTGGCAGTTAAACACACCTTGGTTGAAACTTTCTTTTAGTACTCGGCCCGCACAGATGTTCGCACTGATCATTGATTCTTCAACGAGCTTGTTTGCGCTACGACGCATGTCTGCATGGATAGCAACAACATCGTTGTCTTCACTAAGTTCAAAGCGGTAGTCAGGGCGATCTGGGAACACAACAGCGTTTGCTGAGCGCCATGCTGAACGTGCTTGAGCGAATTGGTGAAGATCAGAAACAATGGCAGCAATCTCTTCTGATGGCTGCCATTTCTCAGATACACCCGTTTCTAGCCAGTCTGATACGTTGTCGTAAGCAAGACGAGCATGAGATTTGATGTTCGCAGCGAAGAAATTAATGTCATCACCGATAACGCCATCTTTAGATACCGTTACTGTGCAGCAAAGAGCAGGGCGGACTTCATTCTCGATCAGTGAACATAGGTTGTCAGCAAGATCACGAGGTAACATCGGGATGTTACGCCCAGGAAGGTAGATTGTGAAACCACGCTCACGAGCCACTTTATCCATTGCATCATCTGGAGAGATGTAAGCCGTAGGATCAGCAATAGCGACAGTTAGTTCAAAATCACCGTTTTCTTTCTTCTTCGCGTAAAGCGCATCATCCATGTCTTTTGTGCTTTCGCCATCGATAGTCACAAAAGGGATGTGCGTCATGTCTACGCGTTCAAGATCGGCGTCATCGTTGATTAGCCAGTTGTCGATGCCTTCAGGTTCGCTGTTTGGTAGGTCGTTTTGTGCCAGCGTTACCCACCAAGGTGCAATCTTGTCGTCAGCGTCTGTGATTTTCTCAGAGATCTGAGCCAAGAAGCCATTGTCACCTTTTAATGGGTGTTGAACGATATGAGCAACAACCCAGTCACCTTCTTTAAGCGTTTCAGGATTTAGGCCTTTCTGAGCCTTAGCTTTAAGTTGCAGCTTTTTCAGCTGTGGGTGATCAGGAACAACGTTCAATCGGCCTTTGAAAAGCTTAACTCGTGCAATAAAGCGAGTAAGACCTTGTTCAACCAATTCCTCAGGCTCAGCTACTTCGCGTTCTTTCTCTGTGCGAATGATGGCAATCACCTTGTCACCGTGCACACATTTTTTCATGTACGGAGGCGGGATAAAGAAGCTTGTTTTGCTATCAACTTCGAGAAAACCAAAACCTTTTTCAGTGGCTTTGATAGTACCTTCCTTTTTAGGGAGAGTTTCTTGGATTTGCTGCTTGAGCTGAGCGAGTAGAGGATTATCTTGAAACATCTTACTTTTATCTAACGAGAACAATTGAGCACACTATAATCATTGCGAGGCTCGATTACTACTTAAAGCCGAAGTGAGCGTAAATTAATTGCCCTCTTATTTAATTCTACCAATTTGGTCGAACTCTATTGCCTTGACGAGATATCCATCAAGTTTTGGCGATATGATAGCCAGTATTGATGGGAAACCGAAAAATATGTGATGTATTTCAATTTTTTCTGGCTTTTTTTATGCATTTAGGGAATAATCCGCCTCCCTTAGACGTCCCTAATGGCTTGAAGTGTTTTATTACTGCTTCGTAACTCTGAATGGAATCAGTATCTGATTGGATCAGTATTGGAATTGATAGAGCTCCCGGGACCTTTTGTTTACTTATATATAGTGGGATCCCAATGTCCGAATCTGTAATTCAATTTAATGAATTAGCCCTAAACGATAACATTCTTTCAGCTCTTGATAGCATGGGCTTCGTTTCTCCAACTCCAATCCAAGCAGCAGCTATTCCTCTTCTTCTTGAAGGCCGTGACGCTCTAGGTAAAGCACAGACTGGTACTGGTAAAACAGCAGCATTCTCTCTGCCTTTACTTAACAAAATCAATCTAAACCAACACAAACCACAAGCAATCATCATGGCTCCTACTCGTGAGCTAGCGATTCAAGTTGCTGCGGAAATCAAAAACCTTGGCCGTGATATCAAAGGTCTTAAGGTTATTGAAATCTACGGTGGTGCTTCAATTGTTGACCAAATGCGTGCTCTAAGCCGTGGTGCTCACATTGTTGTTGGTACTCCAGGTCGTGTTAAAGACTTACTAACTCGTGACCGTCTACACCTAGATGAAGCACACACATTTGTTCTTGATGAAGCAGATGAAATGCTAAAAATGGGCTTCGTAGATGACGTTACTTGGATCCTAGAGCAAGCTCCAGAATCTGCACAACGTGTACTTTTCTCTGCAACTATGCCTCCAATGGTTAAGACTATTGTTGACCGTTACCTACGTAACCCGGCTAGAGTTGACGTTGCTGGTACTAACCACACAGTTGATAAAGTAGCGCAGAACTTCTGGGTTGTTAAAGGCGTAGAAAAAGACGAAGCAATGTCTCGTCTTCTAGAAACTGAAGAAACTGACGCGTCAATCGTATTCGTACGTACTCGTCAAGACACTGAGCGTCTAGCTGATTGGCTATCTGCACGTGGCTTCAAAGCTGCTGCACTGCACGGTGATATTCCTCAGTCTCTACGTGAGCGCACTGTTGATCACATCAAACAAGGTGTTATCGACATCCTAGTTGCAACTGACGTTGTAGCTCGTGGTCTTGATGTTCCACGTATCACTCACGTATTCAACTACGACATCCCATTCGATGTTGAATCTTACATCCACCGTATTGGTCGTACTGGCCGTGCTGGACGTAAAGGTAAAGCGATCCTACTAGTTCGCACTAACCAAATTCGTATGCTTCGTACAATCGAGCGCGTAACTAAGTCATCTATGGAAGAAATCCAACTTCCTCTACGTGACCAAGTTGCTGCTGCACGTGTTGCTAAGCTTGGCGCTGAACTTGAAACAGAGAAAGAAAGCAAAGCTCTAGAAAACTTTGCAGGTCTTATCTCTACGCTTCAAGAGTCTCTAGACGTTGATGCTGCTACTCTAGCTGCAATGCTTCTTAAGCGTCAGCAAGGTAAGAGCCCACTATTCTACGTTGGCGAAGACCCAATGATCGCTGCTATTGAGCGTGATAAAAACCGTCGTAAAGAGCGTCGTGAAGATCGTGATAACGGCCGTGACGGTGGTGGTCGCAACTTCAATACTCAAGATTGGGATACTTACCAACTACAAGTTGGCCGTGAGCAAGGCGTTCAGGTTAAAGACATCGTTGGCGCACTAGCAAACGAACTTGGCCTAACTAAAGGTTCTATCGGTGCTATCAAGCTAGACCAAGGTTCTACTTACGTTCAACTGCCAAAAGCAATGAACTCTGAAACTGCTGGTAAGCTAAGCAAACTTCGCATTCGTCAAAAAGAAGCTGGCGCTGTAGTTGTTGATTTCAACGACTTCCGTGAGCCTCGTCGTGGCGGCGGCGGTCGTGATGGTAACCGTGGTGGCGGTCGTGGCGGTCGTGATGGTGGCGGCTACCGTGGTAACCGTGAAGGCGGCAACCGCGAAGGTGGTAACCGTGAAGGCGGTCGTGGTGGATACCGTGGCAACCGTGATGGTGCTCGCGATGGTAACTCTGCTGGTGGACGTGATGGCGAACGTCGTTTCGACCGCAACCGTGGTGGCGATCACCGTGGTAACTTCCGTGGCGAACGTGGTCATGGTAACGGCAATGGCGGTGGTAACCGTGGTCGTCGTCCAGAGCGCAACGAAGGTTAATCAACCTATTGCTTAGACGCTTTAGTCTAGACACTGAATTTAAAAGCCGAGCGTAATGCTCGGTTTTTTTGTGCCTGCTATTTCAATTTAAGCTGTTGTTGGCTCGATGTACGTAGTCAGCTTACTTCAACTAAGCGTTACGCCTATAACTTATCTTAGTGCCTATAAGTTAGCTGTATCGCGTTCTAAGCCCTTACGAAAAGAATGTGCTACAAGATGCTAAAACAAAGAGTGAAGGCTATCTATGCGACGTTACAATGCGCTTATTCAAACCGTTGTGATCGAAGGCAATCAAAAGAAGAACGGATCTTGTCGTTCACTATTCTCAACTTCTGTGATCTTTTTGATGTAAACACTGAGAAACTGAGATCTCGAGTAAGAAGTCGTCGGTAATGATAAGCAGATGGAAGGGAAGTATTTTCTAGGCGGATTACCTACATTTATTCGAGTTACTCCAATTAACTGAATCAAGTTAAAAATAATGTAAGCACTCGTTTGCGTTACCTGTTCGTTGATTTCATTATTCAACTATTTTTTAATTTCGCTCTCGAAATAAATAATTTGATGACTAAGATCAACTTAAATGTGTTCATTTGGTGATTTTTTCAAAACAAAAGTTGAAAGATTCAAAAATTATTGAATAATGGGCTTAACTAAAATTGAAGTAAACACTTCATCCAATTCGTACTGAAACAGGATCCATATCCAATGTCTAATTCGTTTGTTCTGGTTATTAACTCGGGTAGTTCATCCCTAAAATTTGCTGTCATTGATTCTGTTTCTGGTGAAGCAGTGTTGAGTGGCCTAGGGGAGTGTTTTGGTCTTGAAGATGCTCGCATGAGCTGGAAATATCAAGGCGAGAAAACTGAAATTGCCATTCAAGGTGAAGATAACCACCACAAAATTGCCATTGGCAAATTGGTTGGCCTGATGGAAGATCTAGGCTTCACTGCTGATATCGTGGCTATCGGTCACCGTATCGTTCACGGTGGTGAGAAGTTTACTCAAACGGTTCGTATTACTGAAGAAGTAACGAACGAGATTGAAAGCCTATCTGACCTAGCTCCACTTCATAACCCTGCAGGTGCTATCGGTATCCGTGCTGCGATTGAAGCTTTCCCTTCTCTACCTCAATTTGCTGTATTTGATACGGCTTTCCACCAAACAATGCCACAACGAGCATTCACTGGTGCAATCGCAAAAGAGCTATACACAGACTTCGGCGTACGTCGTTACGGCTTCCACGGTACGAGCCATTACTTCGTTAGCCGCGAAGCTGCGAAGATGCTGAATAAGCCAGTTGAAGAATCTAGCTTCATCTCTGTTCACCTAGGTAATGGCGCATCTGTATGCGCTATCAAAGACGGGAACAGTGTTGATACTTCAATGGGCTTCACGCCACTTTCTGGCTTAATGATGGGCACACGTTGTGGTGACCTAGACCCAGGTATCATCGAATACCTTCTTAAGAAAGGTTGGTCACAGGAGCAAGTATTTAACTCTCTAAACAAGGAGTCTGGCTTCCTTGGCGTGTCTGGTCTTACGAGCGATGCTCGTGGCATCCTAGAAGCAATGGAAGAGGGCCATGAAGGCGCTAAGCTTGCTTTTGAGGTGTTTACTTACCGCGTAGCTAAATACGTTGCTTCTTACCTTGCAACACTAGACTCTTTAGACGGCATCATCTTCACTGGTGGTATCGGCGAGAACTCTCTACCAATTCGTCGCGAAATCCTAAACAACCTTAAGATTCTTGGTTTTGTTGAAGATGTAGCTGGCAATGAAGGTGCTCGCTTTGGCGCAGATGGCATCATCGCGAAATCTGAAATGCTAGATGCAGTAGCGATGGTTATCCCAACCAATGAAGAGTTTGTAATAGTATCGCAATCTATGGAGCTGTTAAGGCAGCAATGATTCACCAATAGTTTCTTCAGGGCCGACACTTTGTGTTGGCCTTTTTCTTTTATAATCATATGTATAAGTCACATAACTTATCTGGATTTTATATTAAACCTGTTTGGGTAGTATGTTTTGCAATAGCCTCCCCTATATGATATCTAGTATGGATTGTATTGCATGAGGTGGTTGGGAATGATTCATCCAAAGGAACAATTGGACGCTTACATCTATTCGCGTGTGAGTAAAGATGTACAAGTCCAAGGGGACGGTATCCGTCGTCAGATCGATGGGGCTATTCGTTTTGTAGAGAGCAAGAACAAGGAGAATTTACAGAACGGTTTACCAACTTACGCCATAGCGGACGAATTTATTACTGATAGAGGACTATCAGCATACAAAGGTTTCAATACCGCAACGAACGGTGGTCTCGGCGCATTTCTTGAAGCTGCAAGAAAAGGAGATATAAAACGCGGATCACTTCTCGTTGTGGAGGCAGTAGATCGCATCAGTCGGATGCCTGCTGACGAGTCTCGGAAAACGTTCAGTCTTTTCAAAGAGTATGGTATTGACGTAGCTATCGTGAAATTTGGCATAATCATTAAGCATAGTGAGAGTACAACACTTGAGAATGATTTATTGATTACAGCGGCAATTCACTTAGCGCACATGGAAAGCCAGCAAAAATCTAATCGAATCAATGATTACTTCGAAAATAAGCGAATGAAAGAGAAAGAAGGGGGGGAAAAGCGTACCTCAATTTGCCCTTCTTGGATGAAGTTATCTGAAGATAAGAGGTCATTTGAACTTATACCTGATCGCGAAAGAGTAATGAAGCGCATCATAAACATGAAGTTAGATGGACTGGGCTGTCATAGGATTGCTAGTACCCTGAATAGTGAAGGTGTTCCGTACTTTAATGGAAAAACTTGGTCAACGGAAATAGTGCGTAAGTACTGTAAAATGATTCAGTTGTATGGTGCGTTTCAACGCGTTAAACATGTTCGTACTGATGCTGGAACTAAGAAACAGCCATGGGGAGATATTGAGCAAAATTATTACCCAGCGATTATTGATGAACAAACGTTCCTTCGCCTCAAAAAATCATTTAAGAGATCTGGCGGGCGGCAAACTGGTGCGTTTAGTAATCTGTTCAGTAAGTTGCTCTTCTGTCCACAGTGTGGTTCCTCTATGAGCTATTACAAACCCAACAGAGGTAGAAAGAAAGTAAGATGTCGAAAACAAATCGATAACCAAGGCTGCACGCAAAGAGCGCTTAATTATGAAGAGATAGAAACTAGACTTGTTAAAGCTCTAGCTGGTCTAGACTACGCTAAAATCAATGACAGTAGTTTTACTGACTTAAGCGAGGAATTAAGCAGCCTAGAAGCTAATATAGCGGAGCTTAACGAGAATGTTGAGGTCGTCACCAAACAGCTGATGGAAAATATAAACCCACGATTATACTCTATTCTTACAGATAAGCTCACCAAGTTAGATGATGAAATTCAAAGTGAGAAAGCTAAGTTTGATGAGCTGTCCATTCTACACAGAAACTACGATACAACTATCATTAATAGCTTGAAGCTTGATAATAACGAAGATAGGGAGCGTTATAACAACTTTGTGAAGCAATTTGTGAAGTACATTATTTGCACTGATGAAGAGCAAGGTGGCTCTTTAAGAGTTGTCTTCAAAGCCGACGCCATCGGAGAGTTACCATTTAGTTTTAGTGATGAGAAAAATGATAAAGCCGTGAGTGAGGTGTTTACTGCTAATCGTTCTATCAGTGATACTCAAGCAGTACGCTCAATCAATCTGGATAAATCATCGGGTATGTACCTCCCATTACTTAAAGAGATTACTGATGTTAAGCAACCGAACGATTTATCAGACTCCAGAGAACTTATCCGATACATGCACGCGGTGCGTATGGCTGTTAAAAGAAACCCTAGTAAGTGGAAAGAGATAGCTGAACAAGCCAAGTTGAGGTATTAACGAATTAGCCAGTAAGTCCACAACACATTCACTAATTGCAAAAGCAGTCAATAAACATAAATAGGTTGGTATTTAGATATCTGTGTCATTTCAGTATGATATACATAATACTGAAATGACACATGATCAAAGCCTATTGAGGTCAAATCGTGAGTGTTCACCAAGCCCTATTTCCAACAAAAATTCGACTTCGCGCAACTGCTCTGCTTTTGACTATTGAGTGATCGTTTTGGGTCTTCATTATGGGAGCATGACTAGAAAAAATCTTCCAAATACCAAGACTCACCACCTAAAGTATATGGCTTGAATGAGGTTGAGGTGCTTATTGATTAGCTGTGGGAACAATCTCTATTAATTGTTGTATGCTAAAATTGCATTGGATTTATATTCTAAATAAATTACCCATTAATTAATAGTAAGTAATGGATACTTAATCTTCATATTATCATAATTACAGAATACTTATACTGTGAGAACAAGTTTTTATATGACTACTTAAGGTTTAAGTTTTATATTTATGGTCTACTTACTTGGAAAGTAATCTATTAATTAAAATCTTCGATGTTATTGATTTCTATATGATTATTAAACTATCCTAATTATTGGCCTTTAATCTGTGTCATTTGGATTAAACTTATTTCTATTAAAAGTAAAATATAAGTTGAATTTAATATAAATATAAATTAATAATATAAAAAATGAAATTTTAAGCAAGCTGTGTCTGCGCGTTTATTTGTCCCAAATAAAAACTCCGACAGATACTCCGCCCATTCTGGTTGGTTGCACTAACCCCCTTCGGGGTTAGCGCTGTTTTATCATATTCTGTTAGTCTTAGATCTTAATAGCCATCTAATTATTTGAGAGGTGAGTATACATACAAAATAGGTAAAAATTATGAACAACGATACGTTAGACATTCTAAGAAATGCAGATGCAAAAGATTTGAAAGCTATTGAAACTGCCATTAAGACAGTAAAAAAAGAGAAATACAACGCTCGTAAAGAACCTGCTGATTTGCAGATTAAATCAGTAAAAACAAACCTCACTGAAAAAGAATATCAAGAGCTAGTTAAAAAGCAATGTATGTCTGGTTATTCAAAACTTTCAGTATTTACTCGTGACATCATCAATAATGCTGTAAAAGTCAAACCCATCATTCTAGAGGCATCTAAAGAGTTCTTCACAAAAACTTCAGAACTCAGTGACCAAATTAAAACAATTGCTAACGATATTGATAATAGTAAAGCTCTCACAAGAGATGAAATAGAAAGTACTCTTTTAGTACTAGCGGGACTATTAAGAGAGTTTCAGGCCACTCGTCACTTGCTAGTGAATAGCTTTACTCAAGAAGCGGCTTATGAAATAGCAAAACAGCATTTAAGTGAAGACAAGCTTGTTCAGGCACTGAAAGAATTAAGAGGCTCAAGTCATGATCTATAAGGAACCCGAACAAAATGGCGGTAAGCACACAGATCAGACCGCTGATGTTCTCATAAAGTATGTTGCAGGTGACGATGAACGGCTGGCTAAATATCTAGTAAACTATGGTGCAGGTGCCACTAAAAGCTCTGTTTCAGTAACCGAGTTCGTTTATGCAAATAATATTATACATATCCCTGAAAATGCCAAATGTGCATCAGGAGAGATGTTAGATATGTCACTTGCGATAAGAGAGATGCAAGAATCTATAAGGCTTAACCCAAGTGCTAAACAGCAGTTTAAGCACATGATAGTTAGCCTCGATACAAATGAAAGCTTAACTAATCCACAATGGTGTAAAACAGCTAAAAATTTGATGAGCCGTTTGGGTTATGCAAATTGTAGATATATTGTCTTTAAACATAATGATACCGACCAAGAACATATACACGTAATCACGTCTACCATCGATATAGTGACAAGAAAGCGCATCAAAGACTCTTATAGCAAGATACGAGCACAAGAAGTAATGAGGGAGCTAGAGATAGAGTTTGGTCTGCGACAATTAGTAAGTAGTAATGATATTGGTTACGATACCTATTCTGATATTAATGACGCTAAAAAATTTAACAAAAAGGCTCAAATCGCTAGGCTGGTAAAAACAGGTATTAATAAGTTAAAGCCAGGCTCTAATCTTGCAGAGTTTGTCACTGCTGTTGAGTCAACACATTCAAGGCTCAAAGTAGAGCTACAAACAAAGAAGGGGATGGCGGTGGGTATCGTATTTAATCTCGACGGGGTTCGAATGTCTGCTTCTCAGCTGGGCGGAAATCGAAAATATACACTAGGAAAGCTAATTAGAAACGGTATTCTACATGACGCCTGTAAAGACCTTAGTAACTATGAAGAAGAACTTGAAAGAGCGGCTGTGCACGCTCAAGAACAATCAGATAATGCGATTAGAGTTTATGAGAATAAGCAAGATCAAGATATGAGGACTTATCTTGTCATGCTTTCTTTGAATGTTAGATATCGCAGAGAAGTGGAACAATTAATAGATGATATGAAGTGGAACTTGAGAGCACGTAAAAGATTAAAAGGCGCTTCTGATGTTGTGTATGTCGTTGAGATGATTTCTACGCTTAAAGATGTTGAAATGGGTTTTGAAACTGTCATTGAAGCGCTATTTTTGGATACTCTTGATAAAGCATTTAGCTGCATCACTAAGCGAAAAGCAATGGAAAATTTATTTGAAAATTTAAGCACAAAACAGATTTCTGAGAGTGACTATAAGACTTTTATTACTACCGCTCATGTTGAGGTCTTACACAAGAATGATAAACCACAACAAAGTTTGGTGAACAAACTATTAGAAAGTATCATTAGCCAGGATTACAAAGGTATAAAGAAGTAACCTAATATTTATAGTTGTAATTAAATGCAATGATATTGCTTTCTATATATAATTCCCTAGTCATTATTTTTTAATGCCTCGGTGATTTTTAAAAATCAATGATTCGTCATAGTTAATAAATATTTTATCAAATTTTTCTGTCAATAATAATGTTATGTCAGTTGGTTTGTATTAGATAGAGATTGAAAATCAATCTTTTAAAATTATTTTTTTGGCAAATTTCAGTTTCTTTACTTATATTAATTTAACTGGTATCTTATATTAAAAGATAAAAATAAATGATAAGGTTTTAATCATGGCTAATAACGCAGATGCAATTAATGTAGCAGTAGATAAACAAAGAGATAACAAAAATAATGATGGTAAAAATTATACACCGTATCGACATAGAAAAGGTATGACTCTTTATCTTCGATTAAATATAAATGTAAACAATGAAGGCTTTAGAAATGGCTCTCCTAAAACAATGGTGATTAATGTTGCTCAAAAACGTATTGATGAGTACCCCAAGTATACATTTGAAGAATTTGTAAGTAACAATGCTTCTAAATGTGTGAAGTCGGGGGAGTTCGAGATTACTCGAGGTGCATATGAGAAATTTTTAGCTAAGCATAAATACTATTACGGAATATATCAAAAAGCAAAAGTAAATGAATGCCGTGGTTATTTCGAGATTGACAGAGCTGGAATTCAGAAAGAGGCGGCAAAGATATCAAAGCCAATCCATGATGTTGCAGATATTGTTGAAAAGCTTGCTTTAGATGGTCTTTTGACAGCTGTAGAAGCACAAGATCTGTATCAGTCAATGTACAGAATTAAACAAGTATTAGACGCATACGTTATGCCTGATATTCTTTTTCAGAATATGCTTTTCTATGATAAAAAATTGACTGATAAAATTAAAAACTACAATAATTTGTCTAACTTTAAAATTTCAAGTAAAGCAAATGCTGATCGTTTTGTTAAACACATGAGTAAAATAGACAGTTTTGAAACTGGCAACAGAGTTAAAAAATTAAGCACTGAAAGAAAGATACTAGAGTCTTTGTGTTGCAGTTCGTCGTAAACCTCTTTGATATCTGCCAGATCAACGATCTGGCTTTTCATATTATATGAAAGTGTACACTTTGTAATCTAATAGATTAATAGTATTGTTTTCCTGAGAATCATAGATTAGTATTTAATCATATTTTCTAACAACATGTAATAGGGATGATTATGATGGATGATATTCATGAACAACTTGGCGTCAATAAGTCCTTTCTTAACGACACATTCGCAATGATCCGCATATCTAAAAATGGCGAAGTTTGGATGCAATACCAAGATAAGATGGATATACCATCAGGCACTAAAGCAATTAATATTACAGCTGATGTTCTTAAGATTATTGCGCTTCATCAAAGTAATGAATAATGAGAGCGTGGTTTAAAGAAATTTGTATTGAGGTTTAATAAATCCCGAATTCAACTGCGAAGTGCGACACTCGCCAATATCATGCAGCTAATGCCATTTCCTTAAACAAAATCATTATATTTTTATTAACATGGATAGACTATGAAAGCTAGAATCGGAATCGCCTCGGAAGAACTCGTTCGCAAGTATATATTGGATGTTTCAGCTGGAAAATTAAACCATGTCGAAGATATCCCTCATTTCTGGTTTTCATCATTAACGGAGCTGGCACAGGTTTTAACTAACGAAAATATTAAGCTTTTATATATGATTTCTCGTGATAGAGCAAATAGTGTAGGGAAGTTATCTGCTATAACAGGTCGCAGTGTCGAAGAACTTTCGGTTTCTATTGATGACCTTGCATCTAAAGGTTTTGTTCGTATTGATAGATGTGGAAACGAAGAGCGTCTTACTGCCATTTATACCTCTTTTGAGATCCTCATGGGTAAAGAACTGGAAGATCTGCTTCTACAGCTACTTTAATAACCGCTCAATTTCGAACAAAGGTGTTTTTACCGTGCACATAACACCGACATGATTGAAGCTGATTCATTTCAAGCTAATTACGAGTTAGCTAGGCTAGCTAACTCGAATGGCGATACTTCTGAGCCGAAAAAGCGATCTACGACGTGGGAGGAAAACACTTATCGAACTTGTTTTCTCAGTGAGGTACAGTTTTAGTCCTAATTATCACTTAAGCTAATAGATTCAAGATGGCTTTACCGACGTTGCGAGCGCTCTGTCCTGTAATAACACGACCATCCACAATCACAAGCCCTTGCCAAGGTTTAACTTTAGAATAACGAATTGCACTATCTGCGAAAGACTCTTCCAATTGGAATGGGATGTCATTGATAGTGCCAAAATCGATCTCTTCTACTTCACGAGTGAAGCCTGTCCCTGACTTAGACGCAAGCAAACTGTCGCCATTGCTTAATAGGTAGAAGAGCACTTGGGCCATGGAATACGGCTGCTACACTACCGTCATCTTCATAATGTTTTGCTGATATTTTTGCGGAGGCTTGTACAGAGGGGTTAGGCGTGGATTATCTACCAAAAGCAGCTTTAGCGATGCCATTTCGTCTAGTCGTTTAGCACGAATTCTTGAACCTTATTGGGGAAGCGGCAACAGCAGTTGGATTGTATATCAAAACAGTCATTTCCTACCATTAAGAGCAAGGCTGGCCATCGACTTTCTACTTGACCACTTCTCAGAATAGCAGGAATGACAAATCTCATAATAAACAGCAGGTGCACAAGCTCGGAATGTAGCACTTTTGAGTTAGAAAGTGATCACTGAAAAGTTTTTGGAAAATTTAGTGTGCCATAAAAATTTCAGTCATTGCTTCTAACCTGCGTATACTAACTCTCACAGAATTACAGGAAAAAAAACAGCTCTACGGTTTTTAAGGCTCTAAAAAGGTAGTTTTTGATGCCTGATTTACAGATTTAACATAATGAACATCTACATATAGAAGCTGTATTGAGATGTATTTTTCCTTGATGAAAGATTGCGGAAGCGACCTTTTTGTGTATATGCTCCCGCAAAATGGAGAAAATTAATAATTTTTAGGTTGCTAGCGAGGAACAGAAGTATATGTTTTGATCAGGTTACCCACTTCCGCTTTTTTATAATCGGTGTGTCCTCGAACAATGCGTGACATATTAATATTAAAGATCTGGTTGTTATAACCTTGCTCAATTGGTTTTATGCCAACGGGCGTATCGGCAAACAATGTTCCTGCTCGATAAAGTCCGCGCAGCACCATATCGTTATCGGAGTAACAGTTAAAAATGCGAATCGATTTTCTCATTGCTATGTTACCCCAAGGGCTTTCAGCACCTACCGCGCCGCCTAATAGAAAAGCACCCATCACTCGGTCATAGGTTTTCATGTTGACTAAGCAATTAAATATCACTCGTGAACCTAGTGAATGGCCCATCAAAATGTATTTACTCGGGTTTTTATCGATATAGTTTGCAAGTTGCATTCCCGCTAGTTTGGCATTTTCCATCGCAGTTATCCACTCTTTGCGAGTAGCACCAATTGCGGATTTACGTTTAAACAAGTCTAGTCCAACAATGGTTTGAGATATAATTTTTAGCAATAGACCGCCAGGGGTGTCTTTTCGAATTCAGGAGTCATCCAGTTTGTTACTAATCGTTTATAATTGCTAGCGTCCCAATCGCAGTGGAGTACCGCTGCCTTGGGAAAGTTCTTATCAACGACCGATAGCCAATCAGTAACATCAGTGGATTGCTCAGACATAAAGCCATTAATCACAATCACTTTTACATCTTTACCAGCTCGAATTACTCGTGTTCTCACTCATTTATCCTTACTGGGTTTATCGAGTCATGCGATTGAAGATAAGGTTTATTACTGGCCACAGCACAAACCAATACATGATTACTACTAGTTCAACCAATATCTTGTAGATGGCAGTAAACAGCAGAAAGGGAATCGCGATAAGAACCAGGCTCAATAGTGCAGATATGATACTCACGCTAAATAGCGCCACTATTTTGCTAAGAATGAGGAGACCAACAAGAACTAGGTTTGCTTTGAAGCAAAAGCGCATGGTTTTGTCGATTCCGCGTTCAGAGTCGTAGTATCTGAACAAGCCTTTGGTTGGGTGAATACCATAGTTAACAGGCTTCGATTTCGTTTTTTTTAAACATTCTGGCACCTGGCTAACAAGAAAATTATTTTATGAAACAGGCCGTCAAGATAATATCAGAATTCAACTAAACGTAAATAAAACAATGGGTAAATGCCATTTTATTAGTGCGTTTGGATAAAAAATAACTCAAATAAGCTAACGCCAGTTAGATAAGCTGACTGGCTTTCTTTTTTGTATATCGTGGGAAATGCAGACCTACATTTATTACAACCCATAGACTTAATAGGTTTTTTCATTTAGATCGTTAACGATGACGACCACCTTTCTTTTGATACATATCGAGGTCAACTAAACTGAGTAATTGTTTTGATGTCAATTTCTCATCGCCTTTCATGTTGTAAACATAACTTCCAGTAGTGACGGTGATGGAAAGTGAGGGACGAGCAAGTGGCAGTCGTTGTTTTGCGAGAGTTTCGTGGAGTTGTTTACACCAGATGTTGATTTCTTGATGTGTTGCATTGGGCAGCACCGCAAGAAACTCGTCTCCACCAAACCTTGAAATAGATTCACTCGGTTTCTTAAATCTTGTCAGAGCGCTACCCACATAAGCCAAAACTTCATCCCCAACTATATGTCCTTCTGTATCGTTGATGATTTTAAGATGATCGACATCGATGAAGACTAGACCTAGGGAGTCCAATAGATTATTTTTTAAAGACATTTCTAGGTATGTCATCCCGTATTCTCGAGTTTCAACTTTAGTTAGGCTGTCTATTCGAACCTGATTTTCTAAGGAGTACACCTTCTCTCTGAGCTTCTTATTTTCAACTTCTAAGAAACGTATCTGCTTTATTAGATCCTGCCATTTCGCCTTAGTAATTGTACTGCTACTTGGGGTGTCAGCAGAGATATTTTTATCACACGTATAGACAGACATTGTGCACTCCGATGTTAAAAGTGTCCTTAATCGAAATGATCTTAAACCCAAGTACGACATTATGTGTCACATAAAACAAGAGATTTTCTGTGCGTTAGATACGACTCTACTGCTTAAAGCGATTGTTTTGTAAACGATTTAGTGCGACACAATTTGACATATAACACGTTATAGTCAATTTGTTTGGTATGTGGTTACTTGTTTCTTAACTAAAGATTGCATATTGATGTATAAAGAATTCATTAAAAGGAGTGACATGGCGATATGGAATATCATTTTTCTTTTTGTTGTGTTTTAAATCAATAAATTAGTTTTTGAAAAATTAGGTAAGACCAAGTATGGCCAAACGAGCGAGCACTCACGAATCTCTTGTTGTAGCGTTTGAGTTGCTGAAGCGCATACCAAAATCACATCAAGTTACGGCACGAGATCTTCACCAGCAACTAGAGCATATTGGAATAGAGCGAGAACTCCGCACAATCCAACGCAATTTAGAGCTGCTGTGCGAACACTTTGACATTATTCGTGATGAGAGAAGTAAACCATATGGATATCGCTGGAATAAAGATAGTGAGGGTATGACGCTGCTTAAGCTGTCAGCCCAAGAGGCATTGCTTTTAAATCTAGCGGAAGAGTATTTGATTAAGCTCTTACCAGTTAACATTACAGCGTCACTTGATGGTTTTTTTCAAGAGGCGAAATACAAACTCAACCCAACAAGTGGGAACTCTAAAGAAAGAGAGTGGCTAAAAAAGGTGAGGGTAGTGAGTGAAACTCAACCACTGTTGCCACCTAAAATCGCAACTAAGGTATTTTGTGCAATTAGCGAAGCGCTTTATCACGATCGTTTGCTCAATATTGACTATTACAATACTAAACAAGTTCAAAAGTCAGCTTTGGTGATGCCGTTAGGCTTGGCTCAGCAAGGTCAACGAATGTACTTAGTTTGTCGATTTGATGGTTATGACAACGAACGGAGCATCGCAGTACATCGGGTAAGTAAAGCCACTGTTTCATCTTTTGGTTTTGAACGCCCTAAAGAGTTTAAGCTAAGTCAATACGATGCTGATGGAAGGTTTGGTTTTGGTGAAGGCGAGAAGATCTCCCTCGAACTTGAAGTTAAAAATGAGTTAGCGTTGCTTCTTTCGGAAACGCCAATCTCGACAGACCAAAATATTACCCAACAGGGCGACATATACAAAATTTCAGCAACTGTGGTTGACTCAAAACTGTTAGGACAATGGCTCTCTGGATTTGGTGATTTAGTTATATCACAACGAAAAAATGAATACTTGAAAGGTTAAATGAGATGGACATAGATAGTTTAATGAATGGTCATTTAGCATCATCAGAAGACAAGAAAGACACAATACCTTTGGTATCATTAGGTAAATCTAATCGTTACCTCGAAGATGCAGAACTAGGGTTGGAGCTATGTGCTAGCTTAGTTGCAAAACCAGATTTAAGAACTTCGAGTGATCAAATTTTAGAGGATATAGATAAGCTAATTAATCAGACGTTTCTATCACACACAAAACGAGGTGAGAATACTAGTGGTGCAAGTGCTTATGCTCAACTTATCAAGTGGTTTGATTTGCTTAAAGAAGCAGTATCTTTCCCTCAGTTGCAGCAGAGTCATACTGTTGCTGTCGGTGGTTCTTTTAGTGCGGGTAAAACACGATTTCTTAATACAGTTTTAGGTTGTCCATCACTTCTACCAGTTGACACCACTCCAACAACATCTATCCCTACCTTTTTGTTTAAAGGCATTTCAAATCGAATTGATGCTTTGAACTTTTACGGTAAGAAAACTGAAATCAATGAAGATGCGATCAAAGCGATCTGTCATGCTTTCAATAAAAAGTATCAAGTTACCTTCAGTCATATCCTGCAAATGATTGCGGTTGAACGAGAAAGTTTTAATTACGCTAACCTTATCTTCTTGGATACGCCAGGATACAGCAAATCAGATAATCAACAGAAAATTGATGAAAATATTGCTCGTCAACATTTAAGAGTGGCAGATTATCTTATCTGGCTTGTTGATAGTCAGAACGGAACCGTACCTCAACAAGACATAGACTTTCTTCAAAGTCTGGAGCTAGACCAACCTGTTCTAGTAGTGATGAGCAAAGCGGATAAAAAACTTGAATCTGAAGTGAAGAGCATTATCAAGGTAGCCAAAGCTGATCTTGAAAATGCAGAAATCAGCTACGTCGATGTCATTGGTTATTCAGCGGTTGAAGATTCAGAAATTTCAGAACATGGTGGACGCCTTAAAGAGTTTTTAACTCAAGTTAATCGAGGTAGTGATGGTTCAACATTAAAGTGGCAACTTTCAAAAATCTTTGATGAGTATCACCGAGAATATTTGGCAACCCAACAAACACTCAAGCTAACCGTCGGTACATTGAACGAGCTGATCTTTGATGAAAAATTGACGGGTGATAAGAAGAAGCACCTGACTGATTTCCATAAGAAAGTTAAAGCTCAGTTAGATACCTTGCAGCGTCATAAACGAGATTCTGAAAAAATTCATGTTCAGATAGAAGACTTGCTGAAGGATGTTTGTGAATCGAAAAAAATTAAGCTGTCCGATATCCCAAGTCTTGTCCAGCTTAACGCGATGAGAAAGAAATCTGACTCAGCACAGAGCGCAACATTCAAGTTCGATGCACTTCTACAAGGTGATCAAAGCACATTATCGCATCTAGCAAATCTTGATAGCCTAGAAGGGCAGGTCACGAAGATAAGTGCCTTAGGTTTATCTATCAAACTCGATAAAGCACCAAATCTAGAAATTATGATCATGAAAAATGTGATCACGAAAACAGCACCATCACTTAAGTTTGATCAATTTTATGTCTCGCAAGAAGTGAAAGTGCAGATCATTAGTAACAAAAAAGCATCAGTATCAGTCAGTTTCGATTAATAGGTTAAATAATGAGTAAATTAGGTATTGTCTTCTCTGGTGGAGGTGGTAAAGGCGCTTATGAAGTTGGTGCTTGGAAAGCACTTCACGAGTTTGGTCTAGATAAAAACGTTGAAGCTGTGGCTGGTACTTCGGTGGGTGGTTTGAATGGCGCTCTATTCGTACAAGGCGATGTGGAAGCGGCAGAGAAACTATGGCGTGGTATCTCTAAAGACCAAATAATGTCTTTAAACAAAGATAACCTTGCGAGAAAGGCTGCAACTTATGCGAGTACCCTGTTTACACCATCATTGGCGGCTAGAGCGGTATTGGCTATTACAGGATTAAGCCAGGCACAGGGCTTGTTTAATCAAAGTGGTCTAAAACACTTAATCGAAAAAAGTGGTGCTTGTGATGATGTTAGTCAAAGTCAGATCCCATTTCATGTTTGTGCATTGAACTCTAGTACTCGAAAGCTTGAGTACCCTGATCTAACAGATAAAACACCTACAAATATAGTTCAGTGGCTGCTGGCATCAGCAGCCATTCCTATTGTTTTTGATGGTATTAATATTGGCGGAACCACCTACTTTGATGGCGGGGTTTTACCTGGTGAATATAGCGATAATACGCCTTACAAAGTATTGATTGAACAGCATAACTGTACTCATATCATCAATCTATATCTAGAGAGAGATCCGCAGTTATCTCAAACAGTTAAACAATACCCTAATGTCCGCTTCTGGAACATCGTACCAACTAGAGAGTTTGATGGGTTAATTGCGCCTCTTAATTTTACTCCTGAAAATGCAGGCAAGTTGATAGATGAAGGCTATGAAGATGTGAAGCGCATCTTAGAGCAGTTTAAAGACTTCCAAGATACTGAACAGCAGTTTGTTGCTATTGTCGATAAGCTCGCTGATGATGAAAAAAAATTCGATCAAAACGTCAACCTAAACAAGCAACTAAGAAACGGTCAGTTTGAAAGTTACGAGAGTCTTCAAGAAGTAACTCAACAAGTTGCGATGGAAATTGACGCTCAAGAACAAGCATTTATTGATAGCAGCATCGATACATTATTAGCAGAGATGAAAGATAACTCTACTGAGTTACTCAATGAGGCTTTTTCATCTATTACGACACTTGCTTCAACTGAAGGGGCGATAAATGCACAGTTAGAGCAGAGCAGATTCGGACGTGTTATTGGTAATCTGACAGGTAGTAATAATGAACGACAAGCAGAAGTTAATCATGGATTAAACAGAGCTATCTATGCTAACCAACGATTGATTCAAAAACTTAATCAGAAAAATAAGTTAACACTAGAAGTTGTTGCCTCGCTATCGAACAAAACTAATTACCTAATGAACCATGTCAATGTGTTACATGGCAGCATTAAGATGACAGAGCATCGACTGAATCGCTCGTTGGCGCTTATGAAAAACGGTTTTGAAGTTTTGGAAGCAGAGCTTTCTCAACAAATATCGCATGTTTCACAAAGAGTTGATGCATTAGAAAGGAACCAAATTATTAATAACTGGTTCCATGACGCTATTGCTAATGGCTTCGCTACAAATGCCTATCAGTCTTTGCTTGATCTCACGAGCAGTTTTTACCTAACTTCAGGTCGAACATGGGAAAATAATGAGTTAGCTCGTTATGTAAATGCATTGAAATTTTTGGAAATTGATAAAGAAGAGTTAGTGCCAGCTTCTCTTATCTGGGAGTCCAATGAAGGTAAGTTCGTAGACCGTATTGATGCTCAGTACATTTTGCCTATAGCGAGCCAAAAGGAGAATGACTTTCCTCTATTGAAAGGCATTCAAATGGCAACAGAGGTATCGAGTGAACGAGATATCATTAGTGAGCTAGAGTCCGATCTTGGTTTGAATCTATTTACACCACGCCCTGCTAAAGAGCTAGGTTTAGAGCTTCTTCACGCAATGCGTCAGAATGATCGCAGACCAGTTACACTCAACCTAACATCTGAGGAGACTCCGTTACTAACAAGTGGTTCGGCAGCTTCTCAGGTCCAATCACAATGGTTATCAGTGATCGCTGAGTTAAATGAAATTAATAGCCAGCACCTGAACGATGAAAGCATAAAAGAGAAGTTAGAGTTTATTACCTCTCGGGTTAACAACTATAAAGTGGTTATTCCGATCATCGGTAAGTTCTCAGCAGGTAAGAGTTCATTACTTAATAGCTATTTGGATAAAGATTACTTAAAGGTCAATATTGCGCCAGAAACGGCAATCGCAACCGAATTGACTTACAGTGAGGTTGAACAATTTACTGTTCATTACGCAGATGATACTCAACCAACTATCTATTCGTTAAGTGCATTACAAGATTTTCAGCCCAATGAGCAAGTTGCTTACATCACGGTAGAACTCAATAATCAACGTCTCAAAAATAGAAGAGATGTGGTGTTAGTCGATATGCCTGGATTTGATGCTCGTAATAAAGCTCACCAAAAAGCCATTGCCACATACCTTGAGCGTGGAGATTACTTCGTTACTTTATTTCCAGCGGATATTCCGTTCGATAATACGGTAGTAGAACGCCTTGAAGAGATTTACTACGACCACAGTAAAGATATTGGCTGCTTAATTTCGAAATCAGCCCGTAAGTCTGAAGTTGAATTGGCAAAAAGCATTGAGCAAGTTAAGCAAACGCTGAATGAAAGAATGCAAGACCACTTCGAAGTAACGAGTATCGAAACACAGGACAAACAGCTATATACAATCAAAGGCTTCGAAGTAATGATTGATAATGCTGCAAGTCAGTTTGATGGTTTGTTAAAGCATCGCTATCAACCAGCACTATCTGCTTTGATTACGAGCATTGAAGTGGCTTTAAAAGCGAAAAATTCATATACATCTAACACTGCCGTTGAAATTGAAAATAAGATCGATGGACTGGAGCAAAGCTTCAATCAAGAGAAGCAGCACCTTGAACAGGTGCTAACGGAGCTTGAGTATAACCTTTGTAGTGTCGGCAGAGAGCAGCTTACCGCTAAAGTTAGTTCAGTATTATCAAATAGTATCCATCGCCTAGTGAGTGCTGCGAAAAGTAACACCTTGTCAGACTCGATGGCGACTATTGTGCGCCCTGTGGTGCAGTTAGAATTAGATGAACTTATTCAAAAAGAGCTAGCACATTTTGAGCGTAAGTTAGAAAACCATGACAGTGTTTCTGTCGGTGGAATCAGTGTTCACCTCGATATCCCACCTCAAGAAAAAGAAAAGTTTTCATTAAGCTCAGGCACAATTGCAGGTGCTATTAGCTTAGTGGTGCTAGGCCCAATTGCAGGCATTGTCGTTGGTATTCTAGGTGGTCTGCTGGGTAAGAAAAAAGATAATGAAGCAGAGAGAGACTTTCAGGTTGAGCAGAAAATTCGTGGTCAAGTCATTCCTGAAGCAACAAGCCAAATTATGGATACCGTAGCTGATCATCTAGCTCGTGTAGTTAGAAACTTCAGCCAGCAACTCAATATTACCCTTGAGCAGAAGAAGCAAGCACACAACGAACAGCTTGTTGAATTACAAAAGCAACATAAAGAACAATCAGATACATTTGAAGAGACGAAAAAGCAACTAGTACAAGCGTTAGCTGAGATGTCTACTCTAAAACAACGTATCGTTAATGACTAAGACATAATGCTATGGAGTTTTGTAAAAATGCAAAGCTCCATAATAAAACAGTCTTAATTGAGGCAATTATGAGTGCAATTCTAAAATCATTAAAAAATTATAACGATGACACATTTACACTATCAGAACACCCAATAGTGGACTTAGACCTAGAGAATAAAGTTGCATACCTGTATGGGCTGGGGCTTATCATGGGGTCTGATGAACAGATTGATGAATCAGAAAAAAGATTTATAGGTACACTACTCAGAACATTAAATCTACCAGATGAGTTGTTGGAAGAAGTTGAACAAAATTCACAATCTATAGATGAAGGTTTTATTGAAGAATTGAAAAAAACACTGACTACTAACAACCTAGTAAGCACATTCTTTTATGACGCTGTGATGATCTGCTATCAAGATGGTAATTATTGTCAAACCGAGAAAGACGTTATCAAACAGTTACGATATCTCTTAGATTTCTCAGATGATGATATCTTTTTAGTAGAGAGAACAATAGAGGCTATTGATTCAAAAAATAAAGCAGTTCTTGAGAGTATTGATGGTGAAGGTTATTGGAAGTGGAAACACTTAGTAGAGTATAACAGAATTGATTACACCCCTGAGAGCATTAAAGTTTCGAATTACAAAGACTTTAAATATCTTCTTGATAAAGAAATGTACTATACAGATATAAAACTGGGTGAAGGTGAATTCTGGTTGTCAGAGGCTGATATCGAAAAATTATTTTCCGCTAAAATAACAGGGGCAGGAATAAATAAGACAACAATTTGGCTAGAGGGTGAAGAGAATTGCCTATTCGATGAAGAATCTCCCTTCAATGATCATAGCCACGAAATAACAATAAGTATGTTCAATCTAAAGTCAATATCAAACTGTAGTGTTGGTACTCGTCACTCTAAACTACTCGTACTAACAATATGTGGTGGAGGTGATGATATTTTCAATAAATGTAATCTTGAAGATGTTTCTGAAATAGATTCTTTCGAAAAAAGTAGGCTTGAAATGGAATCTACGATGAAAGAAATTGAAAATTTTAGAGAGCTTTTTACTAAATTTTAGAGGGAATAAATTATGCTAGATATTTTAGAGGTAATTAATGAAGCGACAAAAGAAGCAAACTCTTTTGAAAACCATGCAGCAAAGGATCTGACTCTGGAAGAGCGCTTGCTTTATCTACAAGGCTTAGCGCTAGTGATGAATGCCGATGGTGAGATTCACCCAGAAGAGAAAGAGTACATTCGTATTTTGATCAAATCGTTTGAAATGGATGAATCAATCCTAGAAAGCTTTGTAGAGTTTGCACAACGTCCAGACAAAGATACAGTACAAGCATTCTTCCGTACCTTTAGACGTAGGCCAATCGCACAGTTGTTTCTGTTTGATGCACTAATGATGACACGCAGAGATGATTCCGTAGATGAAAGAGAGAAAGCAGTTGTAGATAAGATTGCGGAGCAGTTAGAGGTTCTTAAAGGAACCTATCAGGATATTTATGATTTATTTTGTCATATAAAGAATAAAGACTGGGAAGAAAGTGCTTTGTATTTTTCGAGCCATTTGTTAAATCCAGAACATTTCAAGCATTTGTTAGATTATTTTGAAGTTGACTTTGATAATTTAATGCTTAGTTCCGAAAAGCTACAAGAGAAAAGATTTAAGCAAGTAATCTTATCTAAGCTCAATGTCGAAAATTACGAATGGGAAGAGTTGAAATATTACAGTGATGGTATCATTACTACACCTAACTCTAAAGTTACCTCTCACTATGTAGATCTAACGTCATCATTAATGTCTCTAGTAGAACTGATAGTCCCTAAAGTGCAGTCTGATTTAGATCGAGGTAAGATATGTGTAAACCCAAATGAAGAGTTAGAAAGTGAAAATGGTGAAATTCTAGCTTCAGTAAAATCGCTTGGGCTAAATTATGATAAGGAAAATAAGTGTTTTAATTTGCATTTATCCGACGATGACGCGAAAAAGGATGAAGAGATTTACTCCATAGCATGCTACTTATCTACAGGTTTTGTTGGTCGCTCTAATAATATAAATGATATAATTGCTTTTATTCTGCAAGACGAAAATGCAAGTATTGCACAAGCTAGAAGACATCCTAGCTATCCTAATGAACGATGTTTCCCAAGAAGTGGGAATGAGTATTTAGATGAAGTTTTAGAATTCGAGGGGAAACTTTATTTAAATGAGTTTAACAATTCTTATGTTCATTATGCTGAATTTGTTGAGTGTATAGAGTCTAACTTTAGTGTTTTAAAAAGTGGTAAGATTAGAATCGCAACTTTCTAGAAAATAAAGTGATAAAAAATTGAAAATACTAACAATGATTAGAGAAGCTGCAAAAGAAAGCAATGCATTTGAAAACCACGCTGCAAAGGAATTGGCTCTCGAAGAGAAGCTGCTCTACCTTCAAGGACTAGCATTGGTAATGAATTCAGATGGTGAAATTCACCCTGAAGAAACAGATTACTTACTCATACTCATTAGATCGCTTTATCTAGACGAATCAGTCATTGATAGCTGTATCGAGTTTGCTAACCAACCAGACAAAAGCACGATTCAGAGCATTTTGAAGTGCTTTAGGCGCAAACCCATAGCTCAGCTTTTCCTGTTTGATGCTTTGATGATGAGTTATCGTGACGGTGATATATCAGAGCAAGAAAAAGAAGTAATTGACGAGCTTGCTTTTCAATTTGAAGTCGCTAAAGGTATCTATCACGATATCTTTGACCTCTTTTGCTATATCAAAAATAGAAACTGGCAAGATGCTGCATTGTACTTCTCCATTCACCTTTTAAATCCTGATTATTTTAATCACATATTTAATTACTATGATGTGTCTTTAGAGCAAGTTTCAAAACAGAGTAAAAAAGCATCTAAGAAAAAAATTCTATCTTGTATAAATAATAAACTAGAAAATGGGATAAGCAATGAGGTTATTCTTCCTTTTTTACAAGCGAAGATAGATAAAAAAGAAGCAAGCGTAATAAATGGAAATTTCATACTACCCGATTCAGATGAATTTAAACTAAGTACGATCAATATTAACTTTGATAAGTTAAGTGAGACCCTTCATATTGACTCTTTACTTTTAATAAAACAAAACCCAATCGTTAACTATTTCATAAAATGTATTGGCTTGACAGATAGTGACCGTTATAAGCTTGATGGCGGTACTCAAAAAATTATCATCTCAAAGCTAGGAAAAAACAATCGAGTTTTGGACTTAGGTTTAAAGTTTGAAGAAGGCTGCTTAATAGATGTTAATGGTACGTTGTGGTCTTATAAGAAGGGACGTGGGGATAATTGTATAATTGGGAAGAACATTATTTTTTCAAATACAAAGAAAAATTTTAAGCAATTAGAAAACGTAAAAGGGTTGCCTCTACACTCTTCTTTGACTGATACATCTAACGCTGGGTGGTTAACTAAATTTTATGAGTAATTTGTATGATTAAAAATAAAATCAACGTAATCTACTCTAAGTATGGGCCTCATACTAGAGTGGTTGATGAGAAGATCTTAGGCGATATTAGTCTTCTTAGGGATACATTTGAAACCGATATTGACAACGCCAAACAAGAAAACCGAGTCTTGCGTATCGGTATTGTTGGTCAAATCAAACGTGGTAAATCATCGTTTCTAAACAGTTTACTTTTCGATGGTAAATCGGTTCTCCCTAAAGCTGCGACACCAATGACAGCAGCACTTACCAAGATTAGTTATTCTGAGCAGCCATCAGCAACGGTAGAGTTCTATAGCAAAAAAGAATGGGCGAAAGTAATAGAACAAGCTCATAAGGTTGAACAAGACGAAAAAATCTACCAAGAGCAACTTAATGAATTTCAAGCATCAAAGGCACCAGGCTTGAAACGACAGCGAGGGATTAGACCCCCTCAAAAGCCTAATCACCCTGAGGAATCAAAAGCATGTTTTGAACTTTATCAAATGGTACAACGCTCAAATTTAGACGTAGAGAAATACCTTGATAAAGAAGAAGTGATTAAAAGCACAGGTTCAAACGAAACGTTAATCTCTGACTTAACCCCATTTGTTGGTGCTGATGGAAAGTTTACTCCAATTGTAAAGAGTTCATCACTAGCTCTAAATCTTCCTGAGCTTAAAGATATCGAAGTTGTTGATACTCCAGGGATGAATGACCCTATCATATCAAGGGGCAGGCGAACGCAAGAGTTTTTAGGGCAGTGTGACGTTATCTTCCTACTGAGCTATTGCGGTCAGTTCTTGGATAGCCAAGATATGGCACTGTTAGCACAAAACATCCCGAACAAGGGTATCGAAGAGATCATTTTAATTGGTTCTCTGTTCGATAGTGCGTTGTTAGATGAGTACAGTAACTACGACTCTATTCAGCAAGCTCTGCCTTCTTTAACCGCTAGCTTAAATGCTCAAGCTCAATCGGAAGTTAACGCTGTTTGTCGTCAGGATGAGTTGAATAATGGTGGTCAGCCACATCTAATGCAAACCCTGCAAAATGCACTACCGCCTATTTTTGTATCTTCTCGTTGTTACGATTTAGCGAAGAAAGGGGACGATCTAAGTGAAGAAGAGCAACACACACTTAACCGCCTGAATCAAATGTTTGATGGCTTTACTTTTACGCCACAAATTTTGGAGGCAGTAGCTAACTTCAAAAAAGTGCACTTTAAGCTGGAGTCAGTCCGAGAAAATAAAGATAAAATCATGGCTGAGCGTCTTGATAATCTTCTAAAAGGGGCGGAGCGTGATTTATTGCAAAAACTAACGGCTATTTCTGATGATATTACTCTTAAGCGAAATAATCTCCAGCAAGGCGATTTAGCTGAAGCAGAAAAGAAACAGAAAGAGTTGGCAGAGCGTATTAATGCAGGTAAATCAAAAGTGAGCATGGTTTTCGATAAATATCGAGTGCAGATCGAAAAGGAGCTTCATAAGGCAGAGCAAAGCATCAAACAGAATTCTCTTTCAGTTAAACGCATTAACTCTCAAACAGGTAGTCGTGAAGAATCGTATACGACTTACTCTGAGGTAAGTGACTCTAGTTGGTATAATCCATTTAGTTGGGGTAGAACTAGGACTGTGTCATCTATAAACTACCGCACAGTTAACTACACCTATGCAAATGTTCAAGATGCAGTCCAAAAGCTAGAAGACTTTGTAGTTGAGACTAGCGATAGGCTATATCAGTCAAGCTCTCAAACTATCAACATTAACCAGTTCCGTGAAGATATCAAACAGGCAGTTAGAGGCTTATTTGACTTTTCAGACCCAGATTTCGACCCTGAAATGATATTGCTACCGCTAAGCAACTCTGTTGACCGAATTACGATTCCAACAATTAGCTTGGATCTAGACTATCATATCAACTCGATTAGACAGCAATTCTCTGCGAATGAAGTCGAGGGTGATGAGATCCAACAACTAAGAGCTGAGCAGGCTAGAATAGTAGGCATTTTGCTAACGGAAATCACTCAAGAAGTGAGTAAATGTGGCTCAGATATGCTTGGTAAAATCTCCAGAGAAGAGCAAGATTTTCTTCCTACTCTTATCGAAGATTTAGAAAGCAGCATTGAACAGCTTCGAGCAGACTTAGAGAACAAAGAGCAAGCTCTTAAAGAGTACAGCGATATTCTTGAGATGGTTGAAGAGGATAAGCGCCAATTGAGTACAGCTAATCTTCATCTACCTGAGAGGGCTGCTATGTAGATTGATGAGGGGATTGATGCCCTCATTTTCGAGCTGAGAATTAGCTCTTGGTGAATAGCAGAATCTCTTTCAGTTGGCCTATGCAAACTTTTAGCTACAGGCGGTTTGCAGAGCTACCGAATGGAGATCATCAGGTAACTTCTCTACTGAGCCAAAAATATAACCAGTCAGTCATATTTTGACTTATCTAATACAACGAGAAAAAAATGAGTAAAAACGTCGCACTTTTAGTTGCCGAGGCCCCTTGGTTTTCCTTTAAAACTAATCATGACCAAGCCAGTTGCATTCCGTTCTTTGAAGGAGTGAAAAAGCTGGTTAACGATAGCACTGACAAGCCACAACTGAATATCTACAACTGTAATTATTATGACAACAAATCGCTTGAGAAAGCGCTAGAACATCTCGTTGATACTCGTGAGGATATACAGATTCTGTATATCGGTGGGCATGGAGATGGCAAGCGCATTGCCGATGCTACCATCAACAAAACTACCGAGCTTATCCGTGAGCATGGCAAAAAAATTAAAGGACTAATCGTTAGTTCATGCATGGCTGGTTTAACCGATAAACTATCGATGGCATCGGAGGGGGCGTTTTCTTCCAGTGATCGGTCAATTAGTTGGGTGAATGGCCCCAATTGGATCATTTCTTATAAATACGCAGTCGATTGGTTTCCGTCTGCGTTGGTGGAAACCTCGATTGTGCGAGCATTTACAGAGCACTATCACCAAGAAGGCAGACTCAACTCAAAAGCAGATATTCTTGGTTGTTTGAATCACGCATTAGCGCCATTTGATCTCCACCAAGAATTCGCATCAGATAAAAGTGACAATCGCAAAAGCTTGGGAGACACCATTCGCATTTGGATTCGGGCGCAAGGCGCTAGCCAACCAACTGATGTGACTGAAGATCTCCTTGCACAACTTGGTTACTTAGAATTCGAGGCCGAGTGACCTGAATTGTCGTCAAAATGGTGAGACTATTTTTGGGGCTATTGGTATAACTGCCCCAAATTATCCCCCGATGAGTTATTAAACATCTCCCTAGGACATTGGGTGAGGTGTTTTAATATCCGCAAAACCAACAAAACCAATAAGAGGAATTCTCATGGCGATTAATCGAAGACACACACCTCAAGACTCGCTGACGATGAAACAAGTAGCCAAGCTTGTTCTAGTTACCTATTGCAATTCGCCTGATTATAAAGAAGCAGCAAGAGAACAGATTGACCCTAAATTTAAATTGCAGGAGACCGTCGTTCAACAGATTTTAGGAATGCCATTATCTGATCAAGATAGAAAACAAATCGTGCGAGAGCTTAACTTACTTGGTTGGGAAGTCGCAATCAACGCATGCTACTGGCTGATTTTTACTATCAGGGATATACACCTCTGGCATGATGCTGGAACGTTTGTCGATCAACCTCTATTGGAGGCACTTCACTCGAACCCAGAACCTCATCCTCTAGGTCTAACTTGCGGAATGGATGTTACGGCAAATGAAGTAGCCAAATTTAATGGTTATAGCGAAATAGACATTATTGATGAACTGGCTCAGAACCGCTATCACAAGGCTTCTGATGAGCAAATCGATGAGTTTGAGGCTACTGGAGATACATCGGTGCTCGGTATTGAAGACGATGAACAGTTGCCTCTTGATACATTTACCTTCTGGCAATACGTTGATTTCTACCTTGCAAAAAAAGGACTCAATCGATTCGCACCTCTAATCCGCTAATATTAACAACGCCCCACTTTTGGGGCTTTAAGGTCGATGACATGAACTTGACCATATGCCTTACATTACAGGTAAACCATCTTTATGACTTACTTGAAAGGCAAAAACAGAATTCCGTGAAACTAGAAGAACAAGTTACATTACTGGAGCTTCAGTTGGATTTGCTCAAGCTAAATCAGCAGATAAGCACGGTAGACCAGCTCGGATCGAACCCTGAGGCCCTATACTTAAGCCAATACCTCCGCCGACGAATTCTTTTATTCAAAAGGCAGTTTAGTGATGTTGCCAGCACTGAGCTATTTCGCAATAAACTACCTACCGAAAAGTTCGAACAAGTCTTGTTTTTGTTTATTGAAACATTAAACCGAAATATCAATACGTTAGAAGTCTGTGGTTCTGTTCAAAAAGACTTTGTCAGCCCCGATGTAAAAATGGTGCCTCGACGACAACGTCGATAAGTGGGTAACTGTCAGATAAGATCTAAATTAGTACACATCAGGGAAGTGCGTATTTCGGTGATTGCGGCTGCTCGTTTCGGTTTATTCAGAACACCAGTCATAAAGGATTAGTAAGGCTTGATTAGCGAGCGATTTGAGTTGCTTTTGATAGCTACCATCCAGACGATCTGTGGTCAGGTCATCTAGCAAGCGAGTTAATCGGTAGTACCTAACAGTTTGTTGTTGGCCGCAGTCTGCCAGTGCGCAACTAAGGTATGTTTTGCCTGCACCAGTTTGGGCAGTGATTAAGATGTTCTGGTGCTTGTATAGATAACTGCCCATCAGAAGCTCGCTCATCTGCTTGCGGTTGAGATTTCGTCCCTCTTTGTAGATGAGTTGGCTCGGCTGAGCATTCACTCTCAGCTCAGCTTGGCTTGTCGTTTTCTTTTATCTAATCTTGGATTAGTGGGTACACAGGATCTCCCCACAATTCACTGCTTGAATTCATCATGATTTTAATTATAGTTGGTAATATCTTTTCTAGCAGAGCAGTACAGTCTCGTAGTTGTTTACGGTTCGCTGAGCTACCGTAGGTTGCTCCGCCATGAATAATTTGGTTACGCAGTGTGTATAGACGAGCAAATACAATCGAAAGAACAGATGCAGTATTGTTGTGCCCTAGAGCGGCATTAGCAGCAATCTTGGCCTTACTACGGGCTTCTTTCCATTCACGTTCGGTGATACGCCCTGCATGGTAATTCCAATAACTTTCTAGAATAAATTCATTATCCAATACAGATCTTATTGCACCTGAGTAATTATGCCAGACGATGTCTGATAATAAATTTTCAGTATCCAACTCAACAAGTCGTGTCAAAAACTCTTGGTAAAGTCCTCTTTCTCCATAGTTAACTTTTTGTTCAAAGTCTTGTGCGTAAGCAGAGTTAAAAGCGATCCAGAGGAAAGTAAATTTTGAGTCGTCGTCATCACATGACTCTGCTTGCTGAAACCAACTCAATGAACGATGTACTCTAGTTGAAAGAGCTTGGGAGTAGTTTTCCCGCTCGTTGCGGTGACGTTTTTTTAAAGTATCGAAAGTAAGCATTTGTTCCTCGTTTATTATCATTATGGGTGAGTTATTATGGAGTTGATTAACTCATGATTAGCCATTACTGTAACCTGACATGGATAAAATACACTTAAATATGTTATTTATATCTGAAACTTTACCTAATTGCGATTTGATCGTCTCCCTCATATTGCTTAATCGTATCTAGAATTATTGGACAATAGTTTCTGTAATTGATTTATGATTAAGAGGGGGAGCTTTGTTGCGTAATCCAATAGAACTAAATCAATCAATATTGCTCGACAAAGGCCAATCATTTGTTCTATGCGGCGTTAGCCGCTTTCAATCAGCACTGCTTTCGCAGTGCATCAATCGATGTTTGATTCATGGTCAACAAACCATCTTTACCCTTTATTGGGGGTAGTCTGTCGTTTACCCCCAATAAGGGGTAAACCGATGGTTTGTTTTTATTAGATATAAATAGCGTCAAAAGTAAATGATAAGCCTTTGTTTTTATTGAAATAAATTGTTGACGAAAAGATTTTTATACGTTTTAATAAGCTTGAACACTCTCTATCTCAATTTGTATAAAGATTGAGTTAAATAAATTAAACAATATCAAAGAATTCATCACCTTATCGGTGAGAGGAGGGAATTATTTTTTAATAAAAGGAAACGCCAAAATGGCCAAGCAAACACTTACCCTTGTGCGTGGATTACCAGGCTCTGGAAAGTCTACATACGCAAAAACTCTCGATGCTGTCTTAGTTGAAGCTGACCAATTTTTTATCGATAGAAACGATACCTACCAATACGACCCCGCTCTAATCAAAAATGCTCATGCCTGGTGTAAACTCGAAACAAAGCGTTTACTTCGTGCAGGATTTGACGTTGTGGTTGCAAACACATTTGTAAAAAACTGGGAAATGTCATTTTACAAATCACTTGCGGATGAGATGAATGTATCATTCGAAGTCATTGAGATAAATGGGAAATACCAAAATATTCATGGCGTACCTGATGCTGTCATTACTCGAATGAGTAAACAGTTTGAGAAGTTAAATCCTGCATTGATGTCTTCAGCTGCAATGGAGGCGTCACAATGAGTTCAATAAAAATTAAGGGTTTAGATGAAGCGCTCAAATCAGTGCAAAAAAGTTCACGTGCTAGAGAATTAACTAGCGAAGGTGTCTATAAAATACTCAACGAAGTGCAGCAGACTTTAGATACTTATCTATTTAAAAAGGATCAGGTAGGTATTCAAGTGTTGGTTACAGTTTATACAAAAGTTGCGGGTTCATACCAGGGCATACCATATTCAACTTTTGTTGAAGTTGAACGCGGTAAAACCGTGTGGAAATTGAACAACGTGTATCGCGCTATAGGGATTGCAGCGGACGCAAAGATCCTTAATTCGGAAAAATTTGCTGATCAGATTTATTGTAAAGCTGAAAAGAAACTCAATAGACTGGTATATCCTGACATAGAATTGTAGATTGTGAGATAGCTAGCTCTTGATCTTCGGTAAATCGACCCACCGTGTCGTATATTGCGGCGTTAACATTTGACGCCGCATTTGCACTTCTGCGATTCCCCCTTGTTCCACACACCCAAATCTTTGGTTTAACGTATCATAAACATCCATTAATTCTGAACCTTACACTTCATTTCTATATCATATGGTCTAATCATTTTGATTGTACCATGCTCGTATTAGGAGTATATTAACTGTCAGATATTCTCAACAGAAGTTTCTGATGAAAAAACTCGAACAATTACCTCACGCTCAAAGAGAACGCTTGGCGTTTATCGATTTTAGTTTGAGCTACTTTGGTGAGATTGCTAGAGCCGATCTCATTGCAAAATTTCAAACAGGTTTAGCCGCAGCAACTCGTGACTTCGCTACTTATAAAGAGTTTGCTCCATGTAACCTAGAGCTAATTCATCAATCGAAGTCTTATCATCGTACAGAGCAGTTTGTGCCTCTGTTTGAGCACGATCCAGATACCGTTTTAGTGAGCCTTGCTAGAGGATTTGGTGATGGATTGGCGAGTCAACTGGAAAACAGCCAAGTTTGTATCCAGCCACAACAGTTGAATCAACCTTCGACTGACATCCTGTCGGCGGTTATGCGTGCCATACACCAAAAATCTGCCCTTAAGATTAAGTACGTTTCCCTTAGCTCTGGTAACTCAGCAAGAGTAATTGTGCCTCATAGCCTCGCGAATAACGGCAGTCGTTGGCATGTTCGTGCTTATGACCGTTCGACAAGTTCTTTTCGTGATTTCGTTCTTACTCGCATCAAATCCGCGAGCCTTGCTCAGAATGAAATCGATAGTGTGAAAGAATCGATTTCAGCAGACAAGCAGTGGAACCGCATTGTTGATTTAACCTTTATTCCTCATCCAGCAGCAAAACACCCTGAAGCGATAGAGCTTGATTACAGAATGGTTAATGGCAAACTTCAAGTCGAATGCCGTGCTGCGCTGGCGGGCTATTTGCTAAACCAATGGAATGTGGATTGCTCAAGTACATATCAATTAAACCCACAGCAATACCATTTAGCGCTGGAAGAAAATGCAGTTATATATGGTGTTGAGACTGCGAGTTTAGCCCCTGGTTACAAAGGCAATAACAATGAATAGCCAAGCTTACCTCAAAGCACTGGGTTTTAAGTTCGGTAATAGTGGTGCTCATACATCTCGCAGCATGATGATAGAAGAGCTGAAGATCTTATTATTTGGGCGACCTGAAAACGCGACACTAGAAGACTACAGGGAAGATATTGAAGTATTCAATGTCCTTCAAAAACCAAGCGAAAATGCACGTAAGTACAGTTTCCAACCTCTGGCTTCAATGTATGGTTTATCACCTGATATTTTCCTCTTTAAAGTATTTCGAGATTGGTGGGAGCTGCATGAAGGCTCTCAACCGATTCTAGCGTTACAACTTGCTGTCGCCAGAGACCCACTGTTGCGTAGTTCTTCGGAAGTGATTTTGAGCCTAGAACCAGGTCAACACTTAGCTAGAGAGATGATGGAGACGTTTCTATCAAAAGATGACCCTGAACGTTTCAGCAAGGCATCACTAAAATCTTTCGCACAAAACATTAATGGTACCTGGACGCAAGCAGGATACCTATCTGGGAGAGCAAAGAAGTACCGAAAAATCCCAGAAATTAGTTATGTGAATGTCGCATACGCTCTATTTCTAGCCCATTGTCACGGGCTTAGCGGGCAACGTCTATTTGATAGTTTCTGGTGTCGTATGTTGGCTCAAGATAAAGAACGATTGTTTGAACTAGCACATAGAGCATCGCTAAGAGGAATGATTAACTTCAAACAAGCAAGTGAAGTGGTTGAAGTAACTTTCCCTGGTCTAGTCATGCCCGAATTTAACGAATCTGAGGACGAGTGATGTCAGATCGATTATCCAAGCTACTAACAAGCTTTGAAAAACACATTAGTATTCCATGGCCAGTGGCGGTTTCTGCTGATGAGCGAACCATATTTCTGGTCTACCACAAAGAAGATGAGCTAAAACTTCGTGCGCGTGTCGAAGAGTTTGAACAAGCATGTGTTAAGCATAACCACCCATGGCAACTGCTAGATTTGACTCATAGTTTTGAAAACTGGATGTCGGCTCAAGACTACAAAGAAACGTATTTTGAAGATCCTGAGTATCTCAAAGGACTCTACGATGACTTCGCCGATGAGCTAGTTGAAGAACTGACCAATAAAGTCGAGTCAAATCAAACAGAAGATGGCGTCATAGCTCTTCTTGGCTGCGGCACTCTATTTGGCTTCGCATCTGTGTCGGGTGTCGTAGAGTCTTTAGCTGAAAAGGTGACAGGGCGCTTAGTAGTCTTCTTCCCTGGTGAAGTACAAAACAACAACTATCAATTATTAGATGCGAAAGACGGTTGGGGATATCACGCAACCGCGATTTCGGCAACGTCATAAGGGCTTTATTCAATGTTAAACCGTGAAATTTTCGTAAACGATCCTGTTAGTAGTCGCTTAGCTAACAACGGCGTCGCTCAAGTAAAGGATGACCTGTCTAAAGGTGCTCTAGATACGCTTGAATATGAGTTGCGTACATTCGTTTGTGATGGAGCATATGCCAAAGGCATGGACAGCATTCTGAGCAACTATTTGTCAGCGTTTAAGACGAACAATGAGCAACCAGGCGTATGGATCAGTGGCTTCTTTGGTTCAGGTAAATCTCACCTTGCTAAAATGCTGCGCACACTCTGGACAAACCAAACGCTAAACAACGGCTCTGATGCTCGTTCAATCGCAGATTTACCTGAGCACATTGCGAAGCATTTCGATGAGTTATCATCAATTGCAGCTGGTAACGGTGGCCTTCATGCAGCTTCAGGCACTTTGGGGGCAGGTGCTGGCGATAAAGTTCGTATGGCGTTTCTTGGCATCATTTTTAAATCAGCAGGTTTACCCGAGCAATATCACCTAGCACGTTTTGTCATGTGGCTAAAAGCGGAAGGTGTTTTTGAACAAGTTAAGTCGTTTGTCGAAGCCAAGGCAAAAGTGAAAGAGGGTGTAGACCCTTGGACGAAAGAGCTTAAAAACTTGCACGTATCCCCAATCATGCATGATGCGGTTCTACAAGCAATTCCTGGCATTGGCGCAGATCTGAAAGAAGTGCGCGAGATGCTACGTGCCCAATACAAGATCGTTGATGATGTAACAAACGATGAAATGGTCTCTGCGATTGTTGATGCCATTTCCAATGACGGCGAATTACCACTAACTCTAGTTGTTCTGGATGAGGTGCAACAGTACATCGGTGACAACGTTCAAAAAGCGTTTGATGTACAAGAAGTAGTCGAGACCTGTAGTGGCGCTAGTGCACTTAAGTCAAAGCTATTGTTTGTTGCAACAGGTCAAAGTGCCTTGTCTGGTATGGCAAACCTCCAACGTTTAATGGGTCGTTTCCAAGTTCCTGTGCAGTTGGAAGATACAGATGTAGACGCAGTAATTCGTAAAGTCATCCTTCAAAAGAAAGCTTCAGCAGAAAATGCAGTTAAAACGGTCGTCGATGACAACTTAGGTGAGATTTCTCGTCATCTACGTGGTAGCACCATTGAGCACAATAAAGATGATGAGAAGTGGATGGTGCCAGACTATCCGCTACTTCCAGTTCGCCGCCGTTTTTGGGAGCGTATCTTACCAGCGCTAGATAAAACGGGTACAGGTTCTCAACTGCGTAACCAACTCCGTGTTGTGCATGAAGCATTAAAGACAACGGCAGACAAAGAGCTGGGCTACGTTGTTCCCGCTGACTTTCTTTATGATCAGATTTCAACGAATCTACTGCAAACAGGTGTGATCTCTAAAGATATCTACGAAACCATCAGCCGTAAGCGTGGTGGTGATGCTGATGCGCAACTGCAAGGTCGTTTACTCTCTCTAATCTTACTGATTAGTAAGCTACCAGCAGAGATGGAGTACGGCATTTATGCAACAGTAGATACGTTATCTGATTTGCTATTAGAGGATCTACAAAACGATAAATACAAGCTTCGCCCACTTGTGCCAAAGATGCTGCAACAGCTTGAAGATGAACACCTCATCATGGCTCGTGAAACTGACAAGGGGCGAGAGTTCAGTTTACAAACGGTAGAAAGCCAAGCTTGGTATGACGAGTTTCGCCGCCAAGAAAACGATCTTATGGGTAACCCTCAGACGTTAGAGGCGTACCGTACAAAAGAAATCCAGCGTTATATTACTAAGCAAGTGGCTCAAGCTCGAATTACTCAGGGTGAAGTAGCAGAGCCACGAGTGATCAACGTGTCCTTTGACTCAGAGTTGCCAAGTGAAGCTACAAAACGGATTTATGCCTGGGCACCAGAGCAAACCGAGAAGCAATTTAACGACCTTTCTCGTGGCGCTGATCCAGATGGTGCCACCATCTTCGTTTATGTGCCAACTCTCCACCGTAGTGAGCTTAAGAATGCCATTGTTGCGCTTAAAGCAGCAGAGAACACGCTAGAGGTTCGTGGCCGAGCAACAACAGAAGCGGGTAAAGACGCCTTACAGGCAATGGAAACGCGCTTAAGTGAAGCCGAACGTGCCAAGAAAGGCTATTTGAGCGATATCTTCTCACAGATACAAGTCCGTTTGGCTGGTGGTCAAGAAGTTGAAGGCGAAACTCTTGCAGAGCAAATCCAAAATGCAGGTGCTTTAGCGTGTCAGCGTTTGTACAACAAATTCAAAATGGCAGACAGCCGTGGCTGGGCTAAAGTCTTTGATCAAGCAAGCAAGCTTGCAGACCCAAATGCGCTTGAAGCGGTAGGCTTCAACGGAGAAGCGAATCAACAACCCGTGTGTGCAGAGATCTATCGCTTTATTGGAACAATGAAAACGGGTAAGGAGATCCGAGATCATTTTTATGATGCGCCATACGGTTGGGGTAAAGATGTTGTAGATGGTGCGTTATATGCAATGTTAGCAGCGGGAGTGCTACGAGGGTCAGATGTGCAAGAGCGTGCGATTGATGCTAAAAGCCTAGATCGTAGTTCAGTAACGCAAACTAAGTTCCGACCAGAAAACGTAACGCTATCTAAAGTACAACTTATTAAAGTTCGTGGTGTGGTTTCTACCTTGCTTGAAGAAGCATGCAATACGGGTGAAGAGGCAACTAAGCTACCTTTTGCGATTATTAATGCTAAAAACGTGGCTCGTAGTGCGGGTGGTGACGCGCCACTACCTATGGCACCAAGTACAGCTTTGTTATCAGAGCTTGAGATGTACTCAGGTAATGATCAATTACAGAAGGCATTTGATAATAAAGATCAATTGATTAGCGACTTTCAGCAATGGAAAGAACAAGCGCATAAAGCTGAACGTCGTATGAAGCTTTGGAAGAAGTTAACTCAAGCAATGGAGTACTGTTACCCACTTGCTATATACAAAGAGCTGCAACAAGAACAACAGGCGCTCATTACTAACCGAAGCTTGTTATCTGAACCTTGCCCAGTTAAACCATTGCTAGACAAAGCGACCAATGAACTTCGCACGGCGTTGACCGCACATCGTGAACGCTATGAAGAAGAGCATCGCGCTTGTATGTCTGACCTATTAGCAGATGAAAACTGGCAAAAGCTTGATGAAGCAAAGCGTAATGAGTTTTTGAACAAGCGCAGCTTAGACGTTATTCCAGCAATTAATATTGCTGACGAGGACTCGGTATTCAACTCGCTAGATGAAACCAGCTTTGATAGATGGAATGACAAAGTAGCCTTGCTTCCTGGCATCTTCGATGCGGTATTGAAAGATGCAATCAGTGAACTTCAACCTAAAACGAAGTATTGCAAGCTCAATAAACCATTGCTAGAAACGGAAGATGACTTACAGAAGTGGCTAGCTGAAATAGAGCGAGAGCTACGTTCAGAGTTAGAAAATGGGCCAGTTGTACCACAGTAATATCACTTTGTTTTTTGAAACCACCTCCTAAAAGGACATCGCCTAGGAAGAGTTCTCCTAGGCGATTTGAAGTTTGTGGTCAGCGAACACTATCTCAATAGTCTAAATGCTCTTATCTAGGTAGGGCAGACTAATAGAATTAAGAAGAACGATATGAGACAAGCATTAGATAAAACACTGCGTAAAAAGCTAGAAGATACGGTTGTTAAAGCCCGCGATATTGTAGAGCAAGCTGTATTTGAAGCGCTACAACGCTTGGGTGTGGCAGAAGCTCAAGCTCCAAGCTATTTAAGCGAAGAAGAACGTGCGCTACGTAATAAGTTGCGTGCCCACGCTCGTCAGCTCGGCGACAAGCTGAAAGATGGTAAACAGGAAACTGAACGACTAATCAACGAAATGGCCTATGAGCATTGGCATCGTATGCTGTTTGCTCGTTACCTAGAGCAAAACAATCTATTGATGTACGACGAGTACACGCCAGTCACTCTGGACGAATGTTTTGAGCTGGCAGAAGAAGAGCCAGATTGTAAAGACGGTTGGGAGCTTGCAGGTCGCTTAGCACAAAAAATGCTGCCACAAATTTTCCGTGTGGACTCACCTGTTTTCGATATCAAGCTGTCGATGAACCGCGTTGAAGAGTTAGAAAGTCTGATTGCTCAGCTAGACCCTCAAACCTACCAAGCTCAAGACAGCTTAGGTTGGTGTTACCAGTTCTGGCAAACTAAAAAGAAAGATCAGGTTAACAAGTCAGGAGTGAAAATTGGTGCACAGGAACTAAGCCCTGTAACGCAGTTATTCACAGAGCCTTATATGGTGAGTTTCTTACTTGACAATGCGCTTGGTGCTTGGTGGGCCAATAAACGCCTTTCTCAAGATGATTTAATTCGTGCAAACAACGAACAAGAGCTTCGTGAGCTAGCGGCTATTCCTGGGGTCTCCCTAGAGTACCTTCGCTTCTCTAAAGAAGAGGGCGCAGAATCATGGAAACCAGCAGCGGGTGGGTTTGAAAAATGGCCTGAGAACTTATCAGAGCTTAAAACACTTGACCCTTGCTGTGGATCTGGTCACTTCTTAGTGGCTGTGTTCTTAATGCTTGTACCTATGCGTATGCAGCTTGAAGGATTGTCAGAGAAGCAAGCGGTTGATGCGGTACTGCGAGACAATATCCATGGCTTAGAACTAGATCAACGCTGTGTAGAGCTAGCGGCATTTGCGCTGGCTTTAGAAGCATGGCGCTATCCAAATGCAGGCGGCTACCGTGCGTTACCTGAATTTCAATTGGCCTGTTCAGGGATGTCGATTGCTGAAGCGCAAAAAGAGTGGAATGACTTAGCAAAAGGTGATGAAGCATTAACAGATGCCATTGCTTGGATGCAGCATACCTTTAAAGATGCCCCAACTCTAGGAAGCTTGATTGAACCGAAAATAGAATTACAAAATGGCCAAACTCCACCATGGGAGCAGATGCATCTTGCACTAGAAAAAGCAGCAAATGTGAGCAATGAAGTTAAATATCTCACACAAGGTCTAATCAAAAATGCGCAGTTGCTTGCTAGCAATTATCACTGGGTAGTTACTAACGTGCCATATTTGAAAAGAGGTAATCAAGATCCTTTGTTGCAAAAATTTTGTGAAAATAATTATCCGAAATCTAAAGGGGATCTAGCGACTACGTTTATTGAGCGATTTTATGGGTTTTGTGGAAGTCTTGGTATGTCTAGTTCAGTACTTCCTCAAAACTGGATGTTTTTAAAAAGTTATGAAAAATTCAGAGTTAATATTATAAATAACAAGACCATTTCCATGTTAAATCAGCTTGGGAGTGGAGCTTTTGAGGGGATTAGTGGCGAAGTAGTTAATGTCGTACTCTTGATGCTTAAAAATAGTATAGCTAAACCTAACTATTACATAGAAGGATGCGATGTTAGTGGCAATAAAACAACTTCGGACAAAGCTAAGCAATTATCGTGTGGTGTATTAAAACAAGTACAACAAGATGCGCAATTAGCAAACCCCGATAGCCGAGTTAGTTTGGATATTATTCAAGTTGGAGAGAAGTTGGGAGAGCTGGCGGGTGGCTTACATGGACAGGGATCTTTCGACGATCCGTGTTATGTATTTCGTTTTTGGGAGCGAAAAGTAACCAACGAGGGGTGGATTCATCAACAGACAACAGGTTTGGCAGATAAAACATACTCAGGCCTTACTAATATATTCCGCTGGGAAGACGGTCAGGGTATGTTGGCAAACTTCATGGCTGAAAAAGCTAAAGCTGGTTACTCTAGTGGCAAGTGGAAAGCAGGTATAGCTGCTTGGAGCAAGAAAGGCATTTCTATTAGTGGTATGGGTAGGTTATTTATCAATGCCTATAGCGGTGGCTCTTTTGATACTAATGTCGCCACAATTGTTCCAGAGAACGAGCAGCACTTTCTAGCGATGTATTGCTACTTGAACTCTGACGACTTCATCAAAGATATCAGAAGTATAGATAAAAACCTTAAGGTTAGTTGTAATACCTACGTGAAAGTTCCATTTAATCTGAGTGAGTGGTCATCTAAGGCTGATGTGATGTACCCAAATGGCTTTCCTTTGGCTTATACAGATGACCCCACACAATGGATTTTCCACGGTCATCCATGTGCTTCAGTCGTTTGGGATGAAGATACGAAAACTACCACTATTGGAAGTTTGCGCCAAGATTACACTGTACTTCAAGTCGCTATCGCTCGCTTACTTGGCTACCAATGGCCTGCGGAACTTGATCCTGAAATGGAACTCGCGCCAGAAATGCGTGAAGTGATGAAGAAGAACGCTGACTTTGCTGGTTTGATTGATGATGACGGTATTGTTTGTATTCCAGCTGTACGAGGTGAGAAAACGGCAGCTAAGCGTTTAGAAACAATCTTACACAAAGCCTACGGTGATGAGTGGACAAGTTCAGTCGAACAAAATCTACTTAAAGCAGTAAAAGCAAAAGATCTAGAAAGCTGGTTACGTGACAAATTCTTTGACCAGCATTCTAAACTGTTCCAACACCGTCCATTTATTTGGCAAGTTTGGGATGGTTTGAAGGATGGCTTCTCAGCTCTTGTTAACTACCATAAGCTTGATTACAAAGGGCTTGAACGCCTGATTTATACTTACCTAGATGACTGGATCAGTACCCAGAAACGCGACCTAGCTGACGGCAAAGATGGCGCAGACATTCGTTTAACAGCGGCTGAAAACCTCAAAAAACAACTGGAAGCTATCCTGGCAGGTGAAAAGGGCTTGGATATATTCGTGCGCTGGAAACCGTTAGAAGAACAACCTATTGGTTGGAACCCAGACTTGAATGATGGGGTTCGTTTGAACATCCGTCCATTTATGCTAGCGAAAGACGTGGGTAAAAAAGGCGCAGGTGTACTCCGTGGCAAGCCAAACATCCACTGGAAAAAAGACCGAGGCACAGATGTCGCTTCCGCTCCATGGTTTGATCTTGGCCCAGTCTACGGAGAGAAAGAGGGTAGTCGTATTAACGACCATCACCTGACGCTCGCTGAAAAGAAAGCGGCTAGGGAAGCTAAGGAGTCTTCAGGTGTCTAAAAACATTACTGGGGCAGAGTATGCCCTTTCTAAAATCTTTAGTTCAGATTTCGATTATGAAATCCCTCCGTATCAGCGCCCTTATGCTTGGACGACAGAACAAGCAGGAGAGCTATTCGACGACCTGTACGATTTTTATCAACATGAAGCCGAGGAAAGTTATTTCCTCGGTAGTATTGTTTTGGTGAAAGAGGAAAATAAACCTCATTCGCAAGTTATTGATGGTCAACAGCGGCTTACAACATTAACCATATTGATCGCCGCATTGACTTCGTTGATGGAAGATGACGAAGCACGGAACGAATGTTTTACCTACATTCAGGAGCCAGGAAAGAAATTTCAGGGTATTCCAGCAAAACCTCGTTTGGCACTTCGACAGCGTGATCGAGAGTTTTTTGCCAATACAGTCCAAACACTGAAGTTTGATGAGCTTGCTAATATTGATGAAGCTACGTTGGCGAATGAATCTCAGGTAAACATTCGCAAAAATGCTTTGCTACTTCAGGCTAAGTTACGTAAGTCGCTTGTTAACGAACAGTCCCTAATCAATTTTGGCGTGTTTTTAATGACGCGTTGCTTTTTGGTTGCAGTGACATCGCCAAGCCAACAGTCCGCATTTCGTGTTTTTTCTGTCTTGAATAACCGTGGTTTAGATCTTCTACCATCAGATCTCATTAAAGCGGATGCTATAGGCAAGATTGCGGAACAAAAACGAGATGAATTTAATGATACGTGGGAAGCGATCGAAGTAGAAACTGGTCGAGATGATCTAAATGATCTTCTCACCTATATTCGAATGATTTACGCGAAAACCAAGGCAAAACGTGCGTTACTTGAAGAGTTTAAAGAACACGTTTTAATAAAAACACCAGAGCCTGAAACGCTAATCAACGACATCATAATGCCTTACGCTGATGCGTACCTAATAGCGCGTGATTGCGCTTATCTATCTACAGATAATGCTGGAGAAATTAACCAGGTACTTTATTGGTTGAACAAGATTGATAACTCAGATTGGTTACCTGTAGCTATAAGCTACCTTGCTAAATTTGGAACAGATAGTAATGCAGTGTTGGATTTCATCATTCGTCTGGAGCGTTTAGCGGCAAAGCTACATATATGCGCGGCTAACATTAACCAACGTATTGAGCGTTATGCCGATGTGCTTGATTGTATCGAGAGGTCTGACTCGTCAGATGTAGAATCTATAAATCTAACACAAGCTGAAGCACAAGAATTCGTTGACGTTATTAACGGAAACGTTTATCACCTAACGGCTCGAAGACGTAATTACCTTATTCTTAGAACCGATTCTTTCCTTACCGATGGGGCAGCTAAGTACGAGCATTCTGTACTCACTATAGAGCATGTACTACCCCAAACAGTAGAAGTCGAGAGTGATTGGGATAACAACTGGCCTGATGTCGAAGAGAGAGATAAGTGGACACATCGCTTGGCTAACCTTGTTCCTTTGACACAAAGGAGGAACTCTCAAGCTTCAAATTTTGATTTTGAGCGCAAGAAAACCGCATATTTCGGCGGTAAAAGCGGAATCTCGTCCTATGTGTTGACAACGCAGGTTCTAAATGAACCAATATGGACGCCTGAAGTACTAGAACGCCGCCAACAAGAATTAGTAGACCTTTGCAAACAACGTTGGAACCTTGATGTTAGTTGTTAATTATTTAATCGAGCAGTTGCGAAACTCAGCAACTTTTAATAAATCAGTTCAAGTAGCACCTGCTGCCATTTTGTGGACAGACATTGATTGCCAATGGCAATCCGCAATGCCATACATCAAGCAGCAGTTGCCTGAACTAATTGAACTCGGTGAATACAAACCAGAAGAGCGTACAGGCCCAGCGATTTGGGTTAAGTGTGCGATTGCTGCAAAACTAGAAGATTGCAAACTACCAGAAGATAAAACGCCAATCATTTATCTTCCTGGCGTTGGGCGAAAAGATTTGCGAGCTATTGAGCAATGCCCTGAGTATTTACAGCCGTTGGCTGAGCTGCAATACCGTGGTTGCTGGTGGGCGTATAACACGGCTGGACGTGACTGGTCTGTTGGCTCGTTTCTAACTAACCCTAAAGTAGGTCTAGAACTCGACCTTGCAAAAGATACTAAAACCCAAGAAGCAATACTGAAGGTTTTGCCCGATCTACTAGAAACCCCAGCAACGAAGTTGATGGGTAAAAAGTTAGAAGCGGAAGATTTCTACTCTATTGTTCTAGATGATCCTATCAAAGACATTTTGGGATGGTTAAACAACCCAACCGAAAAAGCTGAGCAATGGCAAGGCAGTAAGTGGGATATTTTCAGCCAGTCCTGTATATCAAGGTACGGTTTTGAACCGAGCGAAGCGAATACGGCACTTGCTCTAGATTTGCTCTGTGATGCTCAAGGTGAGTGGCAAGGCGTATGGGAACGATTTGAAGAGACAGCAAGTAACCTCCCTGCACTGGTGGACCGTTTAAAAACAGTAGTACCATCGGGACTTGCTTTTGAAGCACAAAATTATCTATCCGAAAATTTGCGTGATGAGTCCGTTATTGAAGGCGCATTTAAGCAAATAGCAGGCAGTAATCGTGATAACCTGAAGCAGACGTTTACCACATTGTGGCATAACCAACAATCTCGCCAAGATTGGATCTGGTCTCAACTAGGCTTTTCACCTTGGTTAGACATTTTAGAACAAGTTATGATTGTTCTTGAGCATACAGATATTCCATTCACTTCGGGTTCTCCTACGGGCATGGCGGAGTTGTATACCAGTCGCTTCTGGCAGGCTGATGCGGCTGTGCTAGATGCGATGGCAAAAGCAAAAGATATTCACCATCAGAAGTTGGTTGCAGATGTGCTGGCTGTCATTTATACACCGTGGTTGGAAAGGGTGGCGCTTAACTTCCAAGATCAAGTCCGATTGAATGGTTACCCTGGAGATAAACAGTTAAAAGAAACATCAGCAAACTACTCTGTTGGTAGCCAAGTGATTTTCTTTGTTGATGGCCTACGTTTCGATACTGCTAAGCTACTGGAGAACAAACTTTCAGCTATTGATGTAAATACCGATCTCACTTCTCAATGGTCTGCGCTCCCGTCATTGACAGCAACAGCCAAAGCCGCAGTAACACCGCTGGCTGATTTGCTCACGGGTTTAGAGGATAACGATGACTTCATTCCAGCGCTAGCGAGTACACAAGCGTCTTTTAGTAGTCACTACCTTAAGAAGTTACTTGCTGAGCGAGGCTGGCAATACTTAGATGGCCTTGAAACAGGAGAACCGAATGGTTATGCCTGGGTGCAAACAGGAGACCTAGATAACTTAGGTCACAAGCAACAGTTAAAGATGCCACAGTACATCGAGCAGGTGCTGGATGATGTGGTGGCACGAATCCGAGGTCTATTGGACGCAGGGTGGAAGCGAATCAAAATCGTAACTGACCACGGCTGGCTATGGGTGCCAGATGGCTTGCCAAAAGGTGAAATTCACAAGTCATTAGGAACAAACCGCCAACGTCGCTGTGCGATATTGAAGAGTAATGCTCGATACGATGGTTTAGTCGTACCTTGGTTCTGGAATCCGAGTGTTTCTATCGCGATGGCTCCTGGCATCTCAGGCTATGTGTCGGGTGATCACTATAATCACGGTGGTCTGTCATTACAGGAGTGTTTGACGCCTGTATTAAACGTTAGGAACGCTCAGTAATGTCATTTCAAGAAGAGCAGATCACAGAAAAAGCGATTAAAGAAGCCAAGAAGCTCAAAAAGAAGCTAGCAAAAGAAATGGTCGATCACTTACCTCAGGAGGAGTCTGCTGTGTCGGTTTTCATGGCGGGTTCTCCTGGTGCAGGTAAGACCGAAACGGCTCGCAACATGATTAAGACCTTCAAGAAGGAGTCTGGCGTAGATCTTGTTCATATAGAAAATGATGAGTTACGCAAGGTGTTTGAGGATTACGACGGAATAAATTCGCCCTTATTTCAAAGGCCTGCTACTCTTTTAGTAGAAGCGATTCATGATAGAGCATTAAAAAGGGATGTGAGTTTTATATTAGACTCAACGCTCTCTAGTCTTGAAAAAGCCAAAGATAACATCCAGCGTTCTTTAAAACGTAATCGCTATGTTCTTATAATCTTTGTTTATCAAGAGCCAGAGCAGGCTTGGTGTTTAGTTAAAGCAAGAGAGATCGTCGAGGGAAGAAGGGTTCCTGAAGAAGTATTTGTGAATCAGTTTATGGAGTCACAAAGAGTAGTCAGTGAGTTGAAAAAGCTTTTCCAAGATCAAGTTGATATCATTTTCATTGAGAAAAACATTGACGGAAGGAACGAAAGGCCTCATTTTAATGTAAGTGATATTGACGCACTTCTGCGTAAAAAGTACAATCGCGAGTCCTTAGAAGCCATCGTTGGCTTAAATAAGTAATGGAGGGTAGGATGTTCACTACAAAGCGTGAAAAGGTAAAATCAACCCCTTTCTCTGAGTTTGTGCGTAACGCTTCTTCAGGTGAGAAACGTAAGTTTTTTGATAAGGTGGTTAAAGAAACCATCGAAGAGCAGAAAACAATGATAGCGAAAGCTAAGCAGCACGATTGTCACTGTTAGGCAATACTTCAACTAGTGTATTTAAAACAAAGCCGCGAACATCGCGGCTTTGTTGTACCTAGAAGACACTGTTATGTCGTATGCGGGAGGTTTGGACTTCGTGGTTAATAGGTTGGTTATCATCAAAAACCTCTGATAATGCTCCTCTTTGGTAAAGTACGATCAGGGTGTTGTTATCATGTTCTGCACCTAGTAGCCCACAAATTTCTTCCAGATCATCCGAATCTAAAGAACGCTTGAAAGCGTCCATCTGACCAGAAAGGTTATAAGTACTAAATATACTCGCCATAACTCGCTTATCTTCAGTTTTTTCGCCTCCACCAGGGTTTACTATCTGGTTAAATGCCACTTTCTCACCAGAATTTAACCGAGAAATAAAGTTTAATGTTCTCGATTTTGCACAGCTTTGAGTGCCATCGTCATAAGTGGCACCGTTTACCCACTGCGCCTTTATCCAGTTCTGGTGTTCGCCACGTAGAGCGCGGTTTTTCTTTCTGTAAGGCCCATCTTCAACGATTAGCTCTTTACGGATTAATTTGATGGCGTCTAAGAGTTCTTGATCAGCTGTATACACAGAAAAATCGAAGTCAGGCTCTTTTAGTTTTCCTGGAACGACCAAATAACGTTTTGTTAAATAAGACTTGGTATCGATAACCTTCTTTTTTACTTTAGTTTCGCATGTGGGGGCTATTGTGGTGCCACGATCAAAGCCCTTGACGTCATAGCGAGAGCAAATTTGTTCGAATAGCTGATGCAGCCCATCAAACTCGTGGCTATTGTGGTTTGACTCTAAGTGATCAAGTAGCTCACCATAGGCTCTGACAGCATCTAGGTTAGTGTAGTGCTTTGCTGTTGTATTCTTGTGGTAGCCACAAGCACGACCAATATTAGCTTGTACAACCGCTGCAATATTAGCAATCGTGCTATCCCAAGAGTTGATAAGTGTTTCTTTCATCTCTTGACCGAAGTTAACGCCAGCCCTAAATCCCGCGACAGTGATTGCTATCAGCTTGTCATCAAATAATGCAGCAGTTTCGTATTCACGCTTAAAGTCATCAATAGAGCAGAGTTCATGATCTTCGAGACCTACTAGTTTTTGACCAATAATATGTATTTGATGTGGCTCAATACCATTAGAGAGCAAAACATCTCTTGCAATTTTTGCCTGACTGCTAGGTACTCGAATTAATGACCAACCAGAGCCTTCATGTTCTTTGATTTGCCGAATAAAACGATTTCTCAGTAAAGAGCTTTCACAAAAGTCTCGCGAGTTTTCATCAAGCTTAATGATCTGGTTGCTCCGATGCATTTGCCTAATACCATGGTACTCGTCACTTGTTTTGTGAAAGACTAATGAAGTATTAAAGTTGTGGCGGAGTATCGAGTCTGCACCAGCCGCATATAGCGCACTAAACGGAGTTGCAGAGACAAAGGCAACATTGCAGTGGCGGTTGTCATGCTCAAGGTAATTGAAAACCTTGTCGTATCGCACGCTATCACTGCTTGAACCATAGTGGCACTCATCAATAATGATCAGTTTAGGAGCTTGAAACTTGAAGTGTGTCTTTAGTGCGGATTCAAAATTTGTAAAATTACTGACGACCACGTTTTTGCTAGCAGACAGGTCTTGTTTGGCCTGTTCTTGAAGCGCAAGGTCCGCCATGGTTACTAAATATAACGTGTCTTTCAGACATTTCCTGTCGATTATCACTTCATCTGAAAGCGAAAGTCTTTGCAAGCAAGATAGGGCAAGTGCAACCCCTGATTTACCAGATTGCATTTCCGCAGCAATGACGACTGCTCTAGATCCCGCTTTAAACTGGTTGAATGCTTGTTGTGCCGCTTCACGCTGGTGTAGATACGTATTATTTGAGATTGTATGCTCAGTAAGTTTGCGGTGCTTATCAGAATTATTCATGGTTAGTACCGAAAATGGGAGCTAACAAGCCCCCACTAAGATTAGTTGTGTACAGGTTAGGTTTTATCTGAAAAATGAGATTCATCGCTTAGATCTCCAGATTTTTCAGGCAATTCATTATGCTGTTTCTTTGCGATAGAACGCTCGATATCGTATTCACCACGCTTGTAGAGTACAAACATAGTGTCGTCTCGCTCGATATCGAAATAATCGCACATGTCATAAACCTCTTCTAAGGTCATGATTTTTTTATCAACCTGGCGACGAGAAATGTTGTATATGCTGAATATGGTCGCTGTAACTAGCTTGTTTTCTGATAGTTCGCCTGAACCAGGAGCGACAACACGGTTAAACTCAAGATACTCACCGTTGTCGAGCATTGTCGTGTAGAGCTTTGCTTTCTCTTCCTGAGTACCGTCTGCATGAGCTTTTTCAGGATTATTGTAGCTATCACCATTTACCCATTGAGCTTTTATCCAGTTCTTCTTTTTACCACGCATCGCTCTATTGCCTTTGACACTTGGCGCTCCTTTGGCAGTAAACTCATTGCGAATTATGTCAATAGCTTGAAGAAGGTGTTTGTCTCTGGTGTATTGCGTAAAGTCCGCTTCGTCATCCAATAGTTTGGCTGGTACAGCGATATAACTGTCTGTTCGATAGGTTTCAACATCACCGATAGGTCGTCTACGCTTGTATTTGATCGTTAAACCAACATCTAACCCATTGACTTGATACTCTTGACACACATCTTCAAAGAACTCTTTTAGTCCATCAAAGTCAGATGCAGCTTCCTCAGAACAAGTTTTCTCTAAGTGATCCAAAATAGATGCATAGGCTTCTGTTGCATTTAGGTTCGTAAAGTGTAGTGATGAATTATTACCGTGGTAACCACAGGCACGACCTATGTTGGCTTGTACGACTGCTGCAACGCTAGCAACAGTGCTATCCCAAGTCGAGATTAAATTGTTTTTCATCATAGCACCAAAGTTGATGCCAGCTCTTGCTCCAGCAACCGTGATTGCAATTAGCTTATCCTCAAAGATAAGAGCGTCATCAAACTCACGTTTAAAACGTTCTATACTGCAATGCTCATCTTCAGGGACGCCTGAAAGAGAGTTTCCCAGAATATAGACAGAACTCTCGTCGATGCCTTGGCTGATCAAAAACTTTTTTGCATCCATTGCGAATCCAGCGGGAACTCGGACTAAAGACCACCCCATACCTTCGTGAGATTTAAATTGCTGGATAAACTCGTTACGCTCTGGTGAGTCAACTAGGAAGTTTTTAGTGTCTTGCTCGAGACCTTTAACTTTGCCACTTTTCAGCATTTCACGGACACCATAATATTCATCGCTGGTTTTGTGGAATACTAATCGAGTGTTGAAATCACGCCTCAAAATAGAGTCTTTAAGTGCGTTTTGGGCGGCTTCTTGAGCCTCAAGAATAAGAGCTTGATCGTCATCACATTCGGCTTCTTCCTGAATTTCAATCGCCTCTTGATATTCAGTTTCAGCTCCATAAAGAGCGCCGAAAGGAGTAGCTGAAATGAATACAACTTTACAGCTATCGTTCTCTTGTTCAAGGTAATCAAAAATCTTGCTATATCTGACAGCGGATACGTTTGAACCGTAGTGACATTCATCAATGATGATCAGCTTAGGCGGATTACCTTTAAAGTCATTCTCTAACGCTTTTTCAAAATTAACAAAGTTACTGACGACTACATTCTTCGCCAATCTCAGATCAGCTTCGGCTTGTTCTTTTAGTGCGGTATCGGGCATGGTGACTAAGTAAAGTGTATCTTTAAGCTGCTTGCGGTCACAGATATCGGTGTCACTTAAACTGAGTCTTTGTAAGCAGCATAGGGCTAGAGCTATTCCTGATTTACCAGCTTGCATTTCAGCCGCCGTTACCACTGCTCGAACGTCGCCAATAAAAGCATTAAATGTTTTTGTTGCTGCATTGACTTGGTGGGAGTGAAGAGCATCGCTTTCTAGTATCGTATGAACCATATGGCGAAGTTTGTCTGCTTGAGTTGTCAACTTTCCTAACCTAGTTTGTACTAAAAGAATAGTTGCATATTATAACGTATTAAGCGTGTTTTGGTGAAATACAACGCGGTCTTTAAGGGGAAAGGTCAGGGGGGGGCTTTTATAGGCAGGGAAGTGAAAAATCGTGAAGTTGAGGTTAAGGTCACAACGTTTAAGATTGATACTGACTGATTAAAAAAAAAAAGCCAGTGCGGATGCACTGGCAAAATCGATGGGGTGAGGAAGTGCATAATTATAATGATGAACGTTGACTTAATCGACAAAGCCACTCTTGTAATGAAAAACAATTTGAAATGATTCTTTCAGAATCAGATAAATCATCATTGAAATAAATCTTTAACTGATTATCTTCGCAATGTGTTTTCATGAAGTTCGATTTGTTCATCGTAAACACGACATCTAGAATGTCATCAAAACTCTCAACTTGATGAAGAAAGCGATTTGATAAACGCCCAGATAAAAGACTTCTATCTTCTGAGTACTGATGTGATAAACATACAAGTGTATGGGCTTGAGCGAATACAACAAATAAATCAATGGGGTCTTGAAAATGAACTGTTCGAGGATGGTGTTTTAATACACTGAAATTTAAGGTAACAAGAGAACTGGCCTCAACATAGTTAGGCTGTGATGACAGTGCTTTTTGATTCTTAGATATAGCAAAACTCATAAATTAATCCTTAATAAATCAAACCTCCCCAAAAAAGATTTAATGTTTAATTTATTATAGATTAATTTAAATGCGTAAAATTGGGGCTTAAATTACACAATTACAAAGCTAATGCCTTAATTAGTAATTGTCAAATGTTTTTGAATCGAATGTATGAAGCCTGTTTTTATCAATTTAATCTTCAGCGTATAGCTCTTCGTAATCGATAAGGTGCATGTTTCTATCAATCCTTTTTAAATCCTCAAAAGCGAAAAGTTTCTTTGCAAGACGAATAGTGTCATAAGGTTCAGTTGTGTTAGCCATTATTACTTCATGGCTATGAGGAACATGCACAAACTCAATGCTGCCAAATCTAGTCTTATAAAACCCCGACTTCCCAGTCGTGCCGAGAATTAAAACCATTGGAATTTGGGAGATAACACTCCAACGTGATAGGGCATCTTCGAAAGAGATGTAACACAGTTCGCCTTCTCGCAGTGACAAGGCTAGTTTGTCAAAGAAATCAGGCGGCAATGTCGAACGCAAGTAAACAAATCGCTCTAAATCAATACTGACAATGTAGTCATATTTTGCAATGATCTGCTCAATATCATCACTTCTAAAGATTGAGCAGATCTCCTCACGTTTATAGATAAACTTTTCTGTACGCCGATACTGCATTTCGAAAATCATTTTCAAGATGGAACTCCTTACATTAAAAATGATTAAAGTTATTGGCTTTAGCTACATTATTCTATGTTATGTTTAATATTAACACAACATTAAGTTGATAGATCTATATAGTCATAACTACAGGTGGTTATATTTTTTTGGAATTTAATTATTAAATGTTTAATTATTAAATTAAGGGAAATATAAAGTTTTAAAATATTCTTTACAGAGGGGGTTAATTATGGTTAATTAAAGTTGTTGGTTTTATTTTTAATGGATATAGTTATGAGTGTTGAACTGAAAAATCAGAAAAAAAGAAAGTATCATTACATCAATAAAAGAAGTGTTGAAATTGTTTCTGATAAGAATGTCGATAATAATATTTTATGTATTTCAGATGAAGAAGCAATTTTTAAAGCTAATTCATTAACAGTTGAAGATCAACTCGAGCGCTTTAGGTATTCTGGAACTAAAGAAAAGTCCGTTACCAACAATTTATATCAGCAAAGCCCGAACCAAAAGGAGTCTCGTGTTCCTGGGCTATATGGTTGTAACAGGTATAAATCGAGAAGAAACGTAGCGACTGAAACATCAGAAAACTTCGTATTCTTTTAGACAGATAAACTCATAAAATCCGAAGGTGAATGCATGAATAAACAGCATCAATGTGAACGTATGCCAGAAGAGGTTGTTATCTATTTCACTGATCATTACACATCAGATCGACAATGGTTTCTATTCATTTCAGAAACTGCAAAAGAAAGAGACTTGGAGCTAAGCACGGAAATCAATAATGTGGGAGAACTTTTATGGCAAACGGCGTTTAATATTCGCTTTTGTCCTTATTGCTCGGAAAAACTCGATATGAACAATGGGGAGCCTCACTTTCATAAAGCAGTGAACTACAAACTGGTTTAAACAATAACAGAGTGGTTACTTGTGTACCTCATTTACTTTCAGCCCTATTTCAGATGATCAATGCGAAATTCATGGAAAGGTGTAGAAGAGGAAACCAACCAGGACTTGCATATGGAAAGTATGTTGTTATTTAGCGGTTAGAGGGTATAAGCTTTCTTAGAAAGTAATCCACTGCTCAAGCGGACAGAGCCTTTGGGGTTACAAATTAAGGTGGTATTACCGTCAGCGATGACTTTCTCTACAGCATTATGTTGATGTCCAGCCACCCAAAACCTCGCTCTTGAAATCAAATCATTACTTAGCCCTGCTTGGTAATAGGGAGTATAGACACTGTTGGAATTTACTTCTGAGGCGAAGGCTTCTTTAGAAGGAAGATGATGTGAAACAACAAGATCAACTTTTTCTGGTAGGTTCTTAACGAACGATTTGTACTGCTCTTCAATCATTGAGCTGTCAATAAACTTAATGTCGTTCATCAACTCAGAATATGCTTCTACAAGCTCGGCAGAGTATGTATGGATAGGAAACCAGAGCGTTCCACCAAAGATAGTGAATCCTTCCAACTCAATCGATTCATTATTCAAAAAGAACAGGTTTTTAGTAGTATCGCTATGAGCCTTAAGCTTTACTAGTACTGAACTCGTATAATCTTTGATAACGCCAGATTTGGTAATGGATTCGTCGCCAAGGAGTGCGCTTTTTTTACAGTAGGATTTACTTTTATTGCTATACCATTCATGGTTTCCAGCAATGATGATGACTGTTTTAAAGTGGCGGCAAAGTACATTCTTTACGTATGCTATGCCTGAGAGACCGTTCGCCGTGTCACCTGCAACGATCAAAGTAGCTTCTTTATCGAAGTCATGCCAAAAATCACGTCGTATTCCGTGTATGTCGAGATGTAGGTCTGAGACAACGTAAAACTTCAAACTATCATGGCCTTAAGATTGATTGACTACTTCATATTACATTGGTTATTGGGATTAGAGAAGTGAGTATATACGCTAAGGCACTTCTATCAGTTACTTGAAGTGTAATTTCTGGCCATAAAACAGTTGAGCACGGATACGACACAGAGCCTACCTATCGTTTCTCGCTGCGCAGCTGCGTCAAGTCAGCACAGCGAAGCTGTGCAATACCAAATGGTGGGATGACGTCAGCTATGCACTTATCGTCAAATTTATATATTCACGTAAAAAGTGCATAGCGTAAAGGAAGCGGGAGAAATGAGGAAACACAGTTGGGCACGGACACGACACAGGGCTTACCTATCGTTTCTCGCAGCGCAGCTGCGTCAGTCAGCACAGCGAAGCTGTGCAATACCAAATGGTGGGATGACGTCGGCTATGCACTTATCGTCAAATTTATATATTCACGTAAAAAGTGCATAGCGCAAAGGAAGCGGGAGAAACGAAGAAACATAGTTGGGCACGGATACGACACAGATCCTACCTATCGTTTCTCGCAGCGCAGCTGCGTCAGTCAGCACAGCGAAGCTGTGCAATACCAAATGGTGGGATGACGTCAGCTATGCACTTATCGTCAAATTTATATATTCACGTAAAAAGTGCATAGCGTAAAGGAAGCGGGAGAAACGAAGACACACAGTTGGGCACGGACACGACACAGGGCTTACCTATCGTTTCTCGCAGCGTAGCTGCGCCAATAAACATGGAGTTGCTGTACTACTATAAGGTTAAGGGGTCACAAGTCGTCATTCATTAGAGACTTGTTACTATGACAATCAGTCGGGAATTCATGTAATATGTTAGATTTACAAAGCATTTTTATTTTAATAGGACAGTTGGGTGAAGGTACGGAACAGTGTCATTCACGATAAGGTATCTCGCTTTGATTGATAGTAATACATCAATTTTCATATGATTATAATTTAATGGAAAACAGTAAAGAGTATTTCTCATTACATGGAAATAAAAAATGTAATGAGTGCATCATTGTATTATCAGATATGCTTCCAGAATGGGCTATGTACGATAATCGAAGAGTCATACATATTAAACATGTTAATGATATACAAAGAGTTTTAGAATATCATAAACGAGGTCTTATAGTTAAAAATTGGTTGAAAGCGATTTATATCTCTGATGAAAAAGTCTCGTTTTCAATGTTTAATAATTTTTTTATTTATAAAGAATCAAATATATCCAATATAAAAAGCATGCTCTTTCATGATCTTGATGGAAACGTAATATTTGAGTTTTTAAGTAACCCACTTATTGAAGACATAACTTTTAATTACTATTTATCTGTATATGAATTTTTGACAAGGCATAATGCATCGAACTTTTGCACATCAATGGCTATGTTGAAAGCTAGAAAATCTGTAAAAGATCAATTTAGTCAAGAAGATATAGATAGTGCAATTGCATTTTCATTAGATCTAGATTTAACCTCAGTTGTAGAGATTAAAAGAAAGTCAGCCGAAAATTTTGTTCATCATATAGTTGATGAGTCATTGGTTTTTTCAAAAGAAGTGACTGATCCTGGTTCTTTTATTTATTTTGAAGGTGCAATTAATGGCAATAGTGAGTTGAATATCCTATATTTAAAACGTTTGCGAGGTATGGGGCGAGGGGACTTGTGGAAGTTTATACCTGATATTACTCTATTAAAATCAGGTACAGGTAGTGGTAAAACTGATTTGGCTCTAGACGTTGTTATTCATGCTCATCGCATAGGAAAAAAAACATCGATAATTTCAAATTTGAAGTCGGTAATTCAGTCTTATGAGCATAGGCTACAAGAAAAAGTCAGTCAGTTAATGGTAGAATTAGAGCCTTTCCATATTATAACATCAGAAGCAGTTCTCTATGAAATTGAAGAAAGTAAACATATTGCTACGACATTAAAATCATTAAGTAAACCGCATATTATAGATTCTGTGATGTCATCAGATATAATTATTATTGATGAGGTGGAAAAAGTTTTTGAGGCATTATATTCAAAAAGTAATAGCTATATAGACGAACGTGAAAAATCTATAGTTAGAGAATTACTTCAATATTCATTAAATGACCCTAATACGAAACTGTTGTTAATGGACGCGGATATTACTAACAAAATAACAAAAAATGTCATCAAAAGCTTGTTAAAGCTTGAAAGGAACGTATTACTTGCGAACGCATATAATTCTTGTCTAGAACATGATTTTGGGTCTATAGAGGTATCTCTTTTAAATGGAAGTCATGAAAAACAAACTATCATTGATAAAATCCAAAATGTGAATGAGAACTGTTTTGTATTCTCATCTTCAAAAGATAAAGTTGATGCTATCTTAAGAGAATCGGGATTTTTTAGTGATGATGGCAATGTAGATTATATAAGTGCCTTGGATAACAAAATACTCGTTATTGTGGCAAGCAAATTTTTGAAAGGACGCCATGAAGAGGCTGTCGAAAAATTTATCCGTAGCCCAAATACGGAAATATTTAAGTATCATACTGTTATATGCAGTCCAGTTTTAAAAGAAGGCTTCAGTATTGAATCGAATTACACGGATACCGTTTATTGTTTATGTGATAAAATTCTGACGCCTAAGGAAATAATACAGTCTTCTAGACGATTACGGAAAGCAAAGAAGATCCGATTTGGCATTTTTGGTCTATCTACACCGAGCACGTTAGACCATAATAAATATAATAATTCTCCTGAGGATTGGATAGAGTCTAGTATCGAATTTAGAAAGAAAGTGCTGATTGATAATTTTTATGATGCTCTTAAACTAACCTTAGCTAAGTTGAAGTTCAATATTGTTGAAGATTCATTTGATAATTTACCAAGTGGTTTTTATGGTAAGAAAAAAAATCCTCACTTTGATAAAGATGTGTTAGAAATTATCAGGACAGGGAGAAGTATTGGTCAGTTAGGCTCAGCAATTGAGAAAACTAAACTCGATGCAGCTCTACTCCTTCGAAGTATACTTAAGGTCGGTTTAGTTCAAGACTTTATTATTATCTCTAGCAGAGAAGAGTATAAAGGTAAAAACTTTCATGGTTCATTTATAGGTATAGATAAGGAACTATATAACCATAGAAGCATCATCAATCATATTCTTCCAAATAAACTCAAAATTTCTGAACGTAAAGATGAGAATATAGGCCAAGCTAAAATTACAAGGAATATTAAAAATATATTCCAAGCGCTTGGTTTTAATTCTAAGAGAATTGACTCTGGAAAGTCTTACAAATTTACATGTGTGGCAGAGAATAAGTAGTAATTTTTAAAATATTTATCTTATAAACGTATAAGGGATAATTAGTAGGGCCAGGTCATGAAAAAACGTGGTGGAATAAGGCTTGAGTGAAGCAATCATTTCACTCATTTCTACTGTAGTTTCATAATAAAAACAATGAGTTGTGGATAGATTTGACGAGCAGTTTTAGCTGTGATCATATACTGCTTTTTACATTAACGTTGCCATCACTATGAACGGGCTGACCCTTTTGAACCATATTTCAGTTATCAGCGACCCGCGCCACACTTGGAAAGTTGAACATTCGCTAACCGATATCATTTTCGTAATGGTGACAGTGGTTCTCGCAGGCGCTGACGGGGGAAGATATTGAAGATTTTGGAAAAGGGTGTACCTGTTTAATGACACCATAGCTTGAGTGGTGAATATGATTTCGGCAATAAAGTTTCAGCGGTGTTTCTCTAAGTGGATGAAAGATTGCCATGAAGTCACCAAAGGCGATGTTGTAGCGATTGGTGGCAAGACGATTCTTGGTACCTATAACAAAGATAAACGCTGCGGTTCTATCCATATGGTTACTGCATTCAGTGCTGCTAATCAGACCGTTCTGGGTCAAGTGAAAATGGCGGATAAAATCATGAGAGTGAGCACTGAAATTCGTCTGCTAAGTAAAGCGGGTAGGTGAATGAGCATAAACTCATGAAGAGACCGAGGTAAGCCCTTCAGAGTCTGCTGTCGGCGGAAACCATTTTCAAGTGACTGTCAAGCTAGGTTAGTGTTGGCTAGTTTATTTCCATATCCCTATTAGTATATGCGATACTAATAGTAACCCAACCAATGAAGAGTTCGTGATTGCTCAACAGTCGGTAGAACTTCTGTAATTTAGCTTAAAATCAAATACTGAAAAGCGAGCCCAAGTGGCTCGCTTTTTGTTTATATGTAGGTCAGGTTTCACATAATTGTGACTCGGCTTGAATCGAATTATTTCTTGGCTGTTACTCGCTTATGTGAAGCTCTGCTTAATATCTGATTAAGTTTTTATACATTTCCGCCAATTCTTTCTCTACGTATAGTCCTCGTACTTTTCATGCTACAAGGACGTAGCCTTAATTTTCTATGAGGTTACAAATGTTTATGTGCAGACCTATATTCGCTTTAGCAGTTCTTTCTATCGTACCGCTGTCGTTTGCTCAAGAGGCTGAAGTGCAAGATATGTCCGATCCTCTTGCTGTCTACACACAAGCGGGATTTGGTTATACAGACAAAGGTCTCAACATCAAGTTTGGCCAAACCTATGATACGGGTAAAGAGACTACAATGGGCATGAACGTGCTCGAAATCAAAGGTATTGCAGGTGAAGCTCTGGGATGGAGCAATCGAGATAACGACGACAGTATTAACTCGCTTCGATTTAGAAATTTTGGTGTTGATCTAACCAATGGCCGTGGTGCGCAAGTCGATGTGAGTTGGGATTTTTACCATAACCAAGGCTCAGCGTCATACAGTTTTATTCAAGCTTTGCCTAAAATGGGGATGTTCAATTTATATCCTCTCGCAGGGGTAGGAATTGCTGCAGGAGAAGAGTTGCCAGGAACCACAGGTGGTGATTTGGATGCAAACCAAGTTCGAGACCGTTATAACCTACACGGCACTTTTTATGTGGCAGGTATGTACGCCAAAATGCAAATTACTGAAAAGGTTTGGCTCAATTATAACCCAATGTATATGGGTACGATTTCGGGATCAGCAACGTATAAAGATTACGGTTTTCAACAGGACGACTCTATCATGACTCATGAGTTTTCGATCGGTTATCAATTAATGCCTAGAGCCAACATTCGTTATTTCGCAAACTGGACAGAAAATACCAACTACGAGGATGGCGATCATCGTATTGAGTTCAATTACCAGTTTTAAGCCTTGATAGTAAAGCTGGCTAGCAACACGCACGTCAGCTTTTAAGAATTGACTAGTGACCTAATCATCTCATACAACCACAAGTGCTTCTGACTCTTTCTGTTTTTCTTATGGATATAGGCACATAACCGTAAAGTCGTTAGCTCTTCTACATTTGTTACTTTTATCGCTCTTAGTCCTTCTCCACAGTGTTTCACAAAGTTTTCTAGGGCCGGAACGACTAGGTCTGTTTTCAACACAATCTCGCGAATACTGATTGCCGATGTACTTCTATGAACAATATTTATCTCGAGTTCTTTCTTCGCAACAACTTGTTCAATAAGAGAGGTATGGAAGGTATTAAAAAATGGCATTTCAACAAGGGCGAAGTTGTACTCCAAAAGCTCCTCTATGGTTGCGGTTTCTTTCTTGAAAGGGTGATCCTCTCTCACCACGGCAACGAAATTTACTTCGCCAAGAGGCAGCTCATAAATATCTTTCGTTGTATTAGAAAACTGAAATTGAACGGCAAGGTCTACTTGATCCGTTTTCATCATTGAAGGGGTTTCAGTTGTCATATTATGAGATGCAAACGTAACGTTGGGGCACTGTTCTGAGATCTCCGTAAACATCATCGGAGAGAGCCAAGGAATAACCTGCTGGCCCATATCTACAGTAATGGTGCCATCTAGTTCACTCGGTTCAAACTCTCCATGTGTATTAACTGCATTGGACAACAGAGTCAAAGCAGGGGATAGCGCCGAGAAAAGACTGTCAGCATACGGCGTGGTATCAAAGCCTTTTGGAGTTTTAACGAATAACTCATCCTCGAAATGATCTCGCAGTTTATTTATGTTTTGACTGACTGCTGGAGGAGAAATGAATAGCAACTCCGAGGATTTTTTTAAGTTACGTTGCTGATATACAACAGAAAATAACTTGAGGAGATTTAGATCGAGATTTTTAAACTTATCATTGCTCATTGGTGTTCCTCTACCAATCGACGTATTAAGTTCAGCTTAACAGCAAGCTAAATAAATTCAAATATTCTAAGTTCAATCGCTTAATTACAGTGGTAGATAAATGTAATGGAATACGAATCAGCGATTGTTCAATATGTAATATTGCTGATTCGAAAGGGCTTTGAACAGGAACATACATTAATCTTTGAATCAGCGAGTTAACATATGAAAAAATCGATTTTGTCTCTATCTCTAATTAGTGCATTCAGCTGTATTGCCGCGCCTGTCACTATGGAAAACTACGTCGTCGCGGAATCAGACTGGTATTTTAGTGGTGTGCAAGAAAAAGCGGGAGTAAACACATGGATGCATGATGACCCTGTCAGCATTGATAATCAGCAAGTCATTCGCTCTAACCGTGATGTAGTCTACTCAATAGCTATCGTTGACGTCAGTAAAGGTGCAACGTTTACTGTACCGAAATCTGATGAATTTCAGATTATCCATATTATTGATGAGCATCATCTCTTTCACCAAGTCGTAAAAAATGGTGAAACCCTTGAGGTGACCGCCGATGATATTCAAGGCGAATATGTCTACTTACTGGCAAGAACGCGTGACAACGGCGACTATGAAGACACAAAAAATCGTCAAAGTCAGCTTCAGTTTAAAGCTAATTCGGCTCATCCATATTCTACTAAAGGCTTTGATTCCGATGAGGTCATTACCTTTCGCGATGAGCTTGTTCGCCAAGTTAATACTGGCGAGCAACCTATCGCTGGACACAACGCTTTCGGAAAAACGCTAGCAGACGTTGATCAACATAACTACGTTTATGCTGCCGCATATGGTTGGGGAGGTTTACCAATGGATACCGCTCAATATGTTCCACTGCAAGTGGCTTCAGATAAATGCCAAACTTGGACAATTGAAAAACCAGCTTTAGATTGGAAAAATAACGGCTATTTATCGGCGACTTTTTATGGTGCGGATGGTTGGATTCATGAAAATGATTTTTATATTCCACATACAGAAATGAAAGACAATGGTAATTCTTTTTCATTCACTACCAATTGCCAGCTAGGTAAGGGGAATGCAACTGTAGAGCAAGGCGGTAATTTCCTTGTAAGAATGTATCTCCCTATTGATGCTGAATTAGTAAAAGAACAAGCAGATAATATGTATACAGTGAAAGGGAAATAACTTCTCATCAAATAAATAGCAAGAAATAGAAAGGGCTGGCCATGTGTTAGCCCTTTTTTTGTGTTTTTATTTTCTGGTGTTGTTTAAGTTGTTGAATTGATGTGTTTTTTGTCGTCGGCTTTACTTGTTAAGTACAGCTTAAGATCCAGTTAAATATTGGCGAATATTCATGGTTAACCGAAGTCGTTAATATTCACTCATCGCTTCCAAGGATGGTCCGAAAACAAATAGTATTTTGAAATTAATTATATTTACCGGACTTAATTACATGAACATGAACATGAACATGAATAAAACAATTTTAGCAACTCTAATTACAACAGTATTTTCAAGCAACGTTATGGCCCAGAGTGTTGATACTGGATCACACACAGAGCAGAGTGGTGTCGCATACGAACAAGATGATTCGAGTGCGTGGAAAGCAGTTGGTGGTGGTGCACTTGCTTTAACTGCTGCAGTACTAAGTGGGTCTTCTAGCTCGTCGTCAAATGATTCGTCAGGTCTTCCAGAAGCTGATAATGGTCCAATCAAAGATAAGCCGGTTTTACCTGAGTGGGAGGGCGAGACCAAGTTAGAAACGGTAGAAATCAACGGTACAACATACCTGAAAGGCTTCATTACAGGTGCCGGTGAAGACGCCCGTCATGTTGATATTGTTGGCTTTGGTAAAGATGGTAACAATGCAATTTACTTAAATGGGTCTGAAGGTAATGATGTTCGCGTCATTATGCATGAGGGTGAAGTTGCTGAATTACGTGTTAATGGACAGGTAATTACGAAAGAGTACCTAAATGGAAAAGATCGCTTACCAGTTATCGACAACAGCCCAATTCTACCTGAGGTGGATAATGGTCCAATCAAAGATAAGCCGGTTTTACCTGAGTGGGAGGGCGAGACCAAGTTAGAAACGGTAGAAATCAACGGTACAACATACCTGAAAGGCTTCATTACAGGTGCCGGTGAAGACGCCCGTCATGTTGATATTGTTGGCTTTGGCAAAGATGGTAACAATGCAATTTATTTAAATGGGTCTGAAGGTAATGATATTCGCGTCATTATGCATGAGGGTGAAGCTGTTGAATTACGTATTAATGGACAGGTTGTTACGAAGGATTACCTAAATGGTAAAGAGCACCTACCAGTTGTAGGTAATGGTCCAATCTTGCCAGAGTTTGATGGCGGTAAAGGTGCAAAAGAACTAGTAAAAAATATTGACCGTACCAAGCTACAAAACATCAAAGCTAAAGTTATGAACAAATTAGCTAAGTAACAGCTCAATCACTTTTGATATTAGAATACAGGCTGTCACTAGGTAGCCTGATTTTTATATGAGTAACTTAGATCTGAACTAAAGAGTTCATGTAGGGCAAAGGATTGTCCACCCCTTTCTTAGCCTATTAAGTTTGTCTTAATAGGCTTTTTCGTATTACTCAATATTCCAATTATTTCACTGCTTATATCATTGCTATCAATAAATAACAGCTCTCATGGATTGAGATCTAAATACGGTTTCAACATGAATAAACTATACTCGCTCGCACTTATTTGTTTCTCTTTTTCTGTACAAGCTGATTGGCAAGATGTTGTTGATTACGTGGGGGACACTTTTAATATCTCGATTAGCAAGCAGAACTATCTCGAACAGAGCAATAATAATGAACTGACCTATACACTCTATGGTTCGCATAACTTCAATGAGACTTGGCGTGTATTCGGGCAATACGATAGTGACCATTTTGGCGAATTAGGAATTGGTTACTCCTTCATTCTCGCTGATTTAATCTACAATGAGGTCACTGTTGCCGCTGGTGGTAACTTAGATAACGTAGAGGTTTACAATTCAGGGGTGTTTAGCGCTTTTGCTTGGGAGGATGCTATTTTTTACTCCGACTTTACCATCCAGTATATAGATCAGGATTGGACAAAGAACTTAAGATCCGAAAGCATTTCCTTGGACAAAACTCTTGGTAGCTTTTATGAAGTGAATGACTGGTTATCCCTTTCACTTTCTTATACACATCAAATGACTCACTACGAAAAGTTTACCGTTAGCCAATTTAGTTGGTACACAGACGGCGGTTACTCTCACTACTTGAGCCCTGGTGTCACGATCTCTGTGTTTGGGGTCAAACCAACGGTTTCATATAACTATTACGTTGATGAACCAGATCGTAATAGTATTGATTTCAGCCTAACATTTGACTTTTAGTTGCTAAACAGTCGGTAGAACTTCTGTAATCGAAGCCAAAGCCTAAGCAAGACAGATATTGAAAAGCGAGCCTAAGTGGCTCGCTTTTTTGTGTCTAGTAAAGATGCATCCGAGCTTTAAGTAGGCCGCATAGCCCACAAGGCCATCCTCAAACACCTTTAGAAGAGCGTTTTAATTACAACTTTCCAGGTGTTCCGAAATAGCTGATTATTTAGTCCCTGAGCGGTAGTTTGGATCTGTCCAGCATCGAGGTAACTCCTCTCCTGACATAAACATCAGTTCGGACTTTTTAAACATCTCAGGGTCTTGCTGTTCCTCGCCAGCTTGAAACCGACCTTCGATACTGTCCTGAAATAAGTTGGTTAATTTGGTCATTTCAGTAACATCTACGAGGTCACCGCTCTTTTTCTCTTTTAGAAACATTTTGCTACCCTCAATTTAACCGTTCACCCTAATTATAATTGCTATTTGGAAAATGAGAGTCTTTTCAATTTAGGCACTCCTTGACTAAGCAGGGCTCAGAGCTACGCTTATGATCATCGACAACCCAATCGATGAACAAACTCATTCTCAACCAATAAATGGAGTCGCGATGTCATCTTTCCACATTGCAAACAATCTCAGTGAACTCATTGGCGATACAGATCTTGTTAGAATCAACAGTCTTTCAGAGATATCAGGTTGTGAGATTCTTCTTAAGTGCGAACACCAAAACCCGGGTGGTTCGATTAAAGATAGAGCAGCACTTCAGCTCGTTATGGATGCAGAAGAAGCAGGTAAGCTGAAGCCAGGAATGACAATCGTTGAAGGTACCGCAGGAAATACTGGCATCGGCCTTGCTCTGGTAGCTAAATCCCTTGGTTACAAAATGTTGGTGGTGATGCCAAAAGGGCAGGCACAAGAGAAAGAGCGTATGATCTCGCTTTATAACGCTGAATTGTTATTGGTCGACCCTTGTCCTTTTGCTAATCCTGAACATTTTTACCATACGGCTAAGCGGATTGGTGTCGAAAATGAGAACTATTGGTGGGCAGATCAGTTCGAAAATCTCAGTAATTATCGAGCACACTATTTGAATACTGGACCGGAGATCTGGCAGCAAACAAAAGGCAATATTGATGCTCTAGTTTCAGTGGTGGGGACTGGCGGAACCATTGCCGGAAACTCACACTACCTATCTGAGCAGCAACCAAATCTCGAAACTTGGTTAGTTGATCCAAATGGGTCCGGCATTTATTCATTTTTACGTAATGGACACTATCAATCAACGGGAAGCTCGTTCACGGAAGGTATAGGGATCATGCGAACGGTTGAAAATTTCAGGCAGGCAAAAATCAATCGTGCAATCACGCTTCCCGATCAGGATTTGGTTACGATATCCCGACTTGTTGCAGAGCAAGACGGGATTCTTCTAGGGAGCAGTTCTTCGTTGAACGTAGCAGGAGCGCTATATGCTGCGGCTAGAATGGGGAAAGGGAAAACCATCGTTACATTTAGCTGTGACCTTGCTGAACGCTCGTATTCGAAGCTGCACAACGAAGCGTTTCTTAAAGAAAAAGAGATACAGCTAAACAAAGAAAACCTTTCTCAACTATGGGCTCGCTATCAAGCAGAAGATGGTAGTATGGTCGTCAACGTATAGTCGTTCTAAGTTAATACTAGCTTGTGGCCTACAGCTCATCCGTTAGAGTAAAAGATACGTTATCGCCAAATTCAGCACTATTGCTTGCTATTAGGGTAGTGAATCACATTATGAAATACGGCATTGTCTTTACCGATATTTTTATAGCCATGTTTCTGGTTAGCGTTAAATCGAACGGCTTGTCCTGCTCGTAACGCCTGCCACTCACCATCAAACAGCACTGCCATCTCTCCTGAAATACATAAGATGTGCTCGGTAACGCCAGTGTTATGCGGTTCGGATTCATGCTGATAGGTAGGTGCTAGGGTTAGCTCGAAGATTTCAAACCCTAGTGCCTCCTCAAAAGGAAATAATAAGCTGACGAAAAAACCAACGTTATATTCCTCGCGCCTTAGCTCCTTTGCATCTCTGAATAAACTCGTCAGCTCATTGTTGGAGCTTTCTGTGATGAAACTGGAAAACGATACTTCAAATCCGGATGCAATCTGCCAGAGCTTAGCGACGGTGGGACTGGATTCCCCACGTTCAATTTGACCTAACATTGCTTTACTTACGCCTGTCGCTTTTGCTGCTTTATCTAGGCTCCAGCCTTTTTCTTGGCGTAGACGTTTCAAGTTAGTACCGACTTTAATTTCTGTTTGCATACTTTTTCTACAAGATTTTGTCCATAAATAGCTTGTGCGTTATAGCGCACAAATGCTAGGTTTAGCTTATGGACGTTATAACGCACATAGGAATAAAATAACATGACTGAGCTAAAATTTTCCCACATCAGCACGGGTTTTATTGCTGTATTCATCGGGTATGCAAGTGCTGCAGCGATCATTTACCAAGCCGCGATGAGTGCCGGAGCAACTCAAGAACAGGTCGCGTCATGGTTCTGGGCATTGGGAATTGGTATGGGTGTTACCACGATATTGCTCTCGTTCTACTACAAGAAACCAGTGGTGACGGCTTGGTCGACACCTGGAGCTGCATTGTTAATTACTTCTCTTGAAGGGTTAACAATGAATCAGGCGGTTGCTGTGTTCTTGTTTAGCTCGTTATTAATCACTCTAGTTGGCATGGCCGGAATATTTGAAAGGGTACTGAAACAGATCCCAACATCGATTGCATCGGCCATGCTGGCGGGAATTTTATTGCAGTTCGGTTTGGGCTTGTTTACGTCGTTAATGGAAGAAATTCAGATAGTAGCAGTTATGCTTGCTGTGTTTATTTTGGCGAAATCGAGGTTAGGAAACTTACTCATCCCCAGTATCTTCGTTATTGCTTTGGTGATGTGTATTGGTTTTGGCAAACTTGATGTCAGCCAGGTCACGGTGGGGTTAACAACGCCGGTATTCATCGTGCCTCATTTCGAATTCTTCTCGTTGATCAGCGTCGGCATTCCACTGTTTATCGTGACTATGGCTTCGCAGAACTTACCGGGGTTTGCTGTGTTGAAAGCAAACGGATATCAGGTGGACTCCTCGAAGATCATTACTACCACAGGTGTTACAGGATTACTATTAGCACCGCTGGGAGGCTTTGCGTATAACCTTGCCGCAATCACCGGAGCGATCTGTATGGGCCCCAATGCCGATGATGATCCAAAAACGCGTTATATGGCGGGAATCTCCATGGGTATGTTCTACTTGTTAGCTGGCGTGATGGGGATGTCATTTGTGTCGCTGTTTAGTGCTGTTCCTTCGGCGGTAGTCATCGCTGTTGCGGGGTTAGCGGTGATGCCTACATTGATGAACTGTTTAACGGTTTCTATGGCAGACAGCCACTATAGAGAACCAGCGTTGTTTACGTTCTTATTTACTGCTTCGGGTACGAATTTATTAGGTATCGGTAGTGCGTTCTGGGGGCTCTGCATTGGGCTATTTTGTTGCTGGTTACACAATCATAATGTCAGGTCGAATGGGACTAATAGCCCTTCGCAAATTCAGTCATAATGATGTCAGGTTTATCTACGCTAAGATTAAGTTTATTTACAGCCATCATGCTGCTCTTAAGTTGGCACAAATATTCAGCTTGAATCAGCCTTTGGTTGTGATTGGGATAGTATTTTGCTACAAAACGCGCATAATCTCGCTATACAACATTTAAAGAAGATATTACCTATGACTACGTTTCAATACTACTTTCACCAATTGCCTTGCTTTGACTGCAAAAAAACGACAGTAAGCACAGATCTTGGTTGGTTAACGCCAGCGATGAAAGAGGTTGTTCTAGCACAACTGACAGAAACACTTGCACAAGGTGAGATTACCCCTGACCTGACAGCGAATGTTGCTTGCACTAAAGAAGAAGCTCGCGAGTACTTGCTGTTGAACTTCTTTGGTTATTCAGAAGAAGAACTTGAAGGTGAAGTCGAGGCGGATGATGAGCAAGAAGTTGCTGACGAGATCGCAGAGCTGCTTGAAGACGGTAAAGACACTGTTGAGTTTGAACATGAAGTCGCGCTTCAGTGTTGTGCTGATTGCGATATCATCGAAGAGTAACTAAGTATCTTCTAAAGTAAGCGAATCGGTTTGCCATGTTTGGTGATAGGCCATTCGCAAAAGGCGCTCGTGAACAATTGTTCGCTAGCGCCTTTTTTGTATCCAGTTTTGTAATTCAGAACTAAGATGCTTAGCTGCTGATGACACCTTGCTTATTTAGCTGGGAAAGGATCTCTGCCGTTTTCTCACGGAATAAATCTCTCAGTAAACGAACGGTTGGCGTGATGGATTGACGGCTTGGGCATACCAACCACAGTTCAGTGGGTGTCGGCTCATAGTTAGGCATGATTTTGACTACGTCGCCAGACAGCAAATGACTCGACATATCCAAACAAGACTTTATTGCGATGCCTTTTCCTGCAACACACCATCGTCTAACTAGGTCTGCGTCATTGGATGCACGATTTCCTTTGAGCTTTACTTTGTGGTCTTGGGTTCCGTCGTTAAATACCCACTCGTCCTGTAACATGTCATGAAGTTGATACAGCAGTCCGTTGTGCTCGGCCAAATCACTTGGATGGTCTGGGCTGCCTTTTTCTGCGAGATACTCAGGTGAAGCACATAAGATTCTCGGCACATCACATATTTTGAAGCCGTACATATTGGCATCAGTCGGTGAACCATAACGCAGCGCCATATCCACAGAATCACGATAAAAATCGATGTTACTATCGCTGATGCTCGTTCGAAGTGTTGCTTGAGGGTAATCAAATAGAAACTCATCGAGCCAAGGTATGACAAGGTTTCGCCCTAAATCTGACGAAAGCGCGATTCGAATTTCGCCATCAATGACACCAAGCTCCTCGCGCATATTGAGTTTCGCTTGGTCCAACATTTTCAACGCTTGTTCGCACTCTGGTAAATATCGTTCTCCAGCGGGAGAGAGGCGAAGATGACGAGTGGTTCTAACGAAAAGCTCTGCGCCGAGTGCCGCTTCAACGCGTTTCACCGCCGCACTTGCCGTTGCTGTGCGCATGTCTAGGTTAGTGGCGGCTGCTGTGATACTTCGAAACTCCGCTACCTTTAAAATTACTTGTAAGTCTTCAAGAAGCATTTCATTTCCCTGTTCTGAGCCATGAGTCGGTTGCTCTATTCGCCATAAGTTTGGCCATTTTGCTGTGGTTAATCTTAGTATTTTGCTTGCGTATATACACCTTATTATCAAAAATAATTTGATAATAATTCAAACATTAGGCTGTTTATCTAAAGTGAGAAATCTCTAAGATTCAATTATCGAATTTAAGGAGAAGCATCATGTCACTACCATCTACAATGAAAGCCATCGGATTTACTCAGTCGCTAGCGATTACAGAACCAGAAAGCCTGTTTGAATTCGAAACAAGCCTGCCGGCATTAAAAGAGAATGACTTACTGGTAAAAGTGAGTGCGACTTCTATCAACCCTGCAGACGCGAAAATCCGTATTCGCAATGCAAAAGATAAGACGCTTGAGCAACCAAAAGTGTTGGGCTACGACGCTGTTGGGGAAGTGGTTGGTAAAGGCACAAACGTCGAAGGCTTCGAATTAGGCGATCGTGTGTACTATGCGGGTGACGTGACACGCATGGGCGCCAACGCAGAATACCAAGCCGTTGACTACCGTATCACAGCTAAAGCGCCACAAAGCTTAACGGATGAAGCCGCGGTTGTTATGCCGCTTGCAACGCTCACTGCGTGGGAAGCGTTATTTGATCGCCTGCGTGTTCGCCCTGAAGAGAAAAAATCTATCCTGATCATTGGCGGTGCTGGTGGTGTTGGCTCTATTACTATTCAGCTAGCGAAGCAATTAACCAACCTTAATGTTATTGCGACAGCGTCAAGACCTGAAACCGAACAGTGGGTAAAAGACATGGGGGCGGATCTCGTCGTGAATCACCGTAACTTGGTTGAATCAGTGCGTGAGCAAGGTATCCGGTATGTGGATTACATCTTTAATGTCGCAGACACAAAAGGCCACTGGGATGCGATGGTAGAATTGATTGCACCGCAAGGCATGATCAGTTCGATTGTTGAGTTTGATAGCGAGATTGACCTGTCGGCACTACAAGGTAAGTCAGTAGGCTTCATTTGGGAGCTCATGTTTACGCGTTCGCTGTTCAATACCGACGATATTCAGAAGCAGCAAGATATCTTGTTCCAAACTGCGAACTTGATTGATGCGGGCCGTATTAAATCTACGCTAACCACGACACTGAATGGTTTGAGTGCAGATACGCTGAAAGAGGCGCACCAACGTATTGAAAGTAGCGCATCGATTGGTAAAACAGCTATTAAATACGGATTGTAGTTGGTTCAAATAGAAGTCACAGCTGAAGTAGTCGTCTAAACTTAAAGTTTGTATGTAGTCAAAGTAGAACAATTTGGGCTCTAAAAACGTTCTCGAAATAAATGCAAATTAGTGCTTTACCTCAACTTAACTTGAGGTATTAGGATATGCAACGTTGCTTACGAGAATACTTTAAGGAGAGAAGAATGATCCAACTTGAACATGTGAATTTAGTGGTTAAAGACATCCCAGAAATGCTGACTTTCTATAAAGCGGCGTTCCCTCATTGGTATGTTCGTGACGAAGGAAAGGGTGAATGGTCAGGTAAGCCGCGCAACTGGCTGCATTTTGGTGACGAGTACCAATACATCGCATTGAGTGATCACGGCGAAGGTGAAAATAGAAATTTAGCAGGGCATTCGGTTGGCCTCGCGCACTTCGCTTATGTGACCAATAACATCGAAAGCGTCACTCAACGCCTTATCGATGCGGGCTTCCCGATTGCTAAACCCGGCGCTGAAGAACCTTACCGTAAAAATGTCTACTTTGTGGATCCGGCAGGCTTTGAAATCGAGTTCGTTGAATACCTTAGCGATGATCCCAAACTGCGTAATGCTACAAGCTAGTAGACCCTTTGGGTAGAAAGTACCAAAAAGGGCATTGTGGAATATTCCGCAATGCCCTTTTTAGATCTATTTAATAGCTGCTGGCTAACTGCTTTTTCGTTCGGTTATCTACTTAGTCTTGAACGGTACTAATAGCTGTTTACCAAACACGTTAATGAGCGCACCAGTGACAATCAGGCCACCACCAAGATATGTCCATATTGAAGGGATCTCATTGAAGATCCACACGCCTAACAGTGCCGAGAACACGATCTGCACGTATGAGTAAGCCGAAGCCTTACCCGCCGCTTGAGTCTGCATCGCTTTGGTCAAACCGTATTGGCCTATCTGTGTGAAAATCCCGACTAGCACTAACATCACGGTTAAGAATAGGCTTGGCCATACAAAGTCGTTCCATATAAGGGCTGTCGATATTGGCAGGGCAACCAGTGGGAAGTAGAAGATGATGACAGAGCTGTCTTCCGTCTGGCTCAGCTTTCTCACAATCACATAAGCGATTGAGCTACCAAACGCGCCACATAACGCCACCATAATACTGAACAAAGGCAATTCGCTGCTTGCGCCGCTGTTCATACTTGGTTGTACCATTACTAATAATCCCGCTAGACAGAACGCAATACAGATCATAGTCGATTTTTGGACACGTTCTTTGAGGAATAACACGCCAAGCAATGCGGTAAATACGGGGTGTACGTACTGCAGAATGGTCGCTTCTGCTAACGGTAGCGTGGTCACAGCGTAGTAAACACACATCAGTGCAGCAGTGCCGACTGCGCCTCGAACGAACAACAGAGGGTTGTTATTACCCCAGATCGAAATGCCTTTTCGTTTTACATCGATGTAGCTGATGATCAATGACACCAACGCCCTTGCCGCAACGATCTCAAATACAGGTATGCCGTAGTTGCTGATGTATTTCACACAAGCTGACATCAGTGCGAATCCAAAAGCAGAAAGGATCATGAATCGAACCCCAACAGGGATCATTGAAAAAGAGAAAGAGGGCATAAAAATATCAATCGGTAGAGGGAGAAGGAATCATAGCTTAGTTTAGGAGAGCCGACCAAAGTCTTTGTCTTGTTCTCGTCAACTTGATTCAATTAATTCTCATTTCCACTCTTTGCGCATATCTGTGCGACCCCATAAAACGCACATCACATTTTGCCCCACATAATATCGGCTATAGCTCAATTTTATAAAATCAACATCAACAGAAGGTGACGCTAATTCAACTCTGATTTATCGGTCGTTTTAATTGTATTTGTCGCTCATATCATTCTTGTGAATTTATAATGAGAGATATGTTCTATGAAACCAATAAATACCCTACTCATATCCACGCTCGCGCTTTGCTCTTTTAGTTCAGCGGCTTACGCTGACACCATTTTGCACGCTTTCAATTGGAAGTATTCAGACGTGACAGCCAATGCAAACCAAATAGCTCAAGCGGGCTATAAGAAAGTACTGGTTGCTCCGGCAATGAAATCTAGTGGGACCCAATGGTGGGCGCGTTATCAACCACAAGATCTACGTACCATTGATTCTCCGTTGGGGAACAAACAAGATTTAGCTGCAATGATAACTGCGCTGAAAAGTGTCGGTGTTGATGTTTACGCGGATGTTGTACTTAACCACATGGCGAATGAAAGCTGGAAGCGAAGTGACTTGGATTACCCAGGCACAGAAGTGCTAAACGACTATGCCAGCCGTTCAAGCTACTATGCCGACCAGACTTTATTTGGCAACTTAGCGCAGGGTTTTGTTTCAGCTAACGATTTCCATGCGGCAGGCTGTATTACTGACTGGAATGATCCGGGTCATGTTCAATACTGGCGTTTGTGTGGTGCCGACGGCGATGTGGGTCTTCCGGATCTCGATCCAAATAACTGGGTAGTGTCACAGCAACGTTTATATCTAAAAGCGCTAAAAGACATGGGTATCAAGGGTTTCCGTATTGATGCGGTGAAACACATGAGCCAATACCAAATCGACCAAGTGTTTACACCTGAAATCACCGCGAACATGCACGTGTTTGGTGAGGTGATCACTAGTGGTGGGGCAGGGAACAGCGGCTATGAGTCGTTCTTAGCGCCTTATTTGAACAACACCAATCACTCTGCGTACGATTTCCCGCTGTTTGCTTCGATTCGTTCGGCCTTCTCTATGAGCGGCGGTTTAAACCAACTGCATGATCCACAAGCTTACGGACAAGCATTAGATGATAGCCGAGCAATTACCTTTACCATCACGCATGATATTCCTACCAACGATGGTTTCCGTTATCAAATCATGGACCCACAAGATGAGCAACTCGCTTACGCTTATATCCTTGGTAAAGACGGTGGCACGCCGTTGATTTACAGTGATGATCTTCCTGATTCTGAAGACAAGGATAACGGTCGTTGGGGCAATGTGTGGAACAGCTCGACAATGAAAAACATGTTGAGCTTCCATAACGCGATGCAAGGCAAAACAATGACGATGATTTCGAGCGACCAGTGCACGTTGTTGTTCAAGCGTGGCAAAGAAGGCGTAGTTGGTATTAACAAGTGTGGCGAAACGCGTGGCGTGACGGTTGATACCTACCAACACGAGTTCAATTGGCATGTTCAATACAAAGACGTATTAAGCAGCGCAACAGAAACCGTGACTTCTCGCTATCATACCTTCAACTTACCACCACGCAGTGCACGTATGTTTAAACTGTAGTGTCTGTTTAAGCTGCAGCATTTGGTGTAGTTAGAGAGCAGCCCCAATAACCTAAAAAGCCGCAGTGAATACTGCGGCTTTTCTAGTAGAGAAACTATTGCTAGCGAATCAAGCCATTAAAAAGGCGAGCGGCTATTCGCGATAGCAAACTGTTGGTAAAGCTCTGCCACTTCAACTGGGTTGAACTCATCTTTGTAAGTGAGCTCACTGAGTCTGTGTGTGATGTTTTGCAGCTCGTGTGAACGTTGCTGAGCTCGCTGTTGGTAGCGTTTGAAGGCTTGTTCTGTGCCCTCAAAGTTAGAAGCAATACTCTGTGCTAGCACATAAGCGTTCTCGATACCTAAGCTGAAACCGATGCCCATAGTTGGGAATACAGCACAACATGAATCTCCAAGTAAAACCGCATTATCACGATACCAAGTATCGAATGGCGCAACATCAGTAAGGGGAGAAGGTAAGATCTTCGATTCTGGCGTATCTCGGATCATATCCAGTAAGTAACTAGGGTAGTGAGAGAACTGCTCTAACACGGTTTGCTTAGAAAGCGTTTCACCTTCTTTAACAGCGCATGCTGCGAACCAGTACTTACCTTGGGTTTCTCGGTCGTAGGTATAGGTTACGATACGAGATTTATCACCTGCGAATACATAACACTCATCATCGCTGATCTCAGGTGTTTTGAAATCAATCTCGCCGCGGCAGCAGTAGACGTTCGGTTGTCTTAAAGACACTTCCGGCGCGACAAATTTTCGTACTTGAGAGAACACACCGTCGGCACCGACAATGATGTCTGCATCAAGAGGTTCGCCATTGATGAGTATCTGCGGTTGCTCGCTGTCTTGGTTTACTGTGCAGTGTTGGTTCGTTGCAATGCAGTCATCGCCTAATTCGTTTAATAACAGCTGGTATAAGCGGCTGCGATGAAACAAACCAATAGGCGCGTTGGCTTTGCTTGGCGAGTCACTCATATTGAGCGTGTTGATGGGAAACCCAGCCGCCGTTAAGGTCGAGATGGTATCGACTTGGTTACACGCGGCTTTTACTTTATCGACACCCACCAATGCCGCAAGGACTTGCATGCCCTCTGGCCACATGATGATGCCAGTACCGTCAGCGCGCGGCTGTTCTGCTTTCTCGTATATTCGAGCTTTAATGCCAAATTTATGCAGTGACAATGCAAGTGCTAAACCATTCAGTCCCGCACCGATAATCGCAACTTTTAGACGTTGTTGTTCCATCACTTTCTCCTAAGAATAGATGCCAGTATCGTTGTACTGGTTCATAGGGCGTAAGATAGGTCATTCGAATCGATAAATAAACGTTATAAATGATAAGGTTAATGCGATTTCTAAATCTTAGGCACAGATCCCTTAATGATCTTGGATAACACCAGACCAATGATTTTGATGGGAGAGTGCTTTCAACAATTCGATCTCTTTCGCTGTCTCTATTTTAAGCCAATCAATCAAACCACTGATCAATGGCGAGTGAGTGCGCTGGTGGATGAAATAGGTCCAAGCACTGTTCTGGATCTTGGCATTCTCTGGGCAATACAAGAAGCCGCGCTGGAGATCCTGCAAAACTAAAAGCAGATCCGTCACCGTGACGCCTTCACCCGATAAGCACGCACTGAGCGCCATATCCAAAGACAAGAAGCTGGTATTTCTGACGGGCTTCTTCGGAGGTGATTCGACATCGGCTAGCCATACCTTCCAATCATGGTGATCTAAGGTCGGGTGCAGCCGTGGCATGGTTAAGATCGAATCAAGGTCGGTATCTTTCTTAGTCAAACCAACAGCATTTGTTAAGCTCGTGGAGCAGACTGGCGCCATGAACTCTTCACGTAAGAAAGTGATGTCAGGTGCGTTGTCATAGCGTTTTTTGAATCGAGTGTGGAAGATCAACAAGTCGTATTCGCTGCTGTTGATCGCTTCATCTTCTTCAATCACAGGAACGATCACGATCTCGTAATCTGGGTAACGCTCGTTTAATTCACGAACCTTAGAGATCAACACGCGCGTAGCAAAACTCAAGGTTGCTTTGATCACTATGCGTTTCTGTTTCGGCTCACTCCAAGAGGCGATAACTGCTTCGATATTGCCGTAGCTTTCTCGCAAAGCGACATACAAATCATGACCTTGTACCGTTAATTCAATCGCTCGATGCTTACGAATGATCAAAGATGCGTTCAGCTCATCTTCAAGCTGTTTGATCTGACGGCTGATTGCACTCTGTGTCACGTTGAGCTCGTCGGCAGCCAGCGTAAAGCTCATCAGCCTTGCAGCCGCTTCGAAGGCTTTTAAGCCATTATGGGAGGATGGCAAGCTAGGATATGGGGTCATAATTCGTTCGCATGAGTTTTTGGAATGTTAGAGTCGCAAATTTATCAATTGAACGCCAGCCCCATCGATCGTATTTTGGGCGAAATTAACTGAGGCGCTCATGAAAAAAATACTCACTCTTGCATTCCCTTTGATCATTTCACAGCTGATATCCATGGCTTTAGTCCTTACTGATGTTTGGATGATGTCGCGAATCAGCGTGTCAGCCCTAGCGGCTGGTGGCTTAGGTGCCTCTATCTACTTCTTCATCTTTATTATTGCGAGCAGCACAGTCGGTTGTGTCGCAAACCTGATCGCTATTGCTTATGGTCAGCGCGTGGCACGCCCAGAGTTTGGTAATACACAAATCAGATTGGCGGTGAAAGGCGCAACCATGTTGGCATTCGTGCTCAGCGTGACCTTAATGGCGAGCTTCTGGTTTGCTCCGCTGGTGTTGGAAGCCGCGAAACAACCTCAAGAAGTGATCACCTTGGCTATGGAATATGTGCACGCCCTAAAATGGGTGATGTTGCCTTCGCTTATCTTATTGGTGCTGCGTGGCTTAACCAGTGCGTTTGGCAATGTGCGTTCTATTCTGGTGATGTCGATTATCACAGTGATTTTGAATGTGCCAGTGAGCTACTTCCTCACGTTCCAGTTAGATATGGGTTTAACAGGCTTAGGTTTGGGGACGGCTATTGCTGCATTTATCGTGATGGTTGGATACACGGTTTGGGTGTTCAAACGCGACGAGTTCAAACAGTTCGCACCTTGGCTAAATACCGAAGAGTACTCCATCAAGCTGATGAGTCCGTTGTTGTTGATGGGTCTACCTATCGGCTTAGCGGCTTTACTTGAACACGGCTTGATTTACGGTGGCACTTTGATGGCAGGGACGATCAGTATTGCCTCTTTAGCGCTACACCAAATCTTGTTGCAATGCTTAAGCTTTACTTGGAACTTCAATTTCGGTTTCTCGCAAGCTGCCGCAATTTTGGTTGGCCGTGATTATGGCGCAGGCAACTACGAAGGCATCAAGAGAACCTCGATTCAAAGCTTTATATTGGTGTCAGTCTTGAGTGTCGCCTTGTCTGCGGTGTTCATCCTATGGCCTGAAATGATCGCTTCTATCTTTAAGTTAGACGACAGTACTGGCGCTATGACATCGCTATTAGCTTCTGTTATCTGGGTAGTGGCGTTGTGCTTTATTGTTGATGCTTGGCAACTGTTGGCGATTAACCTGCTAAGAGGGATGAAGATTGTCTCTATGCCGACCGTGATGACAGCCATTGGTTACTGGATGTTTGGCCTGCCTGCTGCTTGGTACTTGATGCCGAAATTCGAGCTAGCAGGGATCTGGGGCGGGATCGGCGTTGGCTTAGGTGTGACAGGTATTCTGCTGCTTATTCATTTGATGGTCGTTCTTAACAAGAGCAGCAAGACACCAGACTTAGATTGTTCAGCTTACTCTTAAGCTTTACCGAAATACAAAAAAGCCACAGCAAAGTCTGTGGCTTTTGTTTATCTAGGGCGTGTTGATCTTTCGTGGTTAAATTTTGTTCGAGATAAAAGCGTTTTAATCGCGGCGAGGGAGAAGTGGCCTAGTCATTCTAAGCAAATTTCCCTCAACAAAGAGTAAAACGCTTTTAGCCGAACCCTCCGGGCAGCGTTTGCTGGTCATTTCTACTGCGTTATCGGCTTCTCATGTAGGCTAGCTACACATCAAAGTCTCTGCCTTGTATAAATACCCAGCAACTCGCTGCAAAAATCAGCTCGAAAGATCAACACGCCCTAATAGATTCTTGGGGGAGTGAATCAATATCAGGATTAGGGGGCGCTAGTTTCTACCAGATGACTTATTCCCAGACTATTCTCTACCAAATCTCTACCAAATTACTTTCCGCCAGAGAGCGCGGACTTCATCAGCGTCTTAAATTGCTCTTTTTGCTCTTCAGTTAATACGTTGTAGATGTTGTTCTTAAGACGCATTTCTTGCATCACCATCGACTTCTCAGTGGCTTGAACGGTGTCGATGACCTTTTCCATCTCAGCTTCATCAAACTCAGGCTGAGTCACTAAGGCGATCTGCTTTTTCTTAAGTTCTATCGCACTATCCATATCGATTTTTGTTCTATCAGATTGGTAGTCTTCAATGAGGGAGATGACTTCCGAATGTTGTTCTTTGCTTAAATTTAAAGAAGCAATAACCATTTGCAGTGGGCTCACTGCTGGCTGTGGCGGTTGTTGTGGTGATGAAGCACTCACAAACGGAGCGGTAACGAGTAAGGCTGAAGCAGTTAATACACAAAGCGACTTTTTCAGTGATTTCATTGAGTTTCTCCTGTTAGTGGAAACGTGAGTATAGGTGAGGAAGCTGAACTCGATATGAACATGTCGTTCAGTTTAATCCGCTGAGCTAATTGTGTTCATTTAGTTACGTTCATCTAAGCACGGAACGAGTTAGACCTTGGTCTTACAGAAACCGAGCTAAAAGGTGACTAGAATGACTTAAGTCGCTCATCGTTTTATCAAGGAATACGCAAATGGAAGTTGGATTGTTCTGGGCTGAAAAAGGAATGTTAGTGCTTGGCGCACTGTTTGTTTTTACGAGCATGATGCAGTACGGAAGACGTAGTAGCGACTGGAAAGGCGTGATTACGATGTTCTACAAGCGTATCCCAATGAACATAGCCGAATATAAATGGTACCGACTCGGTATCGCGTTATTGGTTTTTGCTGTGATTATCCGTTTCGCCTTGTTGATACTATGGCCGACCTATCAGTTCTAGCTTTTTTGTATTTGCTCTAATGTATAAGACATCTGGCATTAGTTCTCAGATATTGGCTATATCAAAGCGATAAGTGCATGAGTAAACCGAGCCTTAATAAACTCACTTATTAAGGCTGCTATTTAATAAAATAGTGTTAATGTTCAATAATATTGAGTTGTTATTGTCTTTGTAGCATATTGTTTTTCATAAGGAATAACGCGAGATAATAGCTTACCCACCTGTATCATCATTCTTACTAATAATCTGCACATAAATCCATTCACCCCGTACCTGATACCATAATGTTCTGTTACACTCGTTCGAATTAGCTTTAATTTTTCGGTGGTGCATTTATGTCGTTCCCAGTTCTTATATGTGATGATTCTGCGTTAGCAAGGAAGCAGATGGCTCGATCACTGCCTAGTTCTCTAAATGCAGATATAACTTTTGCTGTTCATGGGCTTAATGCACTTGAAGAGTTAGCTCAAAACCAGTTCAAACTGATGTTCCTCGACCTCACCATGCCAGAACTAGATGGCTATGGCACATTGGAAGAGATGCAACGTTTGGGTGATACCACGCCTGTTGTGGTGGTTTCTGGTGATATCCAACCAAAAGCGCAGCAGAAGGTCATGGACCTTGGTGCTAAAGCGTTTTTGCAAAAGCCGATCGATAAAGAAGCGTTAAAAGCCATTTTACGTGAGCATGTTGAGCCGCCAAAACAGCCTCAACTCATTACGCCTTCGCCTTTAGAACTCCCAATACTTCGCCGACGTGACATTTATATGGAAGTCGCTAACGTGGCGATAGGCCGTGCTGCTGATGCATTAGCGCGCCACTTTAATGTATTTGTTCATTTACCACTGCCGAACGTGAACATCTTCGAAGTGAGTGAATTGCACATGGCACTTCGCGACCTAGCAGACAACGACCAAGTGTCGGGTGTTTGCCAAGGCTTCAGCGGAGAAGGCATAGCAGGTGAAGCATTAGTATTACTGAGTGACTCAAGCGTGAGCGATCTTAAGAAGCTCATGAAGGTGCCAACCGAAAGCGAGCAGCTTGAAGAACTAGAACTGCTGATGGATGTATCGAATATCCTAGTCGGCTCATTCTTGAATGGGTTAGGGGAGCAATCTGAGGTTCGCTTCTTCCAGAGTTCACCTGTTCTATTAGGGCAACACATCTCGATTGATTCTGTGATTGAGAATACCAGTGGCTCGTTTAAGAAGACCATGACCTTCGAAGTCAGTTATAACATTGATGGAACGTCCATCCGTTGTGACCTTCTGTTTATGTTCGTTGACGAATCTCTGCCTCTTCTAGACAACAAGTTGGCCTACCTAATGGAGGAGTTTTAATATGCTGAATCTTCCTGCTGAATTTGAACAGTTCCACTGGATGGTGGACATGGTCCAAAACGTCGATATGGGGCTGGTGGTCATTAACCGTGACTTTCAGGTACAAGTTTGGAATGGCTTCATGACGCACCATAGCGGTAAGCAATCACATGATGCTATCGGTAAGTCTATCTTTGAACTGTTCCCTGAAATCCCTGAAGAGTGGTTTAGGCTTAAGACTAAGCCGGTTTACGATTTAGGTTGTCGCAGCTTCATTACATGGCAACAAAGGCCTTATCTGTTTAAGTGTCGTAACGTTAGGCCTGTAACCCAACAGGCTGACTTCATGTATCAGAACGTGACACTTAACCCGATGCGTTCGCCAACAGGCCAAGTTACCTCACTGTTCCTGTCTATTCAGGATGCAACGGCAGAAGCGTTGATATCGTAAAGTTATTGGCGCTAAGCTTATTTACAAAATAGCCAAAGTGAAGGCCTTGGCTATTTTGCATTTGTATCGGAGAGTAATTGACTAGTGGTTAGTAGATGCGCTTACTTAAAGTGGTAATTAAAGCCAATACTAAAAGTTGAAGCATTATAGTCATCTTGTAGCATTTGATAATTATAATTAGCATTCACAGAGAAATTTTTCCACGGTGTTCGCATGTCAGCACCAATAGAAGCATTTGGGTAGAGTCCTGATTCTTTTGTATCTACGTGAGAACCTATATTGTTATCCCATTGGCTCTCAGTAAAGGTGATATAACTTGCTCCGCCTTTGGCGTATAGGCTGAAGTTTTTCATAATAGGCTGCTGTACTTTTACAGCAGCACCGAGCCCTTGGTATTTAGAACCAAAGTCCTTAGTTTTAGGTCCATCGGTATAACTGTTAGCTTGGTTCCAGTTTACATCCAGTGCGATAAATGGGGTTACATAATAGTAGAAGCCAAATTTACTATGGATTGCTTGGGTAGTTGTGTTTCCGTTACTTATGGAAGAGCCACCTAATTCTGAATAAACGTCGTGAGCAGGTTTAGCAGCATTTGCATTAAAGCATAAAGTAGCTAAAGGGCTTAATAATAGTAGGCGAGATGGCAATAGCATGAGCTCTCCGAATGTGGCGTTAATAGTATGCCATATAGTAACATATTTAGTATGCCATCCCATATGTATTGTGAGAAATTTAAAAGCTCGAAGTAAACAATGAATAATTCCGGTGATGGGATACAGTAGAAGGAACATGGCTGTTAGGCGAAACTGACATATGAATATGATGTCAGCAAGATTAAAACCTGAGGCAAACGCCACCATAAAATGAAGTCGCTCCTTCACTACCAGGCAACCATTGATAGCTAACGCTTGCATCGAGTACTAATGGGGACTTTGTACTGAAAATGTAACACCTGTGTTCTCATAGGATTCAACAACTACTATCGCTGGTGGTTTTTACTGCATTATCTGCAACACTCCAGCGTGTCACTTCAGAATTAATGTAACTGGCGCGACCCACACCATAAACTTCCAAACCACCTAGCCCTCTTTGGATTTTAAGCCCTGCACCATAAGATTCATATTTTGATGAAACCCCATCATTAGTAGAAGAGATACTGCCGTTATTCGTGGCAGTATGACGATAGTTGACATCGACTGAGAGGAAGGGAGATAGGTAGTGGCTATAACCAAGTTGTGCGAAGTCCCCCGTTTTCTGAATCTGAACCGTCTGATACAACCGTCGCACCTAGGTTTGTATAAAAAGATCCTTTTGGGCTTTTGGCGGTAGTGAAGCTCCTAACAAAGCACAAGACAGAGTCATACAAAGCGGTAATTTATAAATGAGTGAATCGTGTTCCGGCTTTGTGACTAAAAACTGAACACTTCAGGCGAGAAAGAGAATTTCATTGAAAAATTATAGTTTTTTTTTGAGAAATAATGAGACTGAAAGTTGGGGAAATAGACAGACTTAGCTCGCGAAAATAGAAGGATAGTGACAAATAATGAGTGAATAGTTGTGTGAGGGTAACTTGAGCTAGGCAAAGGTTTGCGCAAACGTTTTGTTTTGAGCTGGTTAACTGTTTGTTTTAAAGGGAATAAACGTGATTTTATCGGAAGTGGGGGTTGTTTGGGTATGCAACTTAACCGAACTGTATCACAAAAAAACTTGAAATATCAGTCTTGCAGTTAATAAATCGCGACCTATAATACTGAAAACCGGAGCGTCTGCCAACGCTCCGGTTTTTTTGTGTCCGAAGAAAAGTAAACTCGTCTGCCAACGGTTTTACTACGCATTTCGCGAGAGACACATAATTTTATGAATCAAGGAAAACACCATGCGTATCGAACAAGAACTTAAGTTAGGTTTCAAAGATGTACTCTTCCGTCCGAAGCGTTCTACCCTTAAAAGCCGTTCTCAAGTTGAATTAACCCGCGATTTTACATTCAAGCATAGCGGTCGTCAATGGTCTGGTACTCCAGTAATTGCAGCTAACATGGATTCGGTAGCAAGCTTTGAAATGGCAGCTGCTCTAGCAGAGCACGGTGTTATGACTGCAGTACACAAGCACTACACGGTAGAGCAGTGGGCTGAGTTCGCTAAAACAGCAGACAAGAAAACACTGAACAACGTATTTGTTTCAACTGGTACCTCTGAAGCTGAGTTTGAGAAGACTAAGCAAATCATGGCACTTAGCGAAGACTTCGTATTTATCTGTATTGATATCGCTAACGGCTACTCAGAGCACCTAGTTGAGTACGTACAAAAAGTACGTGCAGAATTCCCGAACAAAGTTATCTCTGCTGGTAACGTTGTAACAGGTGACATGGTTGAAGAGCTTATCCTAGCGGGCGCAGACATCGTTAAGGTTGGTATCGGCCCTGGTTCGGTTTGTACTACTCGTGTTAAAACAGGTGTAGGTTACCCTCAACTTTCTGCAATCATCGAGTGTGGCGACGCGGCACACGGCCTTGGCGGCATGATCATCGGTGACGGTGGCTGTTCATGTGCGGGTGACGTATCTAAAGCGTTCGGCGGTGGTGCTGACTTCGTAATGCTAGGCGGCATGCTAGCAGGTCACTCTGAATCAGGCGGAGAAGTAGTAGAGCAAGACGGTAAGCAGTACATGAAGTTTTACGGCATGTCATCTCAGTCGGCTATGGACAAGCACTCTGGTGGTGTTGCTAAGTACCGCGCAGCTGAAGGTAAAACTGTTTTGCTTCCATTCCGTGGCTCAGTTCACAACACAATTTCTGACATCCTTGGTGGTGTACGTTCAACTTGTACATACGTAGGCGCAGCGAAGCTTAAAGAGCTAACTAAGCGTACTACTTTCATCCGTGTACAAGAGCAAGAAAACAACGTATTCGGTAAAGAGTAATCTGAACGAATTCGAATAGTTTATGTTGAAACATCCATAAATTGATATTTACAACCATATATTGATTTTTGGTACAGCCATAATTTGATATTGCCTCTTCATGGTCTAAACTTGTGTAAGTTTACGACAAAATCGTGAAGAGGCAATATTATGTCTGCTCTACCTTTCCTTTCTATAGCCACCCTGCTTGAACTTGAAACTGCGTTTGACACTCCTGCTAGAAACTTAACTAAATCACGTGGAAAAAACATACACCGTTACGTCAGTGCTAAGATGGGAAAAAGAGTCACGGTAGAATCTTTTTTAGAATGTGCCGCTTGTTATCATTTTGATTTCGAACCTAGTATCGTTCGCTTTTGTTCTCAACCGATAAGGTTTTCATACAGCCTAAATGGTAAGACCCATACTTATGTTCCAGACTTTCTAGTTCAATTTGATACTGGTGAATATAGGTTGTACGAGGTAAAGTCCGACAAGGAAAGTTCAAAAGAGGAATTTCATTGTGAATGGGAAGCAAAAGTTCAAGGTGCGTTTGAGATAGGGTTAGATCTAGAGCTGGTTGTAGAGGAAGAAATACTGGATGTGGTCATATTTAACAACCTTAAGCTTTTGCATAGATATGCCTCAAGAGATAACTTGAACGACTTCCATCAAATTCTCCTTACTACTTTGAAACGGAATGGTACGCAAACAGCAAAGAGTTTAGGGCATCACCTTGGCTTAAATGGAAGAAAAATATTACCATTCCTGTGTGATTTACTCTCTCGAAACCTCCTCCAGACGAGCTTAGAGACCCCACTATCACTTGAGTCTGAATTTGAATTGGGTTGTTATGCCTAAGAAATCATTTTCAAGTTTTCATAGGAAGTCAGCACTTCAGCAAGAAAAACTTGAGCAGAATGATAGAGTCGTTGATTCCAACGATGTCGATGAAGCAACATATCAAGATATATCCGCATTTCCTGAAAATATAGCCAATCAGATTACTTTTCGTCTAAGCATTCTTCGTTTTTTAGCTGGTAAGTGCGAAAAAATCACTCCCAAGACAATCGAACCATATCGCGTCGCACTGCAACAGTTACACGACAAAAATATTCCAAGTGCGATATCAATATACAGGTGGTGGTTAGTTTTCAGAGCCTCCGGTTATAACCCGGTTAGTTTAGCTCCTGACTTTAAAAGTAGAGGAAATAGGGGGGCTAAAGTTTCACCAATTGTTGATTCGATAATAGAACAAGCAGTTGAAAGAGTTATTTCTGGTCGAAAGATCAATATCAGCTCGGCACACAGGCGAGTTAAGCGTAAAGTTCGACAATATAACTTAACGCACGGTACAAAGTATCCATACCCTAAATACGAGTCTGTAAGAATACGGGTTAAAAAGAAGACTCCCTTCGAAGTATTAGCAGCAAAGAAAGGCGAACGAGTTGCTAAAAGAGAATTCCGCCGTATGGGAAAGAAGATAACAACCTCGGCCGTATTAGAGCGGGTGGAAATAGACCATACAATGGTTGATATATTTGCGGTACACCCAGTACATCGAGTTACTTTAGGAAGACCTTGGCTCACGCAGTTAGTAGATTGTTATAGTAAAGCCGTAATTGGTTTTTATTTAGGTTTTGAGCCACCCAGTTACGTATCGGTATCGTTAGCCCTAAAAAATGCAATACAACGCAAAGATGACTTATTGTCTTCATATGAATCAATTGAAAATGAATGGCTATGTTACGGTATCCCTGACTTGCTCGTAACTGATAATGGTAAAGAATTTTTGTCTAAAGCCTTTGATAAAGCATGTGAGTCACTGTTGATCAATGTTCATCAAAACAGAGTCGAAGTGCCTGACAATAAGCCTGATGTCGAACGTAAATACGGGACGATCAATACTTCTCTATTAGACGATTTACCAGGGAAAGCTTTTAGTCAATACCTTCAGAGAGAGGGTTATGATTCAGTGGGTGAAGCTACTCTTACACTAGATGAAATTCAAGAAATTTACTTAATTTGGTTAGTAGATATTTATCATAAAGACTCTAACCAGAGAGGCACTAATTGTCCGAATATCGCTTGGCGAAATGGGTGCCAAGAATGGGAGCCTGAAGAGTTTTCTGGTTCTAAAGATGAGTTGGACTTTAAATTCGCTATTGTTGATAGCAAACAACTAACCAAAGCAGGTGTAACCGTCTACAAAGGACTGACATACAGCAGTGAACGTTTAGCTGGGTACAGAGGTAAGAAAGGGAATCATAAAGTGCAGTTCAAATATAATACAGAGTGTATGGCGGTCATTTGGGTGTTAGATGAAGATGTGAACGAATACTTCACGGTTAATGCTATAGATTATGAATATGCTAGTGGAGTCTCTCTGTGGCAGCATAAATACAATATTAAGTATCTAGCAGAATTAAATTCAGCAGAATATGACGAAGATAAGGAAATCGATGCAGAGATCAAAATTGAAGAAATTGCTGATCGTTCAATTCTTGAAACAAAGAAAATTAGATCTCGGAGGCGTGGAGCTAGGCATCAGGAAAATAGCGCAAGAGCAAAGAGCATCAGCAATACTAAGCTAGTCCCACCCCAGAAAGACGAAGAAGAAATTGTAATTGTAGATAATGAAGATTGGGATATTGGTTATGTTTGAGAAATCATTAGATGAATGAAACTCGAGAAGCGCGCATCTCAAAAGCCAAAAGAGCATTTGTATCAACGCCGAGTGTTACGAAAATTTTGGGCTATATGGATAGATGTAGGGATTTGTCAGATTTTGAATCCGAGCCAACTTGTATGATGGTCTTTGGTGCATCGGGAGTAGGCAAGACGACGGTTATCAAAAAATATTTAAGTCAAAATAATCGTGATTCTAAAGTGCGAGGAGAGATAGTTCCTGTTCTGCATATCGAATTACCAGACAATGCGAAGCCTATTGATGCAGCAAGAGAGTTGTTGCTTGAAATGGGTGACCCATTAGCGCTTTATGATACTGATCTGGCGAGGTTGACGAAAAAACTGACTGACTTGATACCTTTGGTTGGCGTTAAGTTGATCATTATTGATGAATTTCAGCACTTAGTTGAAGAGAGGTCAAATCGCATTCTTACACAAGTAGGCAATTGGCTCAAAATGATACTCAATAGAACGAAGTGCCCAATTGTTCTTTTTGGTATGCCGTATTCTAAGGTTGTATTGAAAGCAAACTCACAACTGCATGGACGATTCTCAATTCAGTGTGAACTCCGCCCATTTAGCTATCAGGGTGGTGAAGGTGTATTCAAAAAATTTCTGGAAAATCTTGATAAATTATTACCTTTTGTCAAAGAGGCTGGGTTAGCAGAGAAAAACCTTCAGAAAAAACTATATGCTTTTTCTGAAGGTAATATGCGTTCGCTGAGAAACCTCATCTATCAAGCATCGGTTAATGCCATTGATAATCATCGGGCCACGATTATTTATGAAGATCTAGTTGTTGCTGCTGAGCTCACATGTAGTAACAAGACCTACACATGGAAAAACCCTTTTGAAAACGGAGTCAAGGTGACGGAGGAAATGTTGCGTCCTCCACCAAAGGATATTGGATGGGAGGATTATCTGAAAAACATTAATTCAAGATCAAAAAGTAAGCTTAATGGTGGGAACATGTTTGAGTAATGTAATGGTGTTCACAACACTACTTAAGGAGCGTTGTCCTTATTTTCTGGGCAAAACCTACTACAAAAGGTCACGAAAACACTCCGTGCTCTAAACGACCGATTAAACTAATTACGACTTGAGTGTCTTCAGTTGTTGAAAGCATGTCAATTGGCCGTTTGTTACTTAGTCCTCTAACTGGGTGTTTAAGCCAGTAATGAGTAGCTTCTTCACTTCCAAACAGCGCTAGTGCTTCCTGAAATACTCTATCAAAATTCTTTTTCGTTTCTTTATTCACCTTAAACTCCACCTAAATGGATGTAGTAAGTGTAATACATAATACTACGTTAAGAAAAGTAGGCCAAATAATGATTAGGCGAACTGATAAATAACAATGGTCTAAACAAGAAGTGGCCAAAAGTCAGATTGTGGAGGGTTGATTCGCTGAAAATTCGACGTGTCACTTATAAGATTTAACCACACTGGATCAAAGATATTGGAAAGCTTCAATTACTCGTTGTTTAAAGCTTGTCAGTGTTAGGTCCGCGATCTCGGCAGAGTTGCTTTCCGATTCTGTGCTACCACTCTGATCAATTCGTCCAGAGAAATTGATGGAGACACTATCGGTATTGTCTCCATTATCACTAAGGGGGAGATTTGAATTTGTAGCTATGTGTTCTAGTGCTTGGTTTGGTTTTTTCTGAGGCCTCCTCAAGTAACGACAGCTATCTGGAATATCTCGTTCAACTTCTTCTGCAAATTCGATAAGTTTTGGGGCGGCAAAAGTATATAGCCATGCTTCTTGGTTCGGGCATGAAGTCATACGGAGTATACGACCAAGGATTTGGCGAAAGTAGAGTTCGGTCTTTATGTTGCTCAAATGGCAACATACTTGGAGTCTCGGAATATCTGTGCCCTCACTGACCATACCAACACTCACAATCCACTCGGTGTAGTCGGTTCTAAATTGTTTAATTCTGACTTGGGAGTCATCATTTTTGTATGTGACTATCGTGGTTGTTTGATTGAATGTATTTTTGAGTAGTGAAGCTATTTCTATGGCGTGATTGACAGATGTAGCTACGATTAAGCCTCCGGCATATGGGGATTGACTTCGAATTTTCTTCAAGCGAGTAACGGCTGTTCCCAAAATATGAATCAAAGCAGGTTTGTTGTTGAGAATAGTAGAGTAGTTAATTTCACTCTCAGATATAAGCTCATTGAATGAGTTAAATGATTCAATATGATTATCTAACTTAATCGAGGATTTATCACAATCAATAAGCGTAATCGTTGGTTTACGGCAAACGCCGTCTTGGACAGCTTGCGCTAGTGTGTATTGATAATCACATACAATCGTCCCCTCAGGATCGCTGTATGACGAGAGTACAACGGGGGTCAAATTTGAACGCCAAGGTGTACCAGTTAAAGCGAGTGTATAAGTGGCTACTTTCTTAATCTTGCATAGAATCAGTTGGCCCCAGACATTGCTGTTCTCATTATTATCACCACCGCAGTGATGTATTTCATCAAAAACACAAAGTACACGATATTTTAAAAGCCTATTCCAGAACTTGTCATCTAGGTGTGTTATTGATTGGTAAGTGATAGATGTACCTAGAGAGCCAAACTTTCCATCCATTTCATCTTGTAGTGTTTCGGAGAAGTTACTTTGTATACTCGATGACACAGTCTTTGATGGAGAAAAGCAGATAACGAAATCGATCATAGAGCGTTCAAATAAGCCTTTAGCTAGATTGGCGGCCATAAATGTTTTGCCTGCACCTGGTGTGGCTTGTGCTAAAAAATGTTTGTTTCCTTGAATGTAGTGGGCCATTGCGTTTCCAATACACTCTGATTGCCAACGCCTCAACATTCTTTTTTACCACCAGTATTTTGATTAATTAGAGATATAGTGTTTGTCCACACATTCAATTGAGCCATTAGCTTTGCCGACTTGTTAGTTGCTTCTTGGTAACTCGGTTGTATGAATGGTTGTAAGGAATTGAAGCGTCGCATAAGGCTTTGGTATTCATCAATCTCAGCAAGAGTTACTGTGAGCTGCGCAGTTATGTCTTGTCGTTCAACCTCTAATTGGGCTTTTGCTATATTTAATTCGGATATTTTTAGTCCCTGTTCTTTTGCTATGACCTTTTTGCGTCTAGGAACAATGTTAAATTGCGTTGAATCAAAATTATCTGATTTTGAAAACGTTCTGTTTCGACCCTCCCCCGTTGCCTGTAATACACCTAACGAGAGAAGTCGCTCCAATGACCTCGCTACAAAAAGTCGAGCAACGCTACTGTTCTCATACTGGTCAGATTCTTTTTGAATCGAACTTCTAATCTCAATAATGCTGAACTGGTTTGAATTGCATCGATTAATTGCATCAAAGATATCTTGATTAATTTTTACTTTTGAACTCATTGTTGAATCTATTTGTGAATTTTTGCGGATTATAGTCCGTGGTAATAAATGCATCAAGAGGCGATAGTTTTTGTTTTTTAGAGTCGTTTTAAATGAAAGACTTAGCAAAGCGCTTTGGGGCCAAATTACGCGGGAAACGCAGGGATAAGAAGGTTTCTCAAGACCAACTAGCTTTGTTGGCTGATATCGATCGAAGTTATATTGGCAGGATTGAGCGTGGAGAAGTGAACATCACACTCGAAAAAGCGTATCAGTTGGCCGAAGTTCTTGAGTGTGATGTGAGAGATTTATTGCCTTAAGTTACATGTCTTAGAGTATCTACTTATTCAGCAGTGAATTGCTCTGGAACTCGAATGAATGTGGTTCGTTTGTTATCAACTACTTTGCAGTAGCCTTGAGGATTATAGTCCTCATTTTTTTCTAAAGCAAACCACTGAATAGTGGTTTGAGATTGGAAGCAACAGAATTGATATCGAAGGGGCTTCTACCTATTCGGCAGTTCACACAACATTGTGATGCTCATCGATATAGAGTCTATTATCAGCTACCTATTCGGCAGTTCACTGTTACTAATTAAAGAATAGTATAACTTTATCAATCAGTTAATAGATTTAGCGTCAAGTAACCCTATTTTTCTCACTGTGATCAATCTTCTATAATTCAATAGCTTAAAAGTGTTGATGGAAATAGGGTCAAATTAGGGGGACTGCTTGATACGAATTGTCTGTATTGGACAATCCGTAACTGCTGAACATCGAGTTACCTTCAAAGCTATGAGTAGCCTTCATTTGTATGTTCAACCGAAAGGTACTGTTTTTGCTTTGACTGCTTACTTCGAGCGAATGGTAATGAGGAAGAACGATTAGTTCTTTTTGTTTAAGTAGAGCGGGATTAAAAGCTTCCCCTCTAGCGATTGCACGTTTTTCAAGTCGCCTCAGCTTTCTTGCTTGACCTGCAGCAGAAGATTTGTCGATTGACTGATTCCGAGTAAACGCAGCATATTCGCAATTAGCGGGAATCTTCGTCGTTGCTGATATATCGAAATAGCTAAGCTGTCTCATTTGAATAAAGTAATGATGCTTAAGTAACAAATCGAGCTCAACTTTACTCGTGCTGATAAACGTTAGCTTTTTGCCGACAGTATCTTCACACCAATCAGGAAAAGAAACGCCAATACTTCTCGTATCATACTTGTAATTGAACCCGTGAAGAGTGCTCAAACACTTTGCTGCGAGTACCTCATTGTCACAGCGCTCTGGAAAGAAAGTCACTGTCTTATAGAACCAGTTCATAGTTAATCACCCTTATGCTGAAACATTCCACCTTTGATTAGATTAGCAACTAAGTAGTGCAAGTCATTAGTAACTTCTTGGCTCAGTTTCCCTGGTGCAGATAAGCGTTCAATATATTGCTCCGCATTTTGAAGAATGGTAAACAAATCTTTCTCTGTTGATGGATGACGATAACAAGTCACATCGCCTTTGTGAACGCCAAATCGACTGACTCGCAATGGTTCAAGGGCGTTCGGGTACCAATCATCAATTGTTGCAATGGCAGCACCTACTTTGTAAATACCAATGATTGGAGAGCGTGTGTTTTCGATTTGAGTATTCTGGAATGTTCGAGCCTTGTTGCCTGCTTTGTTTGTGCTCTTATTTTCATTTTCAGTAAATGCTTGGCTTGGGTAAATCTCACTATTTGTTGGGAGTACCAGATTAGCTTTAACTTCAAATATTGCTAGTCCATCCGATTGGCTGAATGCATCAATAACTAACTGACGGATTGCACTCCACTGTTGGTGAGCTTTAAATGCTGATTCTTCTCTGTACTCTGTACGTATATTTTTAAATGAAACAGGTTTTTCAGACCAAGGCCAAGGTGATAGTTCTACGTCAAGGCGGTACGCCCTCTTGGTATTTTTCCAAAGCCAAGACCCGTTACAGACGTTTATGAGATATCTTGATACTAGCTCTTCCCAGCCGATGCGTTTTTCATAGAGTTCGATTAGCTTAATGATTGTATCTTTGACCTCTTTTGAGTTGCACTTGTATGGCTTGCGCAATTCCGATGAGAAAGATATTGAGAAAAAGCATTCAATGTGGCTAGAACCGAAAGGGACACTACAAAAGTCACCAGCGTGTGGATTACCATGTGCTAGTTTTCCTGCAGTCGCAGTTTCTTTTATATTTCCTAGGGAGTCATAGGCTAATGAGGCCGTTTCCATTTGGCCAAGCGCAATGCGAGATGTATATCTTAGAGGTTCTTTCGTACCATCAGGCCAAACAACGAAAAAGCAAATGTCGGAGGGGTTGATGGAGCGCTCATAAGCTAAGTTGGTTGGTAGTTCCATGATAGTTATGCCTCTGTTTGTAATGCGATATGGTTTTGATGGTACTTATAACGCCATAAAATTTTATTAGGGTCTGTCGTTTCCCCAAAAATGATAGGGTTTATGAGCCCAATAATAGGCTCGGAAAATGCGTGCTTATAGCCTCGTAATGCGTCCTTTTTCTCTACTGGTCGCTCTAGCAGATGAAATCCAACGCAAGAGGGGGTTAACCACCGCTTCTCCCTAACGCTTTCTATCAAGTCATCAAAGCTATTCAGATGGCCCTTATAGAGCGAGAGCCATTTTCCCGTTTGTATTGGCATATATTTAACGGCGGAAGTTAAGCTGTCGAATGGCTGAATGCTATGAAAGTCTGCAATAGAAATCTTGGTTGCCCCTCGGGCAAGCCGTTTTGGTAGGGCTTTAATAATAGAGTCATTGGGTATGTTTGGCTTATGCGAGAATTTTAGGATAAAGCTAAATGTGAAATTACACTGCCAGTCATCATGTGTTGATGGGGGAGATATTGTGCTATTAGCCTTCTTAACAAACTCTTTGGTTAAACCACGTTTGTCTAAATGGAGCTGATGTATGCAGATAGCAAACGACTCAATATTCGTTGCTGCGTGTAACTCTCTCAACTTGCGCTCAAATGCATGCACATATCCATAGAATGCTGTTAGCGAAGGAATACCGATTGTTATAGAAGAGCTCAAAGCTGTTGCTCCAGAGACAGTGATATTGGGTAAGAGCAAAAATGAACCAGAGTTTGAGCTAGGCTCATCGACAGGAGATTGGGTCAATGGGCAATTTAACTCTTGTTTTAGGAGGCTGTGAAACAACCTAGTGAGTTTGGGAATATACGCAAAACGCTTCGTTGTTCTCATCTGAGAAAGATCATAATTTAAGTATTCAGTCAGTGTGTTGGCATCTATTTCAGAGTTTTGATGTGACAGCCATGCCCGAATCATTTTTCGAATATTGTCGGTTGCTGATTTTCGATATGCTTGTTTTTGATTTTCGGTGATTAGACGCTTATTCAAGTGCGTATAATCTTTTAACGATTGAATGCTTTCTTTTGTTAACCAGCGCTCATTGTTACTGAGGTTACAGTGAGGCGTTTTTGAGAAATTAGGAACAGACCTGAACATTCTTAAGGCCCCACCACATGTCATAGGCAATACTCCCATGTTAGTACTGCGGCTGTAACGGGTTAACGCTGTATAGCGATACTCATTTTCTAGCGCTTGATAACAGTGACTTTGCATCGATTGAGAAGCCACTGGCGAGAGTGAAATATAAGAACTGTCGTTATCAGGCAAAGATAGTTGAGTTAAGTAATTTGGAGCGAGACTGACGTTAATCGTTGTTTGAGAAATCGGAGCCAATTTTTTAGCGATAGCCTTACGTGTTTTCTGGTAGCAGCCAAGCGTATTGAGTTTTTGCCACAACGGGTGTTCTACATCTTTAAGTAAATCCCCAAGGCATGAAATCACACAATTCCAACTAAATTCATTGGTTAATAAGGCGCTTTTGTTAACATCACTCGAATCATGGCTGTACGCCCAGTGGTGTGGTTTTAATTTAGAAGATGAGAGTAAAAATTCAGGTAACTGCCCCAAAGGAGTCGCGCGAATAACACCTTCAGAGCGTATGTCTGGAAACTTTAGGTTGTGGCTTTGTCTATACTCAACCGTTTTTAGACAGCGAGCCCACCATTTTTCATCTCGAAGTTTTTGCTTGCATTTGACTCGGTCTAGCAGGTCTTTCTGATCATCTGTCTTATCGGTTAAATTGACTAATATCGTCAGTGCATCAAGTTCTTTGCCATCAATCGCAATATGCGGTGTGAGTGGACGAAATGCTCGCTTTAATTCCTTGTTCAAATCATCTGGCCTTGATTGTAGTAACTCTTTCAAACTTTCCATTTACCACCTCGATACATAGAACGAGCGGTTAAATTCATCAGTTTGAAATTCGGCTAACCAAAGGCAGAAGATGTCGCCGAAATAAAATAAGTAGTCGTTAACCGCCAGAGGCATGTTTGGCTTAGTTTTACGATTTGGCTTTAAGATGCGCTGTTCTACCATTGAAGTTACCTCATCCATACTGCAATTGAGGAATACAGCAGCCTCTAAAGCGTTCATGCGTAGGTTAGCGATCAGACCGTTGCTATTCCATAAATGTGTTTCTATATGCCGTAGAAGCTCTCCTAAGACGATATTGTGCTGCAGGTTGCGCTCTGGTAATCGAATGGAACTAAAAAATATCCGCCCCATAAGATCTTTTACCCGCAATTCTTTTCTTCCAACAATTGCGTGATCTACGTTGAATTCGATTTCGCTATCAATCATAGAATGAAACGAGCTAGGCCAATTCGAGAAAAATTGGGTGAATAATAGATGGTCGAACTTATTGTCATTAAGATGGAGCCACCAATGAACCAACCCCCAACGGTAGCTTTTGGGGACGTCAGGTAGATTTTTAGACTCATTGCCGGCGAGCCAATTTGCAACAGTGAATATTACCTCATGACTCACCTCTGAACTCTTTATGGCTATAGGTTCTTTGCAATTACTGCAATTTCCTTTCAACCCCGACTCTCGGTAGTCAAATTCAGACCCACAACTACAGGCAGTAATTAAAGGTGTATTATGAATGTGGCAGTGATCGTAACCCTCAAAATGCCAAAGGTAGGAGGCGTAGCCATTTTGTTGTAAACACAATGAGCAGCAGGGGATGGATTTAGTTCGAAGTAAACTACGAGGAAAAACTTCAGAACCTCGTATCACAGCACTGGTGGATGGAGAGTATTTTAAATTTGTTCTGTTAATTGCTAACCCAAGCAGCTCGGGCGGTTCATTAAACGTCAATTGAGCGAGCTTCAGGAGTGAAGCTATTCGGGCACTGGAACTGCTTTTGGCTGACGCAGGATTCATCTTGCCGATGTTAGTAGGGAAGGTCTGGAACCCTGAGCAGTCGATATCTTGAAGGTAACGTTTCGTGGCCATAAGAAAACGGTTCACATCTTCATAGCCATTTTTATTTGCAACTCGGATAAAGAAGCTCTCCAAGCTTTCGTTACTGTGTGGTTTGGGTCTTTGTAAAAGCATTAAGCTCCTCCTAATCCAAATATAGGAGTTACCAACATGATTAACCGAGTTTTACTTCAGATTGAGACGCTATCGACAAGTTTCCATTTTGTGTAATCTGGATCTGCATTTCACTTAATTGAATATCAACTAAGAGACTATTGCTGTAAAGTATTTATCAATAAGTAAAGATAATTACGGAAGATAGAATGGCAACCTTGCTTAGTTGGCTTGGAAGAACAGACCTTGATCAGATGAAGCTAGATAAAACAGCTTCAATTGCGACTATTGCGTTAAAAGCGCCAGCATTTGATGATGTCGTGATTCTGGCTAGTACATGGGAAGATGAATGGCATGATTACAAAGAGTGGCTTGAAAAAAAACTGGCTTGTGCCGGGCGTTCCAATACTTCAGTAAAGATTCAACGTATCAGGTTGTCATCTCCAATTGATTACACTGCAATTACCAAAGTCATGCACAAGCAACTGGCTTATGTCTCTGATCAGGCTGATGGTATTTTTCTAAACCTGACCTCTGGTACGCCTGCAATGACAGTCGTTTCTGTTTTACTTGGAAAGAGTATTGCGAAATGTCGGTTAGTTCAAACTACCCCTCAAGGTCAGTTAATCGAAGTTGATGTACCTGTAGACTTTTCTGCTGAGTATCAAAAATCTTCGTCAACAGCTATTGCTCAACTTGCTTCAAAAACACCTTCTCTCAATAGTGCTTTTGATACGATTACAGCCAAATCTACTGTCATGCAGAACGTCATTAAGAAAGCACAACGATTGGCTTATGCCGATCTACCAGCTTTGCTACTCGGAGAAAGTGGTACCGGTAAAGAAGTGATGGCAAAAGGTATTCATAAAGCCAGTCCTCGTGCTGATAAGCCATTTAAAGCTGTTAACTGTGGTGCTTTACCTGAAAATTTGGTTGATTCGATTTTGTTTGGTCATGTAAAAGGTGCGTTTACAGGGGCACACCAAGATCATGCAGGGTTGTTTGAGCAAGCAAATGGTGGAACATTATTTCTTGATGAAGTTGGTGAGCTCCCTTTAGCCGTTCAAGTGAAATTACTTAGGGCATTGCAGCAGCAGGAAATTACAAAGGTGGGAGACGTTGCCACGAAAAGCGTTGATGTGAGGATTATCGCTGCGACACACCGTGACCTTTTTAAAATGGTTTCTGACGAGTCTTTTCGTGAAGACCTTTTCTATCGGCTAGCCGTTGGAGTGATTGAGTTGCCTTCGTTAAGGGCGCGTTCAGAAGAGATCCCTTTCCTGATCGAAGAGTTGATGATCGAGATAAACCAGCAGATGAAGACTCATCCCTTATTTGAGAGTAAGAATATTTCCAAGTCTGCAATAGAATTTGCAGAAGCATACAGCTGGCCGGGTAATATTCGTGAGCTATGGAACACATTAAACCGAGCCGTATTATGGTCGGAAGGTAAAGAGATCACTAAACAAGATTTGGACGTTGCGATAATAAGTCGTGACCTGACTACGGCGAACAATGGTGAATTTAGGGTTCCTGGTGACCTTCAGCAACATATTGATAATATAAAGAAAAGTGCAATTGAGTCTGCGATGGATTATGCTGCTGGAAATAAATCTAAAGCTGCAAAATCGTTAGGTTTAAAGAATCATCAAACGCTGAATAACTGGCTGAAAACGCTCAATTTAGAATCATAAAAACAAGCAAGTTTGAAATTGGCGTAAACGTTGCAAAGTATCACTCATCTTAGGAGACAGAAAGGTGAAGAAGTCTATGAATTTTGAACATTTAAGAGAACAGTGGCCCGAGTTAGCTGAGCTTGGTGCTTTTGCTGAAACGTACGCCGTTGTTGATCCGCAAAGTGCTCTCGTTAAGCTACGTTGTTATGTTGAAAAAATTGTTGGTTACCTATACCAAGAACTTCACCTACCTGTTGCTCCCAATGCTTCAATGCACGACAAACTTGTCAGTGGCGCTTTTACCTCGGTTGTTGATAAAACCATTGCTGATAAATTTCACGCTGTTCGCAAGGGGGGCAACAAAGCTGCTCATGAAGGGAAAGTCTCTCAACATGATTCGATTTGGTTGTTGAAAGAGTCTTACTTTATTGGTTGCTGGCTCTATATGGCCTATGGCGACGGTGATATAGAAGGTTGCCCTAAATTTACTGTTCCAGACAATGCACCAACGGGTGAAGAGTCTAAAGCTGAGTTCAAGAGAAAGAACAAACTGTTACAGCAGAAGCTTAACCAAAATGACGATCTTCTTAAGAAAGCGCTAAAAGAATTAGAAGAAGTAAAGCAAGCGCAGTTAGAAGCTCAGAAACAAGCCGCTCAGCTGAAGCAGCAAACTGACCAAGTTAAAGCCGATAAAATTCGCACTAATACTTTGTCGCTAAAAAGCAGTTTTGATTTCAATGAAGCGGAAACTCGTAAGCGCCTCATTGATGCTGAATTACGCAGTGAAGGTTGGGATGTTGCTCTTGATAATGAAAGCACGGAACAGGTGTCAAAAGAGTATGAAGTGGATGGGCAGCCTACTGCGACAGGTAAAGGTTTTTGCGACTATGTTATGTGGGATGACAATGGAAAGCCACTGGCTGTCATTGAAGCTAAACGAACTCGAAAAGATGCCAATGCAGGTCGTGAGCAAGCAAAGTTATATGCAGATGCTCTCGAAGCAAGTACCGGCCAGCGCCCAGTCATTTTCTACACTAACGGTTACGAAATCTATATTTGGGATGATGCTCAGGGTTACGCACCTAGACTGATTTTTGGCTATTACTCAAAAGACAGCCTTCAATATCTGATTCTTCAACGAGAGTTAAAGAAAGATCTAAACAGCACACCCATTGATACCAAAGTTGCGGGCCGTTTATATCAAATGGAAAGCATCAGCCGTATTTGCGAGCGCTTTTCAGACAAGCATCGAAAGGCACTTATTGTTCAGGCAACCGGGACGGGTAAAACGCGAGTCTCTATTGCTTTAGCGAAGCGCTTGTTAGATGCAGGTTGGGCGAAACGTATTCTGTTCTTATGTGACCGAAAAGAGCTACGTAAACAGGCTGGTAATGCGTTTAATGAGCACACTAAAGAGCCGCTTTTCATCAAAGGTAAAAGTAAGAAAGAACTAGCTTCAAAGGCGCGTATTGTTATCGCGACCTATCCGGGTATGATCCAAAATTATGAAGAGTATGATGTTGGCCACTTTGACCTGATCGTTGCTGATGAATCGCATCGTTCGATTTACAACAAGTACGGCGAGCTATTCAAATATTTCGATGCATTACAAGTGGGTTTAACCGCGACGCCTGTTGAGATGATTTCGCGCTCAACCAGTCAGTTGTTTGGCTGTGATTACAAAATGCCGACGGCGAACTACCCACTTGAGCAAGCGATTGAAGAGAAAAACTTAGTTCCATTTAAAGTCGTTACTCACACAACTCAATTCTTACGTGACGGCATTAAGGCAAGCGAACTGACGGATGAGCAGATTGCAGAACTAGAAGATCAAGGTATTGATCCAAACACTCTGGATTTCGATGCGAAGCAGGTTGATAAAGCCATATTCAATAAAGATACCAACCGAGCAATCATCCGCAACCTAATGGAAAAGGGTTTAAAAGATGTGGATGACCAACTTCCTGGTAAATCGATTATCTTTGCAAGAAACATAGCTCACGCCGAACTGCTAGCTGAGTTGTTTAGTGAAATGTACCCAGATATGGGGGGTAATTTTTGCCGAGTTATCCACTCAAAATATGAGAGAGCAGAAGAGCTTATCGACAACTTCAAAAGTACTGAAGGTAACGATGATGAAGTTACCATTGCAGTCTCAGTTGATATGTTAGACACCGGTATAGATGTACCTGAATGTGTTAACTTGGTCTTTGCTAAACCTATAAAATCAAAAGTGAAATTTTGGCAAATGGTAGGGCGTGGTACACGTTTATGTGAAAACTTGTACGGACCTGGAGCAGATAAAAAGCACTTCCTCATCTTCGACCACTGGGGCAACTTTGAGCATTTCAAAATGAACCCAGATGAGGATGAAGGAACGCAAAGTAAATCTTTGGCGCAAAAAGTATTTGAAGCCAAATTAGTGCTTGCCGTCGAAGCGCTTAAAAAAGCAGAGATGGAAATCTTTGCCGACGTTATACCGCAGATTAAGGCAGACATTGACTCTCTAAACGATAAAACCATCGGTGTACGCGAGAAATGGAAACTAAAAGCACAGCTCAGTGAAGAAAAACGGTTAATGCAGATGGCGCCAGATACTAAAGCGTTACTCTTTGATGAAATGGCACCTCTGATGCAGTGGAAGAAGACTACTGGTGAAAGTGAAGCGTTGCGTTTAGACCTGCAATTCTTACAATTGCAACTCACCAAACTGCAGCAGCCAAGTAAAGTTGAGTTAGAGGCACCGCCGATCTTAGACAAAGTCATCAGTCTGTCAATGCATCTCAATGAAGTGCGTAGTAAAGCGGCAACGATCAAGCAGATTCAACAACCCAACTATTTGAGTGATGCCGATTATTTTGCGGTAGAAGCGTGTCGTCATAATTTGCGCACGGTTATCCATTTACGCGATAAAGGCGCAGCGCCTCCTGCTCCGAAAACGCCCATTATTGACTTGCAAGAAGATTCAGGGCTGTATGAAACGCAAGAGATTAAAACCGACATCATCACTGTGGATTACGAGATCTACCGTCAAGAAGTTGAAAAAACACTGACACCATTGTTTGAATCTAACACTGTGCTGCAGAAAATACGTGGCGGGCAAGCGGTGACAGAAGCTGATTTATCAACACTGAATGCATTAGTGCATACACAAAACCCAAATGTGGATTTACATACACTCAAAGAGTTTTTCCCTGAATCAACCGCCGAATTAGACCAAATTTTACGAACGATTGTAGGGATGGATGAACAACAAATTGAGCATGAATTTACCGCATTCGTTCAACAAGTTCATACTCACTTGAACGCAAGACAGCAGCGTTTTATCGGTATGCTCAAGAATCACTTATGTCGTTATGGCAGCGTTGATATTGAAGCTCTCTATGACGCACCATTTAATCAAATTGACGATGCGGGATTAGACGGAGTGTTCCCGAACCCAGCGCAGGCAGATGTAGTTGAACAATTTGTGCGTCGCTTTAGCGTGCATTTGGGTAATAAACACTCAAGCGTCGAGAAAGCAGTGAATTAACCCTTTGGCTAAAACAGTAAGCTGATTACACTACACCCATTAAAACCAGCGGCTATTACCTTGAATTAGGGCCTTGAATTAAGGCTCTGAATACCCCGCTGGTTGCTCCCGAACTAGCTTTGCCAAAGAACTAAGCAAGCAGTAAAGCGAAAAACTAAGAGAATGAATAATGATTACATCAGGCGCATTAAAGAGCCAAATTGACAAGCTATGGGAAGAATTTTGGACGGGTGGGATCACCAACCCTTTAACCGTCGTTGAGCAAATTACTTATTTGATGTACGCCCGCATGCTAGACATGAACGAGCGTAACGACGAAAAACGTAGCGCACGAACGGGCAACCCATTTAATCGCCGCTTTCCAGACAATAAACAGCACATTCGTTGGGAAAACTTCCGTCATCTTGGCGCAGAAAAGTTATACCCACTAGTAAAAGACGAACTCTTTCCGTATTTCAAAGAACTCACGTCTGATGACACGCTGTTTGCAGACTTTATGAAAGATGCGCAGCTAATGATCCAAAAGCAATCGCTATTGGTTAAAGCGGTTGAGTTGGTGAGTGAGCTGCCGCTAGAAAACAAAGATGTGAAAGGTGACTTGTACGAGTACTTGCTTTCTAAACTAACTACCGCAGGTATTAACGGTCAGTTCCGTACACCGCGTCATATTATTCGTGCCATGATTGAAATGCTCGATGTAGAAGAAACGCACCGAGTGTGTGACCCAGCCTGTGGTACGGGTGGTTTCTTATCTTCGACCTACGAATACCTGCTAGAAAAGTATTCATCACCTGAAGGTGTGGAGAAAGAACAAGCTTTTGACACGGAAGGCAAGCCTGTTTTAGATGTGTACGGCAATCCGGTATTTAATCACTTGTATGCAGGAGATTTGCTAGAAAACCGTGCTCATATCGATTACGACATGTTCCACGGCTTTGATTTTGACTCCACCATGCTCCGTGTAGCGGCAATGAACTTGGTGATGCATGGTGTTAAACAGCCAGATATTCACTACCAAGACACATTAAGCCAAAGCTTTATGGAACGCTTCCCCGATGAGGCAAAAAATGGCTTCGATATCATCCTAGCCAACCCGCCATTTAAGGGCAGCCTAGATGAAGAAGATGTTGATCCTGCGATTCTAAAAGTTGTGAAAACCAAAAAGACCGAGTTGCTCTTTGTTGCGTTGATTCAACGCATGCTTAAGATCGGTGGTCGTAGTGCGACGGTTGTACCTGATGGTATTCTATTTGGTATCTCTAAAGCGCATCAAGCACTGCGTAAGCACCTAATTGAAGATAACCAGTTAGAAGCGGTAATCTCGCTACCAAGCGGTGTGTTCAAGCCATACGCAGGTGTATCTACCGCAATTCTCATCTTCACCAAAGGTGGCAGTACTGAAAACGTTTGGTTCTACGATGTACAGGCCGATGGAAAATCACTTGACGATAAACGTACGCCAATCAAAGAGAACGATTTACCAGACCTCGTTAAGCAGTACAAAGCGTATCAAGCCGCTGTAATGACAGGTGAATCTATTGAGCAGTGGTCAGACAAAACGAAAAAAGCTTTCTTGATAGCGAAAGAGGACATCAAAGCGAACAAATACGATCTGTCGATTAAAAAATATAAAGAAGTGGTTTATCAACAAGACAGCTACGAAGAACCAAAGGTGGTTTTAGGCAAACTTAAAGCGCTAGAGAATGAGATTCTTACTGATTTAAACGAGTTGGAGTCGATGCTATGAGTTGGCCCGTGGTAAGGCTTAAGGATATAGCTGAGCTTATAAATGGTGATAGGTCTAAAAACTATCCTAGCGGAAGCGATATTGTAGATAGTGGTGTTCTATTCCTTAATTCAAAAAATATTGTTAATAACAAGCTGGACTTGCGTTTTAAGAACTTTATAACACAAGAAAAATTTGAATCATTGAGTCGCGGAAAGTTAGAAAGGAATGACCTTGTTATTACTTTACGAGGTACTCTTGGTAGTTGTTGTATCTTTAGTTCAAAATACGCAACAGGATTCATTAACGCTCAAATGATGATTATTCGACCTAATAATAAAGTTGATGCTGATTATCTGTATTATTTTATAACTTCACCAGATACTAAAAATAGATTTGAGAGGTTAAATACTGGCTCCGCAGTGCCACAACTTACGGGAAAGCAGGTCGGCGAACTAGAAATCCCGCTGCCACCACTAGAAGAACAAAAACGCATTGCTGCCATTTTGGGCAAGGCCGATGCGATTCGCCAGAAACGCAAGCAAGCCATTGAACTTGCCGATGAGTTCTTACGCTGTGTGTTTTTGGATATGTTTGGTGACCCGGTAGTTAACCCGAGGGGTTGGGAACAAGTAACCTTATCTACTTTGTCAGAGAAAATTCTAAATGGCACAACCCCTAAAGGGGGAAATGATGTATATGTTGAAAAGGGCATTGCATTTTTAAGAAGTCAAAACGTGTGGAAAAAGCGCATTGATCTAGATGACATCGTTTGTCTTGATGATGAAACACATGCAAAAATGTCCAAAAGTAGTTTGAAACACAAGGATATATTGATAACTAAAACTGGTCGTATCAATACTGAAAACAGTAGTTTGGGACGAGCTGCTATTTACTATGGAACAGATGACGAGGCTAATATAAATGGGCATGTGTATTTAGTTAGGCTTAAACCAGATAATGTACATGAGTTTATTGAATTTATACTTACTACGAAAGAGTATCGAGACCATATAAGATCCGTATGTGTTGGTGGAATAGATAAGCGACAACTAAACAAGAACCATATTGAAGACTTCCCGATAATCTGTCCGCCTAGCAATGAACAACAGCGGTTTGTCAAAATACTTCATCAAAGTCAAAAAGTATTGGATAACTATAAAGAGCAGTTAGGGGGGGCTCAAAACAACTTTTCTGCTCTCTCTCAAAAAGCTTTCTCAGACCAACTATAAATTTCAGAGGTATCTTCGGATGCCTCTTTTTTGATCAAAGGTTAGGTAAAAATGAAAATAACATCACTTACCGTTGGTGGGTTCAAAGGCATTAAAAACAAAGCTACGATCCCACTAGCACCTATCACGTTGTTCTTTGGCGCTAACAGTACTGGCAAAAGCACAGTATTACATGCATTACTGTATCTGTATGAAGTGGCCGCTAAACGCAATTTTGATGCGCAATACAGTTCGATCGCTGGGGAGTCGCTCTACTTTGGCGGTTTTCGCAATATTGTATATGGTAAGGATTTAAATGGCGTTATCACCCTAGGCGCAACACTGGACTTTAGAGACGGTGCAACGGATATTTGGGATGATTATTTATCAGAGTCCGAACGTTGGTTACTAGAGAATACATTATTCTTTACGCCTGATTCAGAAGCTGACGTTTTATCTTTCGAGTTAGATATTAAGTGGGATCATACCAAAAATCGTGCGTACATCAGCCGATATGTATGTAAAAGCCACGGCATTGAGTTTTTCAAAACAACAGCTCAAGCAGGTCGACCAGATTGCCAAATTACTCACTATCAACCACTGCCACATTGGGAAGTAGATGAATCATTTAAAATCGAAAACCTCTTTGATTCAGGCCAATGGGAAGATGTCTCAATAAACGGCCAAGATGCTTTGCCAAATATCTACAAAAAGCTCGATCTATCCAATGCCCCCTTCGATTGGTCTGATGTTTTCGAAAGCCATCCACTGGCAGCCCAGTTGTTTGCAGAAGCCTCACTGTCTCAAGCTGCCTTTGCGCCAATAAAGCTATTAGTAAAAAAACTTGAAGACTTTATCCATATTGGACCATTACGTATTGTACCAACACGTGCGACTGTCTTGAACAAAAACACGAACTCACAGCGTTGGTATGATGGTACTGCTGGTTGGGAAAAATTTGCATTCTCAAGAGATGAAGTCAAAGTTCAAACTAGTAAGAAATTTGAAAGTAGTCGTTTCTTTGGTACTAACTACCGTTTTGAAGCACAAGATTATGGTGACGTAAATTTAAGTGAGAAAAAAGTTATTCTAAGGGATTTATACACCGATATTACATTATTGCCATCAAGCGTAGGTGTTGGCGTTTCTCAAGTGTTTCCTTTTGTAGTTGCTACATCGCTTGAGCAGGACCTTATCGTATCGTGCGAGCAACCTGAACTGCATATTCACCCCAAGTGGCAGTTAGCCTTAGGGGATATGATGCTCGAGGCAACTAAGAAAAACCCTGACCGTATGTTCTTGGTTGAGACCCACAGCGAACATTTGTTATTGAGGCTGTTGAAACGTCGCCGCCAAACCGCAGATGAAGAGATCGAATACGAACCATTTGGTTGTAAGAAAAGTGATGTACAGATAGTTTTTTGTGAGCAATCCGAAGGCAAAACTCGTTTAATTCCAATCAAAACAACTGATGAGGGTGAGTTTGATGCACCTTGGCCAAACGGCTTTTTTGAAGAAAGAAGGGAGGAGCTGTTCTGATGTTGCATTTGGAATTTGCGGTAGCGCCTACTGAAGTCAACTCTTTGGCCGACTTGGCTCTGTTGGATGCGCGACTAGGGTTTGACCGCGGGGCTGTGTTGTCTGGTTTTCCGAAAGCTTGGTTTAGAGATGTCTCTGACCAATTAAGGCAGACGCACAATGGAACTTCGCTGGATAAAGCAACAGAGCGACTTAGAACTTTCAAAAATAATAAGACAGTTACGTTTACTCGAACGTATCAAGAAGGTAGTTGGGTAAATGCAGCTACAGAAAGCCATGGAAATGTTCCGTTTCATAGATTAGTCGAGCAATCATTTACTCAGTTACCTGTTTTTGTTTCTTCGATTACTGAGTTAGAAGACCCCGACTTTAACTACAACTCTCAATTTCCTCGAGATGCATTGTCTCTAGCTCAAGCAGCTACCGCACTTTTACTCGGTGCGGAGAAAGTTACTATTTACGACCCATTTATTTGTGTTACTAAGTCGGGTTATCGTAAAACGCTGCTTGAACTTATGAAGTTATGTAAAAAGGCTGAAGTAGAGTTTCATATTTTTTCAGAAGAAGACGGAAAACCAGCTTGGGCTCGAACAGAAGAAGCTCTAATAGACCTAAAAGCTGTCATGCCCGGGAACATTAAGCTGTATTGGTATTGCGCAGATGATGATGGTTCGGGTTTTTTACATTCTAGAGGTTTATTCACAGCCAAGGGTGGTTTGATCTACGACAGGGGGTTTGCAGAACCAAATGATAGAGATCAACGTCAAGAGCTCACAGATATAACTCCGATGCCCAACGATTTGCTCCAAGCGAAAGCAAATTCTTACAACACGTCTCTTCAATATGAAGATTTTGCTCTTGTGAGAGGTGTTTGGTCCTCGCATCCCTAATGAACAATTGGGGTCTGTAACTTGATGCGATACATGTGGCAGGATTATTTGGCTGTTAATTTGTTTACATATGGTAAATATTATTACCATATAAAACTGTGATAGTTTGCAAAGATTCAATTAAATCATAATGTTAGCGTTTGGCATGCTTGTTGATTGCATTGTTGTATCAACATTTAAGAATCGAGGTGCCATCGAATATGACAGACGCTAATTCTACTACTTTAACAATTCCATCATTTTCTTTCCCGGATATCCAAGTATCTGGAAATAGAGTCGAGAGGTTCGGACGTCGCTCGTTTGAGCTCACAGTATCGATAGCTACTACAGATAACGCTGATATCGTTATTTGTAAGTCGCCAATTGGAGGTGATTACGCTAAGTTTTATATTGTTAAAAGTAAGCGTGTTTGTGTTTCGCACCTTGAAGGTTACCCAGTTTTATACACACTAAAACCTGCAAGTTTTAAGGTGCTAGCTGTCGAATCCGAACTTCGATGGCTAAACCACCCGTTGACGAAATTGAACGATTTGAAACCCTCGCAAATTTCCAAGTCTTGGCAGAATCAGTTCATATTTAAGGCCGAGGACACAGAGTCGGGTAGCTTGGGATTGCGTACGCCTCAAGTCGGTGCTCTTCACGCAATCTCGGCTGAGTTTTCAAGATCAGCGAATATAGAGCCTAGTACAGTCGTTCTACCGACTGGAACAGGCAAAACAGAGACTATGTTGGCGACAACGATCTACCACCGCAGCGACAAAGTCCTGGTGTTGGTTCCTTCAAATTCGTTACGAGATCAAATTGGCGATAAGTTCAAAACTCTTGGTTGCTTGGCAGAGTTGGGTGTTGTACCCGAGGAAATACTCCATCCAGCTGTCGTGAAGATCAAAAAGGGCATTAAGACTGTAGAAGAGGCGCAGAAGCTGCTCGACAGTGCTAATGTGCTAGTTGCAACACCTCAAATATTGAAATCACGCTTTGCCAATTCAGGTGTACTTGAAACAATCTGCAACGCTTGTAGTCATCTTTTTGTTGACGAAGCTCATCATATTTCAGCTAATACGTGGAATGGAATAAAAGAGCAATTTGTTGGAAAAAGAGTTGTTCAGTTTACCGCTACGCCTTTCCGTAATGATACTCAAAGTTTGGGTGCCAAAATCATCTACAACTACACCATGGGTGAAGCTCAAAAAGCAGGCTATTTTACTAACGTACAGCTCGAACCAGTAGAAGAATACTTCCAAGATTCCATGGATCTCGCTATCGCAGATAAAGCAATCAAGTTGCTACAGTATGATATGGATTCAGGGCTTGATCACTTAATGATGGCTAGGGTGAAAACTAAAGAAAGAGCGAAAGAAGTCTTTAATCTATATCAGAAATTAGCGCCAGAGCTTAAACCTGTATTGGTTCATTCTGACCTTTCTAAAACGGAACAAAATAAGCGCCTTGCCTATCTGCGAGCACGAGAAGCCAAAGTGGTAGTATGTGTCGATATGCTAGGTGAAGGGTACGATTTACCAAACCTAAAAATTGCGGCTATTCATGACCATCATAAAAGTTTGGCGATAACGTTACAGTTTATTGGGCGGTTTACCCGTGTCTCTCACAAAGAAACACTTGGTTCTGCAAGCGTGGTTGTAAATATAGCAGATCCTGGCGTTGAAGGTGCGTTGCAGAAATTGTACGCACTTGGTGCTGATTGGGATGAAGTGTTAAGACGCTTGTCAGAGAATCAAATAGAACGAGAGGTGCGATTACAGGAGGTTGTTGACTCTCTTAGAGGGCAAGGTGACTTGCACGAACAGCTTTCGCTCTGGAACTTGCGACCATCTTGCTCAGCTATGTTATTTAAGACAGATTGTGAAAGTTGGAATCCTGAAAAGTTCACGGATATCAAATTCAGTCATGATGAAATGTGGCATTCAATTTCAAGCGAGGAAAATATTTTGGTGTTGTTGGCTGTAGCCAGCACGTCTGTGAAATGGGGTCACTTTAAAGATGTTAAAGACATCAACTACAAAATACTGATAGCTCATTGGGATAATGAACGTAACGCTTTACTCATTTATTCAAATGATTATAAGGGGTTTAAAGTAGAAATACTGGCTGAAAAATTATGTGGTGAGTCCACTTATGTTATGTCAGGAAAACAGATTTTTAATGTTCTCAATAACATCGAATATCCACTGGTGAATAATCTTGGTTCTGCACAAAACGGAGCGATTAGCTTTACGCAATTCTTTGGACCAAACGTTACCGAGGGGCTAAGCGCAGTTGAAAAATCTGCGTCAACTCTTAGCAATATTGCGGCCATGGGGTATGAGGATGGCAACAAAGTATTGTGGGGCTGTTCGGAGCGTAAAGGTAAAGTTTGGTCTCCCAAAGCGGGTTCAATCGCCGACTGGTTACTCTGGGCAAAAGCAGCGTGGGATAAAGTAGTAGAGGGTGGTAATGATGATACAAACATTACACGTGACTTCTTGAGACCTCAGAAAATAGACAACCCTCATCTTTATATGCCGATATCAATACAGTGGGGTGAGCAACTTCAAGTCCGTAATGAAGAGGGCGTCAAAATATACTTTGGTTCATCTTCATTCTACTTGTATGAGGTCGACTTAAAAGTGACATGGGATGAACAAACCAAAGAACCCATTCTGGTTTTTGAGTCCTCTCAAACCGCATCGAAATACAAATTGCTGATCGATCAAGAGCTGTCGAAAGGTTATGACTATCAATTGTTAGAAGGTGAGCCGATCTCTATTCAAGTAGGAAACTCTGAACCTAGAACGCTCATAGAGGAGATGTACCACGATCCGATATTCGTCTATTACGCTGATGGTTCATTTTCTTATAACTGCTATTGGGTTGAGGTGAGGGACAATATAGGTAGTTACTCTCCTGACGCATTGAATCCTGTCGGATGGACCGTGGACATAACGAAAGAGTCAATGGGTGCGAACTTAAATACTAATACAGTACAGCACCAAACTTGGCAGCTTATCGACTCAGAGTACGACATCGTAATCAATGATGATGACCATGGAGAAGCTGCTGATTTAGTGGCAATTAAATCTCTGCCGGACAAGATAATTCTAAGCCTGTACCACTGTAAATACTCTCATGGTAATGAACCTGGAAGACGACTAAGTGATCTTTATGAAGTCTGCGGGCAGGCTCAACGTTCTGTACGTTGGAAGCATGTTGGTCTTCCTTATTTATACAAACATATTCAAAAGCGTGAGGGAGCTTGGAAAGGGCGAGGTCAAAGCCGTTTTTTGAAAGGGAATATAGCTCAGTTGGAAAGCATCAAAAATCGCTCACGTACCACTCCTATCGAGTTTCAAGTCGCAGTGGTGCAACCGGGAGTGAGCAAAGAGAAAATTACAGAAGAAATGCTCAAATTACTTGGAACAACAGAACTTTTCATAAAGAAAACAACATTAGCTGAGTTACGCGTGTGGTGCTCGGACTAAATCCGTTACCAAATGTACGCTAACGACATAAAGAGAAGGAATTTATTTTGACAACGACAGTATGTACAACAACGATGAACAGAAAAGACAAGCTACAAACACTAATGGCCCAGATGAGTGATGGATTATTGGAAAGAGAGCAGCAAGTCCGACTTATGATGCTAGCCGCACTTTCTGGTGAGCATGTGTTACTCGTTGGGCCTCCAGGAACGGCTAAAAGTGAATTGGCAAAGCGGCTGAAAAGTGTCTTTGTTGAGGCCAATTACTTCGAGCGTCTAGTGACACGTTTTTCTGTACCTGAAGAGTTATTTGGCCCCCTTTCGATTAAATCGTTAGAAGAAGACCGATACAACAGGTTAACTAGTGGATATTTACCAGAAGCATCCGTTGCGTTTATTGATGAAATATTCAAAGCCAATAGTGCGATATTAAATAGTCTTTTGACGTTGCTGAATGAACGCCAGTTCGACAATGGAAATCGGAGAGTTGATGTTCCCTTAGTCTCTATAGTTGCAGCGAGTAATGAATTACCTGATGCTCAGGAACTAAGTGCACTGTATGATAGATTTATTCTGCGCTCTTACGTGTCACCTGTGTCTAATGATTCATTTGACAAACTATTGTGCGGTGCATTAGTGGATTTTGATCCAGAGCTCAATATCCGTTTGAAAATAGAAGATTTAAATGAGGTACAGCATCTTGCCGAGAAAGTAGTTATAACTCCTGCGACATTAGAAGCTTGCAAAGAGTTTCGACATTACTTAACCGCACAAGATATTTACGTATCTGATCGCCGTTGGCGAAAATTGGTGAAGTTAATGAAGGTATCTGCTTTCACATCAGGCTTCACTGAAACCAGTATTTACGACACTTGGATTTTGCCGCATTGTTTATGGGAGCAACCAGAGCAATTTGAAGGCCTACAAGAGCTCTACAAGCGATTGGTGACAGTCGACGGAAAAACTCCGTCATCGCGTTTGACGCAGGTTATCAAAGCGTGGGAAACAAAACTTAAGGAAGACCAACTTACTCATAAACAAGATTCTAAAGGCCGCCCTTTGTATCTTGACCGAGAAGGCGATGAAGTCGTGGAAGAGGTTAGCAAGTACCACAAAAAAGATAACTACGGAAAATTGTTGTACTGGAATAGTTACTACAAAGAGAAAACTACTAATAAAAGAAATCACATGGGAAGTGGAGAAAATAAACCAATTTTTGATGAAGTTAAAAATACTCCAATCCCTCTGAATAGCTCATTTTCGAAAGCTCATATTGAAGGTCGAGTTAGAGAAATCCAAAGTCTAAGAAGTAGTGTAGAATCCCATTACAATCATGTGAACAAAGAGCTATCAGAAGTCTCTGGCTACTTTGATATACACCTCTGGCTAGAAAAAAGCTTATTGTCTGAAGTTACCAATGCTCTTCAAGCGTCTATAAAAGAGGGTGATAAATTACTTAAAAGGGTTGCTTCGTTGGAATCAGGTTTTAAAAACCTTCCTCTAGAAGAATCCCCAACTTTAATTCTAGATCCAAGTAATAGTGACGTAATCGAAGGAGAACTGTGTGATTAACGAGTCATATCAAGTTCAATCTCCGTTATTCAATTTGGATAGCCTATTTACATGCCTCGATAACGTGCCGGAGAAGTTTCTTCCCGCTGTTATTACAAATACTAATGGTGAATTAGTAGAACGGTGCGAGTCCCTAGTTAATTCCAGAAATGAACTTCTTGTGGGGGGGAGCCCGACGAGCTTGTTTCCTTTGGCTCCTCAACCACTAAAAAATGCTATTTGTAAAGTGATTGAGGACACAGAATTAAACCGCTATTGCTCACAAAGTTCAGAAGTTACAGACGCTTTGCTATCGGACATACTTATCGTGATAGATAAGATTCAGTCTCAAGCAGTGCCTTTAATAGACGATCTGATTAAACAGTTGGAAGATGAGGCGTTAATTCAAATTAAGCTAGCCTTAGAGAAGAAAAAGAGTAAGCGTAAAGAAGTTAAATCCTTGTCTCTTACCAGTGCACAGCGAGCCAATATATCCGTGACTGCCTCAGAGGAGACCTGGCAGCAATTACTCTCTGAGCAGGATGGCGTTAGTATCTTGCCTGATGTATGGCAAGAGAGGCTAACAGTATGGGCTCAATTAGAAGAGGTATTTACTGAACTTGGACTGATTACAGGTTTAGGCTTTGACTTATCAAAAGGCGTTTTCCAAAGCCATGGCTGGCTCGATATTGTTCGGTTAAACAAGCTTGTTAAAAAGCTTCCCAAATTGCAAAACCTGATTCGAGACTTAGGGCGTGATGAGCAAGCAGAAGGGTTAGTCCTTGAAGAAATAGTAATCAAAATGAGTGCAACTTCCAGACATGAAAAGTATGTAACGACACCTCTTGTTCCAATGGAGACGAAAGGTATTACTCGCTCTGATTCGATCTCTAGAATGTTGCCTCAAGAAGCCTCACTGTTAACCAACCCTGTACTTAAAAAACTGTGGCACGCCAAGCGAGCTGAGCATGCTTTACTTTCTTACTCAGTGGAAGGGACTGAGAACCTAGAAACAGAAGAGTTAATAGAACAAGAGAGTATAAGTGAAAAGCAGGTCAATAAAAGTAATAAGAACCGAGGTCCGATGGTGATCTGCTTGGATACATCGGGCTCTATGGCTGGGTTGCCAGAAAATATTGCCAAAGCCAGTGTTTTGGAATGTCTAAAGGTCGCATACAAGGAAAAGCGTCGCTGTTACGTTTATTTGTTTGGTAGTAAGGGAGAAGTCAGTGAGCTTGACCTAACATTGGATGCTTCAGGCTTTAATGTCTTACTTAATTTTTTGACCATGTCTTTTAGTGGTGGTACTGATGCTGAAGGGCCACTTAACAAAGCTCTAGAAAAATGTGATTCGGAAGAGTGGTATAAAGCCGATATTTTGCTAGTGAGTGATGGCGAATTTCCAGTGTCTCCGGGATTAAGTAGAAAAATTAGCAACCGAAGGAAAAATCATGGGTTACAGGTTCACGGTATTCAAATAGGTAACTCTCACTACGCATCAATGAACAAAATTTGTGAACCCATTCATTACTTTTCAGAGTGGACTGACTTAAGACGTTAGACGCTTGTTAGCTATGCGAATCTACTCCCAGCAAGATTCGTAGCTAACAGTCACTAGCGTATTGAAGTAATTCAACTTTATTGAACTTAGTTATCATTGATTGAATCCTAAATATGGTAAATTTCACTTTATGCATATAGTCATGATAACTAGGATCAAGGATGTCAGAAGCTAAAGCCAATTTTGAGTACGCGATCTCAGACGCAGAGCAATTACTAGAGTGTTACGATCAGTTAAACGGATGTCACTCCAACTCCCAACCTCCAGAGGTACTTAAGAGAGCAACTCTGATAATGACTCTTACTGCTTGGGAAACCTATGTAGAAGACATAGCAAAAGAGCTTGTTGATGCGAAATATGGTGTTGTTATAGGCTCACAACTTGGAAGAATTGTTGAGAACCGACTGGATGAGCATCTTAAATACTTTAACAATCCTGGGTCAAAAAAGACCAAAGCACTTTTTGCTGAGTTCTTCGGTATTGATGTCACCGAAGCTTGGGTTTGGAATAATTTTCAAACCGCTGATGAAGCTAGATCACAACTCAATAAATGGTTAAAAAAACGAGGAGAGGCAGTTCACCGCGCTCAAACCGATAGAACCGAAGCTCACATCGTTAAGCGCGAAGAGCTGGACAAGTGCATCAGGTTCTTTAGAGAGTTGGTGAACGTGACTGATACAAGGTTATCGGAACTGTAATGATTGTATGTTTTCTAATCTTGAGATGAGTCTTACCAGTTAGCTGAAAGTAACTTTCTTACTGCAGTAGTTTTGCTGAAATACTTGATTCACAAAAATATCAACTTATGGTTGTTTTATGCGATATCAAGATATGGTTGTTTTTAGATTAAGTCTATGATTTTAATGAGTTCATTGTTGTCACGTTATGGTTGTTTCAACAGTTTAAAAATCAAGAGCCGCTTTTTAGCGGCTCTTTGATATAAGAAGCGTGTTACACGTGTACCTGTTTAATAGAAATCGACTTTACTTGCGTCCATAGAATAGATTGTGGAGACTTCGGATTCACCATCGACATAACTAATATCTAAAGTGGAATTTTTAGTTGTGATCTTTCCTTCAATCCACATCGGAGTTGATAGAGAGTCAACTTCAACCCCTTGTGGATAGTCAACCAGAATCATTTGATTCGCTGGTGGTGGAGGGGTATGGATACATGCCCCTGCTGTTGGGACAAACAAAAACTTAGTGACCTTTAAACCATCGAAATCGATCGGCGTAATATAGCCTGGAACTCGATGAGTTGCGTTAAGGATGCTTGGGTTTGCTTGCGTTGCCATAATTTTTCGTTGGTCAGTAATTTGCTCACGTAGATCAAGCAATTTATGGATATCAATCCCCGCTTTTTCTAGTCGAGCCTTAGATACCGCATACTCTTTTTTTAGTTCTTCTGAAGGAGATTGCTCAGCTATATTGCTAATTTGAAGGTATTTAGCCACGTAGGCTAAATCATCCAATTGATTTACATTAAGGTGTACAAAAGGGTCTTCGATTGTTTCTATATTTGGGCGAAGCTCTTCCCAATAGGTATACGACACTTCGTTAGAAAAAGCTGAAAGTGAAAAGGCAGACAAAACAACAGTTAAGAAAAGTTTGCGACACATAGAAATCATATTCTGAACAACCATAGAAAATAAGAGTTAACGTGGATTTGAGGGAATGAGGGCAAGTCGTTCAACTTGCCCTAGTTTTGTTATAGGGTGTCTTTGTAAACTTTCCCGTCTTTCATGATGTATTGGAATTTCTCTTCGTATTGATTCAGAATTTCAATGTCATCAAGTGGATTACCATCAACAAGAATCAAGTCGGCATAAGCTCCTGCTTCAATCTTACCTAATGAGCCATATTTATAAGGGTTCATACCACCACTCCAGCTTAATACTTCAGCCGCATTAGAGGTTCCCATTTTCATGATATCAAATGGCGTGAATCCTGCTTTTTGCATGTAGGTCATGTTCTCTGCTTGTGCCATGTTATAGGCAGGCCCAAACATATCACCGCCGGTTACTACAAGAATGTCGTGCTTCTTAGCCCACTTGAACATCTGTAATGCACCTTCGTAAACTTTAGAAGCTTTTGCTTTCTGGTCTGGACTAAAGAAAGTGATTGATTCTGGATCAGCAAAAGCTTTAAGTGACATCACCGCTTGCGCTGATAGTGCAACGCCTTCTTTTTTCATACGTTTGATTGTATCTTCCGATACCAAGAAATTGTGCTCGATAGTACGAACACCTGCGTCGATAGCACGGTTAACTGAGCGATCGTGATACGCGTGTACGGTTACATAAGTGCCGTAATCTTTAGCAACTTCTACCGCTGTCTCTAGCTCTTCTACCGACATTTGGGTCATGTGGATAGGGTCAAATTCACTAGCAACACCGCCACCTGCCATGACTTTAATTTGGGTAGCACCAGCTCTTAGGTTCTGGCGTGCGGCGCGACGGACTTCCGTTTTACCATCAACGATATAACCAAAACCATGGCGCTCAAGATCATCAACAGCTCCTGGCTGGTCATTAAAGTTACCTGTGTCAGCATGGCCGCCTGTTTGGCTTAGGAAGCCGCCTGATGGGTAGATTCTAGGTCCATCAATCAATCCATTATTAACCGCTTTTGCCACACCCAAGATATTACAGCCAGCATCACGAGCCGTCGTAAAGCCTTGTTCTAGATATTGATTCATTGAAACGTAGGTTCTGGCACCCATTGCCATTTGATCATATCCCTGCTTACCTACTAACATGCCTTCTTGGATACACAAGTGAGAGTGCATGTCGATAAGCCCAGGAATCATCGTTTTACCTTGTCCATCCACGACAGTTGCATCAGCTGCGTCAATTGCAGATTTAGATATCTTCTCTATTTTGTTATCAACCACGAGTACATTGTGGTCTTCATAGAGCTTGTTTTCAGTTCCATTAAAGATGTCAACATTGGTAAAAAGGGTAGACGCGGCATTCGCTGAAAAGGCGAGTGAGCATGATATTGCGACAACTGACAGTTTAAGACTCTTATGTTTCATTATGGTACCTATAATTTCCGTGCGTGGCGGGGTATCCGCATCGCGTAACAATCCTTACTAAACTAGTGTTACGAAGTTAGTTATTCAGAAAATATCCGTTTTAAATGACTAACATTCATAAACTTAGGAGTAATGTTGCCAGTAATCAAGGTTTGATAATTGCCATTTGATGACATGAAGATTTATGACTAGATTTGATTGCGGTGATTTGATCTTTGCGCGCGGTATGGCTTATAGGGTGCAGGGTGTCATAAAGGAGCGAGATAGATATATCTACAGGCGAGGAGCGATTATTAGCAATAACAACACTCAAACAGCAGGCATTAAGTCTGCTGTTTGAGTGTTGTTACTATGAGGATCGTTTAGTGACTTCGCCTACATCGTAAACTTTATCTGCTTTGTGACGAACAAAGTAATCAACAAGGCACGTTTTATCTTAGATATAAATATCTAGAAGCAGATAACAGTACCGTCGTTATGCTGAATTATTCGTTGATTGGAAAGTTAGACGGGAACAGTGCACGTTTCGCTTCTTCATCACGTTCGGTTTTAAATTCAATATCTTTGCCGGTTTCGCGGGCACGCAGTGCGGCTGGGCGAGTGTTGATGGCGTTAAACCAGCGCTTCAAGTTCGGGTAAGGTTCTAGGCCTTCTTCACCAAGCACGACAGGTGCTTTATCAATCCAGCCCCATGCGGCTACATCGACAATGGTGTACTCATTACCGACGATAAACTCACGGCCTTCCATATACTTTTCTAGCACTTCGTAATGACGTTGCGCTTCACGTAGGTAACGGTTTACTGCGTAGTCTAGGCCTGCTGGCGCAGCATGGTGGAAGTGTACCGATTGGCCGGAGTATGGGCCAAGGCCACTCGCAATAAACATCATCCAAGAGAGCAGTTCGGCTCTGTCTTCTGGCTGACCACCAAGCTTGCCTGTTTTCTCTGAGAGATACAGAAGGATAGCGTTCGAATCGAACACGCGTTGTCCTTCGTCTTCAATCGCTGGCGTTTTTCCATTTGGATTTATTAAGCGATATTCCGGCGTGTGTTGTTCGCCTTTTAAAGTATCAACAGGAACGAGTTCAAAATCTAGGCCTGTCTCTTCTAGAAACAGAGCGATCTTCATTGGGTTGGGTGTTTGGTGAAAATAGAACTTAAGCATGGGGTAACTCCTTGTATTGGTAATTCATTAAAGCATCACTTGAACGATCGTTCAATAATTGATTTTAATTTATTTGAAAATCGGCTGATGCGTGTTTTAAATCTATGTGCTTAAAACTTCTTTATTAGAGCGAGAATGGAATCGAGCGATTCAGTGTGTTGGATTTTAAGCTGTTGAAAAAAAGAGCTTAAAGTAGCTTTTTTGATTCGTCGTTTTATGTGGAGTTTGGCTTTGTGATGGGGGGTTTTTGGTGGGATAGGCGTATGAAATCCGCGGATAGATATTCCAACAAAAACGTTGAGAACTGGTTAAAACCAGAATTATCTGGATACACAGGCTTACTGGTAAGTTCAAAATCGTGATCTACTGCCACACCTTATGCCACAAATGAATATAAACGTTGGAGATTCAGGTGTACTTCACGGTTTTTTAATCTTAGGGACTTACATTGGTGAGCAAATCTGATGTGAACACTTAACGACACAGGATCTTTCCATGAAAAAGAACATTATCGCCCTCGCTCTTGGTGGCATGCTTGCTTTTGGCGCAACACCTTATTCTTTTGCTGCTAACGATGGTGCAGTACAAGCTTCAGCGGATTACGCGCAGTTGGTGACTAAGCGACAAGTTGTCGACCAACTACTTCTTGATGCGTTGCAGGCGTTTAAGTCTCCGGCAAGAATTTCTCACGCGGGTTTCACGGCTAAAATGCCAAGCAACATGGAAATTGTGACCAACCGATTGTTAGAAGCTTATCAGCTAGAGCCTTACCGTACCGATTTGCTTATCTCGGCAGCAAACGCTCAGATCTACAACAAGAATGCAGAGCGCGCTATTGAGTTGTTTGAGCAAGCGCTGACGGTTGCCCCAGACGATGTTGACCTTCACGCTTACCTTGCGGTTTGGCAGCGATTTGAAGGCAATGAAAGTGAATCCAATAAGCACATGGAGAAACTGGAAAGTCTGAACAAAGGCAAAGCAGAGGACATCAAACGTATTTTTGCTACGGTCGATCGGGTTTTAGAGACACCACTGAAAGAGTCTGCGGACAAAGGTCTGCTTGATGACCATGGCGCGATCGTTACTTTGGGTTACGCGCTTAATCCAGACGGCTCAATGCATCAGATCTTGATTGAACGTCTTGAAACAACATTGGCGATGGCTAAAGCGAATCCGGATGCGGTGATCGTGTTAACGGGTGGCGTGCCGAAGAACCACAAGACTGAAGGCAAGTTGATGGCGGACTGGCTTATCGAGAAAGGGGTAAGTAAAGATCGCATCATTGAAGAGAATTATGCGACCAGCACGGTAGGCAATGCCTTATTCAGTAGCTATGCACTTGCTCGTCATGATATTAAGCACGCGACCATTATCAGTTCGGCAAGCCACGTTCGCCGTGGTCAAACTTTGTTTGAAGTGGCAAGCTGGCAAACCGGCCCTCAGGGCATTACTTTCGATACGGTTTCTTACCCAGACAAGCCACTTTCAGAACTTAAGAAAGCAAGTGATGGAGAGCTACTAGGTATCTACCGTGACGCTCTTAGAACGTATGGTATGTGGAGCTATCGCTCTTACCCATTAGAGTCTCGCTAGGCTTTAGGTTACTTCACGGTAGGCAAAGTATAAGTTGCTAGTACAATCGAGCACGGCTAGATGGTATGCTGTGCTCCTACTTAATTTAGTGTTTCAAAGGCAAAAAAATGAACCCGATTTTAGCAATGTTGAAAGAGAACAATATTAGCGACGAGCAGATCAGCGAGCTATTCAAAACGTTGACAGAGAACCCTCTTGCAGCAATGGCGACGATCAGCCAACTTGGTTTACCACAAGATAAACTTCAAATGCTGATGGGGCAGGTAATGCAAAACCCTGCGCTAATCAAAGAAGCAGTTGAAGAGCTTGGCCTAGATTTTTCTAAGGTTGAAGCCGCTAAAGAGCAACTTCAAAAATAATAGAGTGTGAATGAGCGATTTTGTTAGGGAGCGATAGCCGATTCGGTTAACTGTTCTTGAGATCGTGAATTAGACTCCAATAAAAAGCCGTTTGAGTATCAATACTTAAACGGCTTTTTTGATCTTGGCGTTCAATTAAAGTGCGTGAACTAAGCTAAATGACAGGGCGTGTTTATCGCTATCTTAACAACAGTGATTGACATGATTGAACAAGTTTAAATATAACATTCGCAAAAGAGGGCTTATGAATTCTTACAAGCTGGAAATCTATCAACGACCACTAGACGCAATAAAGAGTGGCGCTAAGCGTGTTGAGATAAGAACAAATAACAGTTATGAAGCCATTCAATATGACCAGTTGAATAAAGGAGACCACATTGTTTTTCAAGTGATATCAGGCCCACCGTTTGTTGGTTTAGATGTGATTCAGCCAAATGCGCTGACTGTCGAAATATTGGACGTAAGACATTTCCCTGATCCTAGAGCGTTATTGATGGCAGAGGGGCTAGGAGTGTTATCTAATTTGAGTGATTCAATTGATGAGGGCGTTGAGCTTCTCTACAGCTTTCACGAATACAAAGAGATGATCCCGGTTCACGGTATATTCGCCATAGAAATTCGAACTATCGAATAGTCTCTTTATTCGAATGAACCTCAAGCCAAAGTACTCATGTTCTTTGGCTTTTTACTTGATGGCTAAGGTACTTTGAATACATTTGACAGAGCCTTTACCAATTTCGTGAGCGTATTGACAAATTACTTACTAGACTTAATTAACCTATGCGCGACTTGATATGTGCACCTATTTGAACAGCGATGATGGACGAGCAGTAGCCCCAAATAATTGGAGGTGCGTGATAGATCCATACCGTTGTCAATCTAGAGCTCACAACAAGGCTATGAATAAAAGGGCACTTAAGTAAGTCCTTTATTGAGCAGTGATTTTATAGGAAATGAGTTATGAAGTATTTAAAGGAAACCGCTTTAGCAAGCCTTGTGCTGGCTGGGCTTGTTGGTTGTGGTGGTGATTCAGGATCATCAAGCAGTACGACACCAATTACCTTGAGCGTGAGTGATGCGCCCATTGATGATGTTAAAGACGTCACTGTGACATTCAGTAAGGTTGCTTTACTTCCCCAACAGGGAGGTTCTCCATTGGTATATGACGTCTATAAAACGGATGAAAACGGTGACTATGTTGATGAAAATGGCGATCCATTACCCGATGGTGCGGATCCTATTCCGTTAAGTGTTAACTTATTGGATTACCAAGGCAGCGATGCGCTCCCTTTGATTGAAAATGAGGTAATTCCGGTAGGCAGTTATAAGTTGTGTGTGTTTGCGAATGATGGCGATCACCCAACAGATCCATCTTACGTGGTAGAAAACGATGATACGACTCGTGAGTTAACGGTGAAAGGTGAAGGTGCGTGCCCGCAAGGTGTGGGTAAAGAAGATAACGCTGGCGTGCTTTACTTTAATAACTCATTTAATGTGAACCAACAAAGTAACGACTTTGTTGTCGAGTTCGATCTTCGACGTGGCCTAAAGAACAGTTCGACTTTCCCTGATTACACCATTCAAAGAACGTCTGTAAGCCTTATCAATACGGTTGAGACAGGAAATATTGAAGGCACTGTTGCTCTTTCTACTTATGACACTTGTAACGGTGGTGACAATACATTTGCTCAGTCGGTGTACTTGTATGAAGGTAATGTCGATAAGCCTGACATGGCTCCGATTGGCGGTAGTGATGAAGTGAAACCGATCACTTCAGCGTCAGTAGCAATGAATCAAGCACAGACGAACTATGAATTTTCTCTGGGCTTCATTGATCCAGGTACGTATTCGTTAGGCTATACCTGTACTGCACAACATGACAGTGATGAAGACAATGCTGATCCGGTTGCTGATGGTTTTGAAATCTTTGATGTTCAAAATAGTGTTCAGGTAGTGGTCGGTCAGGATAGCCAAGTATCGTTTTAAATCTTTGACGTGATTTACCATTCTAATAAATACGGCCTCTCATTTGGAGGCCGTTTTTGATTACGTAGCTAGCATGTATTTGATGAGCATTGAGTGTGCCTCTAGGGAAGTGATAATGTAACGTTGTGTCTCTTACTCTAACCTAGCGAAATGTACTCCGGCGTTGCTCATGAAATCTAGCTTAAGTATTCGATCTTACACCAAGCAATTTAATACCCATGCACATGATGACCATCATCAATTGGTATTGCCGATCCAAGGCAGTATTAATATCGAAATGGTGGGATATGTCGGTAAAGTGGCCGTGGGCGAATGTGTGGTGATTCCGGTAACGACAGCGCATGCGTTTAAAGCGGATGAAGCGGCGCGGTTTATTGTTGCGGATATGATGGAGTTACCGCAGCACTTGTTAGAGCATGAGCTTTCGGTTTTCACGATAACGCCGCCTTTGATGAGCTTCTTGTTATTTGTTGAGAAGCAGCTGGAATATCAAGTCGACAGTGGCATTGAATCAACTATCTTGGATGTGTTTTCACTGCTGTTAGAGCAACAAGAAGTAAGCAAGAGTATCGACCCTCGTATTCGAGCGGTGCAAAGGCTCATTGCGGATAATTACGCCCAACCTCTCTCGATTTCTCAACTTGCAGAAACGGCCTGTTTAAGTCCTACTCAATTTAAAAAACGCTTTAAAGAGTGCATTGGAATCAGTGCGCTTAAGTACATCACTCGCTATCGTATGGAGAAGGCTCAAGCCTTGCTAAGTCATACCGATTTACCCGTTCAATTGGTCGCAGAAAATGTGGGTTATAGCGACCTATCTGCATTCAGTCGTCGTTTCTCTCAGCACTTTGGCATGTCTCCAAGGGCGTTTTTGGGCTCGATGAAAGAGAGTCTTTCAAAACAAGAATAGCGTCCTTTTGGCAAACTCAACTTAGTTTATGTTCACTATTATCTATTTCAGAAATGAAAATAAACTAGGTAATAGTAATGAATCTTGCCATCAATCGCGTTAACGAATTCCAAACAGGCACTTTAGCCATTGTGTTTGCTTCTGTTTTATGGGGCACGACGGGCACGGCAGCAAGCTTTGCACCTGATCTCAGTCCATTAGCGATTGGCGCATTTTCGATGGGTGTAGGCGGCTTAATGCAAGCGGTCTTGGCGTATCGAAAGATCTTATCTTCACTTGATAAGCTTTTGCTCAACAAAAAGCTGTTAGCGGCGAGTGCATTGGCTTTGGCGATCTATCCTCTGGCTTTTTACTCTTCAATGAAGTTATCGGGTGTCGCAATGGGTACGGTGGTGTCGATTGCTACTGCGCCTTTCTTTTCTGCTCTTTTAGAGTGTCTTATTAGCAAAAAGAATAATATCAACAAGCGCTGGCTCACGAGCTTTGCCATTGGAGTCGTTGGTATTGGGCTACTGGTATTTTCAGAATCATCATCAGTGAGTGCTTCTGGTGATGCTCTGAAGCTTTTGGGCATTGGATTGGGGCTAGTTGCTGGGTTGTGTTACGCCATTTATTCGTGGGCGACAAAAGCTCTGATAGACGAAGGCATTAAGTCGCAAGCGGTAATGGGCAGCATATTTGGGTTGGGAGCGATGTTGTTGCTGCCAACGCTATGGTTTACAGGGGATAACCTATTCGCATCGAATACCAACATATTAGTGGTGAGTTACTTGGTGTTACTTCCTCAATGTTTGGGTTATATCGCCTTCAGTTTTGGGCTACGCCATGTCACAGCAAGTAGCGCAAACTTGATTACCTTGCTTGAGCCAGTTGTTGCCGCCGTATTGGCCGTGTGTATTGTGGGTGAGCTTATTCCATTGGTTGGATGGCTAGGTATGTTCTTGATAGTGATGTGTTTATTCATCCAATCTCAGCCAGCTAAAAAGCCGTTATAAGTATTTGTTAAAGCAAGATTAATTGAATTAAATTCATGTGTGAATCTTATAATTGAATAAAATGAGTATCTCAGTTGCGAGAGTGCTGTTACTATCGTTATCAATAGTCGGGGGGCATATACCTTAGTTGGTGTTTGCTGAGATCGTTATTCGAGACCCGTTGAACCTGATTCAGTTAACACTGGCGTAGGGAACTATGATTACTTTGCCTACGTGGTTCAACAATGATCTCTCATTGGTTTCACCTCCACACTCTCTTTGCGGCGAAAGTTCGGTTCTCTTACGTCTTTTAGACAGTAGGAGCGACCATGACACAGCATTCCAATTCTCAAGTATCACCTAGCAGCACTCAAACACCAGAAAACCAATCTTCTTCGATCAATACTCCGATTGTTTTGACCATTGCGGGTTCTGACAGCGGCGGCGGCGCGGGCATTCAAGCTGATATTAAGGCCATGTCGGCAACCGGTAGTTTCGCTTGTTCGGTAATTACCGCGATTACATCCCAGAACACCCAAGGCGTGTCAGCCATTTTTCCAATCCCACTTGAGCATGTGGCTAGCCAGCTAGACGCAGTGTTTACTGATTTGAACATCGTTGCGGTAAAGGTCGGCATGTTGGCGGATTCGCAAATCATCAAAGTTGTCGCGGACAAAATCAAACAATACCAACCTAAACACTTAGTGATCGACCCTGTAATGGTGGCAACCAGTGGCGATCTTCTTCTAGAAAACTCGGCTATCACCACGCTAAAACAAGAATTGATTCCGTTAGCTGACATCATTACGCCTAACTTACCAGAAGGCGCAGCACTTACAGGCAAAGCCGTCCCTGAAAGCGAAGCGGAAATGCAGGGCATGATTGAAGACCTGCGCGCTTTAGGTGCAAAAGCCGTCCTACTAAAAGGCGGTCACTTGGAGAAAGATGAAAACAGTAACGACTTACTGATTTTACCAACCACGTCTGCTTTGATTAGCGCGAAGCGTTTTCCTACCAAAAACACCCATGGCACGGGTTGTACGCTTTCATCAGCGATTGCTTCTTTCTTGGCTCAAGGCAACACGCTTCCAGAGGCTGTCGACCTAGGTAAACAATACATTTCACGCGCGATTGCTCATGCTGATGAGTTGCAAGTCGGTCAAGGTCATGGCCCGGTAAATCACTTCTTCGCTGGACACGGTAATGTTCGTTGATACGGTTGGGGTTCAACTCAGCAATGCCACCTTGCGTTATCGCGATAGTGAACATGCAACCTTATCAGGGCTGTCACTGAGCTTAAAAGCAGGCAAGTGGACTGTGCTGCTTGGTCGCAGCGGTTGCGGGAAAACCACGGTATTGCGATACCTAGCAGGTTTACTCGATGACAAAGTTGAATGGCAGGGCACATTGGCAACGTCTGATGAACTGCCTCTCACCGATCGCATCGCATACATGGCGCAGCAAGATTTACTACTGCCGTGGTTGTCGGTTATCGACAATGTGTGTCTGAGCCATCGCTTTCAAAATTCCGCAGATAAGCATCTAAGCCAATCATCCAATAAACAAGCTCAAACTCACCAAGCATTGGAGTTGCTAGCTTCGGTTGGTTTGGCTGATTACGCATTTACCATGCCGGATCAGTTGTCTGGTGGTATGCGCCAGCGTGTTGCTTTGGCTCGCACCTTAATGCAAGACAAGCCAGTCGTACTGATGGATGAACCTTTCTCAGCGCTGGATGCGGTAACAAGACATAAGTTACAGAGCTTAGCGTGTGAACTGTTAAGAGATAAAACCGTTGTGTTGATTACCCATGATCCACAGGAAGCGGTGCGTTTGGCGGATAACTTGTATGTGTTGCAAGGCATACCTGCGAGTGCTCACTCTTTATCTGTGCCTCACACCTCAACGCCACGAGTGCTAGATGGTGAATGTGCCGAGTTGCAACAAGCGATCTTAGACCAGTTGGAGCGTGATTATGAATGATCTAACGCGAAGTGAAGCTGTGGCTCGTTCAGCTAACACGCAAGCTAGCACAACACATCTTCGTCAGATGAACCCCGTGATGCGTTTGCTTATCAGCAGTGCTGTGATTCTTGGTTTGTGGCAAATGGTGGTGGTTATCTTCGAGATGCCAAGCTTCATTCTGCCGGCGCCTGCTGAGGTCTTCCTCAAGCTTATTGAACGCTATGACGTGTTACTCAAACACACTTGGGTGACAGCGCAAGAGATCTTACTTGGGCTGTTACTGGGCTTGTCTATGGGGCTGTTTTTCGCCTTGCAGATGTTGATGTTTGATCCATTGAAACGTTGGCTATTGCCTATCTTAATTGCCAGCCAAGCGATTCCTGTATTTGCGATTGCGCCAGTACTGATGCTGTGGCTTGGCTATGGCATAGCCTCAAAAGTCGTCATGGCGGCGATCATTATTTTCTTCCCGGTGACGACTTGCTGCTATGACGGCTTGCGTAATACACCGACAGGTTACCTTGATCTCGCTAAGACGATGGGTGCATCGAAATGGCAGCTGCTTCGTCATATCCAACTGCCTGCTGCACTGCCAACACTGGCGTCTGGCATTCGTGTTGCTGTGGTTATTGCCCCGATTGGTGCGGTTGTCGGCGAGTGGGTAGGTTCGAGTGAAGGGCTAGGTTACTTAATGTTGCAAGCCAACGCGCGCATGATCATTGATGAGATGTTTGCGGCCTTGTTTATCTTGGCGGTGCTCTCTATCTCGCTTTACTTCATCACAGATAAGTTACTCAAAAAAGCTATCCCTTGGGAGAACCAGTGATGGTTCGCTCAATAACTCTTTGTTTAATAAAGCTTCGCTCACAAGGCTATTTATCTAAACAAACCTCGTCAAAAATTAGATCGATAAACACAATAATAATATTCAAAAGGAAAGGTTAACTATGAAAAATACCAAATTGGTAGGTGCAGTGGCACTGCTTGCTTCGCTAGTTTCAGGTCATGCATTCGCGGATTCTGAACAAAAGAAACTGACACTGATGTTGGATTGGTTTGTGAACCCGAACCACGGCCCAATTGTGATTGCACAAGAGCGTGGTTACTTTGCTGACCAAGGCTTAGAGGTTGAAATCCAAGAGCCAGCTGACCCAAGCACACCTGCAAAATTGGTTGCGGCAGGTAAAGTTGACCTCGCAGTCACTTACCAACCAAGTTTAACCATGGATGTGGCGGCAGGACTACCTCTGGTTCGTGCATCAACCCTTATCGCGACACCACTGAACACACTAATGGTGTTGGATAACGGCAAGAACGATTCGTTAGCGGATCTGAAAGGTAAGAAGATTGGTATCGCGATCGCGGGTAACGAAGAAGCGACGATCGGCACTATGCTGGCTCAAGAAAACGTTGAGTTTACTGACGTGCAAACCATCAACGTAGGTTGGGCACTGTCGTCTTCACTGGCATCGGGCAAGGTAGACGCAATCTGGGGTGGATTACGTAACTTCGAAACGAATCAATTAGCGCTTGAAGGTTTTAAAGCAAAAGCTTTCTTCCCTGAAGAGCACGGTGTGCCAGCTTACGATGAGCTGATTTTTGTGGCGAACGCAAAGAAACACGACGACGAAGCCATCAAAGCGTTCAACAAAGCACTTGAGCAAGCAACCACTTACATTGTGAACCACCCACAAGATTCATGGAGTGAGTTTGTGGCGTATTCACCAGATACGTTGAACAACGAACTTAACCAACGCGCATGGAACGACACACTGACTCGTTTTGCACTTCGCCCTTCAGCAGTCGATATGAAGCGTTACGATGATTACGCACAGTTCATGTTCGACAAAGGCATTATCAAATCACTACCAAAAGCCGCTGATTACGTACCGACTTTTGACTAAGGAATCTCATGAAATACCAAGACTTAATCCAAGCCTGTCAGCAAGATTGGCAAGACTACACCGAGCATGATTTTGTTAAAACGCTGGCAAACGGTACTCTCGCTCAGCCGTGTTTTCTGCATTACTTGAAGCAAGATTTTCTGTTTTTGAAGCAGTATGCTCGCGCTTATGCATTGGCAATTTACAAGGCGAAAACCTTGGCAGATATGCGCCGTGCACTGCCAAGCGTTCATGCTCTATTAGATTCTGAAATTTCACACCATGTGACTTACTGTGGTCAGTGGGGTTTAACGGAATCTGATTTAGAAAACGAACCTGAAGATTTCGGCACAGTTGCTTACACGCGCTACGTTCTAGATGCGGGTATGACAGGTGATCTTGTCGATCTCTATGCAGCATTGGCTCCGTGTTCAATTGGTTATGCTGTGATTGGTAAAGCGCTTTTAGAAAGCAGTGATACTGTTTTGGAAGGCAATCCATACGCGAGCTGGTTACAGCTTTACGGTGGTGAAGAGTTCCAGTCTGGCGTGGCAACGGGCGCGGAATATTTCAATCAGCTGCTTTCTGAAATTGATATCAACAGTGAACTCGGTCAGAACATTGTTCATATCTTCAAAACCGCAACGCGTATGGAAGTGGCGTTCTGGCAGCAAGGTCTGAATGCACTTAATGACTCACCAGCGGCGTAAAGCGACTTTCACGAATAAGGATTAACCTATGCTAACTGAACAAATCATCCAATCGCTACGCACAGTACGAGAGCAAAAACCGTTGGTTGTGAACATCACCAACTATGTAGTGATGAACAACACGGCCAATGCGTTATTGGCGATTGGCGCTTCGCCCATTATGGCGCACTCGCAACAAGAGCTGGCAGAGATGATGTCTTTCTCAGGCGCTTTGGTGATTAATATCGGTACGCTCGACAGCGTTTGGACGCCAAGAATGTGCTTTGCTGTTGAACAAGCGAATGCGAACAACAAGGTGGTGGTTCTTGATCCTGTGGGTTGTGGCGCAAGTACGCTGCGTACCGAGACTTCTCGTGAAATCGCACGTTTAGCGGATAAGTTGATTATTCGTGGTAACGCGTCTGAGATTATCGCACTAGCGGGTGAGCAGGCGCAGAGCAAAGGCGTTGATGCGCTAGATAGCAGTGATGCGGCACTAGGCGCTGCACAGTGTTTAGTGGCTGAATACGGTGCAAATGTGGTGATTTCTGGTGAGACAGATTACGTTGTCACCAAAGACAGCGTGGTGACCTTAAATAATGGACACCCAATGATGCCGTATGTGACAGGCATGGGTTGTACCTTAACCGCATTGACGGGCGCATTTGCAGCTGTTGGTGATGAAAGTGGTTTGGCAGCAGCGGCGGTATTAGGCGTGGTTGGTGAAATCGCGGCTGAGAACTCACGTGGCCCAGGTAGCTTACAAATGAACTTGCTCGATGAGCTATATCAGTTAGACGAAAAAACTCTGATTCAACGTTTGAAGATTCAGTAAGCTCAATCTAGCTACAAGAGCTTAACTTATAGCTCTTAACTTAAAGAAAAGCCCCCGACACTTATGTGTAGGGGGCTTTCTATTCTGATTCGGAACTACGCCAGTTGTGTTAAGGCTGGTTTAGCTAAGTTCTAAATCGATTTACTTGGCTCTCTAGGTGATGAGCAACCTCAGTTAAGTCACTTGCTGCGCCAGAAATACTGCTGACCGAGTCTTGGTTACTTTGTGCGATGGTGTTTGCACCTTGCGCATTTTCACCCAGTGATTTGGTTAAGCAATCTTGCTCATCAACCGATATTGCTATTTGGCTGTTGGCCTGATTCAAATCTTGGATGTGTTGGTTAATTACATGCAAGTTCTGAGAAGCTTGTTGTGCCTGAGTTGAAGCATCGGAAACCGTACTGTGGCTGACCTTAATAGATTCTAAGGCATCTTTAGCACCACGTTGTAGCGAGGTGATAAGTTCATCAATCTGGCTAGCAGAGTCTTGGGTGCGTTTAGCGAGCGTTCTTACTTCATCTGCTACTACAGCAAATCCGCGACCTTGCTCACCTGCACGCGCAGCTTCAATAGCCGCATTCAATGCCAGTAGGTTGGTTTGCTCTGATACGCCCTTGATTACTTCAAGAATGGCACCAATGTTCATCGACTCTTTGTGTAGGTCAGTCACTTTTTGGCTGCTGACCTGCATGCTTTCATCGGCGCTGCCAATCTCATGCAGTGTTTTGTCTACTTCTTTCAATCCCATTGCGACGTTCTCGGTGGCTTGGTTCGCCACTTGAGAGGCGTGGTTAGCACTCGAAGCAATTTCTGATGTGCTTGAAGCCAGTTGGTCAACCGCGGATGAGATGTTCATCATTTCGCTGTTCAACTGGGTCGCGTTGGTCGAGCTGTTATTAGTTACTTGGTTAAGCGACTCAGACATCTCACCAATGCGCACACTAGAGCGGTTCACTTGTCCTACGATATCGCGCAGAGATTCAATGGTGATCTCCATGTTCGTTAGTAGCTCGCCAATCTCGTTCTTGCTCTCGATATTCACCTCAACATTCAGGTTGCCTTGAGAAAGCTCGTTGGTGATCTGTTTAACTTGTGCGATACCTTTGGTGATAGAGCGAGTCACCAACACAGCGCTTGTCATGCCGATAACCAAAGCGACACCCGTCAGCAATATGATGATCTGAATCGAACGTTTTTCACTGGCTTGCAGTACTGGTGTAAGTGCTTGCTTTTGTTGTTCGAGAATACTCTGAGCATCCGCGACCGCGATCGCTAAGCTGTCACCAATTGAGGCGAGGGTAGCGGTTCTTTGAGTGTTCTCAATCATCTGCTGATGAACTTGCTCAAAGCCCTTTGCATACGCTTCACGTTGGTTCGAGAAGTCTTCAATCAGCTCACTTTGATAAGGCGATGATTTGAGAGACTCAATATCTCCTTCAATACCCGGTAGCGCGTATTCAAAGATATCTTTACCCGTTTCATAGGTTTTGAGGTCGTTGTTGTTTGAGTAACTGAGTACGGTGATCTTGGCTGCGAGGAAGTTCTCCATCAACATACCCGCGTATAAGCTCGCGTTTGGATCATTGTTATTGTATGACTCATACAACAAGCTTTGAGCAGCTTTCAGTGCGTTGGTTTCGCGTTTGACCATCTCAACGTTTACCAGTTGGTCAATGAGGATCTCACTTTGTTTCATTGATCCATAAGCCACATCAAAGGCCGCCACGCTGTCTTGCACGAGCTGCAAGCTAGCTAGGCTATCGGTTTTTGTGGCGGATTGGATTAAGTTTTTGAGCAGATCATCAATCGCGAGTTTACTTGATTGATAATTCGTTTCGTACTGTTCATCCAATGACTCTAAGTAACGTTCAGAGGCTAAACGCATCTGAAGAAAGTGCACTTGAATGTTGCCTGAGAGTGTCGCTTTATGGCTGAGTTCACTGTATTGGCTGAAGCCGTTCGACAAGGTTTGGATACCTTTGTAACTCACAAAGCCTGAAATGACGAAAAAGAGCAAGCAGATGGCATAACCCAGCTTAATCTTGAGCGCTATAGAAAGGTGGCGCATAACTATCCCTATATTTACCTGATTCCTTCAAAGAGGAGTATTTCATAAAACAGCGTTCTGGGCATGCTTGAAGTGAATACTTTGTGTAATAAGTAACGCTTTAGTTAAAAAATCCAGGTTTTTTGGTACGGTTTCAACGAGTTGCGTATTTGATGGTGCGTGTGTAATTGAGCTAATTTAGTATTAACTTCCATGCACATGATGCGATTTGTCGGTAAAATGGTACAACGCCAATTTTAGACACCGACTCCAAAGGTACGATATGAACCCTTATAAACTTTATCTGGTGACAGACGACCAACAAGATTTAGAAACGCTAAAGTTCGTGGTTGAACAGGCGGTTGCTGGTGGCGTCACTATGGTTCAAGTAAGAGAAAAACATGGGGACGTAAGAGCCTTCATTGAGCGTGCACAAGCCGTTAAATCGGTTTTAGCTGGAACTGGTGTGCCGTTGATCATTAATGATCGAGTCGATGTGGCACTGGCCGTTGACGCTGATGGTTTGCACTTGGGGCAATCGGATATGCCTGCCGTGTTAGCACGCAAGCTGATTGGCGCGGATAAGATTCTTGGGTTATCGATTGAGACTGAACAGCAGTTACAAGAAGCTGATAGCTTGCCGATCGATTACATTGGCCTTAGTGCGCTTTTCGCAACACCGACCAAGACAAACCTTAAAAAACACTGGGGCTACGAAGGCATTCAAATGGCGTTGGAAACCACAAAATTGCCGATTGTCGGTATTGGTGGCATCAACGAGTCGAACATCCCGCAGTTGGTTAAGACTGGTATCCATGGATTGGCTTTGGTGTCTGCGATATGTCATGCTGAAAGCCCAAAACAAGCGACGCAGGACTTGCTATCTCTAATGGGAGCGTGATGGGGTAATAGACTAGAAAACAAATGAGACTCGTCACTTGTTTTCTAGTTAGAGCGCATTAAAGCACTCGATGCAGTAGCCAGTAAAAGGTGTGGTCTAACTTACTGAATGCAAAGAGCAACGGTGCCGATGATCATAAGAACGATCGCAGCGTACCAACCGTATTGTGCGGTTTTATCAGCAACAAACACCTTAATGTAGTTGATCTCTTCATGCGCCATTGCGATGAAGTCTGTGTAGTTAATCGACAACTCACGGCTAGCTTCTTTCAGGTCTTGCTGAAGTTTGTTGAAAGCCTCATCAATAAAGCCTTTTGTTTCCGAAGCAGACGGAGTAGCAGTTAACGCTAGACTATTCCAAACCGCCATACGCGATTCATATTCGCTTTCACTGACACAATTAAGTACGCGTAAATCATACTCTCGTTTGTTACGCTCTTTACCCATTTTCTCAGGGCAAATATTTCTTAAAACGTTCACGACAAATTTTCCAAAAGGTTCATTTAGATATAGAAAAGCACTCAAATAGCGCTCATAAACTGGGGCGAATTAAATTCAAAAAGTGATCTATCTGAAGCTGTCATAAGTGGCTGCGATGCAGAGCACTCATGTGGGAGATTTGAAGTTAGGTCAGTGGTATTAAAGAGCGATTTGGGTCTGTCTATATTTTTTTGAAAAGACAAATCCGTTGGGATCGCAGTGTAGTTAGGTCAGTTTGCGACATCAACTAGGGTGTTTTGTCCAGACGACAAAGATATTTATCGGTGAAATGAGTCAAAATACGGTAGTACGTACTACCGATATTGAGTTGCAAGGTAGAGTAAAGCTAGTTAGGCTGCCATTGATTGTATTGCAGTGAATAGCCTTCGAGTTTCTCAATTAAACTGGTCAGCACAGGTCCATTAATGTGGCTTCGTGATACTAAGCAACCAACAGGAGTAATCCAACCACCATGCTCGTGTGAGACAGGTAGCGCCACAAGGTCGCCTTTTTGAATGCCTTCCATCACCATCATTTCGGGTACATTTGCCCAACCTACGTTCTGTTCAACGAGATCAATAATGGTCTTGTGATTATTCGCATACCAAAGCATCGAGCTAATACCGTAGGTAAACCACAGTTCGCGTTGTTTTGAACTGCGATGCACACATTGGCGATAACGCTTGAGGTCTGAGTCTTGTACTACGGACATTTGGCTGAGTTCGTGAGTGGCTGAACAGACCGTTAGGAAGCGAGCTTGACCCAGCAAGAAGAAATCCATGTCTACCTTAAGTTCTCCGTCCGCGTAGATGATACCAATCTGAGCTTTACCACGTCTCACTAGGTCCTCAACATCAAAGGTTGAGGTGGTAATAATATCGAAGTGTGTGATTGGGAATTGATCGGCTAGGGAACTGATTATCTTAATGAAACTCTTGTCTATGATGCTTTCATCAACCGCAACGATCAGTTCGTGTTCATCTTCTTGGGTCAGCGATTCTACTTTTTGGTCGAAGTACTTTTGCTGGTCGAGAATCGACTTGGCGACAGGCAATAACGCTTTACCTGTGGAGGTTAAAACGGGGATGTTCTTCTCTCTGTTGAACAACTCTTGGTCGATGGCAATTTCTAGGTTGGCGATCGACTGACTGACCCCGGATTGAGCGCGTTTTAGCTTGCGTGCGGCCGCCGAAAAAGAACCACTTTCACACACAGTGACGAAGACTTTTAGTTGCTCAAAACTGTACATGCTATCTCTCGCTCAATATCAAATAAGGGTGATAACGTTTAGGCTATCACTATTCGTGATGGCTGTTAACTTTCTCTTATTATTTCGGATGACATAATCCTAGCTAATCCAACACATACTAGATTATTTAGAGGAATGTATGAGTACCTTAGAAAGAGTGTTTCACTCAGTGTTATTCGAAGTTTTGGCCGTAACGCTTTCAATAATCGGCTTAGCGATATTTACCGATCACGATGTGAGTGCCTTATCAGGAACCATGATAGTTGTTGCTACCATCGCGATGGTTTGGAACTACTGCTTTAATCGCATTTTTGATCGCTACTTCACCGGAGAGAAATCAGAGCGTTCATTGAAATTACGAGTGTTTCACGTTGTGTTATTTGAAACCGGTTTGCTCATAGCAACAATTCCTGTCATGGCTTACTTACTTGACGTGGGGATTTGGCAGGCATTTTTAATGGACATCGGCGTGACCATTTTTATTACCATTTACGCGTTTGTGTTTAATCTGGTTTACGATCATGTGCGTGCATTCTGGGTACGCAGATCGGATCTAGCAGTTCAGTAATCTGCCAAGTCAGTAAACGCTAGTTTGGCTACTAACCGATTGTTTATTCGTTATTTTAGCGGAGGTATTCGGTTAGTAAGCCTAGGTCACTCGTCATTTATTCTGCTATCTTAAATAAGGTGATAGTTTGAGTTCGTGAAAGAACAGATTAAGAGGAAAGGATGTCCAATACCCTTCAAATGACGGTTGTAGATAAGAAAGAAGTCGAGCTGTTTGCGGAACTGTTCAAACATATCGACGGTGAGATCTATACCTTGTTACGCAGTGCCAAAATCCCCAATGATATTCTCACCAGTAGCGACCATTACGAATACCTCCCTGAGACTACCATTAAAAATGTGGTCAATATTATGGGTGAGTCGGCGTCACGAGAAGAGTTTGCGTTGTTTATATGGAGCTTTTGCAAACAAACCTATGTGCCAAGGTTCGTCGCTAAACTGACTAATCAGGATTCGCTAAAGAGTGCGCTTGACCAATTTTCTGAGCAATTAAAGCAAGTCTCGAATGGCGCAAATCTTTACACCAAACATTCTGGTGGTAAATGGTGGTTTGTTCGCGAGAAGCCGTTTACTAACGCGCCTTGGTTCAAGTTCGCTGAACTGTTCTCGGTTATTTTTATCAACGAGTTGCTTTCAGTATTAACACAAGGTCGCTGGCAGCCATCGGAGGTCGGTATTCAGAGTGATGACCTTGAATGCTTCCAATCTTTGCCGCAAATGGGTGGTGCTCAGTTTTACACGCATAGGCCAGTTACGGCGTTTGAAATCCCAGAAGAGATCATGCTTGAACCAATTGTCTTGCCAAAGGTAGCCCAGGCACTAGAACCAAAAGCCCCTTTGCCTAGTTCATTTCTTAATGCCTTCAAGTTAGTGATAAAGCCTTACCTCACCATGGGAAAACTCCCAATTAGCTTGGCTTCAGAGATTTTGAATATCCATGTCAGAACGATTCAGCGTCGTTTGGAAAATGAAGGGGTGGTGTACAAAGCCTTGATTGAAGAGATGGTTCTGGAGCAGGTTTTAGAATTACTTAAGCAGTCAGATCTATCGATCACACAAGTAGGTGCGAAGATGGGTTATTCCGATTCTTCCCACTTTACCCGAGCCTTTAAACGACAGATGAACATGACGCCAAGACAGTACCGCAAAGAACACTGCAATTAAGTTAAGTAATTTTTACCGAAAGACTATTTGTCACCAAATGGTCTTTTTTTTACCTTGAATACTGGCAATATCACTACTAACTTATTGAATGACAGGTTTTATTTTTGCAGTTTCAGTAAATGAGGAATGTACCGTTCATTTGATTCATGCTGACAAAAAGATACCTATTTGTGGTTGGTAAATGTTACTGGCGATGATTAAAAGTAAAGTCGTGAAAGAAATTTTGTGGTTGTCATCAAATGACAATTTTCTAGATAGGTATTGAATAAAATATAACAAATTTATAAGTATTGGTGACAAGATGAATTCAAGATTATCTAAGACAAGTATTGCTGTTTTTCTAGCGTACAGTTCGTTAACGAATGTGGCTTACGGGGCCAATTTTGAAGGCCCTGACTCCGTTGAAAATACGATTGCAGAGCAAAAGGCACAAAAGAAATCTTGGAGGGAGTCATTAGCCGACAGTGGAATCACATTCGGTGCTGATTATAACGTCTTGGGTCTAGCCTCTAACAATGGGTCTATGGGGAACGATGTTGAAGCTTCTTCTGGTGTTGCGAGGTTTTATGGCTCTTGGAATTTGGTAGGAAAAGAGACGGGCAATACAGGCGGAATAGTATGGAAAGTAGAGCATCGCCATGCTTACTCTGATTCAGCGCCTAAAAATTTAGCCTTCATTGATGATACCGACCGATTGTTTAATAACGGTACTAAAGAAGGGTTAGGTTATGTTGGTATGATTGGTTCTGCCTTTAGCGACCAAGGCTTCCGCGTCACCAATTTGCATTGGAAACAAAAGTTCAATGGAGGCAAAACCTCAGTCATCGCGGGATGGCAGGATGTTACTGACTATGTGGACACATACGCACTCGCGAGCCCATGGTCTGGCTTTAGCAACCTTGCATTTTCAACGGGTGCTGGAGCGATGGGGTTACCTGATGATGGTGTATTGGCACTTTCTGCTGGGCATATGCTGACTGACAATTACTATGTGATTGCGGGTATTGCCGACGCTAACGGAAAATCAGACGATATCTTTGATGGCTTCAATACATTATTTGATGAGAGTGATTTTTTCACCACGCTAGAGCTCGGTTGGACAGCATCGCAAGACCAAATATTCACTGATAATTTCCACATTACAGCGTGGCACTTTGATGGTGGTACTCGTCATAGCTTGTCGGATGCGACAGGCGGGGGGGAATCTGGTAAAGGTATTAACTTCTCGTGGAGTCAATTTGTCACACCTCAAGTAATGCCGTTTGTGAGAGGTGGTTTTTCTGATGGAGATGTTGCTTTGTATGAACGCTCATTGAGTGTCGGTGTTGGCTATTTTGGCCTAGGAAGCGAAAAGAACAACCTTGGTTTTGCGGTTAACTGGTCAGAAATTAATGAATACGCTCTAAAAGGCATTTCGACTGGTGTGTATGGTAATGACGGTGAACAGTTTACAGCAGAACTCTACTACAACATGCAACTCAACGATTTCATCCAAGTGACACCTGATATTCAGTACATCAAAGATCCTGCGTTCTCCAATGAGAGCAGCGCTTTGGTATTCGGTATTAGAGCGAGAGTGTTTATCTAATTCCGATAAGCATTATCTTGTTTAGACTTAAAAGCTAAACGTAAAAAGTGAGCCCATAGTGGCTCACTTTTTTGTTTCTAGTTCGGTTAAATCTAATCGAGCGCTTAGGCTTTTTCGGTCTTCTGCGTGTCATCCAATGCAAAGTAGATTTTAGAAACAATCACTTCGGCAACCAGAATTGTAAACACTACGGCAAAGAAGGCGACCACACCGTTCCAAGGGCCACTGAAATCGACTTTGTCGCCAAATAGGATGTTGATCGCTTCTAGCATCACGAACTTTGAACCGACCAGAATTACGTAGCTAGACAAGCCTCTGTAGATTTTAGGTGCCGTCCCCGGTTTAGATTTGAAGTAATCCGCAAGTTTATGTTCCAAGCCGATAGACAGTTTGAGCAACAGCTGTAGCAAAATCGCAGCGGCGAATGAGATGGTGAATGACTCGATATTAACGAAGTCCCAGTATTCGTCAAAAAAATTGAGAACGGTTAAATCAACGAGTACCGCAAGTGTGTAGCCGACAAAGAGTCGTTGGGGCGTATTAAATCCATATACTTTTTCAATATTGCTCATCTACTTCTTCCTGAGTAAAGGGTTCTAAAAAACTTAGGAGATAAACATAGGATATTCAAACGCTTATTTCTCAGGATGCGAAACAGCTCTTAAAGTGCGCGTGGCGCATTATGGTAAGTATCCCGATCAAGATTGATTCAATATGAGTTCTCGGATGAGTTCTCGAATGAGTTCTCGACATGAGTCTATGATTTAAAGAGAGGTAGGTATGATTATTCACTTTAGAATCCAAGACGTAGAAGAGCTTTGGGGTTCAATAGATTTGGCGACACTCTTACAAACGGAACTGAGAGGGGTATCAACCACACTATTAACTATCTGATTGAAATAGTGAAATTACCAATTACACTTGAAGCATAAGTTTGAATGGAGTCAACTTAATGCTTTCACCCCAATCGTTATATCCCCCTTCTATTGCTTTACTCTTAACGGGCCTGATTTCTTCCTCGGCCTATGCGTCCAATGAGGCGATTCAACATCGCTTGGAAAAGATATTCGCCGTTTCAATTGCGCTTACAGACAGCGATGCCGTCTCTATTGGTTTTGTAGACTTCGACCCTAACTCGTTCATCAATCTAAATGACAGTGGTTTTGGTTCCGATAAAACCATCGATACTCGAAGCCAAGTGAGTGTTGGTTCTATTCCTTATTCTTCCGTGATTAAAACCGATGATCCTGATCTAGATTTGATTTGGTCGGTGCGAGGCTCTTATGCGCTCTCTGAGCAAGATATTGAGATTTCATCCGATGTTACATCTGATCGTCGAGTTAACCCCAATAAAGACTCGGTATTGGGTTTGTATGGTTTTTTCGGCGCTCAAAGCCATTTCAATCAACATTGGTCTATCGCTTACGGTTTAGGCACTCACTTGCTCTACTACCGCAATAAATACGAATATAAAAACAGCTACTCACAAGCCTTCCAATCTCAGCTAGATGGATACGCGCTGAACACTTCGGCTTGGGCATTGATTGGTGAGCCGTCAGTGAAACTCAAATACCTGCAGAAACAAGAGTGGGGAAGTTGGAATGTCTCATCAAGAGCACGTTATTTCTATGGTACTGGTTGGGGCGAAGCCAATGATGGCGATATCGGTAACCCTGAAGGTTTGCGATTTATCAATGAGGTTGAGTTTAGACAGAATGTAGCACTGGATGCTTGGTCATTAAAGAACCCTCAGATTCACTATAACCTAAGAAGAATCGACGTGGCAGGGGATCTCACTGACCCACTCGATACCCACTATTACTATGAGTTTGGTGCAGGCTTAGTGTTTGATGTCCCTTACGATTCTTATTTTTTTGATAACTTTGGTGTTGGGATTAACTTCAACTACGGTAGCTCGCTCAGTGGTGGCAGTTTGCTCTTCTTACTCAATAACTAGCATAAGTTGTTGATCTTAAAAGTACTCATACAATTTGAATTTATATGTGTCGTAAAATGGTAAATATCTTAGTGAAAACTTAGCCATCATATTAGTCCGCCCATTACCCGAGCAAACTATGAACAAGTTAAGTTTTGACCGCAGAGCCCCGATGTACGTGGTGTCTGCACTTGTCCTAAATACGTTAGTTAGCTTGTGGTTGCTGAGCATTGCCTCTACCGCAGCTATGGTTTTTTCTGTGTGCGCGTTGTTTCTTCTTAGCACACTGATCACCGCACGCCTGTATCGACATGAAATGACCCAAAGCCAGAACAGCTTGTCTGAGGCGATCATTGATGGTGTCGCCGGTTTTATTATCCTCGACAGTCAATTAAGAATAATTCAAGTCAATCAGCAGTTTTCAAGAGTCTCTGGTTATGCGTTTGACCAAGTTGAAGCTCGTCCTATTTCTGACCTCTGTTTTATGAACAACAGTAGCTTGATATCGACCATTGCTGGCTCGCTTAAACAAAATCACAGATGGAAAGGTGAGTTGAGTGGTGTCAGCCGACTTGGTGAACATTTTACGGTCAACGTCGTCGTCGAAAAGCTTACCGAATTGCTGCCACACAATGAAAAGTACGTGGTCACTTTTACCGATATCAGCCGACGTAAGATCTTAGAGCGCCGATTAAGAATGCTGGTGGAAACAGACTCCCTCACAGGCTGTTGGAACCGACGTCGTTTCGATAAAGATTTAAACCACTATTCAAACCTAGCCGAGCGTTACGGTTACACGCATTCTTGTTTAGCCTTGATCGACTTGGACCATTTTAAATCCATTAACGACAAGCATGGCCATGACCAAGGTGACGCGGCACTTAAAGAGGTTGCAGACCTATTGAGAAACAATAGTCGAGATACCGACATTGTGGCTCGAGTTGGGGGTGAAGAGTTTGCCATTTTGATGCCGGAAACCAATTTGCCAGAAGCGTTTGAAGCCATGTATCGATTGAAAGAAGTGATTACCAAAGGCACGACCTTGAATCTAACCGTGAGCAGTGGCGTGTCTGAAATACAGGCACAAGCTGAAGCGACTTATCGCAGTGCGGATAAGGCGCTTTATCGTGCCAAAGGGAATGGTCGAAATAGGGTGTGTAGCTCTAGTTCAGGTATCCCAGCTCCGATTGTGCTTGGGTAATCTATGTAACAAGAATCTAAGACGATATCGAGCGTTGGTAAATCTTCGGTGTAAGTCCTGACACCCGCTTAAAGGCTCTCGAGAAATGCGAGATGTTGGTGTAACCCAGTTGGCTAGAGATGTAAGTCAGCGTGTGACCTTCTTCCATTAGCTCACAGGCGACAGAAAACATCAGGTTCTCTTTGACCTTTCGGTAGGTGGTATTTTCGTTTTTAAGCTTACGTTGAAACGTTCTCACTGAAAAATTAAGCAGCTCTGCGGCCTCTTCAAGTGAGAGGTCTTGCTCTTTCATGTAGGGCTTGAGTAACTCGTAGACGCTATCAGTAAAGCTAGTGTGCCATTCAATAAGCGCAGGTTTTGCGCTTAGATCTTTAGAAGATAAGCGTATTGGTTGTTGCAAAACCTCATTTGGAATAAGTACGGCAGTGGACGGTTGGTCGATGAACAGTTGGCAGTTGCTTGGAAGGATTGTTTTGATTACATCGATGTCGTGACCTTGCAAGCGCACTTTATTGGGCTGCCAAGGTGATTGAGTCAAAATTGACATCAATTCAACGATATACGTTACAGCAAAGGCTTCACCCCATTGGAACATTGGTGATGAATCTTCTGGTGCAGTTCGGCAAAACCAGCTTTGACCATGCTCTTGAATGAACTCAACTTTACTCCCCGGAGAGTCGTAGGAAAAAATCTTATCGATATGTTTGAGCGAATCTCCAATAGTTTCAAACTCGGTAAATTGATGCAAGACATGTGGGATTATTCGACGTCTAAATGCGAGACCAAGGACATCGGTAAACCGAGAGACACCCAGTTGAGATGAGGTCAAATAAATCAAACGTTTAATAGATTCTGATGGTACGAAATCGCTTTCCGACTCGATCAGATCTGGTGGTAAGCCGGAGTCTTTAAGCAATTCATGCAAGTTGAGTCCATAGTCAGTGAAGATTTGAACTAAGATCTTGGCATAACTTGTTTGTATTACTGGGACTTGGTACGGGTTAGCAGCCATGCTCAAATATCCTTGTGCATTGATATATTATTGGACGTGCATATCATTTACGATGTTTTGTTCAGTAAATCTAACCCTATTTACTTGAGTTTTCCATCGCCGGGTTTATTTTTAAAGTATTAATTTTATTGATGTTAGTTATCTAGAAGGGAGTCCCATGTCAGAAGTCAACGGGAATAAGCAAGAAGCCAATGAAGAAGTTGGTCAGCAAGAAAATGGAAAAGACAAAGTAAGAAAGGTCACAAACTACTTATTGTTGTTCGTGGCGTTCATGTTGATCTTCAGTGTCATTTCAGACCGCATCATCCCTATTACTGATAATGCTCGTGTAAAAGGCTATATCGTTCCGATTAAGCCTGAGGTATCGGGTAAAGTACTCGATATTCTGGTTCAACCTAACCAACTAGTTAATCAAGGCGATAAGCTAGCGATTCTCGATGAGTCTGATTACCTCATTGCAGTACAACAAGCTGAGCAAAACTTAGAGATCGCAGGTCAAAATGTTGGAGCTCAAACCGCAAGTATTGCTTCAGCTCAAGCTAAACTCACCTCAGCGATTGTTGAAAGACAAAACACCAAGTTGCAAGCCAAGCGTGTTTTAGAGATGGCCGACAAAGGTGTTGTGTCTAAATCAGACGCAGATAAAGCGCGAGCTGCATTAGCAACATCTCGAGCGGCTGTTGTGAATGCAGAAGCTGACCTTGACCGTGCTAAAAAGCAAATGGGTAAAGAAGGCCAAGAAAATAGCCAAGTAAAAGCGGCGTTGTTGGCGCTTGAACAAGCCCAGTTGAACCTAGAACGCACCGTGATTACTGCCCCGACACAAGGTGGTGTATCTAACTTTAGCCTATCTGAAGGTTTTTATGCATCAGAAGGACAAGCAATCATGACCTTTGTTTCAACCGAAGATATCTGGATTGAAGCTTACTATCGTGAGAACAGCCTAGGTAACGTAACGGTCGGTGATGAAGTTGAAGTAGCGTTGGATTTTGCTCCAGGACAAATCGTGAAAGGGCGAGTGAGTAGCATCGATTGGGGTGTTGATTGGGGACAGAACGATCAAGCGGGTAAGCTTGCTCAAGCTAGCCAACAAACGGGTTGGTTGCGTCAAACACAGATGCTTCCTATCACCATCGAATTTGAACGAGATGAGATGCAAGGTATGCTCCGAGTGGGCGGCCAAGCGGATGTGATTGTTTATAGCGGCGACAACTTTGTGTTCAACGCAATAGGCAAAGTATGGATTCGTTTGATTAGCGTATTGTCTTATGTCCGATAAACCTATTCCTGACCAACAAACACAGCAACGTATCCTGCGCTATACCGTCGGGGTCACGTTGGCTGTTTTCTTGGCGGCATGGATAAACTGGCCACTTGCGTTTGTGGCGCCAGTGTTCACTGCTAAGTTCTTAATTGATAAACCTAATCTGCACAAAGAAACCGTCTACGAATTGTTGTTGGCGGTGGTTGCGACTATGGCGCTTGGTTTGTTGCTATCGCGTGGTATTACACATTATCCAATCCCACTTTTGGTTTTAGTGGGGCTGATGATGTTGTGGGGTTATTACCTGTTTGTCGATCCAAAGTGGAACCTGTTCGCCACCATACTCTTGATTGCCGTGTTGATGCTGCCATTCATGGCCATTGATAATCCGGGCGTTTCGGTGCTATTGGCATCTGGCTTGGCAACATCGGGTGTGGTTTCAGTGATGATCTTTGCGTTAGTGCATGTGTTCTTTCCTGAACCTAAATCGAAGTTTTCAGGTTTCGCTGCTGCGCCAATCGAAAAGAGACAGCGTTGGTATGCGGCCTTTAGGGCGATGATTATCTCTTACCCTGTGGTGTGCTTTTTCTTTATCTTTCAGATATCTGAAGCCTTGTTAACCATGATGTTTATCGCGTTGTTGTCGTTAATGATCACTTCGGAAAAGTCTGTAAAACTGAGTGCGTTTCTGGTCATCAGTAATGGTATTGGAGGCTTGTTGGCGATTGCTGCTTTTTCAATCCTTTCTATTGTTCCCAATATTGTCTTCTATTCTTTATTTATAGGACTTATCGCCATTCTTATGGCCACCAAGATCTATACCGTTCCAGAAAAAGCACCGATTTTCGCCACTGCATTCAGTACTTTATTGGTACTAGTAGGAAGCACATTGATGAGCTCAGGCGATATCGACAGCAACACATTCATACGTATATTTCAATTAGTGTTAATTGGAGTCTATATGATTTTGGCTTCACTCTTCCTTGAAACCAGGAATTGGAAGTTTCTACAAAATCAGCCCTAATTTTTACCTTAACAAGGACGTCTCATGAAGTTAACCGATGATTTTTCAAAACAGGCGATTGATGCCGCAATTAAGATTGCAGCCATTGCCATGCTCGTCTATTGGTGTTTTTCAATTCTACGCCCATTCATTCTGTTGGTAGTGTGGGGCGCGATCATAGCGACTGCGCTGTACCCAGTGGCCGTCGCAATTTCAAATAAAACGGGGATGTCGAAAGGTAAAGCCAGTGCATTGCTGAGTTTTATTGGTGTTGTTCTTTTATTTATTCCTTTGGCCGCGCTTTCTTCCGGTATCTATACTAGCGCTTCTGACCTGATGACGGGGCTTCAAGATGGCACATTGTCCTTGCCTAAACCGAAAGAGTCCTTACAAGATATTCCGTTCATAGGCGAGAAGGTTTATTCAACTTTGGTTGCCGCCTCCAATAATATCGAAGGCACATTCATAAAGTATGCTGACGAACTTAAACAGTTTGCGTCTAAAGCCGCTTCTGTTCTTGGTTCGCTAGGTGGTGGGTTTATTCAGTTCATTATCTCTACCATCATTGCCGGTGCATTCATGAGTAATGCTGATAAATGCCAAACAGGTGTGACTCATTTAGTGGCGCGTTTAACGGGTGGTAAAGGTGAAGAATTGGTACAGCTCTCTAAATCGACTGTGCGCAGCGTTGTGCAAGGTGTGATTGGTGTTGCTGTGATTCAATCAATTATGTCGGCAATCGGTTTGGTGATTGCAGGCGTGCCTGCCGCTGCCTTATGGGCGCTAGCTGTGCTGCTAGTTGCAATTATTCAACTTCCACCGATTCTTGCTCTATTACCTGCGATCATCTACATGTTCAGTGTTGAATCGACGTTGGCGGCGAGCTTGTTCTTAGTATGGTGTATTTTGGTGAGCGGCAGTGACGCTATCTTGAAGCCTGTATTACTTAGCCGTGGCTCTCACATTCCAATGTTGGTTATCTTATTGGGTGCGCTGGGCGGAATGGCGATGTCAGGAATCGTTGGTTTATTTGTTGGTGCTGTGATACTGAGTTTGACCTACGAGTTAATGATGGCGTGGCTTGGGCTTGAAGAGAACAACCAAGAAGAAATTGATAAAAAAACAGCAGAGGCAGAGGAAAAATAGATGAAGCCAGTCTCTAAAGACGATAACTTCTACTTCTTATTCTATGCACTGTTGGTGTTGTTTTTTGGTTGTGCGGTGATGCAGCAGTTTTATCCTCAAGGCCAGAAAACAATACTATTTCTCATCATCATTACACTGGCGAGTTCAATTGTTGGGATTCATAAAGAGCGAGCCTTGTATCGCTCTTGGTATGGACTGTTATTGATAACGGCGTTGGTGTCTGGCGTGTTTTCGTTTTTGGAAGGCTATAACCTGTCGATAGTGACGTTATCAGCGTTGGCTGTGTTCCTGTTCTCGCACATTTACTCGGCGTTAAAGCAGGTGATGAAAGCAAAAACGGTGACCCCCAATCACATCATCGGTTCAATCTGTATTTACTTGTTGTTAGGGTTTGCTTGGTCGACTATCTATTTGTTGATTTTAGAAATTTTCCCCAATGCCTTTAATGGGTTAGAAGAGCAAATCTGGCTGACGAACTTGTTCAATGCGATGTACTTTAGCTTTATCACGTTAACCACGGTTGGCTATGGTGATATTTCACCCGCTTTGCCTATTGCTCAGTTCTTCGTGTTTATGGAGTCCATTATCGGCAGTTTTTACTTAGCGATTATGGTGGCGAGTTTGGTGAGTATTCGGCTTGCACAGTCTCAATCTCAATAGAGCACATACAAAGAAGCCCAGCAATTGCCGGGCTTCTTCTATTTACAATTTCAAATTCACTATGAGCTACAAATCTTACGCCTCAGTGCCTTGAATCTTCTCTAATTCAGCGATAGTCGTTTGCGATACAAGCTGACCATCCATGTAATAGCTAACGTTTTGACCGTCTTTGATACCCGTCAGAGTCGCCGTTTCACCAGACGTATAAACGATGTCCATTTGAACCGTGTTTTCGTCGATCTTAATCATCTCACCGGTCTCGATGGTGCGATTGTTTGAAATTGGGCCGACAGGCGCTTCTTTAAGGCTTGGATCTAGCTCATCGTTTACTTTGAAGTGCGTGTCTGTTTTTGTATCAAATACGTGTGGTGCACCGCTGATTGGGTTCTTACCCGTCCAGAATTCAAGTGAGTTGAATACTACGTAGTCGGCCGCGGTAGTAATACCGTACACAGGCGCTAATAAGAAGTTTACACCTGCACGAGCATAGCGGTTATCGACAACTTCAACGTTAAATTTCATCACTTTCCCTGTTACGGCGTTGCTGCCGATACAACCAGTTAGCGCAGAAGCCAAAACCGTTAGTCCTACAATTTTAAGTGCAATCTTTTTCATTTTAGTACCTGTATAAGTTAGAAGTCTGTTTCGTTGGAACAGGTATAGTATGGTTTTTATTCGATGGTCAGTTTTACCATTTAGCGCCACTGACGACATAAAGTGGTCACGTACTTCAAGTATCAGAATTTGGTTATGGGAAACTTAACTACGGAAAATGCAGGCAAAAAAAAAGCGCGACCCAGAGGGCGCGCTTAATATTTTGAAAGGAAGAGTCGTGATAATAACAGCGGTTACTTCATGACATAGTTATAAGTCTTCACCGCAAGCCAACGGAAAAATCGGAATAAAAGGGTAGTGGCTTTAAAAGTAAATTTGGCAATTGATACCATTGTTTCTGCACCAATGCTCACGCACTTATGCAAATCGGATGCTTTGTATTCTGAATAGGTCATGTGTTTTCTCATTTCTCTCTGGTGTCTTTCATATGTAATTAACGACTCCTGTCTGGCGATATACCCTGTACGGATACTTTATGAATATTCATCGACAGAAACTTACCATTTAATGCCAAATAGTGTAAAAACCAGCCAAAAGATAAAGGGTTGAGTGAAATTAAGTCCGTACTTAGATGTAACCTAACAAGTTACCGAAAAAACGAGGTTAATAGTGGTATGATCGCGGGCTCAGCACCATAAGTTATAAAGAATAGGAAACAGAATGACTCACCTTACCGAACAGCAAGAAGCTGCAATGGCGACGTTTAAGGAAAACTTACACCTTCCAAATGGTGGTTTTCATAAACTGATTATCGAGCTAAGTAAGGAATATCAGCTGCCTTTTCAAAAGGTGCGTGCCGTTTTAAAGAAAGCTCAAAAAGACGTTGAGCGTCAAATCCGTGAAGATTTTCAGAGTGTTGATGAGGCAGTTCTTAGCCAAGCGAATTGGTTGAGCATCATTAAATCAAAGCTCATCGAACTGGCGGAAGACAACCAAACGGTGATGGATAAGCTGCAACTCAATCTGAAATATCAAAAGGTGTTGTCGGCGACCAATGGTTCAATCGCAAGTGAAGACGAGCGTGACGAATTGATTGAAGAGTTGATTCAAGCTTATGAGAAAGAGGTGTTTAAACCTTTACTGGCGATGCTGCATACAACAAAGCTGTATTGGAAGTTAATGCTGGTGGATGAGACATGTAAGATGAATGAGGAGAATCGTGAGAAATTCAGTGATTACCCTCAACACATGCAAGCTGCAGAACACTTATATACGCTGGATCAGAAGTTAAGGTCGATGCCGTTAACTTATTAGTCCATGAATGCACTGATAATGAGTCATTGGTGATTCAGAGTTCGATATAAGTTGGTTTCAATAGAAGCACGATAACCTAGCTAGCGTTAGCCGCGTGTGAAATGCAAAAAGGGCTAGGTTTCTGATCTGTTTTACTTCTACTCTAATTTGTTCTGCTAGAGCGAATTGAGGGTGACATCTTTTATATCTTTGGAACTAGGTGATGTTTCTTTTTGTCGCCTTTGGGAAATGCTATAGGAGTGTGAAATGTCCTAGGGTGTTTCCGTTGCCTGAAACGATAGTTCCGATGCTTTCTCGTTCATTAAATTCAAAGTCGATGAGATAACTGTGATGTTGTAGCTTGGGCAATATGTGGCGGTGGAGTATATCGCTATTGAGCTGTCGAATCTCGGTGACCCATGAAATTTCTTCTTTGTGTAAGTCTATTTTAATCTTGAGCATTTATTACCTTTTAGTTTATTGACTGTTTTTTCGCGTGATAGTTGGTACCAATGGGTTTGTCGTGTTGTTCTGCGTGACATAACTGTGCCTTGTGTTTATTACATTTATATTTAAGTAGTCGATCTATTTTGAATTCGCTAGAAAGAAAGCAAATGACGAATAGAGCGGTAGTAGGATCGAATTTAAAAGCTATTGAATGACTATCTAGGTGAAAGCTGACGCAGAGATGGTGTAACGAGGGAATCGAGAACTGTCTATGTGGAACTTGGACTTACTTTAGCATTAACAGCTCTATAGATCAGAGCCAGGTGGCGCACTATACGCCTAGTTGTTTAAATTACAACCCTATTTTTAATTAAATTTAAAATAACGTCGAATAAATAGCCATCACGTGTTGATCACTCAATCAATCTAAGGGTAGATGTTTTGTCAGCGCATTCGCTCATTGGATATAGGTAGTTATCGAGTCCATGTGTCTTTTGAATTTTTCGTATTTTCGTTATTAATAGCTTTAATTAAGTACCTGTTATACTGGGTTTTTACATTGTAAATCGAAAATGAAAACTATACGTATGGATTGCGTTTACAGGAATAGAACGCCTCTTTGAGCTTAAGACCGACAGACATCTTCGCCGTATTTTTCTTTGTCCAACTGTTCACTCTCTCTGTCTACACCCTTCTATGTTGCTGACTATCTCAATACTTCAAAGCGAAGCCTCGCAAAATATGAATAATCACTTTTACGTTTCTGAATAACAAAGTTGTTGTGTACCTTAAATACTGCAAATATTATTGATAATAATTCTCACTTGCGTTACAAGTTTGTTGTCAAATCAATGACAGACTTTAAATTATCGTTATTTAGCAGTTGTGTAGGCCCCATACTCACCTATGAGTAATCTGACTTTCATTGTCATGAGTGGTGGTTTGTCTCAATGGCAAAGGAAGAAACATGAAGAAAACAATCAATTCAGTTCGCCAGTTAGTGGGCGGGCTTGCCATCGTTCTTGCATCATCATTCATGATGACCGTTCAAGCGGAAACTGTGACCATTGAACACGTAAAGGGCACAGCACAGTTTGATGAAGTGCCACAACGAGTCGTTGTTCTTGGTTTTGGTAGCTTGGATGTGCTGGACAAAATCGGTGTGAAGCCAGTTGGTGCACCTCATAGCCTTATGCCTGATTACCTAGAGTCTTACAAAGAAACGACAGCAAACACTGGCTCGTTGAGCGAACCCGATTTTGAAGCTATCTACATGTTGAAGCCTGACGTTATCATCGCTGAAAACCGCATGCTTAAAGTTTACGACAAGTTGGCACAAATTGCTCCGACTATCATGTTCTCTATTGAAGGAGATAAGTACTGGGCTGATGCACAACAGAACTGGCGCTCATTGGGTGAGCTATTTGGTAAGCAGGCCGAAGTTGAAGCGATCATCAAAGAGACTCAAGGTTCAATCACGGCTGTAAATGACAAAGTAGCGTCTGACGAAACTTCAGCAATGATGCTAATGAACAACGGTAACAACATCGCGATGTTTAACAAAGGCAGCCGTTTCTCAATCATCTTTGATGACTTTGGTTTCGTGGAATCAAAGAGTGCAACAGTGGCTCCGATCAAAGGAACACACGGCAACCTAATCTCTTTTGAATATATTGCTGATGCAAAACCTGAAGTGCTTTACGTTCTTGACCGTGAGAAAGCGATTGGTAAATCAGAAGGACGCGCGCAGCAACTATTTGATAACCCACTAGTCGCGGCAACACCTGCAGCACAGCAAGGTAATATCGTTTATCTTGATTCAAGTGCTTGGTATCTGGCGGGTGGCGGTGTGACAGCCATTCACCGAATGCTGGGTGACATTGAACGTACGATTCAATAGTAACCACTAACCAGATTTTCGGGCTTATAAGAATGTTCTTATAAGCCCTTTTTCACTTTTTATACGAACTCCAAGAGACCTACCTTTAGTATTATTCCTATGTTGAAACCCATTGCAGCTGCTGTCTTTCTTGTCGTGTTGTGTGTTGCGTCATTGATGATAGGAGTCGCTGAAATCAGTTTTAGTGACTTCTTTAACGGCAACCAACACGCCAATTCTATTTATATCGTGAGTCGAATCCCTCGCTTGCTTGCCATCGTGCTCGCGGGAGCTGGATTGAGTGTTTCTGGTTTGATCATGCAGCAAATCGTACAGAACAAGTTTGCCGCGCCTTCAACGATGGGCACCATTGACTGTGCCATGTTGGGTTACATAGTCGGCATTTTAGTGCTAGGCAATGCTGCGCAATGGAGCTACTTAGGTTTCATCTTTGCGTTTGCAGTATTCGGCACCATGTTATTGGTTCGCTTCCTACAACACCTCAAGTTCAAGAATGCAGTATTGGTGCCCTTGATTGGTATCATGTATGGCAACGTGGTTTCAGCGCTGACGACATTTATCGCTTACAAGCACGACCTAGTACAAACCATGTCTGCTTGGACCATGGCGAACTTCGCGAGCGTATTGCAGGGCAGCTATGAAATCCTGTACCTTGCAGTTCCTGCTTGTATGTTGGCTTACTATTTCGCAAGTCAGTTCAGCGCGGCGAGTATTGGTGAGAGCTTTGCGAAAAATATCGGTTTGAATTACCAGAAGATCGTTTTCATTGGTGTTGCTCTTGTCGCTATCTGTGCTTCTTCTGTGGTGATGATTGTTGGCGTCATTCCTTTTCTTGGTCTGATCGTGCCGAATATTGTGTCGCTGATGATGGGCGATAACATGAAGAAAATTCTGCCTTGGACAGCCTACTGGGGCGTGATCTTGGTGTTGGCTTGTGACTTGTTAGCGCGAATCGTCATCTTCCCTTATGAGATTCCAATCTCTATGGTAATCAGCATTTTCGGTGGCCTGATTTTTATCTACCTAATCATGAGAGACAAGTCGAATGCGTGATTCAGTAAAAATCGCGATTCTGGCTATCGCGTCTTTGTGTATGACGGCCGTTTTTGTGGGACAAGGGCTAACCTGGGATAACTACGAGTTCTTTTTGTCTCTGAGACTACCCAAATTGCTGTCGATTGTATTGGCGGCGGTAGCGATTTCGGCATCGTCACTGGTTTTTCAAACCATCACTAATAATCGAATTCTAACCCCATCCATCTTAGGTTTTGACAGCTTGTATATGCTGGTGCAAACGGTACTTCTGTTTGTGTTTGGCAGTGCTAGTTTTTGGGTGATTGATTCAATCGCAAACTTTTCGATGTCTGTGACCGTGATGATCTTGTTCTCGTTTGTTCTGTTCCATTTCTACTTTAAGAGTAAGCGAAACAACGTGTTCACATTGCTTCTGATTGGCATCGTGTGTGGCAGCGTATTCTCGAGCTTAGCGAACTTCCTTGCGATGTTGATTGATCCGAACGAATTTGCGGTGCTGCAGAATGTGATGTTCGCAAGCTTCAATAACGTGAAAGGAGAACTGGTTTATCTCAGCCTTATTCCATTAGGTTTGAGCTTGCTTGGCCTGTGGCTGTTGGCTCCTAAGCTGGATGTACTTTGGCTTGGTGTTGATAACGCGACAAGCTTGGGCGTAAACACCAAGCGACTGACTCAGATTACTTTAGTGATTGTGTCAGTGATGGTCGCGGTATCGACGGCTCTGGTGGGCCCTGTGTTGTTCTTTGGCTTGATCACCGTTAGCTTAGCTCGCCAGATATTCAGATCTTATCAGCACCGTGTGCTTATCATAGCAAGCAGCTTGTTAGCGATCGTTCTATTGGTTTCTGGTCAATGGTTTATTGAAAAAGTGATGTCGTTTGAAACTACAGTGAGTGTGATCATTAACTTGGTTGGCGGTTTGTATTTTATGTTCTTGTTGTTACGCACCAGAATTCAGTAAAGGTAGTAAGTAGTGATTAAATTAACAGGTTTAAGTAAGAAGTATGGCAAGTCACTCGTGGTTGATGATGCCAGTGCCATGTTCCCGAAGGGAGAAGTGACTTCTATCATTGGCCCAAATGGTGCGGGTAAAAGTACACTGCTTTCAATGGCGAGCCGCTTAACAGAGAGTGATGCTGGTGAAGTTATTATTGGTGATAAGCTGCTTGCTGAGTGGGATACCAAAGAACTAGCGAAACACCTTGCTGTGCTTAGACAATCGAATAACATCAACATGCGATTTACGATTCGTGAATTGGTCTGTTTTGGTCGTTTCCCGCATTCTCAAGGTCGCTTGAAAGACGAGGACAACAAGATTGTTGATACAGCTCTAGAGCATTTAGGTATTACTGATATTCAAAATAAATACCTTGATGAGCTTAGTGGCGGTCAGCGTCAAATGGCATTCATAGCAATGGTTGTTGCACAAGATACGGACTACGTGTTCTTAGATGAGCCACTGAATAACCTAGATATCAAACACTCGGTGGAAATCATGCAGACGCTTCGTCGTTTGGCTCATGAGTTCAATAAAGCGGTGGTGATAGTGATTCATGATATCAACTTTGCTTCATGCTACTCAGATAACATTGTCGCGATGAAGAAAGGCAAAGTGGTTAAGTCGGGTAAGGTCTCTGAAGTGGTTGAAAAATCAGTGATGGAGTCTATCTACGAGATCCCATTTGAGATTCGCGAGTTCGATGGCGTTCGAATCTGTATGTATTACTCAGGTCGTTAGTCAGTCTATAGCAAGCGAAAAGAGCTCCCATATGAGGAGCTCTTTTTTAGGTTAGGAACCTAAGTTGCAAGGCTGTATTTATGATTTCCGTTTGACTTATAACCACTTAATCGACGTAATATTGACGTGTTGTTTTATCCAAAGTGATAGTTTGATGTCACTCGAAGATCTGCTCTTCACTTTTTAAAATCATTTGCCATTTTTTGTGCCTTGCCTTCCAAAATCGTTCTACACTATGGTTATAACTGTTTGATTTTTATACGAGGTATCAATGAGTCGTAAACCTATAGTGTTAGTCGTAGATGACACCCCGAGCAACTTGGATGTGTTAACAGCAATACTCAAAGATACCTATCAAGTCAAAGTAGCAATTAACGGTACCATTGGAATTAAGATTGCCAAGATGGTGCCTCAGCCAGACCTCATTCTCCTAGATATCATGATGCCTGACATTGATGGTTACGAGGTATGTCGTCAGCTGAAAGCTCAGCCAAATACGGCACATATACCTGTCATATTCGTTACTGCTAAGATCGGTCCAGAAGCCGAAGTGAAAGGGCTATCTCTAGGTGCTGTTGACTACCTGACGAAGCCAATTACACCTGAAATCGCGCTGCAGCGTGTGAAAACTCACATTACTCTTTATGACCAGCAACGCGCGTTGTTCAGTCAAGTAAAAGAAAAAACTCAAGAGATCAATCTGGGCAAGCTAGAAACCCTTAACATATTGGGTAGGGCGGCTGAATTCAAAGATAATGAAACCGGTATGCATGTAATGCGCATGAGTCATTATTGCGAGATCTTAGCCAAAGCTTTAGGTATGACAGATGAAGATGCTGAGACCTTACGTGATGCCGCTCCGATGCATGATATTGGCAAGATTGGTATTCCAGATAGTGTGTTACTCAAGCCAGGTAAATTGGACGCCGATGAATGGAGTATCATGCAGAAGCATGTCGAGTATGGTGTTGAGATCCTTGGAAGACAGAGCGACTCCAAGTTGATGCGAATGGCTATTCAAGTCGCGCAGTATCATCATGAAAAATGGGATGGCAGTGGTTATCCAAACCAGATTGCGGGCGAAGAGATCCCTTTAGTCGGGCGTATTGCAGCGGTCGCTGATGTATTTGACGCCTTAACAGCAGAAAGGCCCTACAAAAAAGCGTGGAGCGTCGATGAAGCGCTCGCCTTGTTTGAAGAGCAAAAAGGTAAACATTTTGACCCTCGAATTGTCGATTTACTGTTTGAAAACCTACCTCAAATATTAAGCATCAAAGAGCAATTTAAAGATGAGTGATCGCTTAACATCGGTATTTAATCGTTTTGTCCTTCCTTTTATGATCGTGTTATTTGCGTGGCCACTAACTCTTCGCACTACGTTGGCCGCTGAAGTTACTGAAGAACAGTTAAATCAGTGGTTAGACAACAAGCCAACCGTGACTTTTATCGCCCTTACTGACCATTATCCTTACTCTTTTATTGATGATGACGGAAAGGTTTCCGGGATCATAAAAGATTGGGCATTAGATCTTGAAACTAGATTCGGTGTTCAAACTCGATTTATCAGTGTGGGCTCGCGTGTTGAGGCGAAAGAAGCCTTGTTAGATGGGCGAGGCGATATTTTCCCATTTCAACAGTTTGATCCCAGTGAGGGTGGTCGGTTTCTTGCGAGTGAGCCGTATATTCCTTATCAGGTAGCCGTGATTGTCCCTATCGACAACAAAATTGATACTAACTTGGATCAAAATCATAAGCGCCGTATTGCCATGGTTAATGAAAATATTGACTTGGAGCGCGCAGGAGTCAGATTGAGCTCTGTTGAGAGAGTCGACTTTGAAAATGTTATTGATGCGGTACGAGCTTTAGGGGAAGGCGATGTTGAAGGCATTGTAGGTGAGCCCATCACCACCATGGATCTGGCAAAAAAGATTGGTGTTCATGATTTAGCGGTAAATTATGTTCTGGAGCATTGGAAAAGGTTAGAAGCATCGATGGTGGTTCGAACCGATGAATCAGAGCTGCTGACGCTAATAAACAAACAGATTGAAACCTTCGATGTGGGCAATAAGAACCAGATTCTATCAAAGTGGTTAGACAGTTCTCCTTATCGAGTGCCATTAAAGGGCGTATTCGGCTTTGGTAACCCTCCGTATATGTACCCAGATAGCACTGCAGTAGGGCTAGAGCACGATGTTCTTCAACGTGCTCTCAATGATATGGGATATAAGCTAGGTGACGTTGTCACTCTTCCTCCTAGCGCAGCTAGAAAAGCCATTGATAACAATAACTCGATTGCTTTTGTTTCAGGTGTTCAGTTTGATGACCCGAATGCCCATTTCTTGAGTGATAGCGTTCTTGATGTCGAGTTTGTTCCGGTTTCCCTCGCTCGACGTAAACTCAATCTTCAATCCCAGAAAGATCTGTCATTAGGTGCTCTATTGTATGACGACAGCTCACCAATTAAAAACTCTATTGAAGTACTGAGCGGTAAGTTAGACATCGAACATGTCGAAGATTATGAAAGTCTTGAATCAGCATTCTCACAGCTGAGGGCTCAAAACGTCGATCTGTTAATGGTCGAAAAGCGAGTGTTGAAATGGTTTATCACCAACACTCGCTTTATCGAAATGGCAGAGCTAGAGCTGCATGAAAACTACAAAGTTACGTATCCCATCTATGTAGATTTTAAGAGTAAAGAGCTTAGGGATAGCTTTAATGTAGCGATAACAAACCTTAAACAAACTGATGATGGTTTAAGCCAAATTATTGAGACCAATGTCCAGAATGACTTAAGTAAAGTGCTTAAGAAAGCGAGTATTATCGCGCAGATATCGGCCTATTTTATCGTCAATGACCGCTTTGAAGAGTTGTCAGAGATTTTTGAGGTTTTTGATACAGACAGCTCATTCCAAGTGATCACCGCTCAAGCTGATAATAGTAACCGTCCTATTAAGTCCTGGAACATCGGGAACTTAGTTGATGAGTACGGCGAGAAAAAAAACACCTCTCACTTTGCGTCGGTAACAAAGATAGCAAATTACCGAACCAAGGGAGGAACGATCAATTCTGGCTCGATGACTTTCTATTTTGATACTAAATCACTAGAACGAAACCACGTCTATTTTCCCGCGGTCGAGCAGTTTGATTCGTTTGGTGAATCGGCCAAACGCTATATCGCAGATGTGTATCAAGCAAACAATTTAATTGGCGAGATTTTAAATTTAAGCCCAAAAGAAAGACAATGGATCAAAGATAACCCAGATGTGAGGATAGGTATCGATCCAAACTCTCTCCCTTATGAGGCGGTATCAAATACCGGAGAGTATATCGGGATGATTGACGATTATTTAACGCTTATTGAGCAAAAAACAGGGTTAAGTATTAACCATGTAAACGTTGAAAGTTGGTCTGAGACTCGAAGCTTGGTTGATCATCATGAGGTGGATCTGGTCTCTGCTGCTCAAGAAAATCGCTCGTTAGGAGATAACGTCAAAGCAGCTAAAAGCTTGTTTTCGAGTCGTTTAGCCATTGCATCGAGAAGAGACGTTAGTAGCTTGGTACTTGAAGAAGCTGATGGTTGGAAAATCGGTATCTTGAAGAATGCGGCAAATACTAACGCGATTTTAGATAAGTACCCGAAAGTTGAATGGGTAAAGGTAGATTCTACGGAAGACGGGCTCAACAGATTAGATAATAAAACCTTAGATGGCATGATCGATACGGTCGATGTCCTCAACTATCTCATTGACTCATTTGGTCACAGAGAGATCGGGATTATCGGACGACTTGATTTTTTCCTCTCACCAACCTTACATGTCTCCAAGTCTCAACCTTTGCTTTTTTCCATTGTGAATAAAGCGATTGAGGGGATTTCTGCTGAAGAGCATCAACAGATATCAGCGAAGTGGGCGGCACCAAAAGCGATAGAGAGAGTCGATTACGAATTGGTTTATACCATCTCCGCTTTTTCTTTACTCATCGTTCTGCTTATTGTTTTCTGGAACCGAAAACTTGCTAAGCAAATTAGTATTGCCAATGATGCAACAGATGCACTGAAGAAGGCTCAAGAACAGCTCTATAACATGTTAAATAGCTCCCCAATTGCCGCTGCTGTCGTATTTGAAGAGAAGGTTCGTTATGCGAACGACACAGCGAAGCGCTTGTTTGGGGTTGAAGACCAAGTACTCTCCTCTATCGACGTCGTTTCTATTCACGACTCTTTAAATGTCCGTGACGCAATACATAATGAGCTTAGCCTCAATGGTAAGGTTGAAAACAGAGAGTTGGTACTTAGGAAGTCTGATGGTACTCGCTTTGTTGCGTTAGTCAGTTACTATTTGTTTGAGTTGGATGGTGAAGTCGCCACGCTGTTCTGGGCATTCGATATCTCTGAGATGAAGCACCTTAACGAACAATTGGAAGAAGAGAAAAAGAGAGCCGATTTGGCGAGCCAAGCTAAATCTGAGTTCCTAGCCAATATGAGCCATGAGATAAGAACACCAATGAATGCCATTATTGGCTTGTCTTATCTGGCGATTGGCGAAATATCTAACCCTGTAGCTCGAAATTATATCGAAAAAGTGCATCGTTCAGGTCATTCGTTACTCAGCATAATCAATGACATCCTTGATTTCTCTAAGATAGAAGCAGGGCAACTTGTTATTGATAACATTCCGTTTGACCCCGTGACGACCTTTAATGATGTGATTGAGCTGATGGAGTCGAAAGCGGCTGAGAAGCAACTCAATTTGTCGATGGTTATTGACCCTGAGTTAGACTCGCCGTTGCGAGGTGACCCATTGAGGTTGTTCCAAGTCATTCTTAACCTTGTTGGTAACGCGATTAAGTTTACGGAAAAAGGCAACGTGGCATTAACGGTGGACCTTGTCGAGTCTAGCGATAACAGCCTGACCATGAAGGTGAGTGTGATGGATACCGGGATAGGCATCTCGGATGAGAATCTTCACAAGCTGTTTGAAGCCTTTAGCCAAGCGGATAGCACAACGACCCGTCGGTTCGGTGGTACGGGGCTTGGGCTTAACATTAGCCAGAAATTAGTGCACGCGATGGGTAGTCAAATTACTGTGGAGAGTGTTTACGGGCAGGGCAGCGAGTTCTCATTTGTGCTGACATTGCCACGAGCAAGCGGGGATGAGTTAGCCGACTTTAAAGCCCAAGAGCTGCAGTTGGATTATCAGATAGAGTTCAAAGGGCAAAGAGTACTATTGGTTGAAGACAATGAGCTGAACCAAGATCTAGCCTTAGCATTTTTCAGTCGTTCTAAATTGAATGCGGATCTTGCTGAAAACGGAAAGGAAGCGCTGGAATTAGCTCAAAGTAACGACTACGAGATAATCTTTATGGATCTTCAAATGCCGATTATGGATGGCTTTGAAGCAACCCGTTTGATTCGCGAGTTCGATACAGATGTACCGATTGTTGCAATGTCGGCCAATGTGTTTGCCGATGCGAAACAACGAGCGAGGGAAGCGGGTGTAACCGACTTCTTGGATAAGCCAATTGTTATTGATAAAGCGATGTCTTTGATTACGAGGTACATTGTTCCTGAGGTGCTAGTAGAAGGTCGAGCGCCATCTGACTCGTCTTCACATACGAAACAGACTGATGATTCGAATGATAGTGCGGGATTAAACTCTGATGCCTCAATTGAGCCACCTATTTTCTCTCAGTCGAGATTTGAGCAACTGACTTATCATGATGTGAGACTGCAAGCCAAGATGCTTAATAGGTTCTGCCAAGGCGCGCCAGATACGATTTCGGAAGCTTCCGATAACTTAGAACAAGGCGATTGGGAAACGTTAGAGCGTAATCTACATACTTTAAAAAGTATGGCTGCTTCGATTGGTGGATTACGATTAGCTGAACGACTCAGTGATTTAGAACACAAGGCCCATAATAAGGCGTGTAATGAACAGGACCTTAAACAAAGCGAACTTGGCTTAATGGAACTTATGAATGTGCTGGAGTGCCACTTTGATGAGTCTAATGTTTACAAGCGTGATGTAGACGAAGTTGACTTCGAAGCTGTAGATGCAGAAGAGGCAAGTACTACTGATACATCGGACTCAGATTATATAACTCAAGAGCAACGCTCAGAGTTGTTATCGCTGCTCGAAGCCTATGATAACGATGCTACACAATATGTGGCTGAGTTACTCGTGCAGTATCCACATGCTGCTGTGCTTAAAGACATTCAGAGTGCATTAGATAATTATGATTTCGAGCGAGCCAGTGAGGTTATAAGCTCGTTGGAATAAGCCCCTTGGCATAAGCCGTTTTGCTTATTAGGTATGTAACAATTGCTGTTTTATAACCAGCTCTTCAATATTAAAGCCTTTAACCTTTTCTGGGTTAAAGGCTTTAATTTAATCAACGTTTCTAACCACTCACATTCTGTTTGATTAAATCGATCACGGTATCGTATCGATGCGGCAGCTTTCGGTTTCTCTTCTGAACCAAATACAGTGTTTCTTCAACTTCTACCTTTGGCGGCACAACGTGTAGCTTGTCTCTTTCTGGGAAGTGCTCAACCGCGCCAGCCGGTAATACAGTAAAACCTAACCCTTTTGAAACTGGCAGCAAGATTTGGTGAAGCTGATTGATGTAGCCAGATCTTGGTATCTCATTAACGTTGATGTTCGCTAAGTCTTTGTCTCCACACAGGTCGAAGTACAAAGAGAGGTAGTGCGCAGAATCTGGGTGCGCAATCAGCCCGATGTCATTCAATACTTGCGGTGTAATTTCTATATCAGCAAGGCTGTGGTGGACGATAAGGCACAATGCTTCCTTGCCGATGACTTGGCTTTGGTAGTAGCTGTCGTTCGGTGAATGCCGAACAATGCCGATATCGGTAGTCCCTTCGATTAGGTCATTCAATATCTTTTTGTTTGGAGCTGCTTCTAAGTTGATGCTGAGCTCTTGGTGTTGTTGCTGAAGTTCAAGAAGCTTGGGATATAAGCGTAATGAGAGTGAACCTGAACATGATAGGTGGCACTGGCCTGAATAAGGATTATCAAAGCTGAGCGATTCAAAAAGATCTTCTTGGTCTTTCTCTAGTTTGAGCGCATAGCGATACATAATGCGACCTTGTTCGGTCAGCTCGAAGCTTTTATTTTCTCGAGAGAGCAGATCACAATGACAAGCTTGTTCTAGCTTTTTGATATGTTGACTGACCCCAGGTTGTGTCATGTACAACTTTTCTGCCGTTTGGGTGAAATGTCCGACTTCAACCAGAGTCTTAAATGTATTGAGCCAAAGTGGATTGATCATGCCCAGCGTCCAAAGTCTAAATAACAAAAAATTATTATTATCTCTAGTAATAATAATTTCAACTCTGATGTCTAAAGTAACGCCGATCAAAGTCAATGTGTTGCTATATACCGCTATTGGTCTATTGGTCTATTGGCCGCGGTGTCGAGTTCCTATGAGTAACAAAGTGTTGCGACTTTGTTGAATTTTTGGTCTATTGACCAACTGTGCTCATACTTAGGAACGAAGATGAATAGAAATGTTTGGCTGCTCTCACTGTGTCAGGCTTTGTTGATGACGGGTAACATATTACTGATCTCTGTGATTGGTTTGATCGGTAAGCAGATTGCGCCCAGTGTCAGCATGATTACTTTGCCGGTTGCACTGCAGTTTTTGGGTTTGATGGCTGCCACTATTCCAGCGTCTTTAATTTCGGGTAAATTAGGGCGAAAACGAGGGTTTAGTATTGGTAATGTAGTCGGCATTACAGGGGCAAGCCTTGCAACTTACGCACTGTCTCAACAACATTTCTATCTGTTTTGTTTCGCTACGTTCTTACTTGGGATTGGCATAGGTTTTGGTACGCTTTATCGTTTTGCTGCAATCGAAGTGTGCGATGAAAATGCTCGTCATCGAGCGATCTCTATCTCTATGGCTGGCGGCGTTTTAGCTGCGGTGTTAGGGCCAAATTTGGCGATTATGTCTCAACAGTGGTCGCAAGATGGCTTGTACATCGGTGCTTTTGCGTCTTTGATTGGGTTGAACATTCTTGCGTTACTCATCTTACAAACCATTCAGTTTCCTAAAGTCTCTTTTAATAGTCAGGCTCCTAAATCCGATCCTCTTAGTGTAATAGTGAAAGCGCCCAACTTTATCGGTGCTGTGTTTGCTGCAATGGTCGCTTATGCGGTGATGAATATCTTGATGACAGCAACACCATTGGCAATGATTGGCTGTGGTTTTGACTTTACCAAGGCGGCGGGCGTCATTGAGTGGCACGTGCTGGGCATGTTTGTACCTGCATTCTTTACTGGTTCTCTCATCGAGAAGTTTGGATCAAGAATGATGATCCTAGCGGGAGGAGTGCTGTTTGTTGTCTGCATCGCGATCAACATTCATGGAGAATCGATTTGGCACTTCAGAGCGGCTTTAGTTCTGTTGGGTGTCGGTTGGAATTTCATGTTCATAGCAGCAACGGGGCTATTTAGTCAGTCTTACCAATCGCAGAATAAAGCGAAGGCACAAGCGTTTAATGAATTTATTGTCTTTGGCTGTGTGACTATTACCGCCATGCTTTCTGGGTGGTTAGAATCGACAGCAGGGTGGCAGAACCTCAATATCTATGTCTTACCGTTCGTATTAGCCGTTATCTTAGTGTTCGCGTTCAGTGCACGTAAATCACGCATTCAAAAACAACCAGTGTAAGGACTAGTTGAACCGCCTGAAAATTGAACGTAATGCTACGATAGCCTCTCTACAGTGCTAATGATGCTACCAAAGCACAGTCAAAAAAGGTTCATCGTGGCTTTCTCTAGAAAGCCGTGACGAACAAAAAAAGCCAATAACAAAGGTTACTGGCTTGCTAAAAATCGTCGTTCTATTTTGGGATGAAGCCGTTTAGCTATTGATAGTTCACACAGCTTTACGTGCGTTCAGCTAGATACGCTTCGTAGTCAGGGATCTCGATGATCACTTCTTCTTCAAGTAGCGAAGAGTTAAACAGGAAGTTAGCGGTAGCGCGGTTGGTTGCTACAGGAATGTTCCAAACACTTGCGATACGAAGCAGTGCTTTTACATCTGGGTCGTGTGGTACGGCATTAAGTGGATCCCAGAAGAAAATCAGCATATCGATTTTGCCTTCAGAGATAAGCGCGCCAAGTTGCTGGTCGCCGCCCATAGGGCCACTGATCATGCTCTTAATCGCCAAGCCCGTCTCTTTACTCAGTAGAGAACCTGTTGTGCCTGTTGCGTAAAGGAAGTGCTTTTGTAGTTTTTCTTTGTTCTCTTTAACCCATCTTAGTAGCTCAGGTTTGAAGTGGTCATGAGCGACCAAAGCGATATGCTTGTGTGTTGGCATAGTGCGCGTTGTTTTTTGCATGGATGTTCCCTAAATTGTTGTTTCGTTTTTATTGTTTTGATTTCTTCAGCCAATATAGCACTAAGGATTCACACTGAATACCGGGCGAAACTCAGAAGGTGACAATGAGTCGGCGATAATTTGATCTTTGAGTGTTGCAGGGGTCAGCGCTTCGATAGTCGGTGCGCTGTGTTTTTCGTATGGTTGGCCGCGTAAGTAACTCGTGGCTTGTTTCACCGATAAGCGACCTTGCTCAACCATTTTATCTGTTGGCGCAAAAAGTACCTTGTGACGAAGTAAGCCGCGGTAAGTGCCGTGGCTTAAGTAACTTGAAATTAAGCCTATCTCTTTGGTTTTATCGGCCGCTCGTAGCTCACTGATTGCCGCTTCAATTGCGACTGCACTTCCGACTATATATTGGATATCCGGCTGCTCGATCACCTGTTGAACTAGGTTTCTTTGAAGCTCTTTATCGTTATCGGCCCAATAGCTAATTTCGATTTTGATATCGCTCGACTTGATCGCATCATAAAAGCCAAGTGCTACAGGCTTAGTGCCGCCACTCGCTTGTGGGCCAAGTAACAGGGCGATAGGGGTTTCTCCAGAGCCTGTTGGATGAAGCTTCGCTAGATACTCACCCACTTGAAAGCCCATCTGATACCAATCGACACCAACCGTACCTTTCAGTACTTTTTGTTGCTCTTTGCTTAACGTCAATTCATTCACTGTCGCAAACACAGGTGTGGAGCCAACCCAGTCTGTGAGGTTATCGTGATAGGCGTCTGGTGATACAGTGCCCAAAATAATGGCATCGGCACCCCATTGTGTGCACAGCACCAGTTGCGAGGCTTGTTTACCAATATTTGGATAGCCGCCAGCTTCCAATACTCTCAATTCGACTTGCTGCTTTTCTGCTTCAGAGATCATTCCGTAGTTAACAGATAACCAATAAGAGTCTTTTAGGTGCGGATAAATGGCACAAATTTTCTCTTTGTGTGATGTGGCTTCGGCAGGCTTGATTGGGCTCAAAAGCTCACTAGCACTTGCGACCGTAGTCACTGAGGCCAGTAATGAGAGAAGAATTTTTGAAGCTAAAGGTCTAGATAGCATGAATTGCCGTTTTATTGGTTTTAGATAAGAAACACTGCAAAATATAGCGTATTCTGCATGGGTAAAGAAGAACGTTTTAAGGTTTAGAGTTTATGTTGTTAGCTTCAGCGAGTATTGGACGCAAGCTGCTGGCCTCATTCCTAGTGATGGCTCTGTTGGTTCTATTGTCTGCATTGATCGGTGTTTCTGGTTTTAGCTTTGTAGCAAAAACGGAAAGAAATGTCGTTGATTCGGCGCTTCCTGCCATGATCGAGGCTCGTCAGGTTTCTGAGTTGAGTAATCGTATTATTTCGTCAGTACAAACGCTTTCTAATGCGAGAAACGAGGCCGAACGAAAAGAGGCTGGCACTGTACTATTTGACCAACTTGAGTCGCTTCTTCAGCATATCAAAGATCTTGGCGTCGACAGTTTTGATTCCCAGCTTCTCAATAAACTTGAAAACAACGTTCAAAGCGTTATTAACACACTGGCTGAGCTGGGTGTATCGGTTGAGCGTAAGCTTTGGTTAAGCAAAGAGCTGTCGTCTCGTGTCGAAGAGATGCGCCTATTGGCCGAAGAGCTAGAACAGCTGACAAGAACCCAAGTTTTGAACACGGCTACCATCGCCGTTGCTAACGTAACGCACATCTACGACCTGCTAGAAACCAAAGAAACGGACAAAGCCTACCAAGCCTTAGATGCGCTTGTTGAGGTTGACCTTGATTTGTCCGAGCGCTTGCACGAGTTGCATTTACTGGCGTTCAAAATGCTTAATCAAATTGAAGAAACGCAGACGCTTACCAACGTTGAGCGTATTCATCAAATCCAATCTGAGTTTGAATCCAATCTAAGAATCATGGCGCGCCGTGTTAAAGCGGTCGAAGATCCTACTCGTTCAGCGCAGATGTCTCAGCTTCTTGAAGAGCTAAGAAAGCGGCAAGTCGTGTTTGATATTTCGTTAGAACAATATGAGAACACCAAGAAGTCAGAGTTTCTGATGCAAAAGACGCTAGAGCTGTTCTCTCAACTGAATACGACAGTTAACCAACTGGTTGATGACTCAAATCGAAGCACCAAGAAAGCGGTTGATGAGCTGACCAGTACACTGAATTTGGCTCAATGGTCGCTGTCGGTTATTTCGGTTATTGGTTTGGTTATTGTTGCATTTATCGTGTGGCGAGTGGTGTATATCTCGGTTGTTAAACGTCTTACGGAATACTCATCTGCGCTGATGTCTATTGCACAAGGCCGCCTAAATATTGATATCTCAGTTAAGGGTAATGATGAATTGGCTCATATGGGTGAAGCTATTATTACGGCCAGAAATACCGCACAGGCACTGCAAGTGGTCGCGGTGGGTGAAGCAAAAGCGAAACGCGAACTCGAAGAGCACAAAGAGCATTTAGAAGAGTTGGTCACAGACCGAACCTATCAACTGCAAAAGACCAATGAGAAGCTGAATATTGAGGTGGGGAACCACGCTAAGGCTCGTAACGCCGCAGAACAAGCAAGCCGCGCGAAATCCGCGTTCCTTGCGACGATGAGTCACGAAATACGAACGCCGATGAACGGTGTGTTAGGTACTGCAAGGCTGCTCAAAGACACAGGGTTAAACCCGCTGCAATCAGGCTATGCTGACATCATTAACCGCAGCGGTAAGAATCTACTCGCGATTTTGAATGATGTGTTGGATTACTCAAAGATTGAAGCCGGGCATTTAGAAATACGCACAGCTTCGTTTGATCTTCATCAGATGGTTCAAGACACCTATCAATTGATGGAAGGGCGTGCTGCTGAGAAGAAGCTAAATTTTGATTTCTATATCGAAAGTGACGTGCAACGCTATTGGCGTGGTGACGTAACACGAATCAGCCAAATCTTGAACAATTTAGTCGGTAACGCGATTAAGTTTACTGAAAGTGGCTCGGTCGATATCTTTATCAGCTTAGATATCGAAGATGAAAATCGTGTCATGTTTGAAGTGTCAGATACCGGTGTCGGAATTGACGTAAGTGAACAAGCTTGTTTGTTTGATGCCTTTACTCAAACTGACAGTGGTCGCAACAAAACCGGTGGCACGGGGCTTGGATTAGCGATCAGTAAAAGCATCATGTTGGCAATGAATGGGGATATTGGCGTTCATTCCGAAGAAGGCGAAGGTAGCCAGTTCTGGTTCTCGTTGCCACTTGAAGTCGGGGAGAAGATAGAAACGAAAGTACCGGTCATTGAAGCTTGTATTCGAGCGAAGGTACTTTTGATAGAAGACAATCCAGTAAACTGTATTGTTGCGGAAGGCTTCTTGAATAATTTAGGTCACGATGTGGTCATCGCGACAACAGGACAAGGAGCTCGAGCTATATTCAGGGAACAAGAGTTCGATATTGCGCTGGTGGACATCAACTTGCCTGACTGCGATGGGGTCGAGTTAATTCAACAACTCAAAGATGATGTGCTCCAGCATGAAGATGAAGAAGGCGCAACACGCAAAGCACCCCCTATGATCGCAGTATCTGCTCATGTGTTTAATGAGGAAGTAGAAAGCTATTTGGCGTCTGGCTTTGACGGCTTCCTGCCAAAACCTCTTGAGAAAGAGGCGCTTGCAAGGCTTGTTGTGACTCAGCTTGATGGCAAAACCTTGCTATTACCACAACCGGATCCTAACGATTCAATCTGCCAGCAGAATAATCTAGGGTATTGTGAAAAGCGCACCGGGAGCGAGCTAGTAGTCGAAACAAAAGCTGAACATCCAGAGCAAGGGGAAAGTCCTGTGACCAGTATTGATAGCAAAGTGATAATTGATAACAAAGTGATTGAAGGTGATTTGTCTATTCTTGGTTTGGACAAGATGAAGCAGATTGTTGGGCTATTTGAACAAAGCAGCCTTGAGACGTTAAAAGAACTGGTTGATGCCAACGATGCGGAGAACGCTCGTGAAGTAAAATCGCTGGCTCATAAGCTAAAAGGGTCAGCAGGGAGTTTGGGGCTGTTAGCCTTGTTTGATGTGTGCAAGAACATTGAGATTAGCAGCGACCCATTAACGCAATACAGGGATAGCTCTGAAAATTTAACTGAGCTGGTTAAAGACTCTCTGACAGCACTTCAGCAACATGTCTGATGCACACTGTTCCTCGCTGCAATTAGCTTTTTAGGTTGAGTTTAGATCTCTCTAAGCAAGTGTCAGATAAAAAAACCTCTGCCAAGGCAGAGGTTTTTTGTTTTGAAGGCTATGCGTGAGCACTAACGGTTCTCAAAGCGATTGTAATCTAACAACCCGAACTCGATAGGTTGCGCTTGTTGATACCAGCGGTGTACACGGTCACTGAACGGCCAGAATTCGGGAGAACTGCGTCGTACAGCAAACTTGTCGAGTAGCTCCACGTAGTCTTCTTCCGTGTTCAAGTTCTGTAGCGTTTTAACCAAAGTCGGAATTTCACTCTCAGTTAATGATAGGTAAGCCGCTGGGTAGCTACCCACAACGCCACGTACGAGTGTTAAGTCGTCGTTGGCGTAATCACGGTTACCTTCTTCGTTAAACAGGCTCGAAATGTTGCTGTGAGCATTGTTGTGAATCATGGTAAACAGTTGATCTTGGCCATTTTCGCCTTCAATCATGATCATCACTAATTGAGGCACATGACGTAGGCCTTCTCCTTTAATCAAACTTACTTGATTCAGTAGTGCTTCATTCTTCTTACCAAAGCCTGTTTCGACAATATCAAAACGATTATCGAGAACGGGTTCCAGCTTCTCTTTGATCATATCCAGCAGTTCACGCTTAGGATCGGCCGTTTTGTACACCACGCTAGTCGGTTGATCGAAAGGGGCAATATTACGCTGCAAGAAATCGCTCAATTGTACACTCTGGTTTTGATACCAACTTGAGTGCTCAAGGTGGCGGACATCCTTAGGAAGAAGGGTTAAGAAGTTACTCTCGCCTTCAAGGCGTAAGAAATCCATGAACATACGGGTAATCAGTTGGTGGCCGAAGTTTCCATATACATCGAAGCCTGCAACAAGTAGGTAGTGAATACGCTCGAGCAGGGCGTAATCAAGGATCCACGCGGTTTTAGGTTGCGGCCCAACGAGCCCTTGCACAACTGAAGCGCTGTCAAAGTGCCTGAATATGGTCAAAGCAGCATTGGGGTTAGTACCATTTCCATCCCAAATGATACCAGTGTCTAGGTTTACACCGCTTTCAAACCATTTGTTTGTGAAGTCTGACTTAGCATTAAGGTATCGAGCTTGTTGCTTTGAATAACGCACCCAGTTGGACGCTGGGACTGTGTTACTTTCCAACTCGCTTGGGAGTTTTAGGTTTTTCTTTTGGCTCGCGTAAAAGGCGTTAATTTCCGGGACATCGGCTTTCTCTGGATCAATAAAGAAAACCCAGAAGCGGTCATTAATCACATTGAGCGCAAGTTGCCCACGACATACAGGCCCTTTTATGAACGCCATGATGGTGTTTTGCGCGTTATCCAGCATGAAGTTAAAACGAGAGTTAACAGGTAGAGCTTCAAACGAAGTCATTGGGTTGGCTGCAACATCAACTTCGTAGCTTGGCAGCTTGGCTACTGTGTAATTGGCATCAACAAACCAAGTGTTCCAGTTTCGAAGACGTTCTTCGTTGAGTGCGAAAGGCATGTGTGTCTTGTCAACGATTGTGCCTTGTTCTGGAATTAGGCGATAGTAAACACGTTCTACTTTTGGATCGTCGTAAGGGCGGCGAGTTGTAATGCGTTGTACTGCTTTACCTGGAGGCGTCGATGAACGAACAATAGTGAAGAAACGTGTTGGTTGAGCCAAATCAGAGAAATAGACGTGCGCCAGAAATAGGTGCTCATAAATGTAACGCGCTGAAAGTTGGCTTTTGTTGTCACTCTTATTAAGAAAGCTTTCGTAGACATTTACGAGTTCTTGTTCAGCATCACTTAGTGGAATATGGTCGTTCATCAAGGCGCCATTTTCTAGCCAGCTCATCAATGTCGCATATTCAGATTTGTCTAAGTTCGGCATACCATAAGGCATTCCCCAAGTTGGGTAGTCTCTTTCGTATTGAGCGTACTCTTCGATAGTCGGGCACTGTTGGTCGCGATCAGTGGAAAAGTCGAAGCCTTCAAGCTGCGTTTGATCTGGAAGAGGGTGGTTCTCTTTCTGGATCAACATACGAGAAACAAGCCCTGCATCTAAGTTAGCGGTTGAATTCTGCATACGCTCATTAAGAACCGGATGAAAATCCGCATCACGCCACTCTTGTGTGGTTAATGCATCTTCGAACAAGCGAGTTGGTGCAGAAGCCGTTAAGCGGGTGCCTTGATATACGAGTGCTTTGCTAGCGCCTCGGTCGATGCCTTCCACGGAAGACATTTTGAGCTGGCAAGGAGCATCATAACAAGCGTGACAAACTACACATCGGTTATCAATGATCGGTTTAACTTCGTTAAGAAAGTGTTGCGCTTGAGCTGAAAAAATAGGGGTTTGGCGATCACGAACTTGTTGTTCACCAAACAGCTCATCGAAGTTTAAACCCGCGTAGACGGCACAACCTGAGAACACGCTGACAAGAGATAAAATGAAGAGTTTTTTCAAATTCATACGTACTTAGATATTAGGTATTTTTTCTAATTATATCGAAAATGATTGAAAATGCTCATGTTCTGATAATTTTGTAGGCAAGATCTCTATAGGACAGAGTGATTCTGTAGGCTTAGCAGTGAGTATAGAGCCTAGCAGGATCGGCTTACTGATTAACGTAACAAACTGAGAAGGGAACTGACAGTCGCTCAAACTCCTTTATCCAGCGCCATTGGTTATCTTGTAATTTGTCGCCAGGACCTTTGACTTCAATCCAATGAAATTCACCATCCTTGAACGCAATCAAATCCGGCATCCCAGTTCGGAATAGTTTTAAATCACCCAATATCACCTTAAAGAGATCGACAACTAAGGGCTTGGGAATCGAAGCAATGCTGTGTTCGATGAGTGCTTTAGGGAAATGATTCCAATGAACAAAGGGATTAGCTATACCTTGCTTTTCATCGTAAGTATCGAGCAAATGGTTCAGTCCATGTTTGGATATCGTCTGAAACACGGCTTCAACCTGTTCGGCTCGCTTGTCTACGAAATCGGGATGGTACAAGTCCAGCGGTCGATGTTGGTAGCGATTGATAAAAGCGCCTTCTACATCAGAGAAAACGACATCCCAGAAAGCCAAACCAAACAAGCCACACAGAAAACTGTTTTCAGAAAAGTAGACATCCCAGCCTTGGTTCTCAAAATGCTGCTTTACCGCAAGCTCGACTCGCGTTTGGCTGAGGTCTAATTCCAGTTTTATCTCTTTGCAGATCGGCTTTATGGATCGTGAAACTTTGTGCCCTTGCTTCCGTAATAGCCTGTCTTCAAGCTTAATAGCGACTTCTAATTCTGATACATCTGATGGAGTAGCTTTCATTTGCGTGACAATGTCACACATTAAGTCTAACTCACCCTGTTTGTCATAGATACGCGCAAGTCGTTCTCTGCTCGGAGGAAGGACAGATTGTTTGAACCAAAAGATAGCTTGATCGTTTTGGTTGAGCCTTTCGAGATCGCGAGCAATATCATTGATCAAGCGCGCTCGTTTTCTGGCAATACTCCTGTGCTCTGATTCGGCGGGAATTGAGTTTAAAAGCCGTTCAAGAAACTCACTATCTTTGCGGTCACCTTCTGAATACAAGCGGTGAACATCGCGCATCTGGAGCAATTGGTTGAGTTGATCTCTGGAGGTGAAGAAGCGGCACTGTTTGCTTAATGGGTAGTTCTCAAAGGTATTGAGCCCAAGGTCGCTTAAAACGAACTGGCTTAAGTCTTGATAGGTATTGGCAAAGAACAGCAACAGTAATACATCGATAACTTGAGATTCGACGACGTAAATACAGTCGAAGGGGAGGCTTTGAAATTGATCAAAAGGTTGGTGTTCAAGTCGTAACAACAGCTCATCTTTCTTGGCCGTTTTGTTGCTCTTAAGGGCGGGGAATACGCTCAACAACTCTGGTTTGGTAAGCAAGTGCAACCCGATCTCGACCTCACTAATGACGAGGTCATGTTGCTCTGCAGGATGACTTAACGTAATAAAACCTGAGGTGCTTAGCTCTTGTAGTGCGCTATTTAAATCGGGAATCTCTACATAGTTGAGTTTATCGCTGCGAAACCAACAACCTCTACGCGAAAGCAAACGAACCATTAAACACTGGCTTGATACAGAAAGACGCTTGTATTCAGACAACCAACGGCGCTCATCGCCACTCAGAAGATCGGGGTAGAGTGTTTGAGCGTGTTCAATCAGTCGATTGAAGTTGTCTAGATAATAAGTCGGGGAGAGCTGAGGAGTGGTTTCTATCGTCAATGGAGAAGTCGCTTGATACAAAAAGAGCCTAACCCTAAGGTTAAGCTCTTCAGTAACAAATTCAATCTTTTCTGACGATTAAGCTTGAGATGCTTTCAGTTCAGAAACTTTAGCTTCAGAGATAGGCTTAGTGATGATTGCTAGAACAATACACACTGCCATCATAACTGCAGAGATTGTGTAAGCTAGGCCGTAACCTTCGCCGTTCGACATTGAGAAACCAACAACTGCTGCACCGATAGCGCCGCCGATACCCCATGCCGTGTAAAGCACGCCGTAGTTAGTACCGTAGTTTTTCAGGCCGTAGAACTCAGCAGTAAGTGTTGGGAATACAGCTAGAAGTGTACCGTAACCAACAGCTGCGATAGCCGTACCAATGATTAGCGTGAATTCAGAGTTGAACGTAGCGAATAGAGCCATGTTCGCGCCTTGAAGGATGAACGCTAGAAGTAGAGTACGTACGCCACCAATTTTATCTGCAAGCATACCCGCAGCAACACGGCCGCCTGAGTTAAATACTGCAAGGATAGACGCTAGGTAAACTGCATTTGGCAGGTTAGCTTGAACGCTAGCAATCGTAGTGATGTTACCGATGATCATTAGACCAACAGATGCTGCGAACGCGTACATGATCCATAGAGAGTAGAACTGAGGAGTCTTCAGCATTACTTTCCAAGTTAGATCTTCAGTTTTCTTAACCGCTTTAGGTGCTTGGCCTGCTTTTACTTTAGGTTCAGCTGGCGTGTAATCCGCTGGTGGGTTGTTGATTGTTGCTGCTAGAGGTACTGCGATTGCAAGTACACCAACACCAAGAATCATAAAGCTGGTTTGGATACCCATGCTGTCGATTAGCGCAGAAGTTACTGGTGCTAGGTAGATAGCCGCAAGACCGAAGCCTGCTGCGATAAGACCGTTAACCATACCTTTCTTAGAAGAGTGGAACCACTTCATTGCTGATGGAGAAAGACACGCGTAACCGAAGCCGATACCAGCACCTGTCATAACACCAAACGTTAGGTTCAGCATCATTGGCGTTGTAGCGAAACCAGAAGCAATCATGCCTAGGCCTGTAAGCGCTGTACCTAGGATAAGGATCTTACGTGGACCCATACGGTCTTGTAGGATGCCTGCAACAAGAAGACAAACAGAGAATGTGATAGTTGCAATAGCGTAAGGAGAAGATGCTTCAGCAGCACTCCAACCAGCTTCAGTGACTAGCGCTTTGTTAAATACACTCCAAGCATACAGGATGCCAAGACAAAGGTTGATACAGAAGCCTGCTAGCAGGATACGTGTTGCTTTATCAATCTTGCTCATTTTTATTCTCAGTTTTGTCATCGGTTAGTGGAGAGCCACTTAACTAAAGACGGGTTATTGTGATTGTTTCTTCAAAATTAGTTTGCGTTTATCAACAGATAGCGCAAAAGAGCGCGGATTATAACCAATAAAAATGTGATTGGAATCTCTTTTTCCATTTTTGGTCAATTAAATTCATTTTGTTAATGAGTTGTTTTTCATTGGTTTTTAAAATGTTTGCAACACCCTTCTATTTTGTTCTTTTTCGCTTTGTCTTCTTATTATTTCAGGGATTTTGAGGTGATGGTTTTTGAATAGACGCGTATTCCGTGCGGATATCACAGAGTTACAAATAATTTTAATTAATTTCTAAGGTTAATTTTGTGTAACAAAATAAATCGAAATGGCGCTTTGTTCATATGAGACAAGGAGTAGCGGAGTTTTACTAAAAACAGAATGTTAAGTAATTGTTAAGGTGACTTTTTGTTAGTACCTTTGCTTACATTTTGTTCGATTTGAGGGGTTGTGTTGTCGGAAAAAAGTGGGAAAATAGTACGCAAACTGAGATTCCAAATTTGAAAGGATGCGTTTCCAACTTATGGTGAGGCGAGTATTATGAAACTGTTTTTAATTTTATTGATGTCAATTTCTGGTGGTGTAGCGGCAGCTGACCATATTCACTCTTTCCTATTCGGCTTCTATGTTGCGGCGCTAGCAGTTGGTAGTTGCTACTGGCTTGCATTCCGTAGCACGCGTTTCCCACAGTTGGCATTAGTGCTATTGATGTGTGGCTTTTTTGCAAAAATTGCAGTGACTGTTGTCGGTGTTTCTTGGGGTATTTCGAACGATATCATTCAATCGCCGTTCATTTTCTCATTGTCATACCTGTTCTTCTTAGTAGTTGTGTCTTACGTTTGGTTTGCATACCGCGATAAATTGACGTTAAAACAGCGCGCTAAGCAGGTAGAAGAGTCTCGCAAACAAGCGGCAGCATAATTCAAAACGAATTTTCAAAAGCCTTCTTCGGAAGGCTTTTTTGATCCAGTGAAAGTTTATATGGCCGCAGATAAAAGAAACCCCAGTATGGCGACATACTGGGGTTTCTTGTTATTAATCCTTGATGAAGAACGTTTACTTTTTCATCATCTTCGCTAGGTCAGCAAACGGGTTGTGTGTCGCGGACTGATGATCATCTAAACTTGCTTTTGCATCCATACCATAACGTTCATGGTCAGTGTATTTTGAATGCTCATGATCGTGACAGTATAGGCACAATAGTTCCCAGTTACTGCCATCTCCAGGGTTGTTTGTATGGTCGTGATCCACGTGGTGAACAGTAAGCTCTCTCAAGTTTGAGTAAACAAATTCACGCGCACATTTACCACAAACCCAAGGGTACAGTTTTAGTGCTTTTTCGCGATAGCCTTTCTCTTGGCGAGCGTACGCTGCACTCGAACCTGTGTAATCAGAAGACATTGCCAAATCCTTATCAATTGTAATATCCCGATTTTATCACAGCTTTCTTGAAGCTGTCGGTATGTCATTCGTAAAATCATTGCTAAATGATACGGTGGATTTACCCAAATCACATTGAAGTTTGAATACGTACTTATCTTTTAGACACACTAACTCTTAACTACACAAGCTAGCATTAAAGCGGGTTATGTCTTTCTGGAATAAGCCATGCTTAACAGTTTGAAAATAAATCGTATTCAGGGGTTTTAACCACAGACATGTGACCTAATATCAGTTTGTGAGACCCTATATTAATAAGGAAATATCATGTCAGAACAATACACTCCGCCAAAAGTTTGGGTTAACGATACCGATGGTGGAAACAAATGGGCAAACATCAATAGTCCTGAATCTGGCGCTCGGTTTGAGAAAGAGCTTCCTGTTGGTGACCATGCTTTCCAATTGTATTCTCTTGGCACACCTAACGGTCAGAAAGTCACTATCTTGCTTGAAGAGTTGTTAGCGGCGGGTGTTAAAGAAGCTGAATATGATGCGTACTTGATCAACATCGGTGAGGCTGAACAGTTCTCCTCTGGCTTTGTTGGAGTGAATCCAAACTCTAAAATACCAGCTCTTGTTGATAAATCTGGTGCTGAAGACGTTAATGTTTTCGAGTCAGCTTCTATCTTGATGCATCTAGCAGAAAAATTTGGTCACTTCTTACCAAACGAAGGGGCGTCAAGAACGCAAACTATCAACTGGTTATTCTGGGCACAAGGTTCAGCCCCATTCCTAGGTGGCGGCTTTGGTCACTTCTACGCTTACGCTGATGAAAAGCAAGAATACCCAATTAACCGTTTTGCGATGGAAGCTAAGCGTCAGCTAGACGTGTTAGACAAACAACTCGCAAATAACACATTTGTGGCGGGTGAAGAGCTAAGCATTGCTGATATCGCGATTTGGCCTTGGTACGGCAACCTTGTGCTAGGCAAAATCTACGATGCAGCTGAGTTTCTACAGGTTGAGTCTTACACCAACGTTGTACGCTGGGCAAAGCAACTGGAAGCGCGAGAAGGCTTCCAACGAGGTCGAGTGGTTAACCGTTCATTTGGCGAAGAGTGGGAGCAAGTACCAGAGCGCCATTCTGCGGAAGACATCGATAAAGTTTTGAAACTAAAGCCGTAATCTCTATATAGTTAGTTCTATATATCGTTAGATAAGAAGCGCCATGTATCGTTTTGTATATGGCGCTTTTTTTATCCTGTTACTTGTCAAATTGATTCAAATTTAAAGCCATTATTACAAATTGGTAAAAGTGATTTTATTTAAATTGGGATTATCATTAATTCTGTTATAAATATAATGCGCTCCATCAGAAAGATTTTGCCTTTAGGCATGGTGGGTAAGCGAATGTTGAAACAGAAAGAAAAAATTGTTGTGGTTGGTGGAGGTGCTGCTGGCCTTGAATTGGTTACGCGTTTAGGTCGTGACAAACGTTATGACGTGACACTCGTTGAGCCGTCGTCACATCACTACTGGAAACCTCGCTTGCACGAAATTGCAGCAGGAACATTCGACGAAGAGCTCGACGCTGTTAGCTACTTCCAGCATGCATCTTGTAATGGCTACACTTACGTTCAAGCTTCAATGAGTGGATTAGAGCGTGCTAACAAAGTCATCCAGTTGAACCACTTTAGCGGTACGACTCAAGAGTTCGAATACGACTATCTCGTTATCGCTGTAGGTGCTATCAGCAATGACTTTAAAACAGAAGGTGTCAGTGAACACTGTTTATTCCTCGATTCAGCAGGGCAAGCACAGAAAGCTTGGCAGGAAATCAACCCTCTACTGAGAGCAAGCAGTCAGCGTAAAATTTCAATTGTTGGCGCAGGTGCAACCGGTGTTGAGCTGGCGGCAGAGTTGGCAAAAGTGAGCGCCAAGCTACAGCGTTATCGTCAGGAAGGTAGCCTTGAAATTACTTTGATTGAAGCGGCAGATCGCGTGTTACCTGCTGGGCCAGAATGTATGTCGAAACGAGTTCATGAAGCTCTGGTAAAACAAGGTATTAACGTTAGAACTGGGACTCGAATTCAAAGAGCAGAAGAGGCGAAATTAGTCACTTCAGAAGAAGAGGTTATTTCAGCAGATCTGCAAGTATGGGCTGCTGGTATTAAATGTGCAGATTGGCTAAGTGAATTAGACGGTTTAGAAACAAATCGAATCAATCAATTAGTGGTAGATCAGACACTAAGAACGACCAACGATAACGATATTTTTGTGATTGGTGATAGTGCAGAGTGCCCTCAACCGGATGGTTCTTTTGTTCCACCAAGAGCTCAAGCTGCGAATCAAGCCGCAGGTCACTTGGCTCAGCAGTTCAAGCGTTTAGCGAAAGGCAAGGCGTTACAACCCTTTGTTTTTCACGATGGAGGCATGTTGGTAGCGGTTGGACATGACTATGCAGTCGGTGCTCTCATGAATGACAGAGTGCTTTTGCGTGGCAGATTAGTACGAAACCTTTACGACACTATTTTCCGTTTGCATCAGCGAGTCTTGTTTAGTTGGGGCAGAGTGACAGCACTAGTCGTCTTAAAGAGACTTAAATGCGCACTAAACCCATACAGTAAAAAGATTTAGTCATCGGGTATTTGTTCTAGGAATCAATACTCAAACTGATTCATCCTTATAAAACGCCACGCTCAGAATTGAGTGTGGCGTTTTTTTTAGAGGTCGCTCTAGTTGCTCAATCGAGATGCACTTTTGTTCGGACAGATGCAGCTCTCGTGCTTTTACGACAATCGTGGCGAACCTTTTTAAATAAAGGACTCACTTCAACATATTTTACTTTCCTTATAGATAGTGGTTCTAAAGCCCCCTAAAACAACAATTTAACTTCTCGCTAATGATCAAAATTTGTTTCTCAAGAATTAATTGTTATGTTATAACGTATCAACTTAATTCTTGGTGAGTATTATAAAAGGAAAAATACAGTGAATAAAAAATTGGTTTCTCTAGCGATTGGTAGCACTCTTTCTGCCCCTGTTTTTGCTGATACGCTGTCAAACCCACAAATTGGTGTCGTACTTGATGGTTACTATCAGGACGGACAGCGTAATAATTCGGAACGTGATGAAGGATTTGGCCTTGGTCATACAGAGCTGAACATGTCGGCGAATATTGACGATAAGTTCTATGGCTCTTTAACGACCGTCATTGAAAGTCATGATGATGAAACGGAGTTGTTGCTTGAAGAAGCGTTCATTGAAACCTTAACAATGCCTTATGGCTTGAGTATCCGAGGTGGTCGTTTCCTATCGGACTTTGGTTACCTGAATAACCAACACATGCATACCGACAGTTTTGTTGAGCGTCCCGCTGCTTACCGTACCTTCTTGGGTTCTCATTATTACGATGATGGTGTGCGCGCAAACATTGTTCTTCCGACTGACCTGTATGTGAAGTTTGGGGTTGAAGCGCTAAGTGGTAGCAAGATGTCTTCTGTTGAGGATGGTTCTGATGTGGGTGTCTACACGACAACCATGAAGTTGGGTGATGACTTCTCGGATTCATCAAGCTGGCAGTTTGGCCTGAGTTACTTACGTAACGAAAATGGCAAAACTCGAGAATTTGAAGACCATGATCACGGGCATGACCACGACCACGATCATAGCCATGGTGCAGCGGTAACGGGCTCAAACCTATACGGTGCTGACTTTGTATGGAAGTGGGCGCCAAATGGTAACTACAAATACCAGAACTTTACGCTAGCAGCAGAATACATGCTGTTGGATGGCATCGTGGATGACAAGTACAAAAATGATGCAGAATCCCCAGATAACTTAGCAGCATATTATGTGTCGGGTGTTTATCGCTTTAGTCCGAGCTGGTCTGCGGGTCTGCGTTACGGTGAAGCTGAAAGCTACGATGGTCATGCTCACGGTGATCACATGCATTTTACTGCAATGAATGACAAAGAAGCAGATGCGATGGTTGCTTGGGACTCATCTCATTTTGGTACGGTTAGGGCACAATATTCTCGTGTTGAAAACCAAAGCAAAGAGACAGATAACGTCTTTACCTTGCAATATGTAATGACCTTTGGGGCGCATGGTGCTCATGCGTTCTAGGAAATTACTCCTAACAATGGCAACAGGTGTTGCCGTTGTATCCTCATCTATAATGGTATCTTCGCCTGCAATGGCGTTGAATATTTTCGTTTGTGAGCCTGAGTGGCAAGCGCTTATACATAGCCATGCCCCTGAAGCTAACATCTACTCGGCGACCACAGCCATGCAGGATCCACACTACGTGCAAGCGAGACCGTCGCTTATTGCCAAAATGCGCCAAGCTGACATGGCAATGTGTTCTGGCTCTGAATTAGAAGTAGGTTGGTTGCCAATGCTGCAAGTACGTAGTGGTAACCCTGCGGTTCAAGATAGCGCACCAACCATGTTATACGCGAGCGATATGGTTGGTATGCTTGATACCCATGACTATGTTGATCGAAGCATGGGGGACATCCACGCTCATGGAAATCCACATGTTCAGTTTGCTGCTGAATATATGATTCCTATATCAAGAGAAGTCACCAAACGTTTACAGCTAATAGACCCTGATAATTCACCTGTTTATATGCGGAATGGCATGAAATTTCGTGCTAACTGGCGTAAAAAATTGGCAGAGTGGGAAACGAAAGCTGAACCTTTACAAGGTAAAAAGGTGGTCGGTTACCATGCCACGTATCGTTACCTTTTTGATTGGTTAGACATGACGCAAATTGCCGACTTAGAACCCAAGCCAGGTATTTCGCCGACAACAGCGCATTTGCAGACGTTAACGAAACTTGATCCTGCTTCATTTGATGCCATCGTATATTCATCGCACCAAGATAAGCGTCCTGCTAATTGGCTCAATCAACAAACCGGTAAGCCTATGGTTCAGTTACCACTTTCAGTTTCAGAAGGACAGAGCTTAGACGAGATGTACGATCAAGTGATTGATGATCTGTTGGATCTGTTGGTCGACTCAGAAATACCTGAGAGCTCGTGATGTGGATGGAATATAGCTGGCTGGCACCTGCCGTATTGTGTGGTTTGATTGCGTTGGTCGGTAACATTGTACTGGGTGAACAAGTGCTCAAACGGCAAATCATCTTTATTGATCTCGCTGTTGCACAAGTTGCTGCGTTGGGTGCTGCTTTGAGCCAATATTGGTTAAGTCGATATGAGTTGTTCAGCGATTCATGGTTGGGTGAAATGGCTGGCCCGTGGGCAATGTCACTTCTGCTATGTGGCCTAATTGCATTGATGGAAAAGCATTACAAACAACACCTGGAACCTATGATTGGTAGCTTATTTGTCGTTTCGGCTTCATTGGCTATTTTATTGGTGAGTCAAGATCCACACGGCGCTGATTTTATTCAAGGTATTCTCAATGGGCAACTACTTTGGGCTACTTGGGATGATGTTTGGCCATTGGCAATAATAACGACCGCGATGTTGGTGTTGGTCAGCGTAAAGCCCGAATTTATGCAGGGTAGTGGCTTCTATCTAATATTCGCTATCTTAATGCCGATTACGGTCAAGCTAACCGGGATCTATTTGGAGTTCGCTCTATTAGTTATCCCTGCCTTATGTGCCGCTGCGTTAAAAGGGCTTCGTTTTGTTATCGCAAGTGTCAGTATTGGTACAGTTGGTATTCTGTCGGGATTGGCCATGTCCGCTCATTATGATTTACCGAGCGGCGCAAGCATTGTCATTACGTTGTTTTTTGCAGGGGTGATATTTAATACGATGTCATTATTTCTTCGATATCGGCGAATCAACCGAACTGAACATATATGCCGAACTGACTAGGCTATTCTTCTGATGACGTTGAGCCCGATAACTCAAGATATATAGTTTGTAAGCATACCGAAGGTAGAGCGAAAGACCGTGGGCATGAAACCGTTCATTTCTATAGAACAGGTGGTACTGGCATATTATATTTAGATTTAGCTATTGAAGGCTATTTAGGTATAAAATCGCGTCATCATAATTCTAAAGGATGGTGCCATGTACCACGGTCATGTTTATTTCCCTCTGCGATTTGCAGAGCAAGCAGAAACACTGCGTCAAAAGATTCTATCTGAGCGCAAAGATGTATTAGAGGTTTTTCCTTTAGTACAACGCTTAGTTGGCCCACATAAGATGCCGATGTTTGAGATTCATTTTGCCAACAAAGAGTCGGGCATCGTGGAATGGCTGGATCAAGAGCGTGGTGATATGTCGGTGCTGATTCACCCTGTAACCGGTGGTGAAGAAACATTAGACCATACAGTACTAGCGATCTGGCTGGGCCGTGAGCTAGGTGTATTTGAAGACACACTAAGTAGCTAATTTAATTTTCGCCCGACAGTGTGCACCTAATCAATGCATTTGGTTAAGGTAACAGCTGTCGGGTGTGCCTTAACTCACTAACTTTTAAACCCATCTTGCTTCTTGAATAACTAGCTTCTCCAACTATTCCCCAGTATCAGAGACACCGCTACCGAAACACCTAGTGCGATTAAAATATTAGGCAAGTTAAATCCCCAAATCGCGACACACACAGCCACAGTGACAATTGCCCACAATAGTGTTTCTAAAATCCAAGTACCCATAACATAACTCCTAACTTGATTGTGCGACTAGCATAACCAAGCGAAGGTAAACATTTGGTCACCATCCAATATCGACCTCTAAATTCGTTAAAGCACCACTTTAACACTGAACTCGTTGCCGTGAGTGCCATGAGTAAATCTCCACCCTTGGTTCTGACAAACGCGATCAATGAGTTCTAAGCCAATGCCAAATGAGGTCTGCTGTTCAGAGTCGTGGGTTATGTTTTCATCCTCTAAACGGTTGGTGACCTCAAACTGAGCTTGTGACAGGGTGATACGGATCTCTCCACTTCCGCCGTGTTGGAATGCATTACGGACTAAATTAGTCAGCACGACTTCGGTCAGTTCGCGGGGAAGGGTATGTTCTTCTGGATCAATATTGATTTGGATTTCTACATCTTTGTTTTTTAAAAGATAACGCTGGCTTTCGATGATGTTATTGATCAGGGGAGTTAGCTTAATCTGCTCATAGTTAGTTTCTATCTCGCTATTACGGCTCATCCAAAGCAGCGTCGTGACCAAGGTTTTCATATTGGTGGCTGAACGTTGGATTCGTGCGATAGCTCGCTGACCACTGTTTGGAATGCTATCAGACAGTCGAACCAGCATATCGCTACTCGCGGAAATGGTTGCAATCGGAGTTCTTAACTCGTGGCTTGCTGCTCTTAAGAAAAAGCTCTCACGTTCATTGGCTTGGCGTTCACCTTGCACACTCTTAACAAGCTGCGATGCTAATTGGTCGATCTCTTTATATCGAAACTTAGCCAGCCCTTGCGTGTTGTTTACATCAAGCGATTCTGACCATTTTGATAGGGTAATAATCGGTTTGGTGACTCGGTGTATAAGAAGGCGAATGATCAAAAATACCAAGAGTAAAAGGGCACCAATAGCGATGAAGGCGCTGTTTATCTGATTGACGGATTCAGGTGGGTTGAGTTCGAATAGCTTCAGATAAATCGCTTCATCGTATTCAGAAATGATGTACAGCGATTTGTCTGTACCAGAAATTGAATGCTTGGCAGCGTAGAGGTATTGCCCAGACTCATTACTGGCTGGAGAGTCGTAATGTTCATAAATAGCGTCGTTATCGAACGTATCCCAATCAAAGGCTTGTTGAAATTGAGTTGGAACTTCTGAGTAGCTTAGAAAGGCTTGAAAGGTTGGGTTTTGGTAGTTAGGCAACTCTCCAGTCTCAATGTAACGCTGCTCTGCAACTTCCAGTTCATACAAGAACCCATACTTTGCCGATTCGTTCAGACCAATATGATAGCTTTGTGAAACCATTAAGCTGTATATGGCGGTAAGCAATACAACAATGCCAAATAGGTAGAGGTAGATGTCGCGCTTGATGCTGACTCGATTCACGCTTGCCTGATTCATGACTGCTCCTCATGTAAGACCACACCAATGCCGTGAACGGTATGGATTAGCTTGGTATCAAATGGAGCATCAACCACTTGGCGAAGTTTAAACAGGTGGGCTTTCACGCTGTCAGAGCTTGGCATCTCGTTTTCCCAGGCTTCTTCAAGCTTGGCTTTGTTCACCACATTGGGGCTGTTTCGCACTAACATCACGAGCATTCGCCAACATACTGGAGAGAGCTTCAATAGCTTGCCGTCTCTAATAGCTTGGTGCTTATCCAAGTCCAATTTGAGATCGGCTACAGACAGAGTCGTCACCGTACCTTGAGCACGACGAACCAACGCCATCAGTCTCATTTTGAGCTCTTCCATCGCAAAAGGCTTCACTAGGTAATCATCCGAGCCGACTTCGAAACCGGCGACCTTATCTTGCAATGTGTCTCTAGCGGTCAGCATGAGAATAGGCGTAGTAACGCCCTGCTGACGAAGTGATTGGCACACATCGAGTCCATCCATTTTGGGCATGTTGATGTCCGTTAAGATGATGTCATAACGTCCTTCTAAGGCGAGGTTAAGCCCTGCTGCGCCATTGTAGGCAAAGTCGAATTCGAAACCGTCGAGTTCCATGTAGTCTGCAATGGCTTCTGCCAAGTCGCTGTCGTCTTCAATCAACAGGGCGTTAATGCTCATAAGTGTCCTTACTTTGTCTCTCGTTCTCGTTTCCAAGCCCAGATAGGCGGCTGAATCAGAAGTTGCAGTCGGTAGTTCCAACTTGGTGCGTGCCATAGCTGTTGGCACAGTTTAACGTAGCCGTGGAAATATACCTTAAATGGGTTCACAGAGTTGATTCTAGGGAACACGCCATATCTGACTTCTTCCTCTTCTCTGGCGAACGTACCGAACATACGATCCCAAATGATGAATATTCCCGCGTAGTTTTTATCCAGGTACTGCTTGTTAGTCGCATGATGCACTCTGTGGTGAGAGGGCGTATTGAACACAGCTTCGATAGGACGAGGCAACCGCTTAATCGTTTCGGTGTGCAATAACGTTTGGTATAGCTGCACAAAGGTTTCACACATCAGCACAACAAATGGATTAAAGCCGAGCAGAATCAACGGTAAATGGAAAAAGAACGGGAAGAACCAATCCAAAGGCCCAAATCTGTATGCAACCGATATGTTGAAGTAAGGCGAGCTATGATGAACAGAGTGCGTTCCCCACGCTAGGCCATTGCTGTGTAGGAATCGATGCTCCCAGTAATAAGCGAGATCCGCCAAGATCAAGCATCCAAGAATCGTCCAGCCGGATATAGGCAGCTGAGTCAGGCTAAAATTCTCGTAGGCATAAACGAACGCGCCGACATAAGCTAGACCGACCAAGAAAACCGTCACCAATAAGAAGAACAGAGTGACAAAGTTGGTCGCACTGTCTCCCAACATGTTCCAGCTTAGCTTTTTCTTAAAGGCATAGCGGATAAGCTCAAAGATAAATAGAGCGAGAGCAAGCAATACAAAATTGTCATCTACCCAAGTTTCGGTAAGGATGATGCTTGTTTCTGAGAAGGTTTGAGAGAGAAAACTCCCAATGCTATCCATAGTGAAATCCATAACCAAATCCTTTACTGATCATTCTTATAATAGACGTATAACTCGCTAGAATCTGGCAACCCATGCTGATTCAATTGGTAGTGCTCAATAACCTTATCAACCTCTTTTAAAATCGCGATCCCTTCCCAAGCTTGTACTAATTCTTGTTCAGTATGTTCACCTTTACTGAGTAGAAGCGTACCTTTGGCTTTGTTTGGAATTTGGATTAAGTGATTGTTTTTATTTGATGTTGATTGCTTATTCGGGAAGCCAATGGTGACAGTAGCCTTGCTGAAGTCGGAACTGATGTCCTGATAGACCACGACGACTTTCTGTTGCAGTGCGATCTCCTCATTATTTGCTTCTAGGTTTTGGTAGAAATCGACCCACAGATCAGGCACATCCTCTAAAGGGATAGTCTTGCTCAAACCTTGCAGGTAAGTCGTATTTGCAGTCGTCAGTGTTTTTTCCTTTGATGACTGTTTCTTTGAGGACTTATTAGTTGGTGACTGAGCTATTGGTTGCTCAGTTGAGGCATCCGCAATCGCAGGCTGAATATGTAATAGCCCCCAAACTGCGCCAGTAATACCGACAGTCGTGAGTAATGAAGCGAATAATTTCATGCTCTTTCCTTGTTTTTCATTTTTCTTATCAAGGACAGTAAAGGAGCCAAGGTAAACAAAAGGTAACCGAGTTGGTTGTTGGGCGAGTCTAGCGCCTAATTTTCTAATACAGCAATTTGGGACACTTTTTCCCATGCCGAATTGGTAATACTGACGCCATATTCATTTATGGGCTCAATAATGCTATTCAAACATCCCATCTCTCTGCTGACGATTATTCGGCTTAACCCATTAAAGGTCGCTGCGACTTGGTTAATGGTTCTGGCTGAAAACGTGATGCTTATTCTGCTGCCGCTGTTTATTGGTTACGCCATCGACGGTGTGTTAAACCAAAGCTTCCAGCCTTTGATGATGCTGGCACTGATTCTCTTTGTGTTGGTCATTCTCAGCGTGGTTCGCCGTTTCTACGACACCCGCGTTTATGGGGCAATTCGTGTAAAACTGGCGAATATCGTGGAGCGAAACCTGCGTGGCTTATCTGTATCAACCAAAGACGCTCGTCTCACCATGTCGCGTGAGCTGGTTGATTTCTTAGAAGACGATTTACCCGCTTTGATGACAGCAGTAGTGCAACTTGTTGCGACTGTGGTGATTCTCTCCACATTCCATTTCTCACTGGCGCTTTGCATGTTGTTTGCTGGGCTGTCGATGCTCGCTATCTATGGTTTGTTCCACCAGACCTTCACGCGGCTTAATGGCCAATTTAACGATCAAGTTGAACAGCAGGTTCAACTGTTGAGCGGTGTTCGCTTGTCTGCGCTTCGTTGGCACTTTGAGCGACTTAAACAGTGTGAAATCAAGCTTTCAGACACTGAGGCAATTGTTTACGGACTGATCTTTACCGTGCTGTTTGGCGCAGTCGTGGGCAATTTGTGGATGGTGAGTCAGCTTATTCAGCCTACGGCAGGGCAAGTGTTCTCAATCGTTACCTACTCATTGGAGTTTGTTGAAACCGCAGTGATGCTGCCAATTACGCTACAAACCCTTTCTCGTCTTACTGAAATCAGTCAGCGACTCAATCATACCTCTGTCCAACAGGCTACCAAGGAGATGCCTTATGAAGTTTAAAAAGCCACTGTCTGTATTAGTCGGTTGTGCGGCTATCTTTGTTGCCTTGATTGTTGTCGATGAATTAGAACCAGAGGCGGCAGAGCCTGTGAAGAAACAAGCAGTACTGGCACCGGTTTCTGTGTTGGAGGTGACACCCTCACAGCACGAATCGACGTTAACGGTACTCGGCTTAACCGCTGCTCGTTGGCCAATTCAACTTAAAGCCTCGAGTAGTGCGCAACTAAAATGGCTGAATGAAAAAATCGAACCGGGACAATTAGTGAATAAGGGAGATGTGCTGGCGAGGCTAGACACCAGCGCCGTTGATGCGAACTTGGCGCAAGCGTTAAGTGCGTTAAAGCAAGCGGAGTTGGAATTGAAACAGGCTAAACATGAACAAACTGTCGCTCTTAAAATGCTCAACCCAAAAACAAGTTCGTCCTTTGCGCGCAGAGAACCCCAAGTGCTTGCTGCGAAAGCCAATCTGCAACAAGCCCAACAAGCTTATGTCAGTGCGAAGAAGCTCGTGGAAGAGTCAGTGATTAATGCGCCTTTTGATGCGGTCGTCATGAAGCGCCACATTAGCCCAAGAGAATGGGTAGAGGCGGGGCAAGTGACCTTTGAGTTAGCCGCCAGTGATTCGATTGATATCGAGCTTCCAATCTCCGAATTGCATTGGCAACAAGTACAAGCTGCCTTGGTTAAGCCGAGCATTCGTGTCGTGAGTCGTTCTGGGAACCAATGGCCGGCGAAGGTGCGCTATGTGTCGCCAGAAGTCGATTCGGTGACGCGTCAAAGGCAAGTGGTGTTATCGGTTGAAAATCCTTACCAAGACAAGCCTAGGCTTTTCCCTAATCAGCAGGTTCAGGCTGTGGTAAACCTCGGTCTACAAGATGACGTAGTAAGTGTGCCTCTGAGTGCAATGACGCGAGACGGGTATGTGTGGACATTAGATACAGAAGATCGCTTACGAAAAGAGTCGGTAACGCTTATAGGGCAAGGCAGCCAAGAGCTTGATATTCGGTTCAACGATCGCAGTGATAAGGCTCGTCGCGTGGTGCAATATCCGCTTTCTTCGATGTTAATCGGCAAACAAGTCGCGCCTAGATTCATTGAAATCCATTCTGAAGCCATGCTCGCTGGCAAATCTGATTCAGCACAGATTAAGGAATCAAACCAATGAGTTGGATGACAAAATGGTTCATTAACAACCCAGTCGCTGCCAATTTGTTGATGATGGCGATTGTTATCAGTGGTGTGCTGGCGTTTGGTCAGCTGCGTGTCGAGTCGTTCCCGCAAATTGCACCATCATCAATCAGTATTACTGTGGCTTATCCTGGCGGTACTGCACAACAGATTGATGAGAGCGTGACTCAACGAATCGAAGAGTCGATCAGCGGCATTGCAGGCATCAAACAGATCACCAGCCAATCGAGTGCTGGCGTGTCTAGAGTCGTGGTACGTAAAACCAGCAGCACAGATTTAGACAAGCTGTTGGATGATATTCGTAATCAAGTTAACGCCATCAACGGCTTTCCAGTGCAAGCAGAAAGACCGCAAGTGGTGCGTAATGAATTTACCAACTTAGCTGCGTTTGTTGTGGTGTCAGGTCCAAGAACCGATGACGAATTACAACCTATTGCTAAGCAACTTGAACAAGCGCTGAAAAAGAACCCTCAAATTTCCAAGGTCTCAAACTGGGGAACTCGAACGCCTCAGTTGGTTATCGATCCAGACCCTGACCAACTCAAGGCGCTAGGGCTGAGCTTGGAAGATCTTGCAGGTTTAGTTGAGCAGCGTTCACTAGAGTCTCGTAGCGGTGAGCTGATTAGTGACAAAGGCCGAATGGTTATTCGTGGTGACGGTTATGCCGATGATTTGCAGAAGCTGAATCAGCTTGTCGTAATTTCGGGTAGTAATGGAGAAATACGCTTGGGAGACATTGCCAAGCTAACCCGTGGCTACCAATACAGCGGCTCTATCGTGCGTAACAACGGCGCTAACGCCATCGCTTTATTGGTCAGCACTAGCCAAACCGATAATCTACTTAAAGTCAGTGAAGCGATCAGCGAAACCTTGGATGCACAACGTGTGATTCTGCCGTCGGATATTGAGCTGAATACCATGGCTGATATGGCGCCTTACATTGAAGAGCAGCTATTTCGTTTAAGCGAAAACGCCTGGCAAGGCTTGCTAATTGTGTTGATCTTGCTCGGGATATTTCTTGAAATTAGGCTCGCGTTTTGGGTCGCGATGGGAATTCCGATTGCGCTCGCTGGAACACTCGCTGCAATGCAGTGGTTTAACTACAGCATCAACGACATCACTTTGTTTGGCTTTATCTTGGTGCTCGGTGTGTTGGTGGATGATGCCGTAGTTGTGGGTGAAGCGATACATGAAAAACGGACGGGGCACGGCAGTAGTTCTGGTCATTTAAATAGAAACGGCCCCTCTAATGTAAACGGAAAAACAGCCGCTTGGCAGGGCGTCCATTCTGTGTCGGTGGCAACCGTGTTTGGTGTGCTGACGACCATTGCTGCATTTTCTCCAATGCTATGGATTAACAATGAGTTAGCCAAGGTGCTTGCTGGGTTTTCGGCAGTGGTGATCTTCGCTTTGATCTTCTCGCTGATTGAAAGCAAATTTATTCTACCGTCACACTTGGCTCAGCTTTCTTTGAAAAAGCCATCTACAAGTATTTTTGCCAAGGTTCAGAATGCCGCTCAAGGCGGTTTGCAGTGGTTCAATCTCAACATCTATAAGCCAGTATTGGAGTTTGCACTTGGCTACAAAGTGGCGTCTTTGCTTGGGTTTGTGGCGGTTATCTCACTGGCTTACGGTATGTGGTCGAATGGGGCGATTCGAAGTGCGCTGTTCCCTGAAATTCCTGGGCGTTACATTACGGCTGTTATTGAGCTAGAAGATGGTGCGCCGTTACCACTGCAGCGCCAAGCTTTGTTGCAAGTAGAGCAAGCGATGACTCAGGTTGAGAAAGGCTTAATGGAAGATTATCCATTACAAGAGAAGCCCGTCGTAAACCTGCTCGCGTGGTCAGATGGTTATGGGGAAATTGAAGTCACTGCGGAGCTCACCAATGAATCTTTAAGCTTATTGCCGGGTAACTTACTGCTGAAGCGATGGCGAGAAAGCACTGGGCAAATTGAAGGGGCTTACTCGGCCAAATTCAGCGCAGCAGAAGAACCAGCTGGTGGCACATTCTTAACGATCTCTTCCAACGATCGTGAGTTGGCTTCTCGTGTGAGTGAACAGCTAGCAGATACTCTAGAGTCCTTAAAAGGCGTTTCGGATGTTTACGATGATGGTCAGGATGGTTTACCACAAGTTCGCTTAGTGCTGAATCAATATGGTCAGCAGCTTGGATTAACTCAAGCGAAGCTGGCACAGCTTGCCGGAGAAGCGTTTGGCGAAAGGGAAGTTCATCGCCTATTAGAAAACGGACAAGAGACCAAGGTGCTGCTGCAATACCCAAGAGATGAGCGCAGAACCTTAGTTCAGCTACAACAAGCCATCATTATGTTGCCGAACGGTGGCAGCGTAATGATTGGCGATATCGCTGAGTTCCGTCACGAGCAAGAGCCGCAAGTGGTTTTCCGCCGTGACCGAGAACAAGTGATCAACCTCTATTGGAAGCAAAACCGAGATCTGCAATCACCAGAGAAGACACGAGAACAGCTTGAAGAGACGATTGAATCTCTGCGGCTACAATACCCAAGTGTGACGATCAAAGCGGGTGGCGAGTTTGAAGAGATAGGGGAAGTGTCGGATGGCTTTAAATCCGCGATGATCCTGACGCTGCTGATGATCTACATCTTGTTGGCAGTGCCTTTGAAATCCTACTGGCAGCCAATGATCATCATGGCGGTAATACCGTTTGGATTCGCAGGCGCGATTTTTGGTCATTACTTGATGGACTTGCCGATCAGCATTCTTTCGATGTTCGGAATGATGGCCATGACGGGGATCGTGATTAACGACTCGTTGGTGTTGATCACGCGTTTTAATGCTGAATATCGCCAAGGCGTCCCATTACAGAAAGCGTTGGTGATTGCGGGCACCAGCCGATTGAGAGCGATCTTCTTAACCACGATAACCACTGTGTGTGGGTTGTTGCCGTTACTAAGCGAAACTGCGGAACAAGCACAATACTTAAAGCCTGCGGCGGTGTCGTTGGTGTTTGGTGAACTGTTCGCCACTGCGGTAACGCTGATTTTGATACCTGTGTTGCTTGGTTTGTTTTTCCGCAAACCGCCTCAAGTTGAAGATCTAATCGAAAATGGAGCGGTCGAACAAGAACCACAGGTACAGACACAGCTCACTTTGGAGCGCTCGTGATTGATTTTATAAAGGACAAAGACGATAGTGAAGCCAAGCGATCGAATTCAATCAAGACGACAGATACAAGAGCTTCTATGCCTGAGAACAAAGACCGTGTGACGCAACAGAGCAAGCCTGACTATCACTCAGTGCCTGGGTTTAAACTTGTGCCCGAGATTGCGTTGGTTGAATCTTTACCAGAACACCTTCAAAAACGCTTTAGCCATGCGCTTAACTTAATGCATGAAGAGTGGGGTGAGCGTCGTACTTGGGAAGAGATAGCGACCGAGAGCGCGATTTCTCCATACCACTTTCATCGTCAGTTTACTGAGCTGTTTAATGAAACGCCGGGTCAATACCTGAGTCGAATACGTCTACAGATTGCTGTTAGCCTGTTGATCAATGACGAGCCATGGAGCGTCATTGAAATTGCTCAGTATTGTGGATTCTCATCGTCACAGTCGCTAGGCAAGGCGCTCAAGCGTGAGCTGGGCGTGACGGCAAAGCACATTCGAGCAATGGGTTATAACGCGACACCCAAGGAGACGGCGGATTTCATCCAGAGATTGGCGCATCCCGGTGTGCAGTCTTCGATGGAAAAAGAGCTGGTTAAGTCTATGCCAACAGAATTGGTTTGGTATCCGGAGCGTGGTATGCAGAAGCTCAAATTAGACGACCCTGACTGGGATACCGCGTTTGAGATGTACGGCCAGAAGTCGACACAACTTATGGGCACAACGCCGATTAAGCAAATGAGAAACAAGTGGGACGACATAGACGCTGAAATCGGCAACTGGCAAGTAGCTAAAGAGCGTTACGATATGACCATTCCAGAAGGTTACTACTTGTGTAGCGATGTTTATCTGGTTTCCGATGTAGCCTACAGCACGGCTTTAGAAGCGTTGTTTAATGCGGTTAAGCAACAAGGCTTACAGTTAGCCGTGAATGGCTATTTGGTGGAGATGATTCGCCATATAGATGATGACGATGTAGAAGGAGTAACATTCTCTTTTCAGTTGCCGGTTTTAACCACGCAAGACAACGAATAATAAAAAGGCTCCTCAAATGAGGAGCCTTTGTTTACTAATAAGCAGCTTTATAGAAGGAGCTTAACAGAGTAGGGGGATTAAGCCTCTGCCGTTACTTTAGAGCCGCTCATCTTTTTAAGTGCTGCGTAACCAAAGCCTGTTACTGCTGTACCTGCTGCAATCGCCACTAGGTACATAAGCACTGGAGAGATGGCGCCAGGAATCAGTAGTACGAACAAGCCGCCGTGTGGAGCCATTAGCTGTGCACCAAACATCATTGATAGAGCACCCGTTAGTGCACCACCTGCCATACATGCTGGGATAACACGCATTGGATCTTTCGCTGCGAATGGAATCGCACCTTCAGAGATGAAACATAGGCCAAGAACGAATGATGCTTTACCTGCTTCACGCTCGCTTGCTTCAAACTTGTCTTTCACTAGGAAAGTCGCAAGACCCATACCTAGAGCTGGAACCATACCTGCTGCCATGATAGCCGCCATTGGTGCGTAAGTTTGCGAAGCCAGCAGACCAACACCAAATGTGTAAGCCGCTTTGTTTACAGGGCCACCAAGGTCGAAACACATCATTGCGCCTAGAATCACACCTAGAAGAATCGCGTTAGACGTACCCATGTTGTTTAGGAAGTCTGTCATTGCGCTCATCACGCCAGATACAGGACCACCCACAATGTAAACCATCACAAGGCCAGTGAACAAACTCGCAATAAACGGAATGATCAGGATAGGCTTGAGGGCTTCCATTGACTGTGGAAGCTGAACTTTGTCGGCAATGAGTTTTGCAGAGTAACCCGCAATGAAACCAGCCGCGATACCACCTAGGAAGCCAGCGCCCGTTGAGCTAGCCAGCATACCGCCAATTAGACCAGGAGCTAGACCCGGACGGTCAGCAATCGAGAATGCAATGAAACCAGCAAGAACGGGAATCATCAGAGCGAATGCAGAACCACCACCGATAGTCATCAGTGCCGCTGCTAGTGTGCCTTCTTCTTTAAACGCTTCGATACCGAATACGAAAGAAAGAGCGATGATCAAACCACCCGCAACAACCACAGGAAGCATGTGAGATACACCTGTCATCAGGTGCTTGTACACGCCTTTCTTCTCATCAGCGGGTGCTGAATTAGAAGAAGCTGTGTGTTGGTATGGTTTCGCTTCTGCGAATGCTTTTTCCATCTCTTGCTTTGTTTTCTTCAAAGCAGGACTTGTCGTTGTTTTGTATAGCGCTTTGCCGTTAAAACGATCCAGTGGTACATCGATATCTGCTGCGATGATAACAAGATCAGCGTCTGCGATTTCTTGGTCTGTTAGTTGGTTCTTCGCACCTACAGAGCCGCGAGTTTCCACTTTGATTTGGTGACCTAGGCGTTTGCCTTCGGCTTCAAGTGCTTCAGCTGCCATGAAGGTATGTGCAACACCCGTTGGACAAGCAGTAATCGCAACGATCTTTTTGCTGCCTGTTGTTTCTGTTGAAGCATTTGCCGAAGTACCCGTCACTTCAATAGTGCTTTCAACTTGAGAAGCTTCTAATACCGTTGCTTCTGCTGCCGCTTTCTCTAGAAATGCTTTTGCATCTGCAGTGCACTCAGAGATAGCTGCTTGGTAAACTTTTTTGCCGACAAAGCGCGCTTTATCAACGTTTGTGTTGGCTGCGATAACCACAACATCGCTGCTGTCGATAGCGTCTTGTGATACTGGAGATTCAGGTAACACGCTTGATTGACATTCAATAGCGGCGTTCCAACCCAGTGCTTTTGTCGCTTGTTCTAACAAGCCTGCGGCGATGATGCTGTTTGCTACGCCACTTGGGCAAGCTGTGATAATGGTAATATTCATAATAAACCTTTTGTCCTATTTGCTTGTGTCTAACTGGCTAGTTGGAGCACTAAGCGCCTGTAATTGGATATTTTGTAGTACTGAATCCAGCTCTTGTTGGCTGGTGATGCCCACGCCTACCTGTGAAACTGCTAGAGCAGATAGGGCGGTTGCGAATTTAATAAGTTCTGGTTTTGGCATCTGTTGCATGTGACCCCAACATAGGCCAGCAACCAAGGTGTCGCCTGCGCCTACTGTGCTCACCACTTGCATACGCGGCGGTTGAGCATGTAACCATTCACCTTGGTTTAGCCACATCACGCCTTCAGCGCCAAGTGATACCACGATGTTATCGATGCCTTTTTCACTCAGGGCTTGGCCTGCGTGTTGGCATTGGTCACGAGTTGTCAGTTCTGCATTGAACAGCTGAGACAGCTCTTCGTCGTTTGGCTTAATCAACCAAGGCTGAGCATTGATACCGGCTTTGAGTGCGTCACGGCTGCTGTCGAACAACACTTTTTTACCTAGGTCACGCAAGCGCTGTACCCAAGAAGCGCAAAGCTCTGGCGATACACCTTGTGGCAAGCTGCCTGCAATCACGAAGTATTCGTGGTCTTCAGCCAGCTCAAGCAAGGTTTCTTCAAACGCTTTAACAGCGTCAGCATCAACAGGAACACCTGGGAAGTTGATGTCGCTAACTTGGCCTGAGTTTTCTACTAATTTTACGTTGATACGAGTCGCGCCATCAACACGGATAAAGCGGTCAGTTGCGCCCATCTGTTCGAACAGTTGGCAGAAGGCTTCTGCATTATTGCGGCCAAGGAAACCTGTTACGGTAACCTTAGCGCCAAGTTCTGAAAGTACTTTTGCTACGTTTACGCCTTTGCCTGCTGCATGCAGAGAGCCTTTGTTTACTAGGCTAACTGAACCTACATTGAGTGCGTCGATAGCGCCAGTTAGGTCGAGAGCTGGGTTTAGCGTAACGGTAACGGCTTTGATTTGTTTATCAGACATATCGATTCCTTAACCTTCGCCAAGGCCTGAAACGATAGCTTTGCCAATCGATTCAAGTGCTTGTGCTGCGTCTTCACCTTCAGCAACAAACTGAAGCTGGTGACCGTGTTTAACGCCAAGTGCGATGACTTTCATCAAGCTCTTCGCGTTCACTTCTTTTCCGTCGCCATCTAGATTTGAAACGCGGATTGTTGATTCGAATTTCTTCGCTTCAGCAACCAGCATTGCACCCGGGCGAGCGTGTAGGCCGTGCGCGTTTTTGATTTTGAATACTGCGCAGTTGTCATCGTCTTGAGAGGCTGTAGAAACCGCTTCACCTTTTAGAAGACCAATCACTTGCGCAATGTCAGCTGTTAACAGTTGTTGCTGTTTACCTTCGAAAACCATCTTGCTTAGGTTTGCCAGAATAGATTGGTGCGCGCTGTTACAAGCTGCGAATGCAACTAATGCTTTCACTGGTGTGCCTTCGTACTCACAGTGGTTTGCTGTTGAAACAAACGATACGCCAGTGCGAGTTACGCCTTTATCGCTGCCCAACAACCACAGGCCTTGGCCTAGGTGAGTCGGTGTTTTTGTTACTAGGTCAGCAACGAATGCGTTGTCAGTACAGCCAGTGTTCTTAAGAAGACCGCCTGCAACTGCCGACATTTGAACCATGTCGCTTGCAGGGAACAGTAGCTGAACCAAAGAAGCGTCTAGGTCGGCTTCTAGCTGAACTTTGCCATTAAGTAGGGCGATGATTTCGTCTTCTGATTTCGCTTGCTTTAATTTCTCTTCAACACCATCTGCCGCTAGAACCTTAGTTAGCTGCTTAAGGATGCCTAAGTGCTCGTCAGATTTCGCTGCAATACCAATTGCTACGTAAACACGGTTGCCATCTGCCCAATCAATGCCTTCTGGGAAGTGGTGAACGGCTACGCCTGTCTCTTTTACTAGGCTACGCGTGTCCGTGGTGCCGTGAGGAATCGCGATGCCGTTACCTAGGAACGTAGAGTTCTGGTTTTCACGGTTCAGCATTCCTTCAACGTAGCCAGAGTCAACTAGGCCTTTCGCAGTTAGGTCGCCAGCAATGTTCTGGATAGCTTTGAATTTGTCATCGGCCGTTTGACCAAGAGTGATGTCAGATTTTGATAATTTAAGCATGGTGCCTCTTTAGCGTATCGCTTGAGAATTTGTGTATCGCTACGATTCAGTCTAGAGCAAATGATAGTGAACTTTACTCGTTGCTTTGCTCTTTGTTTTACTTTTGCTGAATCGGTTCAGCATTCAGTGTAAAAAAATTCAGCAAAGCCGATTTTGATAATCAAAATAGTTTTGCTGCGTGTCGTTAGTTTGGTTTGTCTCGTTAGTAACGACAAATGACGCTCAATCCATTCAAAAGGATGATTGAAGTCACTTTTCAGATTTTGCTGAATCCTTTCAGCTTTTATACTGAATCGATTCAGCATATAATTCAACTAATCCAAGGATCAGAAGATTGGTTATATGATCCTACGCACAAAATACAGGTCACCCATATGACACTAGATGAGATTGCCAAACTAGCCGGTGTGTCGAAAACCACAGCCAGCTATGTGATTAATGGCAAGGCGCAGAAATACAGAATCAGTGAGAAGACGCAGCAAAAAGTAATGGCAGTTGTCGATGAGTATAACTACCGTCCAGACCATGCTGCTTCGTCGCTGCGTGCTGGTAATAGCCGTTCATTTGGTTTGATTATTCCTGATCTGGAAAACAGCAGTTACGCGCGTTTAGCAAAATTGATAGAGCAGAACTCACGTAAAGTGGGCTATCAAATCTTGATCGGTTGCTCTGATGATGACGCCGAAACCGAACGCAAAGTAGCGGAAGCGCTGGTGAGCCGTCGTATTGATGCCTTGCTGGTGGCGAGCTCTATGCCAGACGCTAACGAGTTCTATTTGAAGCTGCAAAACTCAGGTACACCCGTAATCGCGATTGACCGTCCGTTAGACGATGAACACTTTGCTTGCGTAATCAGTGAAGATTTCGAAGCAGCGTTTGAACTGACGCATTCAATCCTTGATGACAGCATTCATAGTGTTGGTTTGATAGGTGCACTGCCAGATTTAAATATCTCACGCGAACGTCAGCTAGGTTTTGAAGCGGCAAATAAAGCGCATACTCAACAAACAGGGCTAACAGAAAATAAGCCGATGGTTGTGGGGTATGGCGAACACTTTGATCGAGAATCAGGGCGTGAGATTTTTGAGGGTTGGATTGCCAAGGGCACAGTGCCTGATGCGATTGTGACTATGTCTTACACCTTGCTAGAAGGTGTATTGGATGTGATGGTCGAAAAGCCAGAGCTGATCAATCAAGTGAAACTGGCAACCTTTGGTGATAATCGCTTATTGGATTTCTTACCTTTCAAAGTCCATTCACTGCCACAGCAATTCGAAGTGATTGCCGATAGTGCTTTTGCTTTGGCATTAAATGCGTCGGCTAAGCGTTACCAAGCGGGTATTGAGCTGGTACCAAGAAGCTTAGTAAAACGAGGCTAAACGCGGTTAGCTTGATCTCTGAGGTTTAACTAGAGCTTCGAGGTCAGCTAGAGCTTCAAGTTGAGTATGAGCCCCGTGGTCAGTTTGAACTTAAGGTTTAGCTAGAACTTAAGGTCTAGTTAGAACTTTTGGTTTAGTTAGAACTAAGCAATAAGCCAAACTCTACAATGGCAACAATGCCGAGCAACAAGGCCAGCACTTTCCAAAACTGGATTGGGTTTCGGTTTATCAAAGGTTGCTTGGCTTTACTTTTCACCAAGCTTTGGTTCGGTGTGTAAAGGTCTGCCACAAAATCCCCCAACACTTGATGACGTTCGCTTGGCGATTCCGCACAGGCTTTTTGTAACACCAAATCCACCCAACTTGGTAAGTCAGACCGTTTTTGTGTGATGGGTTGATATTCCCATCGATGGTGACGAGATTGATTAAGCGATTGTGCAGTCATCTCAGAGTAGGGCAATGTACCCGTTAGCATCTCATAGCCGATCACTGCGATAGAGAACAAATCTGAACTAGTGGTCGCCGTATTGTGCTTGATGGTTTCTGGTGCAATATAATTGACCGCGCCTAATGGTGTGTCGTCCTTGTCTGTGAGCTCTCCCTCTTCAAGGCCCCTCACTAACACTGCACCAAGGTCGATGATTTTTATCTCACCATCACGTTGAATCATGATGTTCTCGGGCTTTAAGTCTCGGTGCACCATATCTGCGCGTTGTAATACTCGAATGCCTTGCGTGATTTTTTCTAAGATTTCGCGCACTTCATTGAGTGACGGCTTTGGATTATCGTACATCCATTGTCTTAGCGTGATGCCTTCGACCCATTCGCAGATTTGATATAAGAATTGCGAGTGCTCTGGCGTTGGGTAAACCTTCATGATTTTCTTGTTGTGCAGCAATAGCCCCGCCCATTGTTCATTAAAGAACGCTCTGAGTTGCGAAGGACTATCGTGATATTGAACAGAAGGCACTTTGAGCACGAACTCGGTTTGTGTCTCTTTCTGCATCACACGATACACATGGCTTCTTGAGCCTGCATACAAAACCTCAAGTACCATGAAGTTGTCGATACTTTGCCCGAGTTTTAAAGCGGGTGGAATAGCGCGCTTGGCGAGTTTTTCATGAAATTCAATTAACGATGGTTTGGGTAGGTGACTGACTTGGACTATCAAACAGCTCACGTTGTCTGAGCTATTGTGGCTTAAGGCGGTATTGCAGATGCTTTGCGCGGCGTATTCGAAATCCGCACCGGGTTTATCGATGTGTTCTTTAAACGTGTTAGGGGAAACGAACTCATGTACACCATCCGATGTGAGGATAAAGCGGTCATTCTTCTTGATGGGTAAGGTTTGATAGTCAACATTGAGCTGATTATCCATGCCCAATGCTCTGGTTAAGTAATGCTTCTGCCCCATGTTCTTACGAGTGTGGTCACGGGTCAGTTGGCGTAAATCTCCATCTCTTAGCAAGTAAATACGACTGTCACCCACATGGAATAGATGGGCGGTGTTCGATTTCAGTATCACACTGCTGAACGTCGATACGAGCGCATTGTGGTTAACTTGTTGTGCGGGATGAATATTAGAAACAGAAGTGTTGAACAGCCAAGAGTTGAGCGAGGTTAGGACTTTTTGCGCTGAACGCTGAATGCTCCAACTTTGTGGCGTTGCGTAATAGTCGTCGATAAACTGCATCACGCTGGTGTGGCTGGCTTTCTGGCCGTGTTCACTGCAACTTGCGCCGTCTGCTATGCAGGCAACACTGCCTTTCAACTCTTGCTCCGCGCGAGTTTTAGGGTGTTTTACAATGATGGCGTCTTGGTTTTCATCACGGATGCCTTTATTCGAATAACCACCAAACTTGAGCGTTAACTGGTTATTAGATTCTGGCGTGACGACTTGCCCTTGGTTGAATGAAATTGTCATAACTGCTCTTCTTCTTAATTGGTCTTCTCTCACGTCCTTGAGAGAACATCCTAGGAAGAACAAAAGCCCTAGTGAACCTAGAGCCTTTGAACGCAGTACCAAAGTGGTGAAACACACCTTAGTACCACTCCCGATTCAATAATTCAGTGCTTCATGCTAGTGCTGTGACTAACTTGAAACATTGATTAGCGTGACACTGCCATCGTCGTTCACTTCAGCGATTTGTCCGTTTGGTTCTTCCATAAAGAACAGAGTCACAAAGCCAAGTACCGCTGTCGCAGCAATCACTAAGAAGAATGTTTGATAGCTCACGAATGACAATACGGTAAGGTAAACCACCGCACCAACGTTACCGTAAGCGCCAGTCATACCTGCGATTTGGCCTGTCATACGACGTTTAATCAGTGGTACTGTTGCAAACACCGCACCTTCCCCCGCTTGTACGAAGAATGAACATGCCATTGCCGCAACAACCGCTAACCATACTGGCCATGTGCTCTCTACCTGACCCATTGCGAAGTAACCTACAGCTAAACCTGCCGTTAGAATAAGTAACGTTGGTTTACGACCAAACTTGTCAGAAATCCAACCGCCACCTGGGCGAGACATGAGGTTCATAAAGGCATAAGCCGAAGCGACCATACCCGCAAGAACTGGCGTTAATTCAAACGTTTCCGAAAAGAATAGCGGTAACATAGAAACGACGGCGAGTTCTGAACCAAAGGTTGCGAAATACAACACGTTTAACACTGCGACTTGCTTGAATTTATATTGGTGAATTTCAGGCACTTCTTCTTTAAATACGTTCTTGTTTACTTTCCAAACTTGAGACACTTCGTATACGTACAGCGCAGCTAAACTTGCATATACAGCGTAAACTGCCATGTCAGACAACATGCCAATACCTGATGGAGACAGTTTCCAAGCCAACAGAGCCAGTGCCGCGTACATTGGGATCTTCATAATAAGTAGGAAGAAAAAGTCACCCTTTGATGTCACTTCCATCGCTGTTACTTGAGCAGGCTTGAAGTAGGTCGAACCTTTTGGTGTGTCGGATACGTTTTTGTAGAACACCACTGAGAACAGTAGGCTCATTACACCCGTGATACCGACCGCATAACGCCAGCCGTCTTCACCACCAAACGCTAGGGCTAGAGTTGGAAGTGTAAACGCCGCTGCTGCAGAGCCGAAGTTACCCCAGCCGCCGTAAATACCTTCTGCCGTACCCAGTTCATTGTGTGGGAACCACTCAGACACAAGACGAATACCGACAACGAAACCTGCACCGATGAAACCTAATAGGAAGCGTGCAATCGCCGCTTGAATGAAAGAGTCTGCCAGAGCAAACATAAAACAAGGGATTGAACAGACAGCGAGTAGCGAAGAGTAGACTAATCTTGGGCCATATCTGTCGGTCAACATACCAATGGCGACACGCGCCGGAATGGTTAATGCAACGTTGAGAATAAGGAGTGTTTTGATCTCTTCAGTAGAAAGACCCAGTGATGTTTTCACCATTTGCAGTAGTGGGGCAAAGTTGAACCACACAACAAAGGTGATAAAAAAGGCCATCCAACTTAGGTGTAAGACTTTCATCTTACCCGTAAATGAAAGCAGCGAAAATTTTGTGTTATCCATGGTTTAAATCCTTTAAATCTGGAAATTACCCGGTTTTAGCATCTGCGTTACTTCCGAAATTCGAACGCATTAATGTGGCTAAAACCTATGCCGAAATTGCTTACGCCTATAAAGCGTTTGCATGATGATGTCGGCGTTTAGTTAACTGGCGATAGCAAGCGGCGCGAGAACTTGAACTTGTTCTCCTAGCTTGCGAACTTCAAATTTCACGAGCTTGAGCTCGGGTTGTTCAAGACATTCGCCAGTCTCTAAGTGGTAATGCTGCTTGTATAAGGGCGAGGCCACGTAAGGCTCTCCGCTTAGTGAGCCAATAATACCACGTGACATCACGTTCGCCTTGCCGATAGGGTCGAAATTAGAGAGCCCATAAAGCGTATCGCTGCGTTTGCAGTAAAAAATAGCCACTTGGTTGTCGTCTACTTTTGCGCAGATCCCCCCGTTTGGAGTTAGGTCGCGTGTGCTGCATACGGTTGTCCAATTTTCCATGACTTTCTCCTGATCTAAATATAAAACTAATCATTAATTTAATTAGGGTGATAGCCGGCAGCAGTTTTCTTGGGCTGCGCCACTGCCGACTATCGATATTGGGTTTCGTTGTTACTGATTCACTCACTCAATGAGGCTTACGAAACTTCCGTGACTTCGATTTGGTCTGCTTTAGTCAGCTTTTCATCGCGTTTTGCATTCGAAGAATCACTCAAGCTCGGCTTAGGAAAACGTTGCTCTCGCTCTTTGATGAATGACAGGCTGGTGTCCATTTCTTCACTGTTGATGTAGTGCTGGAATCGCTTCATCTTTTCTGGGTTTTCAATGGTGGTTTTCCATTCACACTGGTATTTCTCGATGTTGAGTGCGATGTCCGCTTCGAGTTCTTCAGCAACATTTAGCTTGTCTTCAATCACGACTTGCTTGAGGTATTCAATGCCGCCTTCAAGGTTCTCCATCCATACCGATGTACGTTGTAGGCGGTCCGCGGTCCGTGTGTAGAACATCAAAACGCGGTCGATGTATTGAAGCAGTGTGGTTTCGTCCAAATCAGTGGCGAATAGGTCTGCATGGCGAGGGCGCATACCGCCGTTGCCACAGATGTAGAGGTTCCAACCTTTGTCTGTTGCGATAACACCAATGTCTTTCGATTGCGCTTCTGCACATTCACGAGTACAGCCAGAAACCGCAAACTTGATCTTGTGTGGCGAGCGTAAGCCTTTGTAGCGGTTCTCAAGTCGAATCGCTAACCCAACACTGTCGTCGACACCGTATCGGCACCAAGTGCTACCAACACATGATTTTACGGTACGAACCGATTTACCGTAGGCGTGGCCAGTTTCAAAACCTGCATCGATTAGCTTTTTCCAGATGATGGGCAGCTCGTTAAGTTGTGCGCCAAACAAGTCGACACGTTGACCGCCTGTGATTTTGGTATATAGGTCGAACTCTTTAGCGACTTCACCAAGCACGATTAGCTTATCTGGTGTGATTTCACCGCCAGCAATACGTGGTACCACAGAGTAGGTGCCATCTTTTTGCATGTTGCCGAGATAGATGTCATTGGTGTCTTGCAGTTCGATGTGTTGATCTTCGAGGATGTAATCGTTCCAGTAAGAAGCCAAAATTGAACCGACTGCTGGCTTACATACGGTACAACCTAGTCCGTTTCCGTGAGAATCTAACAGCTCATCAAAGGTCTTAATTTTGTTGACGCGGATGATGTCAGTGAGTTCTTGGCGAGAATAAGCAAAGTGCTCACAAATATCGTTAGAGACTTCAACACCTAGGTTACTTAGCTCACTATCCAGAACCTGTTTAGCAAGAGCAGAACAACCGCCACAACCTGTTGAGGCATTGGTGGTTTCTTTCAGTTCTGCCATGGTGGTGCAGCCAGCAGATACCGCGTCTTTAATGTCACCTTTGGTCACATCAAAACATGAACAAATCACAGCGCTGTCTGGCAGAGCTTCGACACCCATTGCCGAACCTGAATCATCCGCCAAGTTAGGTAAAATCAGTACCGATGGGTTCTCTGGCAGTGGCATGTCGTTTTGCTTGATTTGCAGTAGCGAGCCATAGGCTTCTGCGTCACCCACCAATACAGCACCGACAATCTTTGTACCGTCAGCTGAGATGATCAGGCGCTTATAAACTTGTTTGATTTCATCGTTATAGGTATACGACTGAGCGCCTTCCGTCTTGCCGTGTACTTCACCAATACTGGCCACATCGACACCAAGCAGTTTGAGTTTGGTACTCATGTCTGCGCCAGTGAATTCAGACTCGTCAGTGCCGTCAGAGACAATATGCGAAGCCGCGATTTTTGCCATAGAATAACCAGGGGCCACTAAGCCGAAGATCTTGTTGTCCCAAAGCGCACATTCACCAATGGCGTAGACGTTATCCATGCTGGTCTGACAGTGGTTGTTGATGACAATACCGCCACGTTCGCCAATCTCGACATCAGAGCTTCTTGCTAGCTCATCTTGAGGGCGAATACCTGCAGAGAATACGATCATGTCGGTTTCTAAATGGGTGCCATCCGCGAAGTTCATGCGGTAGCGAGAGGTTTCGCCTGCGACTATTTCAGATGTGGCTTTCTCGGTATGAACTTGCACACCAAGGTCTTCAATTTTTCTGCGCAGTAGGGCACCGCCACCGTCATCTAATTGAACGGTCATTAGGCGAGGTGCGAATTCAACCACATGGGTTTCTAAGCCAAGGTTTTTGACAGCGTTTGCGGCTTCTAAGCCAAGCAGACCACCACCAATGACCACGCCAGATTTGCTGGTTTTGCTTGAAAGCTCGATGGCGTCTAAGTCTTCGATAGTACGATAAACGTGACAGTGTTCTTGGTCGTTACCGGGAATAGGAGGAACAAAAGGGAAAGAACCCGTTGCCAAGATTAGCTTGTCGTAACTTTCAACATGACCACTCTCAGTGATCACTTGTTGATTAGCTGTGTCTAGCTTGGCTACCTTCTGGTTCAACAAGTAGTTCACGCCGTTGCTCTGGTAATACTCTTCACTGGTTAATGACAAGTCATCAGCGGTTTTACCATTAAAGTAGGCGGTTAGCTGAACACGGTCGTACGCTAGCCTTGGCTCTTCGCTAAAAGTAATTACATCAAACTCATCACTCTCTGATTGCAGGATGTTGTCGATAAATTTGTGTCCAACCATGCCGTTACCAACAACGACGATTTTCTTCTTGCTCATAATCCATTCCTTATTCTCGGCTTCATCATTACTAGCATCTAATTTCTAGTCGTTAGCAGGTGAATACCGGGTTGAGATTCCACTCAATTCATAATCACCAAGAAAAACAAAAATGTTTTTTCTAAGTCTTGGTTTTTAGTGGAGCAAGGAGGATGCCAGATTGTGGTCTGCTCATTTAAATAAAAATTAACATATAAAATTCAAAGGTTTAAAAATCCACAGTGGCACGTAATTACCCCTAAAGTGGTATGTTGGGTTTTTGTTAGATTGGCATAAATGAGCGTTTGTGGTGCAACTTTCTACAAGATGGTGCAAAAATTAAGTTTCCATCTTGATTAAGTTCTGCTGGATTCATTGTTGATATTTCCTTGCTTGTTAAGTTATTGTTTTATAGGGTTAATTTTTCAAGTTAAACAATTGGTGTTAAGTGGCGTGTTATTTGCTTGGTTCAAGTTATTACAATTATGGATAATTGAGCGAGAAACGGATGACCGATTCAAACAGCGGCTGGATAAAATCGACCTGTGCTTATTGCGGTGTGGGGTGTGGAATAGAAGCGAGACCGACATCGCTAGGAAAACTAGAAGTACGTGGTGATAAAGACCACCCGTCAAATTACGGAAAGCTATGTACTAAAGGGATTGCGCTTGGCGACACCGTCACGCCTTTAGGTCGTCTTACACAGCCAGCTCATATTCAGAATGACCAAAAACAAGAGCTGGATTGGAACAGTGCAACTCAGTTAGTCGCAGACAAATTCAATCAAACGATCGAAGAATTTGGAGCCGATTCGGTCGCGTTTTATGTTTCTGGTCAGCTGCTTACTGAAGACTATTATGTTGCCAATAAACTGATGAAAGGCTTCATCGGTAGCGGCAATATCGACAGTAATTCTCGCCTTTGTATGGCTTCAACTGTGGTTGGGCATAAGCGTGCATTTGGTGCAGACACAGTACCAGTTTGCTATGAAGACCTCGAGCAAGCAGAAGTGGTCGTCATCACGGGTTCAAACCTCGCTTGGTGTCACCCGGTCCTTTTTCAGCGCCTACGCGCTGCCAAGCAAGCCAACTCAGAAATGAAAGTGATCGTCATAGACCCGCGCTACACCGACACCTGTGAAATTGCTGATATACACTTGGCGTTGGAGTCTGGCTCAGACGTGGCGCTGTTCAATGGTTTGCTAGCCTACTTAGATGACAACGACAAACTCGATGCTGATTACATTGAAAAACACACCCAAGGTTTTACTGAAGCGATACGAACCGCCACAGATTACCGTTATACCGAATCAGGTTGGGGCAAAAAAAGCGTTCCTGAACTGACAGGGCTTAGCGAGCAACAACTCGAACAGTTCTACCAGTTATTCGCATCTAACGAGAAAGTGCTCACCATCTACTCCCAAGGTGTAAACCAATCTACTCAAGGGTGCGATAAGGTAAACGCCATTATCAACAGCCACTTGGCGACTGGCAAAATCGGTAAACCGGGCATGGGACCATTCTCTGTCACAGGCCAACCGAACGCGATGGGTGGGCGTGAAGTAGGCGGCTTAGCCAATACCTTAGCGGCGCACTTTGAATTTGGTGATCCACAATCACACCAAACCGTGAGCGAATTTTGGCAGACCGACAGCTTAGCCACTCACGCAGGGTTGAAAGCGATCGACCTGTTTGATGCCATGAATGAGGGCAAGATAAAAGCCGTGTGGATCATGGCAACCAACCCAGTCGTGAGCTTGCCTGACAGCGAGAAAATCAAAACAGCGTTAGAGAAGTGTCCGTTTGTGGTGGTGTCGGACTGCATTGCTGATACGGAGACCACACGTTTGGCTGATGTAGTGCTACCCGCGCAAGGGTGGAGTGAAAAGTCCGGCACTGTGACTAACTCTGAGCGTCGAATCTCACGTCAGCGCCGTATATTACCAAGCCCAGGAGAAGCCAAACCGGATTGGTGGATCTTAAAAGAAGTCGCGCAGAAAATGGGATTCAAAGACCAGTTTGACTTCCGCCACGAAGGCGAGATCTTCAAAGAGTATAGCGAGATGACAGCGCTCGGCAATGCAACGGGCAAAGCGCGTGATTTGTGCTTAATTGGATTAACCAAACTGGATGAAAAAGGCTATGGCGAGCTGACTCCACAGCAGTGGCCAGTACTTGAGTATCAACCAGAGATCATTGAGCAGCGCATGTTTACCAATGGCGAGTTCTTTACTGAATCTGGCAAGGCGCAGTTTATTGCGGTTGAACACGATAAGCCGATTGCTGATACCAGTGTCGAATTTCCGCTCATCATGAACACAGGGCGAATCCGAGATCAATGGCACACCATGAGCCGAACTGGCTTGGCTGCTGGCTTAGGTGAGCATACACCCGAACCTTTTGTTGCCATGCACCCAGACACGGTCGCTGCACTTGGTTTAGAAGAGTTTGGTTTAGATGCGTTTAACCACGCGACGATAAACCCAGTGGTGAAAGTGCGCAGCGCACAAGGCGAGTGCCAAGCGCGCTTAGTGGTAACCAAAGAGATGCGCCGTGAACAGGTGTTTATGCCTATTCACTGGAATGCGCCAACCGCCAAAGACAGTAAGCCGTGTGACTTGATCTTGCCTCATACCGATGCAGCCTCTGGTCAGCCAGAATTCAAACATACGCCCGTTGTGGTAGAGCCGTGTGGTTATCGCAGTGAAGCCGCGTTGGTCAGTGACAAAGTGATGGATTGCAGCGGCTTTGATTATTGGGTTCGCCAAAGAGTGGAGGGCGGTTTTCTGTATCGTATCTCTTCATCTAAGAACCCAATGGAGTTGGCGATTCAGCTTGCCAACACCCTTGATGCCTTACCAGAGCCAAACACGGATGCGATTAAATCACTCCATTACCACGGCAATAAATCGTTCAAGAATTACGGTTCTGCCAAGCTGGATCAATTTGGTGTGAAGCAAGCGTTCGTAGTGAACAGTAAGCTCGACCATGAAAGCATAGATTGGCTGGTGGCATGCCTAACCCGAGAAGCCGATGAAGAGTTTGAAGCCGAGTTTTTGAGTACATTGGCGAAGTAGCTGACTACCTCTAACCTATTCATACTTAAAGTTAAGCGCCGACAATTACGTCGGCGTTTTTGTTTTTAAGTATGCAATACCGATTGATTAAATAACAAGTTTCACATATCATTTTACGAATTGGTATGGTGTTCCATAATTTTCTAGGTAGAGGTAAATTGATGTCTAAATTGGCCATTTCTAAATTCTTTGAACAAAAACTGGAGGCTCCGCTTCACAACACCGTGTGGTCTTGGGGAAGTGAGAACGCCAAAGGGATTTACCTACGCGCATGGAACCGCACTAAAATCGGTGAGAAGTTTGATATTGCCAACAGTGGTATGGAAACAGACAACGATGGAAGAACTCGAGCGGGTGGTGTAGAGCGTGCAAAACACGTTAAAGCCATTGCCCAAGGGAAGCCTGGCTACATTGTTGCCATTGACGGAGAGGTTGATGATGAAGGCAAGTTGCATATTAAAGATTACAACGACAAAGCCGTATTTCGCATTTTATCGCTAACAGTGAACGAGCAGGGCAAAACGCTGGCCGAAGTTGATTATGATAACCCGATACTCATTGAAGCGATTGGCGAAGAGACCGACGTAGCCGCGATTATGGAAAGCCTAGAAGACAAACCCAAAGCGCTTGCCACATTAGCCAAGGCCGAAAAGCTCGGTTGGCAAATAACAGGCATGAACGACCAAGGCGTAACCATTCTACTCAAAGGCAAGAAAACTGGCCTTATCTCATACACTGGCGAATTCAGCGCTGCTTAGGAGTGACCATGTATAACCAAGGCGACCTGTGCCCACACTGTGGCTTAATCATCATGCTACCCACAGATCTAGAACCAAAATGCCTAGGCTGCGGCGAAGACATCAACCAAGAAGATGACGACTAACTCACACATTGAGTCACTTTCTACATTTTGCCGAAACTATATGGAAAATTTCTGCTTTTTGTCATGTTTGATAAAGAAGCTAGCTGGTAAGGTGCTGTTATTAAATGGGTTATTAGACAGAGTCAGAACATTTCAGATTACTAGACAGAATTGTTTCATGGACAAAATGCAGAATTATTCTGTCTAATATAGCTGTTAGTTTGCAATAGTAGAAAAGCGTTTTTGGTCAAAGAGCCTACTTCAGTGTTTGTGCTTTACACCTGTTCGTTTTCTGATCTCACGAACTTTCCGGTGGCACTATATGTGAAGTATTTATGGCAGGTTAGTCTATTACTGGTTCTAACTGTTTCGTAATGGTTCTTTTGCGCGGCTTCTTTTTCTTGGTGGCTAATTCGCAAGATGGTGGCATTTTTACACCTGGTTGTCAGGTTCATCGAACGCATCCTTTGTCAGCTAAAGTGCTTCAAACTGTGATGGCTTGTTGTATGTCGCTTCTTAGCCAAGTGCATTTTTCTGGTTGGGTTTGAGTTTGGTAGTTTTCAGTTTTACATTGGTGTTCAAAGCCAGTAGTTTTGTAACTAATTCAGCATCTTGGCGCTAAACTTTAGTTACATCGCGCAGCAATCTAACAAATTGTTCAAGAGGGATTCGCAACGCGTGGCATTTTTACTATGCGTTAGGTTTGGTGGTTAAGGTGGTTGCAGCACCTTCAGTACTGCATTGCTCACCCCTTAACAAGGCTACATGGATTCCCCCCAGGTTGTCAAACATCCGCTAAACTTATGTTGATTGGTTTTGGACTGCCGCTCTACATTCGGCCTACTTATCGACGATTCGCATACGTCGTGGCCCTGATGACTTTGCGCGACTGCGGTGCCTTATTCGTTAGATGACATCTAGTGTGTCCGCCGCATTAACAGGCTCTCCGCAAGTGGTCTTAACCTATCTCCATCATTAGCGTCTGCAATGACCCGGTGGGTTTAACTCTTTATGCTGCTTAGGTTTTTACTTAAGCAGCATAGTTTTCGTATTCGGTTTGATTGTGTAAAAGCGACCATATAATTCGTGCGTTCTTCGCGGCAAGTGCCACTATTGCTCGGTTCATTCCTCTGCGCTCCAGGACGCCTCGACACCACTGACTTAACTTATCTTGCTTGTCGCCAAGGTTGGCAATCACGGTCCTTGCTCCGTGAACTAATAGTGTTCGTAAGTATTTGTCGCCGTGTTTAGTTATCCGGCCTAAGCGAGGTTTCCCTCCTGTCGAATATTGCTTTGGTACTAAGCCTAGCCAAGCAGAGAAATCGCGACTTTTATCAAATTGAGAACCATTACCTATCGAAGCGAGTATCGCAGTAGCGGTTTGCGGTCCAATGCCACGAACCTTCATCACTCGTTGAACATTAGCGCTGACCTTAGCAAAAGAATCGAAGACTTGTTCAGTATCTGCGATACGTTGATTCAATTCTCCAAGGTGTTGGTAAGCATCGGCAATTACTGTTCTTGCGAGGTGTGGCAGTTCATTTTCTGCATCTTCGAGCATTAAGGGAACCTGTTTCATCAATGAAGAGCGACCAACAGGAATGATTAATCCGAATTCAGAAAGCAGGGCACGCATGCGATTCATAAGCGCGGTGCGTTCACGAACCCAATGCTCTCTCATTCTATGTACCGATAGGATGGCTTGTTGCTCGGGGGATTTTACGGGTACAAAGCGAGTTGATGGACGCTGAACAGCTTCGCATATGGCAACAGCATCATTAAGGTCATTCTTTCCCTTAGTTCGATAAGGAACTACGTATTTAACGGCCATAATACGGGCGTCATGCCCCAGTTTATTGAGTGTTCTTGCCCAATAATGTGCACCACCACACGCTTCGACGCCTATACGCATGAGTGGCATATTTGCTATTGTAGTCAGTAGTTTAGAGCGGGTTACTGACTTATGAAGTATGACCTTACCATTTTGGTCTACGGCATGAAGACTGAAGTGGTTTTTAGCTAGGTCGATACCGCAGAAATAAGAATAATCAGACATGGTGCCTCCGATGCATTTAAGTACCACATAAGTGTGGCAGATCCTCGGTAGGGGGAATCCATGTCATTCGTTAGCTGCCTCAACGGCAAACCTCACGTTTATTCATGAAGTGACTCATGTGCCGATTATGCTTTAAAATGCACATGTTTTTACTTATTTGTTTATTTGGAGATAGTTCTTGGAATTGGATACTGCAACAATGGTCTCAATTGGCTCTGCCGTGGTGGCTGCGCTAGCGTTACTTTGGGCTATGTATACACACTTCAGTACTCGTAAGGTCGCAAAATTAACTTATGAGGTATCGCAACTTTCAGATTTTGGTGTGCCTGAATCTTTCATCTCTGATATGCCTCATTCTCCAGTAGCTATTACAGTCACAAGTCGTGGTAATAAGGGTACAGACAATATTATCCTGCGACTGAAAACAACTGCGCCAATTGAAAACTTCGAAGTATTTCCTACTTCTATGGCAGTGATACACAACGAAAACGAGTTGAGCATTGAATCGGCAAGGTTGAACCCTTCTCAAGAAATAAAGCTGTTTATTCGGTGTGCGGGCTCTCCAGTTGAAGATCAAATCCAAGATTTAGATCTAACACACTCAGAGGGGGCAGGGGTAAATGAAGGCACCATTCAGTCACTCTCATTCTCGTTTATGGGGATAGAAATAGACTACAACCCAGTGACCTTGACTACATCGATTGTAAGGTTGGGTCCATTTAGCTTTCGGTAGGCAGCTAACAAAGCATTTAAGAGTGATTCGCAACACTTGGCAGTTTCGCTTCGCTCAAGTATAGCCAAGCGCCGCTCACACCTTAATGCGGCTACATGGATTCCCCCCAGGTTGTCAAACATCCGCTAAACTTATGTTGATTGGTTTTGGACTGCCGCTCTACATTCGGCCTACTTATCGACGATTCGCATACGTCGTGGCCCTGATGACTTTGCGCGACTGCGGTGCCTTATTCGTTAGATGACATCTAGTGTGTCCGCCGCATTAACAGGCTCTCCGCAAGTGGTCTTAACCTATCTCCATCATTAGCGTCTGCAATGACCCGGTGGGTTTAACTCTTTATGCTGCTTAGGTTTTTACTTAAGCAGCATAGTTTTCGTATTCGGTTTGATTGTGTAAAAGCGACCATATAATTCGTGCGTTCTTCGCGGCAAGTGCCACTATTGCTCGGTTCATTCCTCTGCGCTCCAGGACGCCTCGACACCACTGACTTAACTTATCTTGCTTGTCGCCAAGGTTGGCAATCACGGTCCTTGCTCCGTGAACTAATAGTGTTCGTAAGTATTTGTCGCCGTGTTTAGTTATCCGGCCTAAGCGAGGTTTCCCTCCTGTCGAATATTGCTTTGGTACTAAGCCTAGCCAAGCAGAGAAATCGCGACTTTTATCAAATTGAGAACCATTACCTATCGAAGCGAGTATCGCAGTAGCGGTTTGCGGTCCAATGCCACGAACCTTCATCACTCGTTGAACATTAGCGCTGACCTTAGCAAAAGAATCGAAGACTTGTTCAGTATCTGCGATACGTTGATTCAATTCTCCAAGGTGTTGGTAAGCATCGGCAATTACTGTTCTTGCGAGGTGTGGCAGTTCATTTTCTGCATCTTCGAGCATTAAGGGAACCTGTTTCATCAATGAAGAGCGACCAACAGGAATGATTAATCCGAATTCAGAAAGCAGGGCACGCATGCGATTCATAAGCGCGGTGCGTTCACGAACCCAATGCTCTCTCATTCTATGTACCGATAGGATGGCTTGTTGCTCGGGGGATTTTACGGGTACAAAGCGAGTTGATGGACGCTGAACAGCTTCGCATATGGCAACAGCATCATTAAGGTCATTCTTTCCCTTAGTTCGATAAGGAACTACGTATTTAACGGCCATAATACGGGCGTCATGCCCCAGTTTATTGAGTGTTCTTGCCCAATAATGTGCACCACCACACGCTTCGACGCCTATACGCATGAGTGGCATATTTGCTATTGTAGTCAGTAGTTTAGAGCGGGTTACTGACTTATGAAGTATGACCTTACCATTTTGGTCTACGGCATGAAGACTGAAGTGGTTTTTAGCTAGGTCGATACCGCAGAAATAAGAATAATCAGACATGGTGCCTCCGATGCATTTAAGTACCACATAAGTGTGGCAGATCCTCGGTAGGGGGAATCCATGTCATTCGTTATATTATTTAGAGGATTAGTATGAAAGATAGTGATGAGATAATAAAAGAGTATAGTAAAGATAAGGCGGTCTATGATTCTTTAGAAAAAGTGACCAACGGGCTAATTTCAACCTTACTATCAAATGATTCAATCGATGTTCATTCAATTACAAGTCGATGTAAAACTGTAAGTAGTCTACGCGGAAAAGTAAATCGTCCAGATAAAAGTTACTCTTCGTTAAAAGATATTACTGATATCGTAGGGCTCCGTGTTACTACGTACTTCTCCGATCATGTGGATATAATCTCACAAATTATCGAGAATGAATTTGTTGTAGACAGAGAAAACTCCATTGATAAGCGCAAAGCAATTGAACCAGATCGGTTTGGATACATGTCTCTTCACTTGGTAGCAGAGCATGCTGATACTCGGACAAATCTCCCAGAATATAAGAAGTTTAAAGGTATTAAGTTTGAAATACAGATCCGAACTATTCTTCAACATGCATGGGCAGAAATTGAACATGACATAGGGTACAAATCTAGTTCTCAAGTTCCTGTTAGCTTGAGACGCAGATTCTCAAGACTGTCTGGACTTTTGGAGTTGGCTGATGAAGAGTTTTTCGGTATAAGAAATGAAATCAGTGCTTATAAGAATGAATTGGTAGACTCGATAAAATCAAATCCTCTTTCTGTAAATTTAGATCTAGATTCAATTGAAAGTTTTGTTAGTAACAATGAACTGGTAAATGAATTGGAAAATGAATTCAGTAAGGTCTTCAATTGTCCATTAACTGATAGCAGTAGAAATATGTTAAGCCGATTCCTTAATCATATGAATAGTTTGGATATTAATACTATTCATGACTTGTCTGACGCATACCTTCAAAGTCAGCAGTATTTAGTACCATTCTTAGAGATCTGGCTCATGGATCCAGATGGTTCAAAGGCTAAATTCCCGTCGGTTGAACGCGGAATCTCGCTCTTATATGTATGCTACATCACATTAGCATTGAGAGATGATGAAAAGTATTTCCAGAAATTTATAGAGAACTCTAAGTTTGGAGCTAATATCGAAAGTAAAATTAAGTCAACCTTCTCTCGTTTAAGCGTTGAATAATATAACAAACAATTTAAGATTGATTCAGCACGCTTGGCATTTTTGTTTGAGTTAAGTTCAGTGTTTACGGCGGTTAAATTGAGTATTGTGGTCGCGTGCTTCACACCTTAATTGGGCGTTATATTTCAGGAGAACAAAGTGCAGTTAAATCGAAGTTTCATTCTAAAAATTAAAAACTCTCTAGAAAACTCAGCTTTCAGTGCTGATGACTTCGAATTTGAGTTTCCAGTTAATGATGAGTTAATTATCATTACCTTTTCTCATCATCCTCAATTTCAGTTCTCAATTCGTGAAGTTCAATATTCAAATGAGATTAAGAAGTCAAAGCCGATTTAACATGACATCTTCAGCAGAGCGCTGCGTGGGCAGCCTAAAGGTGATGAGACTGAATTTATTACGGAGCAAATCCGAGAGTTCGAAGTTACGATGTCCCCTGGTGAACTCAAGTCTGTAAATCAATTTAGAGAATCTAACTTGGGGCGTGTTACGTACGATATTGAAAGTTGGTGCAGTAATATCGAATCTGAACTAGTAGTTTTGTATGCGGAACCCCCATCTTGTGATGATCAGTTAGCTAACCAAATTGATGAAATGTTTCCTAATGAAATGCTTGATTCTGAAGAGCGCTTTAGTGAATTGGAATTGGAAGCCTTAAAAGAAAATTTAGAAAGCCTCTTTGATCGAATCAACGATATTCGGGAAGAATGTAATCTATCGGAAGAAAGGCTCAAGACTTTGCACGCTGCGCTAAACAAAGCACAGAACAATGCCAAATTCTATCCAAAAGGAGCGTGGTTACGCTTTAACAAAGCAAAAATTACTGGCTCATTAAAAAATTGTTAGCAGCCCCATAAATCAGGCAGCTAGGCTATGAAGTCATAAAGAAGATTGTGTTGAAAGAAATATAACAAACTGTTTAAGAGTGATTCCTAACGCTTGGCATTTTCAGTGTTAATTTGGAGTTAGGTGTTTACGGTGTAATCATTGGGTTTAGTGGTTGCGTTACTCACACCTTAACAGGGCTACATGGATTCCCCCCAGGTTGTCAAACATCCGCTAAACTTATGTTGATTGGTTTTGGACTGCCGCTCTACATTCGGCCTACTTATCGACGATTCGCATACGTCGTGGCCCTGATGACTTTGCGCGACTGCGGTGCCTTATTCGTTAGATGACATCTAGTGTGTCCGCCGCATTAACAGGCTCTCCGCAAGTGGTCTTAACCTATCTCCATCATTAGCGTCTGCAATGACCCGGTGGGTTTAACTCTTTATGCTGCTTAGGTTTTTACTTAAGCAGCATAGTTTTCGTATTCGGTTTGATTGTGTAAAAGCGACCATATAATTCGTGCGTTCTTCGCGGCAAGTGCCACTATTGCTCGGTTCATTCCTCTGCGCTCCAGGACGCCTCGACACCACTGACTTAACTTATCTTGCTTGTCGCCAAGGTTGGCAATCACGGTCCTTGCTCCGTGAACTAATAGTGTTCGTAAGTATTTGTCGCCGTGTTTAGTTATCCGGCCTAAGCGAGGTTTCCCTCCTGTCGAATATTGCTTTGGTACTAAGCCTAGCCAAGCAGAGAAATCGCGACTTTTATCAAATTGAGAACCATTACCTATCGAAGCGAGTATCGCAGTAGCGGTTTGCGGTCCAATGCCACGAACCTTCATCACTCGTTGAACATTAGCGCTGACCTTAGCAAAAGAATCGAAGACTTGTTCAGTATCTGCGATACGTTGATTCAATTCTCCAAGGTGTTGGTAAGCATCGGCAATTACTGTTCTTGCGAGGTGTGGCAGTTCATTTTCTGCATCTTCGAGCATTAAGGGAACCTGTTTCATCAATGAAGAGCGACCAACAGGAATGATTAATCCGAATTCAGAAAGCAGGGCACGCATGCGATTCATAAGCGCGGTGCGTTCACGAACCCAATGCTCTCTCATTCTATGTACCGATAGGATGGCTTGTTGCTCGGGGGATTTTACGGGTACAAAGCGAGTTGATGGACGCTGAACAGCTTCGCATATGGCAACAGCATCATTAAGGTCATTCTTTCCCTTAGTTCGATAAGGAACTACGTATTTAACGGCCATAATACGGGCGTCATGCCCCAGTTTATTGAGTGTTCTTGCCCAATAATGTGCACCACCACACGCTTCGACGCCTATACGCATGAGTGGCATATTTGCTATTGTAGTCAGTAGTTTAGAGCGGGTTACTGACTTATGAAGTATGACCTTACCATTTTGGTCTACGGCATGAAGACTGAAGTGGTTTTTAGCTAGGTCGATACCGCAGAAATAAGAATAATCAGACATGGTGCCTCCGATGCATTTAAGTACCACATAAGTGTGGCAGATCCTCGGTAGGGGGAATCCATGTCATTCGTTATGTGATTTTTGAGGTTTGTGTGAAAAATTGGTTAGAAAGAAATAAAATTTACTTTGAAACATTAGCTCCAGTTCTAATAAGTATTGCTGCATTGCTTGTTTCGGTTTCATCTTATTTGCTGACTGAAAAGCAGTTACGAATAGCATCTTTAGACGCCGAGCCGAATATATTTTTAAAAGAAGTCTACCTTTATGATCCGACACTAAAACGCGCATATGAGCAAGAATTAAGGATCTTCAATTCAGGTGAAAGTATTAGTAACTTTGATGCTAGTTTGCATACTATTGTAGAAGTTGAGTTTTTTACACCACAGGGGAAGCAAACGACATATGTTCCTCTTTATGGTTATTATCATGGTTGGTATCCGACAGCTGAACCAACTGGAGAGCTAACGTTGGTGAAAGGGCATCTCAATAATGAACGCTTTTTTGATGTCATTTGGTCTTTGAAAGATCCCAAATTTGTTGAAGAGCATGGGACAGTGTTTTTACGGTTAAGGCACTCTGTTGAAGTTACATACAGAAATAAGTTAGGGGAGAAGGGACAAAAGTACTTCATTGACCATTCTCCAGCATCAAAAAATCATTATTTAGCTTTCAATAGAAATTTTGATCCACTTAAAGCCAAGGACGTATCAGATCTCAACCTTGAGCACTTGAGTCTGGTGATTAATGAAAAGAAATTAGCTATGGCACACTAATCACATAACAAACAATTTAAGAGTGATTCACCACGCTTGGCATTTTTGGTTTAGGTCAAGTTCAGTGTTTACGGTGTCCAAATTAAGTTGTGTGGTCGCGTGGTTCACACCTTAATTGGGCGTTAGTTTAATTTAGGTATGAGTTCAGAATGTTAATAGAAAAATATATATCAATGATTGATGAAGGTGGTCCGAAGAGTTATTACTCTTTTGAAACGTTGGTTCAGCATTTGTTAAAGAAGCATGTTGAAAGTCAAAATAAACCTTTTAGTCATTTCGACCGAAGAAAGATGGCTGATTTTGGGGATGCTATAGCTCCTGAAGGTTTTGATAATTTTGATGGTCCAACACTAATTGAAGTCAAATTCAATCTAGATAATGTACATTTCAAGAAGTATATTGAGCGATTATTTCGTTTTACCGAATATAGTGATTTAAAGTCTGAGTTTAAGCACCTAATCATAATATCAGCTAAACCTATACCAGCTCGTTTTGTTGAAAGATATGGGGAAATATTGTCCTCGGGAAACTGGCCATTTAAAGTGAGTTTATGGGGGCCAAAGGAATTAAATATAGTAGTAGAAAAACATCAGCAGCTTGCAGAAGAAATTGCAAATAACTTGTTCTCATTGAGACTTGATGATGCCATTAAAAATCAAAGTGTCGATTGGAAACAAGAACGAACAAATACAATTGAAACGATAGCTAGTTGTTATAAAAGAGGGCAGTTTTCTTTAATACTAGGCGCTGGTGTTTCGAGTAGTGCAGGTATGCCTGATTGGAATACGCTTTTAAATTCGCTATTTGTAAGGTATATGGCGATGAAATTTGATGGCGATATGACAATCTCCGATGAGGATATTACAGAACTTGTTCAGAGGTTGAACGTTATAGACGAACCTTCTGCTCTCATGGCTGCTCGTTATTTGCGCAGAGGGCTATCTAACAATGGTCGAGATGCTCAAGGTTTTATTGAAGCTGTCACTGATAGCCTTTACAAGCTAAGAAATACATCATTCGATATTAATTCACCACTAATTAAGTCGTTATCTTCTATGTGTATACCTAGACGAACAGGAGCTAAGATTAAATCAGTAGTTACATATAATTTTGATGATTTATTAGAGCGTCAATTGTCGAGTGATTCTATTCAATTTAGGTCAATTTATACTGAGAATGAAAGTTATGATCCTGATGACTTGCCAGTATACCATGCGCATGGTTTTTTGCCTGAAGACCAATCAAATTATCAAGACTTAAATGAATCTACGTTGGTTTTTTCTGAGGAAGGCTATCATCATATCTATTCTAATCCATATCATTGGTCTAATTTAGTCCAACTTAATACTTTTAGAGAAAATAATTGTTTGATGGTTGGTTTATCTATGACAGATCCTAATTTGAGAAGGCTTCTGGATATATCATCAAAAAATTTAGAACATAGTAAACACTTTGCATTTATGAAGCGTTTAACTGCTGGTGACTTTTGTTTTAACGGTACTGAAACGGTGGAAAATCAAATAATTGGCAATGTGGAGTCAGCTGAAAAGTTTTTGAAACAACATCATACGCTTAATGAAGAGCTGATGCGAGAACTTGGGGTCACAATAGTCTGGTATGAGAACTACGCAGAAATCCCTGAAATTATTGCGCGTGTCGTGGGAAATTAAACTAACAAAGCCATCAACACGATTTATTACATTCGGCATTCTAGGTTTACTTTAGTTTCAGTGAATTAGGTGGTAAATTTGGCTTTTGCGCCATAGTAATAAACGTGTTATGGCGGCGTTAGGCATTCCAGAGTTTGAGGTAGGTAAGTTGTGATATATGGAACAAGGGCTGATAGCTCTATAGAAGATAGAATAGCTGCAGAATCTGTAAGAGAAAGGGTGTTTCTAGCTGTTCAGGAACTATGTGTTGGACGTGGTGATGTTAGAAGTCGATTAATTCCAGCGATAAATACATTATTGCCATTAAGTGCTAGTGAATTTCCCGAAGTACTGCAAAGTGACTTTGAATGGGTTATGAGTGAATCGATGAAATACAAATCAGATATTCCAATGCATCGAAGCGATCTTGAAGCAACGATGAAGCGGATATATAACTCGACGGGTGAGAAAATCGCTCAAAGAATATTCGACATGTATAAGGCTATTCAGGATATCCGAGGTTTTCCTCTATTAGGGAATCGTAAACCAAGTGAATGAATGCCTAACAAACGACTATGGCGTCAATGATTAGTTTTTAGCTGTATTTTCATTCCACATGGCGCCATCTCTGAGCATAGAGTTAAGGGTTACAACCATCTTTCGTACACACGCGATTGTTGCGACTTTTTTAGGTTTCCCAGCAGCTAAAAGTCGAGCATAAGTCGCTTTGAATATGGGGTTACATTGCATGGCTGACATCATCGTCATGTATAAAACGGTTCGTACTGCGCTCGACCGCCTTGGATTACGCGCTTACCTTTGTAGCGACCACTTTCGCGTGTAATTGGAGCGACACCAATCAGTGATGCCGCTTATTTATTCGTGATGTAACCAAGTTCAGGTACGTTGCTAATTATTGATGCAGCAGCAATGTTTCCTATTCCTGGGACGCTCTGCAATATTGTGTTTTTAGCCTGGTATTCAGGGCTATCTTCAATGAGTTTAACGAGCTTTTCTTCTAACTTGGTGATTTGATTTTTATCGTGGTTAGCATTGGTTTGATAGTCGGATGGAGAGAAGCGGGAAGTATCTGGATTCGGTTCTTTTCCATGGTTTGTATGGATAACAACTGGTTTCGGCGAATAACTAAGTCACTCATTAAACGTATGTTTTTTTGCTTTATGACAGTAAAATCTGGTTTGATTGCTTCTCCATAGTGAGCGATCAACTCTGCATCTAAACGATCATTTTTAGCTCTGCGGCCAATAGCACCAGCGAATCGTTTTATGTGGACAGGGTTCGCTCTAACAATAGGTAGTTGAGCCTCTGCACATGCAAGAACAAAAGGCATTTCTAATCGGCCTGTTGCTTCAATAACGATACGTTCAGGGTTATGATTTTTAATTGTTTTGAGTGCTTTCTTGATGCCTTTTTCATTGTTCTCTACTGAGAAAAATAGGTCTAGTAGCCTGATATGGATGTCTAATTGTGTTTTGCCGGTATCAACTCCAACGTTGATGCTTTGATTGATTTTGGTATTCATAATAAGCTAACTCATACTTGCGTAATGCGGGTTCGAGACCCAGTCGACTATTCGAGGTTTATGCTTGAAGTCCTATGTAGCGTTCATGTTTGTTATAGGTCTCTCGATAGAGGAGCCAGCGTTTAAACGAACTGCGACATAGAAAGCTTTAGTTGCAGCTAAAGCCTGGGTCTCACATTACCCGATTGGAGTGCTTATTATCCATACAAAGCATTTAAGACAGATTCGCAACACTTGGCGTTTTCAGTTTAAGTTGAGTTTTGTGTTTATGGTGTAATGCTTTAAGTAAGGTGGCAGTGTTGCTCACTACTTAACGCGGCGTTAGCCAGCAATAATAAAATGGAAAGTACGTTGATATTAAACGAAATAAAAAGAAGAAAGAAACTTTTCAATGCGATTAGCTATGTGGATGTAGCTACAGAAGTTGAGCCTTCGAAATTAAGAGACTTAGGTATCTATGGCGGTGCTGCTGGTGTATGGGTTAATACTGAAGTAACTAGAGATATAGTTGATAGCTCAAGTGGCGTAGCAGTTAGTGTTTTGCACACGGGTAAAGATTACAGTGACACAATGTCTACAGAAGGTATCAATTACGATTTTCCTAATACCCAACGTAAAGGCAGCCATGATCAAAATGAAATCAAAGCTCTTAAAAATTGCTTTGAAGCGCAAGTTCCATTGTTTGTTATAAGCAAAGCATCAAACAAATCACTTCGAAATGTGCATATTGGTCTCATTAGCAGCTTTGATGAAATTAATGCAAAGGCATTTATCAAATTTGTTGGTCAGGATAAATTGTTCCCAAAAGCGAACGAATCGATCAACGAGTCTGAAGTCGAATATAAAGTAAACTTTGAGAGAGATGTGAATAAATCGCTAAATGACTCTTCGGAGAAGCGTCAAGGGAGATTGTCATCTAAATCCAAAACACCAAGAGTTGTATATCGATTGGTAAAAGACTATAGCAGGGATCCAGATGTAGTTGCTGAGGCTCTTTATAGAGCAAACGGTCGTTGTGAAAAATGCCAAGCGAAAGCTCCATTTAAAAAACGGTCGAATGGTCAGCCATATTTAGAGGTTCATCATATTATTCCATTATCTCAAGGTGGTTTGGATAGCCTTTCAAATGTTATAAGTCTTTGTCCTAATTGCCATAGAGAAGTGCACTTTGGGCCAGCAGGCTAACAAACAATTTAAGACTGATTCTGTAGTTGACCCGATCTAGTGGACACCTTCAATTGTAATTGGAGGTGTTTATGCCAGCTTATAAATCAGGTAAAAAAACTCAACAATATCTCACGGAATTTAAGGTAACTGCCGTCCGACTTTCGCTTCGAGAAGGAGCTACAGTTAAAAGCGTGGCGCTATCATTGGATATCCATCCTTATATGCTTTCTAAATGGCGAAAGGACTATAGAGAAGGGGTTATTTTGGAAGATAAACGTAAGAAAAGGACTAAGATCCCGAGTCAGAAAACTGAGTCTAGTCGGATTGCAGAGCTTGAACGTCAGAACGAACAACTTAATCTCGAGAATGACTTGCTAAAAAAGTGGCAACGATTCGTTGCCCAAGAAAATAGACAAAATTCCGATTCATAGCCCATCAGAAAACGCGTTATTCCATTGTATTGATGTGTCGTTTTTTATCTGTTTCTAAGTCGGGTTATTACGCATGGCTTGATAGAGAGCCAAGCCGCTACGATCAAGAAGAGCAGGCTTTGAAGAAGCGGATAACTAAAGTGTTTACCCAGAGTCGAGAGACTTACGGTAGTCCACGAGTTCATGCAGAGCTGAGGCGGCAAGGAGTTTTGGTTAGCCGCAAGCGTGTGGCTCGGATCATGAGAGAGCAAGGGCTAAGAGCGCGAAGTTATCGCATTTACATGAAAATGGCCAAGCTACATCGGTTCTATCAATCGATTAAGAATATTAAAAAAGACACACCAAAACCAACGGCAGTTAATCAACAATGGTCTGGAGACCTAACGTATATAAAGCAAGGTAAACGTTGGATGTATCTAGCGGTCGTTATCGATCTTTACTCGCGTAAAATCGTCGGTTGGTCGCTTGGTAGTAAGAAGAGTACACAGCTAACGATGAGTTCGTTGAGAATGGCAATTAGAAATCGAAAGCCACAAGAGCGCTTATTGTTTCATACCGACAGAGGCTCTGAATATCGAGCCCATGAAGTTCAAGCTTTATTATCAAAAAATGGAATTGTCCCAAGTATGAATCGTCCAGGTCATTGCACTGATAATGCGGAGGTGGAGTCGTTCTTCCATACGCTCAAAGGCGACATAATTAGGAAAAATAGTTTTAAAAGTGAGAAGCAGCTTAGAGATAAACTTGCCGGTTATATCCAGCATTTTTATAACCGTTATAGACTGCACTCAAGTCTTGGATATCGAACCCCGCATGAATATGAAGTAGCGACGGGTTAAAGATAATAGGGTGTCCATTTTATCGGGTGAAGATCATTCCCAGCGTTTGGCATTTTTCATTCCATCGTTGGTTTTAGTGTTTCTAGGGCAACGGTTTCTCGTTTGGTGTTAGTATTATTTACTTAAAACAAAGTGTTCGCTTATTCGGCTACTAAGGAAGTAATATTATGAACATGAAGGCGTTTTCTAGCTTGGTGGGTTTGTCGGCTCATACGCTTAGGTACTATGAAAAAATCGGTTTGCTTAAAAATGTTCAGCGCAACAGCAGTGGGCACCGAGTGTATGCCGAAAAAGACGTAAAGTGGATTGAGTTTGTGATTCGCCTAAAAGAAACGGCCATGCCACTCGAAGAGATATTAGAATACGCTCGGCTAAGGGAGCAGGGCAGCAGCACGGTACTTGGGCGTCAAGCTTTGCTAGAACAGCACCAACAAAGTTTAAAAGCGCACATTGCGCAGCAGCAATCCCACCTTTCCGCTCTGGAAGATAAAATTGACCTGTATAAAGATGGAAAAGCGCGTTGACTTAGAGTGAACTCTAACTTGTATGCTGTGCTCCTATTGAATACATAGGAGTAACACAATGGAAACGTCACGTTTTGAAAAAGGACTAGAGCTGCTTAAACAGATTGATGGTGAAGCAGGAAAAAATGTTATCGATAGCCTGCAAGATATCAGCCCCGATTTAGCCAAGTACACCATCGAGTATCCTTTTGGTGATATTTATGTGCGAAAAGACTTGGATTTGAAATCACGCGAGATTGCGACGGTGGCAGCGTTAACTGCATTAGGTAACTGCGCCCCACAACTTAAAGTGCATTTGAATGCGGCGCTTAATGTGGGTTGCAGTGAAGAAGAGATCAAAGAGGTGATCATTCAGATGTCTTGTTACGCTGGCTTTCCTGCTGCGTTGAATGGGATGTTCGCATTCAAAGACGTGCTCGCTGAACGAACGGCAAATCACAACAGTTAATTCGATGCTCAACACTTGGCACTTTATGCCAGTGTTGGGCTTGTTGTTTTATTGAAAGCAAACCGAAGAGGGCGCCAGTAACAGGCGCCCTTTATGTTAGTTAGCAACACTATAAGTGTCGTAGTCACGCAGTAAGAATAGTGCGACACAAGCTGCGAGCATTGGCCAAGAGGCAAAGAACAGTAGGTTATTGAACGGGTCCATATACTTTCCAAAAGAGGCGAAGGTGGAACCTGCTTGCAGGACCAAAACCGCGCCGTAGGTGTATTTCTTCCACATGCCTACAACGAATGCGCCTAAAAAGCCAAGCTGAGCGACACCCAGCGCCATCATCGCGTTGTCCGAGATGTCGATGCCATAAAAACCAGACAGTACTTTTGTCGCGTGTTCAGGGACAAGGATCTTATCTAAGCCCCAGAACAAGAAGACGATAAAAATGCCGACTCTCAGCAGCAATAGGCTTGTCGCCAATTTGGTTTGAAGTGTCTTTTCCATGATATTCCTTTTGTGCACTCAAGATGCGATGACGTTAAATGTTCATCAAAGGAGACCTATGGCTTTTGTGTTTTCTTTCGCGTTTTTCAGTGACTTATGTAACAAGGAATGTCTGGTTAACCTTTGTTTATATAATATGTCATTTTTTTGATGTGGTATCATTCGTGCAGTTGATTATTAATGGATATATAACGTGAAAAAATACCTACTATTATCGCTTTCGGTTTTAATTTTGGCAGGTTGTGGAGCCCCTCGTTACACAGGGAGCGCGATTCCAGAACCTACGACTGAAGTGGATGTTGTTATCGTTAAAGACGCTGAAACACGTGAAGGGTTCTTGAATACCATGGAAACATGGCTGCAAGATAACGATTATACCTACACCGTCGTACCAGATAAGTCGCAGCACGATCTTGATAAGCTAACATTGGAGTATGAAGGCCATTGGGGCTGGGACTTAGCGTTGTTCTTGAAGCAAGCGGAGATCAATGCTTATCAGAACGGGCAAAGAGTCGGTGAGGTCGAGTTTAAAGTTCCATATACGGCTAACCCGAACAAGTTCGGTAATGCAACTAAGCGTATTGGTTTCATGATGGATACAGTATTTGGTAAGAAAACTGCTGAAGAAGCGACGAAAGCGGCCAATTCATCCGATTCAAAAGCGACGAACTAGTCTAATTGGTGTACTAGTTCATCCCTTTATTCACTTTCTATTTATCTTTAAGCTTAGCTCGAAGAGACGAAGATGTGAAGCCGTCGCTTTTACCGTTACGGCTTCACATCGTTCATATTAATTAAAGCTCTTGTCTGAAGTGATACCTTACTCATTTCGCTTGGTATTCAGGCCTGGTATCAATAAACTTCGTTAGCTTTGCTTCTTTTCATTTCGAGCCAGCCAGATGAGCGGCAGTATGATCATCGCAGTGCCAATCGCCATTGCAATATCAGGCATTTCACCAAACCAGACCAACCCAACTCCCACCGCTCCGAGTAAGCCGCTGTATTCAGCACTGGCGATTTTATTGCTTTCTGCCGATCGGTAAGTGACGACACATATTGCCGCGTAGATGAGGATAAAACCGCTTGAACCTGCGGCAGTGATAAGTGGTGACCAATCCCATTCACGGCCTTCCCAAATGGCGAGCCCAAGTGATGCTGGAACTCCTGCTAAGTTGGTTAACAACAACGTTTGTGCCACAGTTTGGTGCTTCGGAAGTTTACGGATCAACAAGTTATTACTGGCAATGGTTAACGCTACGATAAGCGCTGCAATGGCCGCCCAATCGATCTCTGTCGGGCGAATGATGACCAGAACGCCCATAAAACCGAATATTCCAGCAGCAATAGAGTAGCGACTGAGTTGTTCTTTGAAAAATACCAAGGCTAACGGCAGCATCATTAAAGGTGCGGCGTAGAAAATCGCGTTGGCGGTGGCCAATGGCATGGCATTGATGGCAAACACCATAAAGATTGCGCCCAGCAACCAGATGTGAGCGCGCAGGGCATGCCATTTCAGCCCATCGGTAAAGCTCTTTTTACTCACACCAATACAAAAAGGCAGAAGAATCAACACGGCAGTTAGCTGTCTGAAGAAGACAAATTGAAACACAGCAGTGTCTTCACCCAAGGTTTTAATTAAGGCATCAGAGAAAACCGCAATTAGATTGCCGACAATGAGTAAACTCATTGCCATTCCAACAGACATTGTAGGCATGAAGAAGCTCCTATCATTGACTGACACGTGTTCAGTGTGAGTTAAAAGAAAATGAAGAAATGTGATGGCGTAATCTTAATGCATAAAATCGTTTCATATATAATGATAAAAATTCACTTAGTATGAGCTGAGCTAATAATGAAATTACCCCCTTTGAGATCAATACAATGTTTCGAATCTGTCGCTCGTTTAAATAGCTTTTCTCAGGCGGCTATCGCGCTTCATGTTACTCAAAGTGCGGTGAGTCATCAGGTTCGCTTGCTAGAGGAATACTTAGGTGAAACCTTGTTTGTGCGTCAGGGAAGGCGTTTATCGCTCACCCCGATAGGAGAGCGTTACTACGAAGATGTGTCTCATTCATTGCAGAATATCGCTCAAGCCAGCTACCAAATCCGCGAAGGTGACAGTGGGAAAATTCGGATTGCAATGTACAGTTCTTTGGCGGTGAAATGGTTGGTGCCTAGGCTCGAAAACTTACGCCAGCAGCATCCAGAAATCGATTTAACGTTAAGTATGGTAGCTGATGAGCCTGAGTTTTCGGATCAAGTAGCCGATTGCTTTATCACTGCCTATCCGCCAAAGAAAAACTACGTTAGTGACTTCCTATACAAAGAGCAGCTCTATCCGTTCTGTAGCCAAAAGGTGTGGCAGAGAATCGAAGATAAACCTTTGCCAGAGGCACTATGGGATCAGCAGTTACTTTCAGTAAGTTCAATCTTCAAGGACGGCGGTGAAGCGAAAGACTGGATTCAGTGGTGTGAACGTGGTGGTTTCAGCTTGCCAAAGGATGTGAAAATTAGCCAGTTCAGCCATATGGTACTGGCGGCCGAGGCCGTGAAATATCATCAAGGTATCGCATTCCTGAACGATTACTTTCTTAACGACCAAGATCTTCAACAAAACTTGGTTCGTATCCCAATGCACGATTTGCCGACTGGCGACAATATGTACTTTGTCTACAAAAAGTCGAGAGCAAAGCAGTTTGAAATCAAAACTTTAGGCCATTGGCTCAAACAGCAATGTTTTGATTATGAGTAAACCGTGAAGCGTAGCGTTGAAGAAAACCAGCCTACTTTATTAGAGATTAGAGATGCGTGTTATTTAGATAACACGCATTTTGTATTTTAGGGGCGTGAACAACGCGCTTATACTCGTTGGAAACGCTGTGAGCGTCGTAACTCAAAGTAAAAAGAGTGTAACGCAGGCTGTCATCAATGAACCTGCTTACACTTATTTCTATTCTGGTATTGAGGTGGATAAGATTTGATCGCTATGGTTCGTGGTCATGTGCTGCTGTCTGAGTAAGCTGATCGTCAGGTTTATCGGCATTGGCTTATAAAAATAGAAGCCTTGGATATAGTCCACGCCCAGTTTAGATAAGATGTTCACTTGGGATTCGTACTCAACCCCTTCAACGATTACCTGCATGCCTAGGGTACGTGACAACTGAAGCATTGATTCGAGTAAAGGGATACCAAGGCTAGATTCGTCCGAAATGTTTTTCACAAAAACGCGATCGATTTTGAGAATGCTGAACGGGAACTGTCTTACAAAGTCTAAACCTGCGTAGCCAGTACCAAAGTCATCAATCGCGACTCTCACGCCTAAATCAGACAGCTTGGTTAAGTTGTTTTTGATTTTGACCATATCCGCATCAGAACACTCACCATCCTCAGTGACTTCAAAAACCACCTGTTTGAGAATATCTGGGTTCTTCTTATAGATGCTAATGACTTTGTTGGCGAAGTTACTGTTGGAGACAACGTTTCGGCTGATATTGACGCTAATGTATTTTGACTCAAACACCTCGCGGTGATTCTTCATCGTGTACAACACTTCACGCAGCACAAAGTAGGTCAGGTCTTCAATCAACCCCAGGCTTTCTGCCAGAGGAATGAAGATGGCAGGGGACACATTGCCTTCAATTGGGTCGTTCCATCTGAGCAGCGATTCGCAGCCTACGATTTCCGTTGTGTTTCGGTTGACGATAGGTTGCATGTGAACATGTAGATGTTTGTTTTTGAGTGCGCTAGACAGCGAGTACTCTAAGCTACGTTGGCTCTGTTTTTTATGTTTGATAGAAAGGAGAATAATGGTGGTAATTCCTGCCATCAAAAAGCCAAACCACATATAGCTTAACATGAAGTTCAAATAATACTGGTACCCAATGTATGACGTGATGGTGAGTGGGTAGATGTTCGATTGTATTCGCACTTTGGCGATGGATGGGCCGATATCAGATGGGTGGATATCTCTTTTGATCACCTCAACTCTGGCCTGAATGCCATGGTTGTTAAGGTTCGTCTCGACTGTGTCATAGATGAAATGTGGCGGAATCATCAGACTAACTCCCGCATCGTCCTTATTCGAGAACATAAGCATGATGGATTGCACTTGAGTTATCGCTGAATTCGAATACGACAAGGTTGTTAAGTTAGGGTCGTCATTGAGTCTTTGTCTGATGGTGCTGTACAGGCGAAACGATACGTCGCCATCGGTAGTCGAGCAGTAAAAACGGTCGTCTTTATTGAATACCGCCGCTTCTTTTACCCAATCGGCATCAAAAACAGTTTGGCGGAGCTGCCTAACCATTGAGTCGCAAGTGTGGCTCGGTGTGATGCCAGATAAAAAAAGGTCAAACCTTGATTGGATGCTCTCAAGCCTTGTTTCGACGAGTCTCGATGTGTCTTCGGTTAAATTCTGGTAATGAGACGGTGTAAAAGGGATAAGCAATGCCATAGAAAAAAAGAAAGAAATGGCAAAGTAGAACGAAGTTTTGGCAAAATGTTGGTACTTGATATCCATAGTTGGAGAAGCGTTACCGATTTGGGTGAGCATTCAAGTTAATTTATAAATTTAACGATAGCGATGCAAGGCAATGCATAAATAGTGTGAATGTGCGCACGTGTTATTGATTGAAATAGAGTGTTTTATCGTCTTACTATAAAAATCAGAACGTTAGATATGCTTCCAAGGTTGAGAACGTCGTTTTTTTGTTCAGTACTTTTGAGCTTTTTGATGAAGCGGATTGTTGCTGGTTTTTTATCATCAAATTGAGATTTGTAATTTTTGAAATAATGCGAGTGGGTGGATTTGAGCGTAATGATAAAAAATATGATTTGGATGTTGCTGCGTGTGTTCATCGCGTATTTAATGATTGCTCCTACCTACGCGATCTTTATCTTGTCTAATACCGCAGCACCTCGCTTTTTAGAGACCAAACCAGAAGTGCTAGCTTGGCTTTCGTGCTTCCTTCTCTTGATTGGCTATGTACTCATCAGGTTTTCCAGAACGAGATATGCAGGGAAGTTATTGTCTCTGAGTGTGCTGGGAGCGGTAGTCTTAATCATGTACGTCGAGGAGCGTTATCGGATTTTTGAAGTCTATGCTAATGCGTGGAGTTTATTTTTGGCTGCTCTGTATTTGATGATGCTTTTGTATTTTATTTTTCCTGTTAAGCAACTTAAGCCTTTACTGAGCTTAGTTCCTGTCGCGGGCGTATCTTGGTTTCTGGTTTGGAGTTTTATGTGGCCAGCAAGCTTAACGTATGATTTGATAAGCAGTAAGGCAACCATTTCACCTGAGCGCTATCAAAAGGTCATCGACTTGTTACCTGAGGTGTACCTAGATGGTTTCCAGTCGGGTTTATTTTCTATGCTGCTTGCTCTGTGGTTATATGCCTTCGTCATCTTGTGTTACAACCCCAAACGTAGCTACCGGACATTGGCCGCTCACATAGCTAAGATTCGCAACGCGCGGCATTAATAGTTCCATATATATGCTTTGGGAATAGGAAAAGACCATGAAAAAGCTTTTATCAATCGTGTTATTAACGTTTATGCCTTTGCTAGCATCAGCATCAGATGATGTTGTCGATTGCGAGAATGCGATGAACACGCTAGAGATTAATCACTGTGCCGCGCTTGAGCTTGAATCGGTGCAGTTGGAGCTTGAGAAATACTTAGCAGCGAGCTTTGAACACAACTCTTATGATGCTGAGCTAGTCAGTTCAATCAAAAGCGCGCAGGAGAGTTGGCAAGCCTATATGACAGCGCATTGTGACTCTGTGTATACCCAATGGCGCGACGGTTCAATTCGTGGGCTGATGGTACTTTCTTGTAAGACCAAGCTAACCAAGCAACGCACACATGAGGTGTGGGAAAACTTTTTAACTTACATGGACAGCACGCCACCTGTATTACCTGAACCTAAGTTGATGGATTAGATAAACCAAACAGCCTTGAGAGTGTGCGCTTGCTTCAACGATTTGGCTTGAAGCAGGAAAGCGAAGGGGGATTCCCTTACTCTGCGTCTGATTTGTGTTACCCAGTAAGGATTCGATTTTGAATGATGTCAGTATCACTCTTGTTCAGCTTGAAGTTGAATACAAAAACAAACAGAAAAACCTCGCGCTGGTTTCGGATCTTTTAGATGCGCAAGCCTCTGTCGGTGACATTACTTTGCTACCAGAATTGTTCTCTACGGGTTACATCTTTAACCAAGCGTCAGAAGTTCATGAGCTGAGTGAAAACTTCGCCAATAGCCAGACTATTGATTCTTTGTCGCGATTAGCAGCAAAGCATGAAACCTTGATTGTTGCTGGTATTGCAGAGGAAGACCAAGGCCAATATTACAATAGCGTTGCTGTTATTGATGGAACGGGGCTGCGCCATAAGTACCGAAAAGTCAGTCAAACCAAATTCGATAAGCAGTATTTCTCGAGAGGGGATGAACACCTAATGTTTGAGCACAAAGGCTTAAAGTTTGGTGTCGCGATTTGCTTCGATATTTGGTTCCCAGAGATCATGAGAGCTTATCAGTCGGTCGACGTTATTCTTCATCCAGCCAATTTTGGTGGTCACCACAGTTTTGCCATTGGGCAGGCGAGGGCATTAGAAGAAGGTTGCCACATCGTAACGTGTAACCGTGTTGGGCAAGATGTGGTTGATGCGTTTACCGCGACGTACTGTGGTGGAAGCCGAGTTTATTCACCAAAGGGAGACTTAGTACTTCAATGTTCGGATAAACAGTCGGTTGAAACCGTGAGCATTCAAGACCTGTCTTTGGCGCCTCAGTACAACGGTGTTGATGTGTTAGAAGAAATAGAGCATATAACGTCTGCGTTGAGTTGTTAGAATGGCGTAGGATCGAAAAGGGGCAAGGTTCGATAACCTTGCCCCTTTGTTGTTTTAGTCTGCTGCTTTGGTCTGTTGAAAGAGCGCTAAATCGTTTTCACGCTGCTTCGTTCCACTAACGTCGGTTCCAGTTCAACAACTTGCGGATACGCATCCGGTGTTTCGAGTCGGTTTAATAGCGTGTCTACAGCCGCTTTACCCAAACGATGTTTTGGCTGGTGGACAGTGCTTAACGCCGGTGTCATGTACTTCGACAGGTGGATGTCATCGTAGCCAATAATAGACAGATCATTCGGAATCGATGTGCCATCTTGCGCCGCCGCATGAATTACACCCATTGCCATCATGTCATTGCTAACAAACAGTGCGCTAGGCATTCCACCACGCGCTTTCAATGTTTGGTAAGAATCAAAGCCGCCATCACATTCGAAGTTCGATTCTACAATCCAATTAGGGTTGATCTCTAAATTCGCTTCTTCCATCGCTTGCTTGAAGCCTTGATAACGAGACGAAGCTTGGTTGCGGTGCAGTGGGCCTGTGATACAACCAATCTGAGAATGGCCGTTATCGATTAGGTGCTTCGTTGCCATGTAACCACCTTGATGCGAGTTATCTTGGATCTTGTCGCTGGCAAATAGCATAGGGCCCCAGTCCATAACCACAACGGGCAGTTCTGGGTAACGTTCAAACACATCGATATGTTCACCTTCAAGGGTTGAACACATCAGCATTAAGCCATCGACACGCTTTTGCAGCAAAGTATCGATAGACGATTTCATGCGCTCGCTGTCGCCTTCGGTGTTACATAAGATGAGGTTGTAGCCTTTTTCGTAGCAACGACGTTCAACCCCTTTCACTACTTCACCAAAGAATGGGTTGGTCGAGGTAGTAACTAACATGCCCAAAGTTTTGGTTTGCTTCATTTTCAAGCTACGAGCTAATGCAGAAGGCGCGTAGTTGAGTTCTTTAGCCGCACTGTTAACACGCTCAGCTATCTCTTTACTGACAAAACGTGACTTGTTGATCACATGGCTAACGGTTGAAGTTGAAACCTTTGCTAGCCGAGCGATGTCTTTCATTGTTGCCATAAAAAATCCTTGTGGGAGTAATACCAATCGTAGTAAGTAACTGTTCACCCTAGCTTGTTAAAAACCTCGATAACTTCGTTAGAATTTTTGATTGTAGAATAACTACTTATCGAAAAATTCTGCCTTGTTCTCAAGTTTTTTTCCTACGCTATCTTTGATCACTTACTTACTGTGATTGGTATAACTTGTCACGTTGCGCGATATTTTGCCTGAAAACAGGGGCTTATGCTTAGTTATTTCTAGTTTGAAAACTAACGACTAAGCCGGTAAACGTTCTGCTAGAAATGCATCGGTTTCAGAACGGCTTGGAATCGACGTTTGAGCACCAAAGCGAGTCACTGAAATTGCTGCCGCGGCATGAGCAAACTTAATTGCGCGCTCTAGCGGCATGTCTTCAAGCAAACCGGTTACCAACGCACCGTTGAAGGTGTCACCGGCTGCGGTGGTGTCTGTTGCTTCTACACGGAAGCCTGCGATCAATTCACCTTCACCGTTTTGATTCCCTTGACCACCATGACTTACCCAAACACCTTTAGCGCCAAGCGTGATCATTACCGTCTCGATACCTTTTGCGTGCAGAGCCAAAGCAGCTTGGTGAGCCGATTCATTGTCCGTCACGGTAATGCCTGTCAGAACTTCCGCTTCGGTTTCGTTAGGTGTAATTACATCAACACAAGCAAGTAGTGAATCTGATAATGGACGAGCAGGAGCCGGGTTGAGAATCACGCGAGTTCCACTCTCTTTTGCCACTTTTGCTGCGTATTCAATGCCTTCAATCGGTGTTTCAAGTTGAGTCAGCAGGTACTTAGCACCACGAATTTTCTCTAGATGTGGTTCGATTTGATCGCAAGTCAGCTTGTTGTTGGCTTCAGCTGAAAGACAAATGCTGTTTTCACCCGTTGCGGATACTTGGATCATCGCAATGCCAGTCGGGGTGTTGTCTGCAACGATAACACCGTCGATGTTGATGCCATCTTTAGCGAAGTCTTGACGGATGTTGATGCCAAATGGGTCGTCACCGACACAAGCGATAAAGCCGATATCTGCGTTTAATCGCGCAGCAGCGACCGCTTGGTTTGCGCCTTTACCGCCAGGAATGACCTGATAGTTACCGCCAATCAAGGTTTCACCCGGACGAGGGAACGAAGGAACTTGCAGTACGTGGTCAGCGTTAACGCTACCTAAAACAATCAGTTGAGTCATGATACGAGCCTTATGATATATCGTATTTGAAAATGCATGGGTCTTTCTCATTACGTTAATTCACATTACGTTGATTACTCGCCTTTTTAGACGGCGTATGAGAAACAGCGATGCACTGTCGGTATTTTTGTTTTTGGTCTTGAGCCAGCGAGTTAGTGAGCTAATGAGCAGGGAGATAGGGGACTCCCTGCTTAATTAGATTCCAGCGCTAAACTGAGTGACTAAACAGAGTTACTTAGCGATGATTTTTAGAGGTACTGGTACGTACTCGTCTACTGTTTCGCCTTTAAGCACTTTGTCTGCCATTTCGATACCTAGAGAGCCGATTAGGTCTGGCTGTTGTGCTACGGTTGCGCCAAGTAGGCCACGGTTAACTGCTGCGATGCCGTCTTCAGTGCCGTCGAAGCCAACGATCATTACGTCTTTACCAGATGCTTGAACTGCGCGAAGTGCACCTAGTGCCATTTCATCGTTCTGAGCGAATACTGCTTCAACGTCTGGGTTCGCTGCAAGTAGGTTTTCCATTACGTTCAGACCTTTAGTACGGTCAAAATCAGCAGGTTGGCTTGCTAGAAGCTCTAGGCCGCTGCCGTTTACCGCGTTCATGAAGCCTTCACCACGTTCACGAGCTGCAGAAGTACCTGCGATGCCTTCAAGTTGAATTACTTTCGCTTTTTCGCCCACTTTTTCCATAATGAAGTGACCCGCCATTTCACCACCGATTACGTTATCAGATGCGATGTGGCTCACTACGTCACCACGGCTTGCGCCACGGTCTAGTGTTAGTACTGGGATGTTAGAGCGGTTAGCCATGCGAATTGCGTTAGACACGGCGTCTGAATCCGTTGGGTTGATCAGGATTGCCTTAACACCACGAATGGTTAGATCTTCAATGTTCGAAAGCTCTTTGCTTGGGTCGTTTTGAGAATCAAGAACGATAAGCTTGTAGCCTAGCTCTTCAGCTTTCGCTTCTGCGCCATCTTTCATGGTTACGAAGAATGGGTTGTTCAATGTAGACAGAACGATTGCCATTGTATCTTGCGCCTGTGCAGACACAGATACCGTTGTAGAAAGAAGAGCAGCAGAAATAAGAGTCGCTAATTTTTTCATGGTGTAAGTCCTTTGTGTAGGGTGAGCTAGGAGGTGAGTCCTAGCTCGTTGTTACATTATTTATAGATTTAATGTTTGTTATTTATTGATGCTTTTTTGTAGGAAAAGCAGGGTGTTGTATTGACTCAAACTAGAGTCTTATTTGTTTTTGTTGTCGACCAATACTGCCAGAAGAATAACCACTGCTTTTGCAATCATCTGGTAGTAAGAAGATACGTCTAATAGGTTTAGGGCGTTGTTGAGGAAGCCGATAATCAGTGCACCAATCAATGTACCCATGATACGACCACGACCGCCAGCTAAGCTTGTGCCACCCAATACCACGGCTGCGATAGCGTCTAGCTCATAACCCATACCTGCGGTTGGTTGAGCTGATGACAAGCGAGATGCCACGATGATGCCAGCTACAGCAGCTAACAGACCACAGATTGCGTAAACGCCGATTTTTACTTTGTCTACATCGATGCCTGATAGGCGAGTAGCTGATTCGTTGCCACCCAGTGCGTAAACGTAGCGACCAAAGCGTGTGTGGTTAAGTAGGTACCATACTGCTGCGAATACCACGACCATGATCCATACTGGAACCGGGATGCCCATTGCATAGCCTGTACCGAACCAAGCGAATGCGTCTGCTGTGTCTGTGAAGCCCGTTGAGATAGGACGACCGTCGGTGTAAACCATGGTTACGCCGCGCAATAGAGTCATGGTTACAAGCGTTGCGATGAAGGCTTGAACTTTACCCTTGGCGATAATCACACCACTGATAGCGCCCAATGCTGCACCTGCTACAAGAGCGGTTGGTACTGCGATCATCACAGGGATTTCCATGCCAATCATGCTAGCTGCGAATGCACCACAAAGCGCCAGTACAGAACCAACACTCAAGTCGATACCCGCGGTTAAGATAACCAGCGTCATACCTACTGCGATGATTGCGTTAACCGAGGTTTGGCGCAGAATGTTCAGGATGTTATCGACAGTAAAGAAGTTCGGGTTTAAGAAAGAAACGACAACAATCAGGAAGATCAAAGCAATCAATGACTTTTGATCAATCAGCCACTCTTTGCTGATTAACGGTTTTTTCTTTGGAGCTTCAGTTGTTTTGCTCATGGTTTTAGTACTCATGCTGCGTCCTCGTTGATCTTTTTACCGACCGCACACGCCAGTAATAATTCTTGGTTTGCTTCTTTAGCATCAAATTCACCGCTTACACGGCCTTCATGCATCACCATGATGCGGTCACTCATTCCTAACACTTCTGGCATTTCAGATGAGACTAAAATAATGCTCATGCCGTCGGCTTTAAATTTATTAATGAGTTGGTAAATCTCTTTCTTGGCACCGACATCGACACCACGCGTTGGCTCGTCGAGAATCAGTACTTTTGGTTTGGTCATCAATCCCTTAGCGATAGCCACTTTCTGCTGGTTACCACCAGAAAGGTTGCCAATAATTTGCTCGCGAGTTGGGGTTTTGATGTTGAATAGCTTGATGAAGTCATCCACCGCGATCACTTCGTCTTTATGTTGGATTTGACCGCTTTTAGTTAGTAGGTCAAGTGAACATAGCGACATGTTTTCTTTTACTGAAAGGCCGAGAACTAAGCCATCGCCTTTACGATCTTCAGAGATGTAAGCAATGCCATTGGCCAAGCCATCTCTCGGGCTGACAGGGTTGATGGTTTTGTTTTCTAGGTTGATGACGCCACGCTCACTTGGAAGTGCACCGTAAATCACCTTCATCAGTTCGGTACGACCTGCGCCCATCAGTCCTGATACTCCCAGGATTTCACCGCGTTTTAGCGTAAAGCTCACATCGTGAACACCAGAACCGGTCAAGCCGATGACCTCAAGGCAGGTTTCACCGTGGCTTTGTCCGATACGTGGATATTGTTCGTCTAGCTTACGGCCAACCATCATTTCAATCAGGCCATCTTCGTCGGTGTCTTTTACTTCACACTGACCGATGAACTTACCGTCACGAAGTACGGTGATGTCGTCACAAATCTCAAAGATCTCTTTCAAACGGTGAGAGATGTAAACAATGCCACAGCCTTCAGAACGCAATTCGTTAATGACCTTAAACAGAGATTCAGTTTCGGTATCGGTTAGCGCATCGGTCGGCTCATCCATGATGATGACCTTAGACTCAAACGATAGGGCTTTCGCGATCTCTACCATTTGTTGCTCACCAAGACTCAGTTGCCCTAAAGGTGTTTTCGAACTGTGTTTCACATTTAGGCGTTTCAGTAGCTTGTCGGCTTCTTGATACATCTCGTTCCACAAGATGCGACCCATGGTGCTCGTGATCTCACGACCTAAGAAGATGTTCTCGGCGATGGTTAACTCAGGGATTAGATTCAGTTCTTGGTGAATGATGCTAATGCCAGCTTGTTGAGAATCACGCGGCCCTTTAAATGCTGCAGGTTTTCCTTGGTAGGCGATAGTACCGCCGTCCAAGTGATAGATACCCGTAAGCACTTTCATGAGTGTTGATTTACCCGCACCGTTTTCACCCATTAACGCCATTACGCGTCCTGGATAAACGTTGAGGCTGGCCTTATCCAGTGCTTTCACACCAGGGAAGGCTTTCTCAATTGAGCTAAGTTCTAAAATGGCTTGAGTCATGTCGGTTCCTTTACTCGGGGCCAGTTGTATTTGGTTGTGTCTGTGTTTGGTTCAGTGCTAGCACTGACTGTCGTTACGCTTAGGCTCAAACACTGAGCTTGAGTTAAAACGTTACGCCAGCTTGGAAAATAACATTTGCGTATGGCGTGCATTCGCCGGTGCGAATCACTGCGCGGCTTTCGTGTGTGCGTTGCTTAAACTCTTCATGAGTGATGTAAGTAATCGAAAGCGATTTGCCACAACGAACTTCTTCTGTCTTGATCAAGTCAATCAGTGCTGCGTGGTGTTCTGGGCTTACTTTCGCAAACTCTTCTGCAATCACAACGCCTTCAATTTGAGATTCATCTAATAGGGTTTTTACTGTTTGTTGAAAGCTCGGTACACCATGAGTTAGTGCAAGATCAATGCGAGTTACGTGGTCTGGAATCGGTAAACCCGCGTCACAAATCGTGATTTCGTCTGTGTGGCCAAGAGTCGCCACTAAGTAAGAGAGTTCAGAGTTTATTAGAGTACTTTTTTTCATATCACGACCTATCGAAAAATAACGCTTGATGGGTTGAGAACAACTCAAGAAAAGCCATCGAAACGTTTCGATAGTGATAATAGTGTCTGATTTATCATTTGCACGTTTGATTGTTTTAGAGTGTGATAACGATCATCGAAACGTTTCGATGGGGTGTTTTTTGGTGATCTCAGTCAACGCTATTGATTGCATAAATTGGGCTACGTGGGTTCAATTGATAGCACATAGCCAAACTTGCTGATGGTTAGTATCTGGACATTTGTTGTTCTCAATCGCACAAAGACATTGCGTAGGTTATAGACGACGTTTGCAAGGGCGTGAGGTGACGAGAGATGCCCGTCCCAACAGACATCAACAATATGCTCTCTTGAAATTGGCCTTCCCACGTTTTCCATCAGTAAGCAGAGCACTGCTAATAGGTGAGGGCGCAAGATGATTTTGTTTCCTTGTTGATTGGTAATTGTTCGAGAGTCGATATCAATGGTTAAGCCGTTGAAGTCTATTGTGTGGTTCATCGTGTTTTCTATTCGTTTTATTCTGAATGGTGGAGAGTGGTCAAAGCGCAGGATTATGCAAAATCACACCACGCTTGAAAGTAAGCCTGCGTAAGCTCACGAGAATAAAATCTAAAAATGGGATGGTTTGAAAATTAGAGGGGAAGCTTAATGTTGAACTGCTAGTTTTTTATTTCTCGCTTATTCAGTGAGTTAATAGGTTTTTACTGGTTGTGTTGGCTGAAGTTACAAAGTGATTATATTTTTATTTATTTTTTTGTCTTCTGTGAGATTAACCTGCTTGCCAATTCGACGGGGTGTCGGATAACTCTAACAAGATTGTGCAGCATAGGAAGGCGTAACAATCTTGATTTGCACTAAGTAAGGTCAAGCAGTAATGAACAACAAATTTATTCTAAGCATCGCGATGATGTCAGCATTTGCAGCAAACAACGTAATGGCTGCAGACAGTGGTTTCTATCTAGGCGGCGCAATTGGTACATCTGGTGTAGACGACGGTGGCATGTTTGATTCTGTAAGTGTCCCAGTTAGTTTTGAAGCAGAAGACAACACCTATCGTTTGATTGCAGGTTACAAATTTAATCGAATCGTCGCTATTGAAGCGCAATACACGGACTTTGGCGATGTAGTTGCTAAATCTCCAGGTCGAAACGATGGCTTCACTTGGACACCTCAGATCTTTTCGGTAACGGCTAACCTTGGCTACACGTTTGATAATGGTGTTCGTCCATTTGGTACTATTGGCTTATCGAGCGTTGATCTAGACATGAAGTTTGCAGATGGCTCTCGCCCTTCAGGAAATGGTTTTGATGATTCGGGAGATGGCATCCGTATGGGGGTTGGTGTTGAATATACGCCACCTGCAATGTCTTCGTTGAGCTTTCGCCTAGCATACGAAGCTGATGCTTTTGACATCGAAGATTACGACAACGGCCACAAGACAGAAAAAACCATTGTTTTGGACTCGTTCTACCTAGGCGCAATGTACACATTCTAAGTTTCGCACTTTGCTCAACGGTAAATCGGTTCTAAATGGGGCGTCGGTTGGCTCAACCCGTTTGGCTAAAGTGGAAAGCCGCAGTATTTAACTGCGGCTTTTTTATATCGAGATCGGACGAAACGTTTGATTAAAGCGAACCGTAATCCGGCAGTTAAGCTTCACGAATATGGGCGGTTACAGCAACGATGGCATGGTCCGTACTGAATTGGTCGTGTTCGAAGCTTGGATTAATTAGGTGATGGTCTAACACTGTGTAGCTAGAGATCTCCATTAGGCTTGAAGAATTCTGACAATCGAACTCGTTCGACATCAAAATGTAGTCGAGTACAGACCCCGAAGCGCCGTAGTAATGGGTTGGTTTACGCTGCTCAAGCAAGTCTTCTTCGTGCAGTTGATGATAAAGATCCCAACTGTCTTTTAAGCGAAAGTGGGACAGCCAATGCTTACTGTTTTCGTCTCTGTTGATTGAGTAACTCAACAGCCCTTTAAATTCATCATTAAACAGAGGCTTATTAAAGTCACCCATCAATACGACAGGTTGATCAGTCAGATGGCGTTGATTGGTGATGTATTGATGCAACATCTGAGCTTCTAGACCGCGTTGGACACTTGATAGCCAAGAGCCAAGTTGTTCTTGGTGGAAGCGAATGAGCGTGTCACTTTGTGGTTTTTCACCTTGCTGGGCGTTGTCTGCATCGACAGGTTCTGCCTTTGGTTCTGTTGGACGTTGTGATTTGAAGTGCACGACATAACAGTCGGTTGAACCTAAATGGGGTAACGTAATCGTTGCGTGAACAGGTGTTCTGTTGA